>DATBIA010000069.1:0-4205 GCA_036557165.1 Bryobacteraceae bacterium
AGCCTTTGTGGATGAGCAGCGTGACGTCGCCGCCGTCGTCTACAACCAGCTCCGGCCCCTTGCCATTGGGATGGCTGATGGCGTTGAGAGCGCACTGCCAGTACTCTTCAAGCGTTTCACCTTTCCACGCAAACACGGGAATGCCGGCGGCGGCGATGGCGGCCGCGGCGTGATCCTGCGTCGAGAAGATATTGCAGCTCGCCCAGCGCACGCTTGCGCCCAAATCTACCAGGGTCTCAATTAAGACCGCCGTCTGAATCGTCATGTGCAGCGATCCGGTGATGCGGACGCCTTTCAGCGGCTGTCCGGTCGCATATTTCTTTCGGATCGACATCAAACCGGGCATCTCGTGCTCGGCGATAGAAATTTCCTTCCGGCCCCACTCGGCTAAGCTCAGGTCGGCGACCCGGTGCTCGGTGGCAAGGCTATTCAGAGTGGCAGTACTCATTCTCTCTCCTTATTTTTTGTAACGATGAGACCAACTATAGAGTCTAACATTCTCGCCCCTATCCCAACCGCAAGCGATCTATGTCCAAATGGACCTGGTACATGGAGCGAAGTCCATCTTTCAGATTCTCAAGGATTTTCTTCACCGCGGCCCTGGTGAATTCGAATTTGGTGTCGGTGCGCTGACGAATAAGCTCGTTCGTAATCCAGCCGCGCACCTGGGCCGAAATCTCCGGATATAGGGTTTCGAAAAGCTTGCGGATCTGCTCCGGGCTGGAGCGGCTCCAGTCGAAGGTGTTGGGGTTCAGGTCGGTGTAGCCGGTGACGGCGTTGATGGCCGCCGTGAGAATGGCGATGCCCTCGGGGGGCCGGGCCGCATGCGGCAGGACCTTCCCGATATCGCTGTATTTCTTGCCCAGATCCTTGCCGCCCTCGGCCCCCGCGCCGCCGAACACGCCCGCGCCGACAACCCACAGCGCTTCGTCCTCGGTGTGAAACGCGACTAGGCATTGCGAGTTCTCGCCCATAAATTGAAAGTCGCTGCTATATACGGGTTTGAGTTTTGTGCGAAGCGTCGGGTCGATGATGGCGCCGGGGCCCTTCTGGCCGAGCGGATCGGTCCCCACCGGGTTCGAGCCCAGGGCGTAGACGATCTGATGAAACATCATCGAGACGTTTTTGACGGTCTTGTAGTCCTGCTCCAGGGCGGGCTTTCCGGTCACCCGGTCCGTTACCCACTTGCGATTATGCGACTCGATGTGATCCACGTCCATGATCACCTTGAGACGCGCCTCGGGAGGCGTTCCCGTCCCCGGCGAATCAACGACTTCCACGGATTTGACGGAGCCCCGGAGAATGCTGCCGTCGTCCACCGATTTCTTGATGATGGCGGTGTTCCGTCCCACCGGATTTCCTTCCGTGGAGATTTGGTCGATGCCCTTGCGGCACATCCAGAAGTAATTCGCGTTGTTCAAGGCCGCGTAGGTGGTGGCCCATGCGGCGGTGGCGGATCCGCCGTACACCAGCACCTCCATTCCCTGCGGCATCGCCCCCGAGTACGTGTAGTAGCTCACGGCGTCGATGATTTCGGGGAAGCCGCGCGGATTCGATGTGAGCAATTGCTTGTTTGTGACGCTGACATCCAGCTCCGGGACGATCGCGGGCGCTCCAATGCCGCTGGCGACCACAACTTGGCGCGCAAGAAACTTCTTGTTGCCCCTGGTTTGAACCGAGAGCGTTTGCCCCATGCCGGATTTCACCAAAGTGACTGCGTCCCGCAAAAATTCGATGTCCTGCTTGAGGCGCTGACGCTCATCCTGGATGGTCGATTTAAGATCGTTGGTGCGATCAACGAAGGACTGAGTGGTCAGATACTGCCCTTTCTGCGCGCCCGTGTAGTGGGGCATATTGACTTCCGTGTTGGGACCTTTGCCCTGGGCTTGCGGCTGAAGCAGCGCGGCGGGCTGGCCCATGGCGTGAGTGGGCTTGGACGTAGCGGTCCTCGCCCAGAGGTCCGAGTCGCCGATGACCAACGTCCTCTGCTTCAAAAACATCGCATTTTTGGCCATGAAGGCCGAGTGCAGAAAAGTAAGCGCGCTCGCGCCCATGCCGATCACGATCTGGTCGTATAGTTCGGAAACCTTGGCGGCGACAGTGTTCGCCGCGGTATTCGCTGACACGTATAGCCTCCGGTTTGTGGATCGATCCTGTATGTGGGATCGACTCAGTATACAGCGCCTGTGTTAAGCCGGATTCACGTGGTTGGACAAGCGTTAGCGGGCGGTCTTCGCCAAGGCGCGGCCGCGCCGGTGCGGGGTCTGGGCCGGCATCAACAACTGCTCGAGCTGTTCTTCGGGCAAGGATAGGGACACGGTAGCGACGGGACCGTTAGCCGAGAAGACCGCGGAATCGGCGAGCGTGGCCGCCTTGGCCGCGCCCGCATTCTGGCCGCGGTTAGTCTGCACCAAATTCGCCAGAAATTTTCCCACGTCCACCAGCGCCTGGGCATCCTGGGCCGAGCGCGCGACCAAGGCGAGACTCGCGGTCACGCCGCCGGATGCGAACTTCACGCCACCCGAGGTTTGCTGAATGGCCTGGAACGCATTGACCAGATTTCCCAAGCCCTGGTCCGGCGTTTTCCCCGAGAAAAAGCTCGCGGGCGATTGCGCGGTCACAAACCAGATATCATTGCCCGCGCTGACTTCCATTGCCTTCTGCGCGAGCGGACCGGAGAACGTGGCGCCCGCGATATGCCTATCGATGGCGCCCTTCACCGAAGCTGTGTCTCCCAGCACGACAATGGTCGCGTCGAGAAAAGCCGCGGAGGCGGTGGGCAGGGCCGGCCCATTAGGATTCGCTTGATTGTTGGACGCGGTGAGGATGGCGATGCCGTTGTAATTGGAAGAGACCGCGCCCGCCAATACGGCCGCGGCGGAAATCCGGGACGGCTGAAAAACGCCCCGGCCGACGACGAGTCCGGTTGGAGGTTGTCCGGGAGTGCTCGCGCTTGCCGCCACAATCTCATGAAGATCCTTGCGAGGATCGAATCCCGTCGCCGACATAATCTGGTTCAGGGCCGGATCGATTTGAATTTGCGACAACACGTATTGTCCGAAAGGCGAGGATTGGACCTGATCCACCAGCACGCCTGTCAATGCCTGTGCGTCCGGCATGGCGAGGTTGAGCAGGGCTGGATCGACGGCGGACATTGCCGGAAGCGCCAAGCTCAGGGGAAGAATCGCAACTAAGACCGGTTTCATGAAGCTCCTCATGCCCATTCTACGGATGTCCTCAGCCGGGAGTTCCCTGAATTTTCGGGAAATCGGGACATGCTATGTTGCGGAGATGGAGCTTCTGAGCGCGGTCGAAGCCCGCGTGCTCGGTTCGCTGCTGGAAAAGGATATTACAACTCCCGAATATTATCCGCTCACCGTGAATGCCCTGGTCAACGCGTGCAATCAGAAATCGAGCCGCGAGCCGGTGGTAAATTACGGCGAAGGAACGGTGGTTCAGGCGCTGGAGCTTTTGAAAACGAAAGGCCTGACGGTGCGCATTTCCGGCGCAGGACATCGCGTCGAGAAGTGGTCCCACAAGCTGGGCGACACGTTGAACCTGGGCCGGCGCGAACTGGCGTTACTCTGCGTCCTGACGCTGAGGGGCCCACAGACGGTCGGCGAACTCCGCGGGCGGACGGAGCGAATGCACGATTTCACTGATATGGAAGAAGTGGAAAGCGTGCTGGAATCCCTGGCTTCCCGCGAGCCAGATCCTCTGGTTGCGCGTGCCGCACGGGGGAGATGGGTTCAGATGCTGAGCGAACCTTCCGGGGAAGAGCCGGAGACTGCCGCTGCCGCCCCGGTCCGGTCTGCGATGGAGGAGCGCGTGGAGGCGCTGGAACGCGAGATCGCCGAACTAAGACAGCAATGGGAGAGCTTCCGCCGTCAATTCGAGTAGCGGAAGCTCTCCCCGGGTGCTAGATATAACCCACAAACACGAGAATCAGAATAATGATCAAAATGAGGCCCAGCCCGCCGCTGGGATAATAACCCCAACCTCTGCTGTATGGCCATGTGGGCAAGGCTCCCAGCAGGATGATCACGAGCAGGATCAAAAGTAATATGCAGTAGCCATTACTTGATCTGACATTTTCGATAGACTGGTCCGGATAGTCCGGACAGGAGAATTTCAGATGAACACGCAACAGAAGGTGATCAAGAACAAAGTGGGCCTGCTGAAGTTGGCCGAGACTTTGGGCAGCG
>DATBIA010000070.1:0-85130 GCA_036557165.1 Bryobacteraceae bacterium
CGCTGCCCAAAGTCTCGGCCAACTTCAGCAGGCCCACTTTGTTCTTGATCACCTTCTGTTGCGTGTTCATCTGAAATTCTCCTGTCCGGACTATCCGGACCAGTCTATCGAAAATGTCAGATCAAGTAATGGCTACTGCAGTTGAACCGCTGTCGGGGCTGTGGCTGATTTTCGCTTTTGCTTTGTTCTCGGCACCGCGGGGAAGACGGCCATTATACACGGTGCAAGCTCCCGCCTACCTCCGGCTACTCCTCCTCGCCTCCACTCACCTTTAACACCGCCAGGAACGCTTCCTGCGGGATCTCCACCCTGCCGACCCGCTTCATTCTCCGCTTGCCTTCCTTCTGCTTCTCCAGCAGCTTCCGCTTGCGCGTGATGTCGCCGCCGTAACACTTCGCGAGCACGTTCTTGCGCATGGCCGGAATATTCTCGCGGGCGATCACCTTGTTCCCGATCGCGGCCTGAAGCGCCACTTCGAACATCTGCCTGGGAATCAGTTTGCGCAGCCGCTCGATCAGCACTTTCCCGCGATCGTAAGCGAAATCTCGATGGACGATCATCGAAAGCGCGTCCACCGGCTCGCCCGCCACGAGCACATCCAGCTTCACCATGGGCGAAACGCGATATCCGGCCAGATGGTAATCGAGCGAAGCGTATCCCCGCGACGCGGATTTCAACCGGTCGTAGAAATCCAGCACGATCTCGTTTAGCGGCAGCTCATAAACCAGAAGCACGCGCCCCGTGCCGATATACTCGAACTTCTTTTGCACGCCGCGTTTTTCTTCCAGCAGCTTCAAAATCTCGCCCAGATATTCTTCGCGCGTGATTACCGTCGCATCGATAATCGGCTCCTCAATTGTCAGAATCTCGGCGGGGTTGGGAAACTTCGTCGGATTGTCCACCTCCAGCGTCTCGCCCGCGAGCTTCGTAATCTTGTATCGCACGCCAGGCGCGGTGGTGATCAGATCTATGTTGAACTCGCGCTCCAGCCGCTCCTGGACGATTTCCAGGTGGAGCAGCCCGAGAAAGCCGCAGCGGAACCCGAAGCCCAGCGCGGCCGAATTTTCGGGCTCGAAACTGAAGGCGCTGTCGTTGAGGCGCAATTTTTCGAGCGCATCGCGCAGCATCCCGTGCTCGTGCGATTCGACCGGGTACAGTCCCGCGAACACCATGGGCTTCAGCGGCTCGAATCCAGGCAGGGGCTCCTCGGGCGGATTGGCGTGATCGACGATCGTGTCGCCGATCTGGGCGTCGGAGACCGTCTTGATATTGGCGAACAAAAATCCCACTTCGCCCGCCGCCAGTTCGTCGCAGGGAACGGGCTTGGGCGACTGATATCCGACCCCCTCCACTTCATAAACCGTGTTCGTCGCCCACAGCCGGATCTTCTGCCCTTTGCGCAGCCGCCCTTCCATCACGCGCGTCAAAATGATCACGCCGCGATACGGATCGAACCAGGAATCGAAGATCAACGCGCGCAGAGGCGCGTCGGGCGAGCCCTTGGGAGGCGGCATCAGATGCACCACCGCTTCCAGCACGTCGTGAATGCCCACGCCGTTCTTGGCGCTCACCAGCAAGGCGCCGGCCGCGTCCAGCCCGATCACGTGCTCGATCTGCTCGCGGATGCGGTCCGGCTCGGCGGAGGGCAGATCGATTTTGTTGATCACCGGCACGATTTCCAAATTGTGGTGCAGCGCCAGGTAAGTGTTCGCGAGCGTCTGCGCTTCCACGCCCTGCGATGCGTCCACAACCAGCAGCGCGCCCTCGCACGCCTGCAGGCTCCGCGAAACTTCGTAGCTGAAATCGACGTGGCCGGGAGTATCGATCAAATTGAGCTGATACTCCTCGCCATCCGAGGCGCGATAATTCAGCCGCACCGCGTGAGCCTTGATGGTGATGCCGCGCTCGCGCTCCAGGTCCATCGTATCGAGCACCTGCGCCATCATTTCGCGTTCCGAAAGCGCGCCGGTTGTCTCCAGCAGCCGGTCCGCGAGCGTCGATTTGCCGTGATCGATATGCGCAATAATGCTGAAATTACGGATGTGCGCGGGGTCCATTACGGTATGATGGGGCCTGAAAGTAGGACGGCCTTCGGCTCAACGCTCCCCGTTGAAAAATGCGCCCTACTTCAAAATTATCCCACGATGTCTCAAGAGACCCAGCGGTGGAGCGCGGACGCACGTGGACTTAAGTTCGCGATCGTTGTGGCCCGCTTCAATTCGGCGATCACCGGCGCGCTGTTAACTGGCGCCAAAGAAGCGCTGGAAGGAGCCGGCGCCGCCGGGTTCGACGTGTTTCACGTCCCCGGATCCTTCGAGCTTCCCTTAGCGGCCAAGCTCCTGGCTGAACGGCGCACCTACGACGCCATCGTCGCTCTGGGCGCCGTAATCCGCGGGGAAACTCCGCATTTCGATTTCGTCGCGGCCGAGGCGGCGCGAGGATTACAACAAGTAACGCTCGAAACCGGCGTTCCCATCGCGTTTGGCGTGCTGACCACGGACACGGTCGAGCAGGCCGAATCCCGCGCGGGCGGCAAGCGTGGAAATAAAGGCCATGACGCGGCCATGACCGCCATTGAGATGGCCTGCTTTGCCCGCGACGTCGCTTGTGGGCCGCGGCCGTGAGGAAGCGGTCGTGAAGAGCCGCGCCCGCCACCGGTCCCGCCAGAGAGCTTTGCAGGTCCTCTTCTCCTGGGATCAGCGCCGGCAGCCGGTCGGCGAAGCCATCGATTCGTTCTACGGCACGCTCGCTTCAGAAGACGCGGAAGACGGCGCGGGACCCGACGAATTTATGGAGACGCTTGTCCGCGGCACCTGCGAAAACGCGGACGAGATTGACCGCCGGATCGCCGAAAAATCCGAGCACTGGCGTCTGGACCGCATGGCGGCCGTGGATCGCAACATCCTCCGCATGGCCCTGTTTGAAATAACCAAGACCGATACGCCCCCCGCCGTTGCGATCGACGAGGCGCTCGAGTTGGCTCGGCAGTTCTCCGGCGATGAGTCGGTCGCGTTCGTCAATGGCGTCCTGGACGCCGTTCATCGCGGCCAGCCGAAGTGATCCCGCCCGATCGCGCGAACCTGCGGGTAGTGTTAGTGGCTCCGCGCAATCCACTCAATATCGGCGCCGCCGCCCGCGCCATGAGCAATTTCGGTTTTTTCGACTTGCGCTTGGTGAATCCATACCATGTGGCATTCCGGGAAGCGAGATCGGCGGTGAAGGCGGAACGAGTGATGCGCGATGCTCGCGAGTATGAGACGCTTGCCGAGGCCGTAGCCGATTGTGCCCTCGTCGTCGGCACAACCTCGCGGGGTCCGCGCGCGCTGGAGCATCCTTTGCGCCGGCTGGAGCGCGGCGTCAAGCTGATTTCGAAAAGGCTCGCCTCCGCGCCGGTAGCCTTGCTGTTCGGATCTGAGAAATTCGGCCTATCGAACGAGGACATGAGCCATTGCCACTGGCTCATGCGCATTCCCACGCGCGACGAACACGGTTCCATGAATCTGGGCCAAGCCGTGGCGGTCTGTTTGTACGAAATCGCCCGCAATCCGGCCGCGGACTTGCGTGTACCCGTGAAGCCTCCGGCCAAGGCCGACGATTTGGAAAGATTGACGCTGCTCCTTGAAGAACTGCTGGACCTTAGCGGCTACGTGCACGCACGTACCGGAGCCTCCACTCGGATGAAGATCCGTCGGCTGGTCCGGCGCATGGATTTGCACGCCCACGACGCGGAAGTCTGGCTAGGAATGCTGAGGCAGATCCATTGGAAATTGTTATCCTCGAACAGGAGTTGACATCCGCGAATGTCTTCTGCAATCTCTCAACCCGATCCGCGCACTCTCATGGAGTGGCACGCCGAGTTCGAGGCGGCGGCCAAGCGGCCGCTTGAACAGCGGATGCGGTATGCCTTCATTCATACCTATAAGCCCGTGTTGGACGACGCGCCTTTTCGCGCCTTCGACACCATGGAGGAATATCGGCGATGGTGCGAAGACAATCTGCCGCCCTGGCTAGGGTATGGCCGCGTTTGAATATCGTCAGGCGCTTGAAATCCGGGACGCGTGCCGGCGGCACGGAGTCAAATACCTTTTCATCGGAAAGTCCGGCGCGATTCTCCTTGGCTTTCCGGACACCACTCAGGACGCCGATCTGTTCGTCGAAAAGAACGCGGACAATTGTGAGCGGCTTGTGAACGCGCTTCGCGACCTCGGGTTTGCTTTGACGGAAGCGGAAGCCCAGGAAATTCGGCGTGGAAAAGATTTCGTTCAGCTCAAAGACGGTCCTTTCGATCTCGACCTGATTTTCGCCCCCGATGGCATCGAGAGATTCGCAGATGCATGGAGCCGAAGGGTGGACGTGGAAGGTTTCCAAGTATGCAATATCGACGACATCGTCATGAGCAAACAGGCTACCAACCGGCAGAAAGATCGCGAATCGTTGCCGCGCCTGCTATCGTTCCGCGAATGGTTAAAGGGACGAAACCGGTGAGTTGCTATCCTTGACCAAAGCATGACGAAGGTAACTTTGCATTACGACTTGCTCAGGCCATTAGGAGACGACGATCTGGAGAATGTCGCCAACGTGCACGGGACGTATGGAATCGTGCGGGTGCGATTAGCGCCGTCGCTCGATAAATTGACCGTCGATTACGACGCCTCGCGCCTCATGAAGAGAGACGTCGAGGCCGAGCTGCGGCGGTACGGCATGCCGTTGAAAGAGCTAACCCCAGCCATCTGAGCCGCTCCAAAGAAAAGAATATCTCGCAAAGATCGCAAAGAGGATTCATCGCGCCTTTGCGCCTTTGCGAGAGATATCTTTTCGCAGCGAAGAGGCTTCGGCTATTCGATTCCCACCGGGCGGTCGAAGACTACGTCTAGCGTGGAGCCCGCGCGAAGCTCAACCTCATGGCCGCGCGTCAGCAAAGTAGTCGCGACGCCGACCGCTCCTCCGGCGGCGGCGCCGATGCCCGCGCCCTTCCAGCTACGGTCCGCGATGCCGCCGATGCCGGCGCCGCTTCCCGCGAGAATCGCGATCTGTTTAGCGTCCTCTCCCTTGGAGGGAGCCTGCTCCACCTTGTTCTCCGGCCCCTGAACCTTTTGGCCTGATTCGCCCGAATCCACCGAGGCTAGATGGGGTGAAAATTTGTAAGCTTTTCCGCTGGGCAGCGTGAGCGTATCGAGCCGGATGCCCAACTCCGCTCGGCCCTTCACCCGGCCGCTGCGCTTGGAGTACGAGACGACGCCCGTAACGTAGGATTCGGCCGGCACGAGAATCTGCCCATCCACCGCAATAGGACTGGCGGTTCGCAGATAAACCATGTCGCCCGCCTGGGCCGTGCGAGTGCTAATCGAATTCACCATTCGCAAAAGTACGTGGCTGCCTTGTGGAATGTCCGCGGACCAAGCCGCCATTGGGAGGAGCGCGAAAACGAAAATCAGACGCCTCATGCCACAATCCTAGCGCGCCGGCAGGCTGAAGCTCATCCGGCGGCGTTAAGATAACCCTTACGCATGAATCAGGGATTGTGGGAAGCCTACGCCATTCGCTACGCCTGGCATCACCGCATGGCGAAAGAGAACTTTTTGGGCGGCGACGCGCACGACGGCCCCATGCCGATCGACTATTTCGTTTGGGCCGTCCGTGATGGCGAGCGGACATTTGTCGTCGACACGGGATTCGACGAGGCCATGGCTCGCAAGCGCGGGCGCAATTTTCTGCAGTGCCCCGGAGAGGGACTCAAGAGGCTGGACATAGATCCCGCATCGGTGACCGACGTTATCGTCACCCATTTGCACTATGATCACTGCGGCAACCACAATCTCTTTCCCGCTGCCAGATATCATCTACAGGAGCGCGAGATCGGCTTTGCCACCGGCCGCTACATGAACCATCCGCACATGCGTATTCCTTTTGAGGAGGAAGACGTGGTCGCGATGGTGCGGAAAATCTATCGCGATCGCCTTGTCTTTCATAACGGAGACGAAGAAATCGCGCCGGGCTTGAGTCTGCACTACGTGGGCGGCCATTCCATGGGATTGCAGATGGTGCGGGCGCACACGCGCCGTGGCTGGGTAGTGCTGGCTTCCGACGCCACGCATTTCTACGCCAACATCGAACGCGGCATCCCCTATCCGATCGTGTTCAACGCGGGCGACGTTCTGGAAGGCTACCGCCGCGCCTATGAGCTGGCGGATTCGCGCGAGCACGTGATTCCGGGCCACGATCCGCTGGTGATGCTGCGCTATCCCTCGCCCTCGGAAGACCTCAAGGGCTGGATCGCGCGATTGGATTGAGCTATGGAAAGGACCCGATGGCGAATGTGGGTGGCCCCCGGGGTCATGATGCTGTGTACGCTTTTGGCGTACATCGACCGGCAGACTTTGGCCGTGCTTTCGCCCACAATTCTCTCCGATACAGGCCTGAACGCGGCCTCCTACGCCCGGGCGCTCACGTTTTTTTCGGTCGCCTACATGATCGCCAATCCGCTGTGGGGTTCGATCTTAGATTCCGTGGGGTTGCGCGCGGGAATGCTGGCCGCGGTGGCGATTTGGACCGCCGCCAGCGTAGCTCACGCCTGGGTGGCCGGATTCGTGGGATTTGCCATCGCCAGGACGGTTCTCGGCGTGGGCGAGGGCGCGGCGTTTCCCGGCGGATTCCGCACGGCAATCGAATCGCTTCCGGCTAGCAGCCAATCGCGGGGAATGGCCCTCGCCTATAGCGGGGCGTCGCTGGGCAACCTGATTACCCCGTTTCTGGTGACGCCGATTGCCCTCTATTTCGGGTGGAGATCCGCCTTCTGGGTCACCGGAGCCATGGGAGCGTGCTGGCTCGCACTATGGTGGAAAACCGCGCGCCCGCCGCTGCTTGCGCCCGCGCCTCGCCGGGCCGGTTTCGAATTTCCCTGGCGGATTTTCCTCGACCGGCGCGCCTGGCTGGTAATGTCCACCTTCGGACTGGGAGGCTTCGGCCTGGGTGTCGTGCTTTACCTGAGCCCGTTGTATCTGAATCGCGCGCTCGGCTTCACTCAAGCCGAATTGGGGGAGTTCTTGTGGATTCCATCCGTCGGCTATCAATGCGGTTACTTCTTCTGGGGCTGGATCGCCGATCGCTATATAAAGGGCGATATCGGCCGCGCCACGCGCATTTTTCTGCTGTTGACCGTGCTCGCGCTTCCGCCCGCTCTGACGCCGCTGGCGGGCCGCTGGATGGCATTGGCGCTGTTCTTTTGGGCGATGTTCATCGCCGACGGGTTCATTATGACCGCTCTGCGCATGGGCGCTCATCTGTTTCCTCGGGAGCAGGCGGGAATGGTGGGCGGCTTGGGCAGCGGCTCATGGTCGGCAGTGCTGGCCGTGGCGCTACTTTTATACGGACCCTGGATGGACGCTCATCTTTATGGCTATCTCTTCGTCTCGATGAGCCTTTTGCCGGCGCTCGGGACAATCGTGTGGTTGACGCTGAGCCGCCAATCCGATGTGCTCCAGGCGGAATTGGTGGAGACCGCGTAGGGCATCGGCTCTCAGCGCGATGCGGCATAATGAGAGCGAACAGCCATGACGATCGATGAGGCCATCATTGAGAAGGTTCGAGTTTTGCCGCCGGAAAAGCAGGAGATCGTCCTGCGATATGTCTCTGAAATGGCGGGCGAGGCTCGGAAGCCTTTTCGCAGCCCCAAAGGAATACTGGCCGATTTAGATTTCGAATTGACCGAAGAGGATATCGCGGAAGCTCGGCGTGAAATGTGGGGCAACTTCCCCCGCGACGACATCGCATGAGTGTGCCTGTCGCGCGGGCCAGTTCCTTGGTGATCGATCGACACGCACACCGCGGTTTGGTACCTTCACCAGGATCGGCGTTTGTCGCGGCTCGCCGAATCTCATATCGATCTCGCGCTAGGCGAAGGCCACGCCGTTCACGTGCCTTCCATGTGTCTGGTCGAACTCGTCTACCTCGTCGATAAGGGAAGAGTTCCCGAAGCAGTGGCCGAGCGGGTCGGCCAAGTACTGGCGCAGCCGGAGTTCGGTTTCCGCCTCGCCGCTCTCGATTGGCACGTGGCCCGCGCCACGCGTCGAATTTCGCGGGCCCAGGTTCCGGACCTTCCCGATCGCGTCATAGCGGCCACTGCGCTCGCGTTGGATCTTCCCTTGGTGACCCGCGATCGCAAGATCCGGAGCGCCGGTCTTCAAACCATCTGGTGAATTAAAACCCGCCTCTCGGCCGGTACCCCGGCCTGCACTGCACCCGATACTTCTTGCCCACATCCGACACGACCTCGACCGAGATCTTGCGAAATCCCTCATTCGGATTAGGCTGCGGATAGTACGTCACGGTGTAGGAGTTGCCGAGATCCTCGCGGATCGCCTCGAACGCCTCCACCTGCTTTTGCCAGGTGCGCGCAAAGTACGATTTCCCTCCGGTCCGATTGGAAATTCGCTTAAATACGTTCGAAGAGATCGGATCCTTATTCACCTCGTTCGTCGAGATCACATAGATCGGAATCCCCTCGTCTTCCGCTACGGCGCGGACGTCGTCCGGCGCCACCATGCTGGCGTTATCGGGACCGTTTGAAAAGACGATCACCACCTTGCGGCCCGGCACTTTAGCGGCGTCGCGCAGCGTCAGCAACAGGGAATTGTAAAGCGCGGAATCATCGCCCGCCACAGCTTTGCGCAGCCCGCCGATGGCGTCCGTCCGCTCCTTGGAAAGCGGCGCGGCTCGAGAGAGGTTGCGGCTGTAGGTATATACGGCCACGGAATCGGCGCGGTCCAGCCCGCGGATGAAATCGGCGATCGCGTCCGAAGCGTAGACAAACCCGCGATACATGTAATTGCTCGTGTCGAACAGCACGAACACGTTCGTGCCGACAAACGCGTCTGAGCGAGTGTCAACCACTCCGGAGCCGCCTTCCGCCGGCGCCGGAACAGCGGCGGGGACAGCGCCGTCCGTCGCGATCTGAAGCGGGGGTTTATTGCCTTCGGCAAAGGTGTTCAGCTTCTGCGGGATGCCATCCTCCAAGATCCGGAAATCTCCCGGCTTTAATCCATTCTTATAGTGGCCTTTGCTGTCCGTCACCTGAAAGCTCAGCACCACCATGTCCACCTTCACGCGGAAAGTGGGGCGGTCTTGCGCGATCGCTAGCGCGACTAAAAGAAAAACCAAACCGAATCTGCGTATCGCAATCGACATTTTTTCCCTCAACTGGCACGTGGCGCTGGCTTGCCGCTCTGCGAAGAGGCGGCTAAAGCCCGCCGTCTGTTTCAATCGGCCGCTTGGGATCCCTGCTTCTGCGCCTTATCGCGCACCTCCTGGCCCAGCGTCCTGAGCGATCGCAGCAGAGCGGGCCAATCCTCCAAATTCGTGGCGAAAATGCGCTCCACGGTCTGCTGTGTCCACTCCGGCACCAATACATTTAGTTGCGCCGGGGCCGCATGAATCTCATCGGCAAGCGCGGCATAGTAAAGCAAATTGGATTCCCAGCTTTCCGCGAGAATCCGGCTCGAATACCCCATTAACGTTGGAAAAGTGCGCAAATTGAGCAATTCCGGCTGGAAGGAATTCGCAAGCGTCGGCTTGGGCGTCCCAAACGTGCGCGAAATGGTTTGCTTGCTCAGCGCCTCCGGATTCTCCGCCGCCATTTTCCGTAAACCGGCTGCCAGCGGCGATTCCTTGTCGCCCGGCGCGAGATCGCAGGCCAGCAGATACATCTCCGCCGGAACCACGTTATCCAAGGCCCCCCGGACGTCGCCGCGAGCCAGGGCCGCATCCATTTTCTTCAGCCGCGCGGGAGGAGCGTAATCGTTCAGCACCGCCTCTACCGCGGCCCTGCGTTGCGTACTGAGTGTGCTATCGGCGATCAGCGCCTCGGCATACGCCATGTTCGCGCCCACCCAATGAATTTGTAGCGGCGAAACGTTCCACCAGCGCGGAATCGTTCCCGTCAGAATCATTTGCGGAACCAGATCGCCCCAAATCAGCGCCTGCTCTTTGGACGGGATCAGGAAATTCTGTTCGGCTTCGCCCAGCGCGTACGGAAGCGTGGAGAGCGATCCCACCAGCCGCCCACCCGCGTTGGCGGGCCATCCGCTGCCGAACACTTCGGTGCGTTTCCAGGTCTGCTCCGATCCTTGAATGCCGATGAAATCGTGGCTGCGCACAAACAGCGGATTCGTGTGTAAAACCTGCGCCCCCGGCGGCGCGTAGTGTACGTAATTCAAACCCACCAGCGTGTCCCGCAGAAACGGAGCGAGCTGCCCGCGCAGGTCCTTCAACTTTTGCGGATCGTTCGCGGCCTTATCGATCGTCGCGCGCAGATTGATCTTTCGCTGGAAATCGATGTGCCGCTCGGTCCAATAGCCGAACGCCAGCGCGCTTTTCTCCTCGCCGGTAATCGAGGTTCGGGGCAACTGGACTTCGGAAATACGGCTCGCCAGGCGTCCCGCGAGGGCGGTATTGAGCTTTTCGCCGCGCGACACACTGTCAAGGTTGTCCGCCAAGTCGAAAAGCGTGCTGAGCGACACCAGCCGCTGCGCTTCGAAAATGCGGATCATTTCCTCGATCATCTGCTGATGCGTATCGGAGGAATTTTCCACCGCCGTGCCGGCCAGAAGATCGATCATTCGATCCTGCGGCGACACGTTCGCCGGCGAGTGCGTGTCCTTCAACAGGAGCCGCACTCCCGTCATGCCGCTGTCGAACACCTCGCGCTCATTCTGGATTTTGCCGAACGATTCCAGGAGAGCCGAGAGCGTTCCGTCCGAATCCGCCTGCGTGATCGAGTTTTGGCGCAGCAAGATCTGCCATAGCCCGGCCAGGGCTTGCATCGTCCCCGCCGCGTCGGCGCGCAATCCGGGATCGCGGATGCCGGAAATGGAATGGGCAGTGTCCAGAAACTGCAAAATTGTTTTATCCGTTAAGCCGGGCGCCTCGGCGAATATCGTGTACTGTGCGCTCATGTCGCGATACTCGCGCGCAAGGCGTTCCACAGTGGCCGGCTGCAACGGAGTCGACCGGCCGCGCTCCACGTCGCTGAGCGCCATAAAAATCTTCAAAGCCTCGTTCTCGGCCATCTTGCGGGCCAATCCGAACAGCGCTTCGAGAACGTCGTCGCCGTCTTTCCAGGACGGAGCCGCGCGAGTTAGCTTCGCGTCATATTTCCCGCGCGGGTGATTGACGAACAGGTTCTTCCAAACCTCCAGGCCTCCCGGCAGGTGGGGCTTGCCGTCGGGATCGAGGCGCAGCCTCGTGGTCAGCAGCAGCATATCGGTGTTCGAGCGGAACACCGGGCGCGCCGGACCCGGACTGGTGACCTTTCCTCGAATCGCCCCATAGAAGCGCTTCAGCCGCTCGGGTTCGGTGAGGTAGTCCTTCACCGGGCCATTGATACGCGCCAGCGCATCGTAATAACTGGCCAGCCAGCCGTCGTCCTTGGAGATCAGCTTTTCGAAGAACGCCGCCCCCTTATCCGGGCCAACCGTGGCTAGATCCGCCCAGGCTTTTTCGGCGCGCGCTCCACCGGGCACAACCGCCTTGCCGTCCCGAACCTCGAACATTCCGCCGAAGAAATCGAGTACGTGCGCGTAGACCTTCAATCGCGCCGCTGGAATCTGTTTGCGCAACTCCGCGGCCGTATCGGGATCGAGTTTCGAAAGAGCCAGATAGAGGCGGCACAGCGCTGGATCGCCGAGGAAATTATCGATGAACTCGCCTTGCGCGCGGTCTTTCACCGTCTGCCAATAGTCGAGATCGTAAATCAGCGGAACGCGCGCCGGATGATAGTCGAGCGTGAACGGCCGGTTGGTGCGGAGCGCCTCTTCCAGTTTCTCCAGCGGAAATCCGGAATCGATCGTGAGAAACGCGCGCGAGGCGTTTACCGTTTCCAGCACCAGGTCCGAGCCGCAGGCGCCGCGAATGCGATATCCGAGCACCCGCAGCAAATCGCCGGTGTTGGTGGAGTCGCAAGTCTCTACCCGAACCATTTTGTCCTCGCCGCTCAATTTGGCCAGTTCGCGCGCCTGCGACAGATAGCGGACGATCAGCTTGAGGTATTCGGTTTGTTCGAGTCCTTCGGCCGCGCTGGTCGCCTGGTATCCGTTCGTGACGACGTTCCGGGCCAACGCGGGCAAGAGATCGTCCGGCTTCAGGTCCGGCGAAAGCGCCGCCATGCGAGCGAAAGAAAGCCATGGTCCGGGGATCTCGATGTAAACCGCCTGTGCTTCGCCCGAGGGGCCAGCCTGAGGCAAGGAGAGTCCGGTTCCGCCCGCGGCCGCGTATGCCGCAATGTGCCGCTCGGCCGCGGCGCGGTCGCCCGCCTCCAGGTCGAGCCCGGCCAGCCTCCGGTAGATGGCCGCCTTATCGGCGGCGGGAATGTTGCCGCGATCCAATGCTTGGGTTAGGCGCGTATAGGCCTCGCGCGTGCCCGGATCCCTGTAGCGGTCCAGAAACTCGGCATAAGCTCGCAGTGCCGCGGGGGAAGCATTGGTGGCGGCGGCCGCTTGCCGAAGGCGGGTTTGTGCTTGCGCGGCTTCGCCCTGCACCTCGAGCCTCCAGACGTCGTCCGCCTGGCTCGGCGCCCTCCCTTGGGCGGCCCCGATGTCTGCCGATAAACTCAGGCTGACGACAATCCATGCGAGCCGCATAGCTCAACCATCCTCCGTCATTCGTTCGTGCAAGCGAGTTGCTGGCGAAGCTTTCGCGCCAGTCCCGTTACCTTTCCAGAACTTCGCGCGCAAGCCAGAGCGGTCTCGGCGGCATCTTTCGCGCCCACAAGAGCGCGCCACGCTCGCTGCGCCAGAACGGGTCATGGCCTTCCAATGTATCATTGCTGGCCGCCACGCGTAAGCGGCCTGTTTTCGCCATACTATCGAGAGCCATTTCCCCTTGGACATGTTACAGCGGACTAGGGAACGCCCATGGGAGGCTTTTTGCTGCTATGTTGAAAAACAGGCGGGGTTTAATGCTCGTTCGGATCCGGTTACGGAAGGGCCGCCCAGTCCAGCGCAAGCGTGGCAAGAATCGCCATCTCGCGCTCGCCGGCGGCGCCTTACTGATACCAGTGTCGCTGATGGCCTACGTGCTGGGATTTTGGGGCTTGGCTTCGGACATGGGCATGGCGGGCGGCTCCGGCATCAAAGGAATCTTCTCGCACTGGCAGCTTTGGATCGCCGGGGCGGTCGCCTTGAACGTCGCCTCGTCCATCCTGAATCGCTACGCACGGAGCGGCGAGATGCAAGTTCCTTCCGTGCTGGCTCCCCGCTTTCTGCCTTTTCGCGGAGACACGGTTGAGTCAACGGATTCGAAAGCCGCGCATCGCTAGACCGCCGCAGCTAGATTTCAAGCACCTTCACCTGCCCTGCCTTCGTTCGCCTGGCACTATCGCGAATCCGCGCAAAATGTGGCCGGTACGTCGCCAAATCGTTGAACGGCGTTACCAACACCAAAACGCCAATCGGCCGATCGTGAATCGGATTTTGAGATTGAAGACTTTGATCGAGAGTGATGAATACATCGAACCTGCCGGCTGCCTCCTTCAGCAATTGTCCGTTGCGCATCGAGCGCCAATCCATCTCAGAGATGGTCTTTACCTCGTCGCCCGGAAACGCCAACCGCAGCCGCGGATTTACGCACTCGTCAAGGAGGATGCGCATTCCTTGATCTGCTCACCGGCCAATTCGAGAAAGCGCTGCGCTAAGGATCGGTCCAACGAAGGTACCGTCTCCAGGAACTCATCCAGCGAGAATCCAGCCGCAAGATGATCGACGAGCATCTGGACAGGAATCCTGGTTCCCTTAAAACACGGCGCGCCCGAAAATCGGTCGGGGTCCACCCAGACGACATCGCGCAATTTGTCCATGAAGTCGCGCTTCATAGCTCCACGGTACCAGGAACAGACCGCCGTCCAGCTCAATACAGCCGACTCACGTAGGCACCCTTCTAATCGCCGCCCGTCATTCCGCCCCACCTTTCGGCGGCGCCGGACCCGCTTTCGTCTTGGACTGCGCCGGTTTTTGCGATTTGCTTCCACCAGGCGGCTCCCCCTGAATCTGCGGATTCACCAGGCTCCCTTCCTGAACTCTGTCGGCGCCGGTCATGACTACCAGGTCGCCCTGCGCCAGGCCGGACACGATCTCCGACTGGTCGCCTTCTGTAACGCCCACCGAAATGGTGCGCATCGTCACCGTGTTGTCGGGCTGAATCAACTCGACAAAGGTGGAAGTAGAGCTTCGCTGGATCGCCGCCGTCGGAAGCAAAACCACGCCCCGCTTCTCGCTCACCAGGAGCCGGGCATTCACGAACTGGTTGGGGAATAGCGCATTGTCCGAATTGTCGAACGTGGCCCGGATGCGCACTGTCCCCGTAGTTTGATCGATCTGATTGTCGACCGTGGTCAGAGTCCCTTGCGCGATCTTTTTGCTCATATCGCGATTCCATGCCTCCACGGCCAGCGTCTGTTTCGCGCGCAGCTTGTCCAGCACCTGCGGAAGCTGATCCTCGGAAAGAGTGAAGATCACGCTGATGGGATCCACCTGCGTGATCACCAGCATTGGATTGGCGTCGGAGGCGTGGACGATGTTGCCGGGATCAACGAGCCTCAGTCCGACCAGGCCGGCAATCGGGGCGGCGATCGTCGTGTAATCGAGATTCGTCTTTGCTGCATCCACCGCGCCTTCGTCGAGCTTCACCGTTCCCTCGTCCTGCTTCACCAGCGCCTCTTGCGTGGCCAGCGTTTGCTCCGGAGCGGCCTTTTGCGGAACCAGCATTTGGTAGCGGGTCAAGTCCACGCGCGCGTTCGCCAGCGCGGCCTGATCCCGGGCGAGCTGCCCTTGGGCCTGCTCCAAAGCGGCCCGATATGGCCGCGGGTCGATCTCGACCAGCAGGTCGCTCTTGTTCACCAGATCCCCCTCCCGGTAGTGGACGCTCATCAGTTGTCCGTCGACGCGGCTGTGCACCATCACCGTATTAATGGGAGTTACCGCCCCCAAGCCTGTAAAATAGACCCCGATGTCGCCGCGCCGCGCCCGCGCCGCAACCACCGGAATGGCCTGATCGCCGTCCTGCTTTCCGGCGTTCTTCCCTATTTTGGGATCTCCGGGTGGTCGAGGGTCCTTGGCCCAGAAGACATACGTGCCGGCCGCGAACAGCGCCAGCAGGGCGAAAATCGACCAGCCCTTCAGCGAACGCGATTTTTTCATATGAGCCCGGGGAAGGCCAACCCCCTCACCGCGCGCGACCACACGCGTCGCTGCACGCTCCCGGATTCCGCCTATTAGTTCAGATTCGCGGGGGCGCGGAAGCGTTGCATAGCCAAGGCGCATAAGGGCGGATAGGTCCCGTGGCCGCGGAAACGGTCGCAGTTCGTCGCCCAGCCCTCAGATTTGGCAAATCGTATTGGGCTCTGCCAGAATAGGGCGCATATGCAAGTTCGGGTCGTCGCTTTTGTTCTGGCCGGAGGAAAAGGAACCCGGCTGTCCCCTCTCACGAAAGAACGAGCCAAACCGGCCGTGCCGTTTGGCGGGCGCTATCGCATCGTCGACTTCGTGCTCAGCAATCTCATCAATTCGGGAATTTATTCCATTTACGTTCTTATTCAATTCAAGAGCCAGAGCCTGCTCCAGCATTTGCGCGACGGATGGGAAGTGAACAGCTTGTTAAAGGAATATTTCATCATCCCCGTGCCGGCGCAGATGCGCACCAAAGACGAAAATTGGTATCGCGGCACCGCGGACGCCATTTATCAAAACATCAACCTCATCGAGCAGGCGGATCCGCACTACGTGGCGATTTTCGGCGCGGATCATATCTATCGCATGAACATCCGCGAAATGCTCGAATATCACATGCACAAGCGGTCGCAGGCCACTATCGCAGCCATTCCCGTAAGCAGGGCCCAAGCCGCGGAATTCGGCGTCATTGAAACCGCGTACGACAACTCGATCGTGGGTTTCCACGAAAAGCGTCCCGATGCGCCCTCGATGCCCGGTGATCCGCTACGGGTGTTCGCGTCGATGGGCAACTATATCTTCTCCACCAATCTGCTGGTGCGCGAGCTGATCGCGGACTCGCAAAACCCCTTGAGCAGTCACGATTTCGGGCGCGACATTCTTCCTTCTCTGGTGGGTCGCGCGCCCATGTTCGCCTACGATTTCCAGACCAACCGCATTCCCGGCGACCCGCCTACTCAGGAAGCGTATTGGCGCGACGTGGGAACTCTCGACGCCTACTATGAGGCCAACATGGACCTTCGCGCCGTTTCGCCGGCGTTGAATCTGTACAATCGCCAATGGCAATTGCGGACCGCGGGCTATCAGGACGCGCCGGCGAAGTTCGTCTTCGACGAGCACGGGCGCCGCGGCCAGGCCATCGATTCCATCGTTTCCGGCGGCACGATTCTGTCGGGCGGCTTTGTGCGCGGATCGGTGCTGGGCCGCAACGTCCGGGTGCATACGGGAGCGGTAGTGGAGGACTCGGTGATTTTCGATAACTGCGATATCGGTGCCAGGGCCCACGTTCGGCGCGCGATTCTCGAAAAGAACGTGCGCGTCTCGGAGGGCGACGAAATCGGCTACGACCTCGATCGCGACCGCAACCGGGAGCGCTGCACGGTCACGGAAAGCGGCATCGTGGTGATGGAAGGCCGGCGATCCAATGTCGAAGTGGCGACGGTGCTCGTATGAGCGCCGTGCGACAAATGAGGCATGGCCAATATTGCGCTCGATGCCGCGCCGCTAGTCGAAGCGACCGGCGGCATCGCGCGGTATACGGCTGAGCTATCGCGGGCTTTGGCGGAAGAGTTTCCCGGGGACGAATATTGGCTTCTTTCCGACCAGCCCGTACCAGCCCAGGTCTCCGCTCCGAGGAATCTTCATGTGGGCGCCGGTCCTCGCTCGCGGCTGGAACGCAAATGGTGGCTGTGGGGCGTCGAGCGGGAGATGGCGCGGCTTGGCGTCGAAGTCTTTCACGGGACCGATTTCTCCGTGCCCTATCTTCGCCGCCGGCCGAGCGTACTGACGCTGCACGATCTGAGCCCCTGGATGAAAGGGGGATGGCAGCCCAACTCCGCGCGCGTTCGCCGGCGTACTCCTCTGTTGCTCCACTTGGGGATCGCGGCGATGACGATTACGCCGAGCGAAGCCGTGCGTCGCGCGGCGATTGAGCGGTTCGGGTTGGAGCCGAACCGAGTGGCCGCCGTACCGTTGGCGGCCAATCCCAGTTTCCGGCCGGCGCCGGCGAAAGCATCGCGGCCGTATTTTCTGTTCGTCGGCACGCTGGAGCCTCGCAAGAATATCGCTCGCCTGATTGAGGCTTGGCGCGCCGTTCGCGCGGAATGTCCCGTCGACTTGATCCTGGCCGGCCGAGTGAGATCCGATTTCACGCCTCCGGCGCCGGAGGCGGGTTTGTGTCTGGCCGGCGCCGTGCCGGAACATGCGCTGGCGGGGTTGTATTCCGGCGCGCTGGCGTGCGTTTATCCATCTTTGTATGAGGGCTTCGGGCTTCCGGTCCTTGAAGCGATGCAGTGCGGCACGCTCGCGATCACATCGCGCGATCCGGCGATTGTGGAAGTGGCCGCTGGCACTGCGATCCATGTGGACGGCGAAGACGCGCGAGCGCTGGCGGAAGCTATGACAGCCGTGGCTCGCGAACCCGGAAAATTTGAAGCGCTGCGGGAACGGGCGCTGGCGCGATCGCGCGAGTTCACGTGGCGGCGCACGGCTCGGCGCACCAGAGAGATTTATGACGAAGCGCGGCGGAGATTCGGCGCAAAATAAGGCGGTCTTTCTTTCGCCGGAGGCTCCCGCGCCCGGCGGCGGCGGAGGGGGTTTAAGGTCGGCGTCGCTGCTCGAATATCTCCGCGGAAAATATTCGGTCGATGTTGTGGGGTTTTCGCTCCGGCCACATTCGAAGGCCGCACCAGCGCGCGCGTGGAGGAACCTGGCGCGGCTCGCGCGCGGCGCTCCGCCCTTGTTTGACCGTTACTCGGGATACGAAGAGCAGCTTCGCGGGCGGGTTCGCGGCTCGCACTATGCGCTGGGCGTCGTGGAGCATTTCTGGTGCGCTTCCTATGAGCCGCTTCTGCGGACTTGCTGCGCGCGGCTCGTGCTGGATTTGCATAATGTCGAGAGTGAGTTGGCTCGCAACCATGCGCGAGCGGCCCGATGGCCGGCATCGTGGGCTTCGGCGCGATTCGCGGATGCATATCGGCGGCTGGAGGGCGAATGGATTCGGCGCTTCGATTTGGTGCTGGTGGCCTCCGAGGAAGACCGGCGCCGCATCGATCATCCCCGGGTCTGCGTCTATCCCAATGCACTGCCTGAGATGGCTCAACCCGACGCGCCGGAAGAGCATTGCGTTGCGTTTAGCGGCAATCTCGAATATCACCCGAATATCGAAGCCGTGCGGTGGTTCCGGGAGCGCATCTGGCCGATCATTCGCGAAAAGGACCGCGGCCTGGAATGGCGGCTGATCGGCAAGAATCCGCACGCGGTGGAGCGCATCGTTCGCGGCGACGACCGCATCAGGATTGTAGGAGCGGTGGACGACGCGGTCGCCGAGATTGCGCGCGCGAGAGTCTGCGTGGTTCCGCTGTTATCGGGGAGCGGAACACGATTCAAGATTCTGGAAGCCTGGGCAGCGGGCCGCCCGGTGGTTTCCACTTCGCTGGGCGCGGAAGGACTCGGCGCGCGGCACGGCGAGCATCTGCTTCTAGCCGACCATCCCGGCAAGTTCGCTGAAGCGATTTTGGATTTGTTGGCTGATGCCGGCGCGCGGCGGCGGATTGGCAAGGTGGGTCGCGCGCGCTACCTGAGCGAGTTCACTTGGGCAGTGGCTTGGAGAAAACTCGAAGCCGCGGGAATCTAAAAGACCAGCTTCAAGCCGATCTGCAACTGGCGCGCGCCAGTTGCGGTATTCGTGATTTGTCCGAACTGTGTTGAGTTGATATTCTGCGCGAAAATGGCGAAGGTGGGATGATTGAAGACGTTCAGAGCCTCCAATCGCAGCTCTGCCCTCACTTTCTCGGTTAAGGCCGTCGTCTTTACGAGAGCCGCATCCATCGTGAACGCGCTCGGCCCAGTAAACACTCGCCGCTGAAGAGTGCCCACTGTCCCCGCCGCCGGGTTAGAAAATATCTGGCCATTAAAAGCCGGCTGCCCATCCGGCGCCACACCGCGCCCATCGGAACCTATGGCAGACGCTGGAACGAAGTAGGGACCGTTGCCCGTCATCCGGAACTGCAGGAGCTTTGCGAGCTGCGAATAGTTCAAGCTCGTGTCCGCCTCGTTAATTCCGGAATCGTACTCCGGGAGGAACGTGCCGCGCCCGGAATAAATCGACAATGGATTACCCGAGATCCAAAACATATTTGCGCTGGTCATCCAGCCGCCAAGCACGCGTTCCCATCCCTTCTTATCGATGCGGTGGCCGGGGCCAACGGGCAGTTCATAGGAATAGTTCGCTTTGAATTGATGCCTCAGGTCCGTCGGAGTGCGCGACCGGTCTAAAGTGGGATTATTGATGTCGAGAAAGGGTTGATAGCGGAATTCGTCCGTTCCCGCGGCGTCGCTAAGCCACCTTTCGAAAACGTAGTTGGCTTGAAATTCCATTCCGTGTTGAAGCCGCCGCCGCGCTTCGATCTGGAGCGAATTGTAAGTCGAGTTGCTGAAATTCGTTACATAATCCGTCCCCAAAGCATTGGGGTTCGGGTAGAAATTAAGCGAACCGTTATAGCCGTACAATTGATACTCGTACGCAAGCTCTCCGGCTTCTCCTTGCTCGATAAGCTGGCGGAAGGTAGTATCCCGAAGGTCTCCTCCAAGGTACAGCTTGCCGAAAACGGGCAACGGCTGGCTACCCGGAATGTTGGCGCTATAAGCGGGGTTGAAGACGCCTGTCCGCGCGAGAGCCAAAAAACCGTTCTGCTGTGCTTTAAGAAAGTCCGAGAGGAATCCACCGGCCTGAATATTCACCTGGTTGTAGTTGAAACCGCGCAAAAGCTTGGTCGCGTGGTTCCCGACGTACCGAGCCTCGATAATCGTGCCTTTGATCTCCTGCTGGAGCGAAACGTTCCACTGTTGCACGTAGGGAGTGCGGAGATGCGGATCGAGCAGCCCGAAATATACGCCGGGATTCTGGGCGTAACCATCGGCGAAGGTCAGCGGCGCCTGAAATGGCGGCGCCGCAAGCGAGGGACGGCTATTGCTCATGAAGCCCGACAAGTCCGGCTCATAAAGGAAGGCTTGCAATCCTGGATTCTCGTAGGCGAAGCCTTCGGCCACTTGGATCGCCTCATCCGTGACATACGCGATGCTGTAACCAGCACGGAAAGAAGTTTTCCCGTTTCCGAATACATCCCAGGCCAATCCTACATTCGGACCGAAGTTATTCAGGTCTTTGTTATACATCGGGCGGCCGACGGAATTCCCACTGAAATTCAGCGTGGCATTCGACATCAGCGTAGCCTGGGGATTATTGTTTACCACCACCGGTTGAATCTCGAGCGAATCGCGCTCATTCACAGGGGTGTAATAGTCCCACCGCAAACCAGCCGTGAACGTCAGATTCCGAAAGACCTTCCACTGATCTTGGCCGTAGAAAGCAAGATTATTGTACGTGAGATGACGCAAGTATGGCGCGCCCGGAACGAAGCCGGAGTTCTTGGACGTTACGTTATAGGTGACATTGGCGTTATCGAGAAGCCCTGCCAGAGATGCGAGGAGAAGATTTGCGTTATTGAGGTCGAGAGCGCTAACGCCCGGAAGGTCGGGCGAGAACACCAAGTTATTGCCTTGATTCGCCGAAGTAATTCCTACGTAGTACTCCGGAACCACGCCCGAATAGTCGTACGTACGCACATGCACGCCCTGAAAAAAATAGCCAAACTTCAAATTGTGCCTTCCGCGAACCCACGTCGCATTATCCATATGCTCCCAGGTGCGTGTATCGCGGCCCTGAGCCAAAATCGATGAGTTGACCGCGGGATCCGGACTGCTATAGATCGTCCCGCCGATTAAGTATGGAGGGAGCGTTCCGTTGTATCCGAAGGTAGCCGGCGCGAAATTGAGGCCCGCGCGAAGTTCGTTGGTGAAACTGCCGTTGGGGCTCCATCGCCACGAGAGAGAGAGCAGTTTTCGGGAGTCGCTATTTTGGAAGGGCGACACGGGCTCATATCCAATGCCAATATCCGGCCGGTCTACCGTATCGCGATTCCACGCAAAAGTCGCGGCAACGGAATTCTTCGGGGAAACATAATACTCCAGCTTGCCCGTAACGTTGTCGCGGTTTTGATTGTTCCGGACTAAATAAGAATAACCGGCGGTGTTGAGTAATTGCCCCGGAAGGCTATCCCCAACGCGAAAATTGTTTATTTTATCGGGAGAGGGAACCTGTGCGAGCAGAGCCGACATCGCTGGATCGGGTTGGAGTCCCACGATATTGAGGATGTTCGCCCTCTGTATCGCGCCATGATTATCTCGATAAGTAAAAATCCCGTTCCGCGCGTCCTGCGTAAGAATCGTCGCATCCTCGGCCGCTTGATTGCGCAGTCGAAAGGCTTCGTAATTCGCGTAGAAAAACAATCTGTCGCGCTTAATCGGACCGCCGAGAGAGCCTCCCACCTGATTCAAATTCAGCCTAGGCAGACGAATTCCATCCTGGTTGTTGAACCAATTGTTGGCGGCCAACGCGTTGTTGCGGTTCTGCCAAATTCCATCGCCGTGAAACTGGTTCGTTCCCGATGGCGTGGTCATGTTGACCTGAGAAGCGCCGCCCGAGGCTCCAGAGTTCTCGTTAGACGTCGTGACGGTAAATTCCTGAACTTGGTCCAATAGCAGTTCGTTGGGAATGTAATCGAGGCCGCCGGTGCGGATGTAATTGTCTTGAATATTTATCCCGTCCAGCGTTACATTGCTGAAAGACGAGCGTTGGCCGTTGATGGTGGTTTCATATTGCGTGGGAGCGACTCCGGCCTGCGTGGAGATGAAAGCGAGCGGATTGCGATCGCCCACGGGGAGGCGCGAGATTTGCTCGTTGGTCACCGTGGTGGAAATTTCCGGACTGACGGTCTGAACGGTTTCGACGCCCGCCGAGACGCTCACCGATTCAGTGGTCGCGGCCACCCGCAACGCGATCGGAGCGAGGTCTGTATCGCGCGATGGATTTACCTTGACGTTTTGAAGCTTGTATTGTTGGAACCCTTGCGCTTCCACGGTGAGGTCGAAATAGATCGGCCGGAGCGCCTCCAGTGTGAACAGGCCCTGGGCGTTGGATTGCGTCGTGGCGACGGCTTTCGATCCGTCGTGCAGCGCCAGGTTGATGGAGGCTTTCGGCACCGCCGCGCCCGAGGGGTCGACCACCGAACCGGTGATTCGTCCCGTATCTTGTCCCCACGCTAAAGGCCCACAAACAAACGAAGAACACGCGAGCAGAAGAACCAAAGCGCGCATCTCGAATACTCCCGAAAGAAATCTTTTTCCCGAGTCTACCACGGCGTTCACGTTTTTCGGCCGCCATTAAGCCAATAAACGCTCAATAACTTGCATTCATTTCCCGCGATCGCAAGCGGATGCGGCTCCTACCCTCAAGCCAGTTATGGAGTCTCCGTTCATCGACCACCCGTGTCAAGCCCGAGGCGGCATACATCCCTTCCCGGACCGTCTGTATGTCCTGACCATGCTCGAAAATCCGCTGCGCTGGCGCGCGCGATACCGAAATTACTCGATGTTTCAGCATCATGTCGAAACTTCCGGAGCGATTCTGTACACGTGTGAAATCGCTTTTGGCGGACGCGACTTCGAAATCACCAGCCCGGAGAATCCACGGCATCTGCAGTTGCGGGCCTCGAGCGAGTTGTGGCGAAAGGAGAACGCCCTGAACCTGCTGGCGCAGCGTCTGCCGCCAGGCGCCAAGTACCTGGCGTGGATCGATGCCGATATTCAGTTTGCGCGTCCCGATTGGGCTCAGGAAACGCTGCACTTGCTGCAGCATTACGACGTGATCCAGATGTTCTCGCAGGTCCAGAATATCGGGCCGGTATACGAGCCGCTGACCAACCGCGGAAGCTTCATGTGGAACTATACCGAAAACCGCCCCGCGCCGCACTTCGAGGATTTCGCGAAGCCCAGGCCGGGCTGCGCCGGATCGGGGTCCGGCGGCGGATCGGGCGGGGGAAAATGGAACCACACAGGCTTCGCCTGGGCTTGCCGTAAATCCGCGTGGGATCATTTGGGCGGCCTTATCGACTGGGCGATCCTCGGCTCGGCCGACTATCACATGGCGGCCGCGCTGGTGGGCAACGTCGGAATATCGTTGAACCGATACTTTCCGGCGCGATACCGAGAGTTGTGCGAGCAGTGGCAGGATCGCGCGTTGCGTCATGTGCTTCAAAATCCGTCGGGCGGCGTGGGATACATGCCGGGGCTAATTTTGCATCATTTCCACGGCTCGACGGTAAACCGGGCTTACAATCAGCGCTGGAAGCTGCTGCAACGTACTGGTTTCAATCCAGACCTGGATTTGAAGCGCGACTGGCAGGGACTTTGGCAGCTCACGGATCGCAACCGGGAGCTTCGCGACGGGCTGCGGGCGTACGCGCGCCTGCGGGATGAGGATTCGCCGGATACGCGCGGGATGGTGTGATTCAACGGATGTAGAAACCGGTGACGCCGGCGGCGGGGGTGGCGGCTTCTTCCACAGCAATACCGCGGACCTCGGCTCGCGGCGGGCCGACGCGCAACTCGCCTTCAAAGTCTTCGAGTTGGCGTGGCGTACCGATTCCCAGCACTTCGACCCGTCCATCGTCCAGATTGCGCGCCCATCCGCGTATGCGCAGTCCTCGAGCGACATTCTGTGCGAAATAGCGGTATCCTACGCCCTGGACCTGTCCAGTTATGTAGTACCTGCGAGCCAACAAAGCCCCCATTGACAGTGATTCTACCGTCACGGCCGAGTGCGGTAGAGCATGCGGGGGAATGCGATGGTCTCGCGGACGTGCTCAAGGCCGCACATCCAGGCGACAAAGCGCTCAACACCCATACCGAAGCCGGCGTGCGGAACCGAGCCGTACTTTCGCAGGTCGAGATACCATTCGAAGGCTTCGCGCGGAAGTTGGTGTTCTTCCAGCCTTTTCAGCAGCAGGTTCAAATCGTGAATGCGCTGGCCGCCGCCGATAATTTCGCCGTAACCTTCGGGGGCGATGAAATCGGCCCCGAGCGCAAGCTCCGGACGCTCCGGCGCGAGCGCGAAATAGAACGCCTTTACACTTGCCGGATAACGATCCACGATGACCGGGCGGTCGAGATCTTCAGTTAGGAGCGTTTCATCGGCATTGCCGAAATCTCCGCCCCATTGAATCTCGCTGCCCTTCGATTGAAGCTTGACCACGGCATCGTCGTAGGTCATACGGCAAAAGGGCCCTTTCACGGCTTCGAGCTTGGAAACGTCGCGCTCGAGGGCTTTCAAGTCTTCCTGGCGATTTTCAAGCACCCGCGCGATGGTGAATAAAACCAGCTCTTCGCCCACCCGCTTCACGTCTTCAAGGTCGGCGTAAGCCATTTCCGGCTCAACCATCCAAAATTCGGTCAAATGGCGACGTGTTTTGGACTTTTCTGCGCGAAAAGTGGGCCCAAAACAGTACACTTTTCCAAAGGTCGCCGCGGTGGCTTCGTTGTATAACTGCCCCGATTGAGCCAGATAGACCTTTTCGCCCTCGAAATAATCGACTTCGAACAACGTGGTGGTGCCTTCGCAGGCCGCGGGCGTGAAGATCGGCGTATCCACCAATACGAAACCGTGAGAATCGAAGTAGTCGCGGATACCCTTGATCACCTCGGCTCGGACGCGCAAAGCCGCATGCTGCCGGCGGCTCCGCAACCAGAGGTGGCGGCGATCCATCAAAAAATCGACGCCGTGCTCCTTGGGAGTAATCGGATAAGGATCGGATTCGGACACGCGCTGAACGATTTCGGCGTCCTCCACATCCAGCTCGAAGCCGCCCGGAGCGCGGGGCTCGGCGCGGATCTTACCCCGGACGACCAATGAGGATTCCTGAGTCAGGTCCTTTAGCGCCTCGAAGACGATTTCGGGCAGAGCGCTCTTGACCGCCACGCACTGCATCACGCCCGTGCCGTCGCGCACCTGGGGAAAGCAGATTTTGCCGCTCCGGCGCAGGTTGTAGAGCCATCCGGCGATCTCCACGGACTCGCCGGCGTGGCGGGCGGCGCGATCTATTGTAATGCGCGGACGGACAGGTTCAGGATTCATTTTCCGTCTTCAGATTCTCCAAGCGATCAAACACCGCGCACGCATCCCGGATGGGATGCGCGATATCCGGGGCGCAGCGCAACTCCAACAACAGCGGATATTGTTCGGGCGAGGCGCGCAGCGTTTGCATGGCGCGATCCCAATCAAGCGTACCCTCTTGGTCGCGAAACGGGAAGAGGTGCTGATCCTCCTTGCCATTATTGTCGTGAACGTGAGTGGAGCGAATGCGCGGCGCGAGCATGCGATAGGCGGTTTCCACGCCTTCCTTCATATGCGCGTGGCCCAGATCGAGGCAGACGTTCAGCTTCATGTGGGTCGCCTCGAAGAAGTACAGCAGGCGGTCCGCGCTGGAGAAGGCGTTGGGAATGTTTTCAATCAGCACTTCGACACCGCGCTGATTGGCGAATACCTTGATTTCCTCAAGAGAAGAAAAAGCGGCATCGACTTTTCGCTCGTCGAAAGCCTCTCCGGAGACTCCGATGTGCTGGATCAGGTAGCGGAACGGGATCACCTCGGCAATTTCCAGGGCGCGTTTGATTTCCTCCACCTTGCGCAGGCGGGTGGTCTTCACGGGCTCGGTAATCGAGATGACGGAGTCCGGCCCGGACCGGCCCCAAACATCGTCGGAATACATAGGCGCATGCAGCGAATGCAGTTTCAATTCGGAATCGCGGAACCAATAGGAGAGCTCGCGGATCTGGGCTTTGTCTCGATAATCCAGGTGTTGGCGGGCGCAGAAGATTTCGACCAGGGGAATGCCCGCATCCCAGATGCGGTCGAGCCATACAGTGGTCAGGTGATGATTGCAGAGGAGATGAGTGGAAAGGGCGCGCTGCATGGAGGGATCAGTAACCGGCTGCCTTTCCGGGGCGGCGGCGGTCGAAGGCCCCGTCTAGCCATTCTCCGTCCTTGGCAACGACTTCGACGGCGGACATCACGCGGCCCGGACTGAGTTCGTCGACCTTGTGCCCACGCGCCTTCAGCAGCGCGATTGTATCCGGGGAGAAGCCGAATTCGAGCGAGAGCTGGTCGGGAATCCACTGGTGATGAAATCGCGGATAGTCGACGGCGTCTTGTATGTTCATGCCGAAATCCACCACGTCCAGGATCACTTGAAGCACCGACGTAATGATGCGAGCGCCGCCGGGAGATCCGATGGCCATAAAAAACTTGCCATCGCGCGTCAGAATCGTGGGAGTCATCGCGGAAAGCGGGCGCTTGCCCGGATGGATGGCGTTCGATTCTCCCTGCACCAGGCCGAATATATTCGGCGCGCCAGGCTTGGCGGAAAAATCGTCCATTTCGTCGTTGAGCAAGAATCCCGCGCCGGGAACGGTGACGCCGCTGCCGAAGCCGTCGTTGAGAGTGTAGGTGACGGCCACGGCGTTACCCTCCGCGTCGACGACATTGAAGTGAGTCGTCTCGCTGCCTTCCGCGCCCGCGGGAGATCCGGGGGACACTTGGGCGCTGGGCGTAGCACGATCCGGACTGATCGACGCACGCCGCTTGCGGAGGTAGGCGGGGTCCAGCAAACCCGCGACGGGAACTTTCACGAAATCGGGATCCGCCATGTACCGGCTGCGATCGGCGAAGTAGCGGCGCATGGTTTCGGCCATATAGTGAATGCTGGCGGCCGATCCAGCGCCGGATTTTTCGTAGCCGGAGCCTTCCAGCATGCCCATCATCTGAAGGAGTCCGATGCCGCCGGAACTGGGAGGCGGCGCTGTGATCACGCCGTAGCCGCGATATTTTCCGATGAGAGGCGCGCGTTCCACGGCAGCGTAGCTTTTCAGATCGCTGAGACCGATGAGGCCGCCGTTTTTGGCCATCGCGTCCGCGATCAGCCGCGCGGTTTCGCCTTCATAGAAATCCTTAGCGCCGGATTTGGCGATGCGCTGAAGCGTGCGCGCCAGGTCCGGCTGCGTGAAGTTGTCGCCCGGCTCCAACGGTCTTAGGAAGATCCGCTTCGACTCTGGGTCCGCGGGAAGATTACGCGCGGAGCGGATTTGATCCACGAAGGAATAGCCGGCGGGGAAGCCCTTCGAGGCGAGTTCGATGGCGGGCTTCAGCAGCGCATCCCATTGGGCGCGGCCATATTTCTTCTGCGCGAATTCGAAACCGCGAACCGTTCCGGGGACGCCGGGAGCTCGCCAGCCCTGGACGCTGTCGTGGGTGGGATTGCCGTGGGAGTCGAGATACATGTCTCGCGAAGCTTTGCTGGGGGCGCGCTCGCGAAAATCGATGAACGTGGCGTGGCCGTCGGCGAAACGGATGAGCATGAATCCGCCTCCACCTAAATTTCCGGCGTAAGGGTAAGTCACGGCGAGCGCGAAGCCGACCGCCACGGCGGCGTCGATGGCGTTGCCGCCGCTTTGCAGAACTTCGAGGCCCACGTCGGTGGCGCGGGGATCGCCCGAGACGACCATAGCGCGACGGGCCCTCTCGGGCTGGCGCGCCTGAAGAGCGGCGCACAGAAGCAGCGCTAATGGGACAAGCGGACGGCGCGGCATTCAGTCCGATTTTATCAGCCGGGTACGCCCGAAGCGGTGGAGGACAAGCTGAGGCTTGCCCTACAAGGCGCCGTCTCCGCGGTCGTCGTTGCGGATGCGAATGGCTTCGGCGATATCGGAGACAAAGATCTTGCCGTCTCCGATCTTGCCGGTTCTTGCGGCATTGGTGAGCGCGGCGATCACTTCGTCGAGGCGCTCATCCGCGGTGACGATCTCCAGCTTGACTTTGGGCAGGAGGTCCACCTGGTATTCCATTCCGCGGTAGACCTCCTTATGGCCCTTTTGCCGCCCGTGGCCCCGGGCCTCGAGCACGGTCATACCGGTGATGCCGATGTTCTTGAGAGCTTCCTTCACATCCTCGAACTTGTGGGGTTGAATGACGGCTTCGATTTTTTTCATATTTTTGGCCTCACACCTCGAAGTTGTAGCCTTCTTCGCCGTGCATGCTGAGATCGAGCCCCTCGACTTCGTCGACACCGTCCGCACGGACGCCGGTAATCGCGTCGCAAATCTTCAAAATGATCAGCGTTCCCACGATCCCCAGGGTCCAGGCCATGGCTACCGCGGCCGCCTGATTGCCGATTTGCGCGGGATTGCCGTCTACCCAGCCCATTGGTTTTCCGTTCAATAAATCGTTCACTTCTTTGGTGGCGAAGACTCCGGTGAGCAGCGCGCCCATGGTGCCGCCGATGCCGTGCACGCCGAAGACGTCGAGCGAGTCGTCATAGCCGAACTTCTGTTTCACCATGCTCACCATCAGATAGCAGCCGATACCAGCGATGATGCCAATCACGATCGCGGGCATCGGTTTCACGAATCCCGACGCGGGCGTGATGGCGACCAGTCCGGCCACGGCCCCGGAGATGGCTCCGAGGACGCTTGGCTTGCCGGTCCTGATCCACTCGGCGAACATCCAGGCCAAGGCCGCCGCCGCAGTGGCGAAATGCGTGGCCACGAATGCGCTGGTGGCTAAAGACGAGGCGGCCACGGCGCTGCCGGCGTTAAACCCGAACCAGCCCACCCACAGCAGGCATGCGCCGATAACGCTTAAGACAAGATTGTGCGGGCGCATCTGTTCACTGGGATAGCCTTTTCGATGCCCGAGGTAGAGCGCGCAGACCAGAGCCGAGACGCCCGATGTGATGTGGACCACGGTGCCGCCGGCGAAATCGAACGCCGGAACCTTCCCGCCCAGCGTGGCGTTGAACAGGCCGCCCTTGCCCCAGACCATGTGCGCCATGGGGAAATAGACGATGAGCGACCACAGCGTCATGAACAGCAGCATGCCGGAGAACTTGATGCGCTCGGCAAAGGCGCCGGAGATGAGCGCGGGCGTGATGATGGCGAACATGAGCTGATAAATCATGTAGGTCTGGTGCGGAATAGTGGCGCCGTAATCGGGATTGGGCGCGGCGCCTACGCCGTTCAGAAACGCGTACTGGCCTCCGCCCACGAACGGCAACCAATCGCCGAACGCCATGCTGTAGCCGATGATGGCCCAAAGGATGCTGACCACGCCCATCAGGACGAAGCTGTGCATCATAGTGCCGAGCACGTTCTTGCGCCGCACGAGGCCGGAGTAGAACAGAGCGAGGCCAGGACCGGTCATCATCAGCACCAAGGCAGAGCTGGTGAGCATCCAGGCGTTATCGCCGGCGCTTTGCGCGGATTTAACCGCTTTGTCCAGGTCGGCGAGGCGTTTATCGAGATCCGGGGCGGTTTGCGCGAGCCCGGAAGAGGCGAATAACAGCAAAGCGAAAAATAGTTTCATCATATGGCAACATGGCGCCCGAAGGCTCGGAGCGGCGTGGACCCGAGCCAAACGCTTGAGTGGAGATTTCTAATGTAGTAAAGAACCACAGGAAACGCAACAGCGCGAATAATCGAAGAAAGCGAAGGCTAAGAGGGGCGACTTAGACCGGGACTGCCAGTTGATAGACTAGAAAATTGCCTTCGACGGATTCCATCGCCCACCCGCGCGTTTGCGCCGTCAGTTACCTGAACACAGTCCCGCTGGTTTGGGGATTGCTGCGTTCGCCGGACGCCGCCCTGCGCGCGACTTTCGACCTCAGCTTCGCACTGCCTTCGGATTGCTCGGACCGGCTGGCCACGGGCGAGGCGGACATCGGCATCGTGCCGGTGATTGAGATGGCCCGGCAGAAACTCGAATATTTCCATGGCTCGGGGATCGCCTGCCACGGCCCGGTGCGCAGCATACTGCTGATTTCGAAAGTTCCTTTCGGTCAAATTCGCACGCTCGCGGCGGATGCGGGCTCGCGCAGCTCAGTGATGCTTGCGAGAGTCATTCTGGCGGAAAAATATGGCGCGGAGCCGAAAGTGCATGCGCAGCCGCCCGATTTGGCGGCGATGCTGGGCGGGGCCGACGCCGCGCTCATCATCGGAGATCCGGCGCTGCGGCTCGATCCCGCTACCCTGCCCTTCCAGACGCTCGATCTCGGCGGCGAATGGAACGCGATGACGGGCCTGCCGATGGTGTTCGCGGTCTGGGCCGGGCGCAAAGAGATCGTTCAGCCGCGCTACGAGTGCGCTTTCGCCGATTCGTGCCGGTACGGCATCGAGCACGCGCTGGACATCGCGCGCGAGGAGGCTCCGCTGCGACGAATTACCGAAGAGCTCTCGCGCCAATACCTCACCCACCATATTGTGTATGAGTTGGGCCCGCGCGATTATGAAGGGATGAAGCTGTATGTGGAATCCGCGCTGAAGCTGGAGCGAGTCACTGTTTCCGGAGGCGTTTCCGCATGATGACGCGCGAAGAAGCGATCGACCTTTATCGCAGCGACGATCTGATCGCTATCGGCATGGCCGCCGACCAGGTCCGCCGCAAGCTCCATCCCGACGGCATCGTCAGCTACATCATCGACCGCAACATTAACTACACCAATTTCTGCACCGAGTATTGCAGCTTTTGCGCCTTTTACCGCCCCATGGGACACGCCGAAGGCTACGTTCACTCGAAGGACGTTATCTTCGCGAAAATTCAGGAAACCATCGACCTGGGCGGCACCGGAATATTGATGCAGGGCGGGTTGCATCCGGAACTGGGCATCGAATGGTACGAGGATCTGCTGAGGGAAATCGGGAAGCGGTTCAACATCTGGCGGCACTGTTTTTCCGCCCCCGAGGTCGTGAATATCGCGAAGGTCAGCGGGCTGACGCTTTACGACACGTTGAGCCGGCTCCGCGACGCCGGGCTCGATTCGCTCCCCGGCGGCGGCGCGGAGATTTTGGACGACGACGTACGCAAGCGGATCAGCCGGCTGAAATCTTCGGTGAACGATTGGATCGACGTGCATCGGACTTGGCACTCGCTGGGCATGCGCTCGACAGCCACGATGATGTTCGGCACGGGCGAAACGATCGAACAGCGGATGAACCACTTCGATATCGTCCGCCAAATTCAGGAAGACACCGGAGGCTTCACCGCTTTCATCCCGTGGAGCTTTCAGCGGGAGAATACATCGCTCGGGCGCTTTGTGAAAGAAGAAGCCACGGCGGTGGAGTATTTAAAGATGCTGGCTCTCTCGCGGCTATATTTCGAGGGCATCGAGAATATTCAATCGTCGTGGGTCACGCCCGGTTTGAAGACATGCCAATTGGGACTGCGTTTCGGCGGCAACGACGTGGGCAGCATCATGATTGAGGAAAACGTGGTGAGCGCGGCCGGAACCCACCATCGCGCGACGGAAGAGGAACTGCGGCGTCTGATCCGCGACGCGGGCTTCATCCCAAAGCAGCGCGATTCGCTGTACCGGACGTATTTCCTGAATTGATATTTCCTAAATCGATCGGGCGGGTTGCGGTATAGTGGAAATTCTTCAGCAGCATCGCTGCGCGAACTTTAAGCAATGAAAATTCACGAATATCAGGCCAAGGCTCTCTTGGCGCGCCACGGGGTTCCTGTGCCCAGAGGCGAAGCTGTGGCGAGCACCGATGAAGCCGAGGCCGCCGCGAAAAAGATCGGCGGCAGCGTGGTGGTTAAAGCGCAAATTCACGCCGGAGGCCGGGGTAAGGGCGGCGGAGTGAAAGTCGCGAAAGATGCGGCGGAGGCGGGCGAGATCGCTTCGAAAATGCTCGGTATGACGCTGGTGACGCATCAGACCGGGCCGGAAGGCCGCGTAGTCAAGCGGCTGCTTATCGAAGAGACGCTGCCCATTGAACGCGAGCTTTACCTGGGCATTGTGCTCGATCGCGCGCAGGGAAAGAACGTATTCATGGCGTCGGCCGACGGCGGCGTGGAGATCGAGGAGGTCGCCGCGAAGACGCCCGAGCGCATTTTGAAAGAAGCGATCGAACCGGGCCTTGGACTCCAGCCGTTCCAAGCGCGCAAGTTGGCTTTCGGGATCGGCATTGAAGGCGCCGCTGCGAATCTGGCCGCCCGAGCGATGGTCGCGCTGGCCCAGGCGAACGATGCGCTCGACGCCACGCTCGCCGAAATCAATCCTTTTATTCTGACCAAAGACGGCAAGGTTTACGCGCTCGACGCCAAGATCAATCTCGACGACAACGCGCTATTCCGGCATCCCGACCTGAAAGAGTTGCGCGATGTGAACGAGGAGGATCCGCTGGAGGTGGAGGCGTCGCGCTTCGGTCTGAATTACATCAAGCTCGACGGCAATGTGGCGTGCATGGTGAACGGCGCCGGCCTCGCTATGGCGACCATGGACATCATCAAATACGCCGGCGGCAATCCTGCCAATTTTCTAGACGTGGGCGGCGGCGCGAATGAAGACCAGATCCGCAACGCATTCCGCATCCTGCTTTCCGACAAGGCGGTGCAGGCTGTGCTGATCAATATTTTCGGCGGCATTCTCCGCTGCGATACTTTGGCGGCGGGTGTGGTGAAGGCGGCGCGCGAGCTGTCGGTGAAAGCGCCTATCGTCGTGCGGATGGAAGGAACCAACGTGGAGCAGGGGCGGCGGATTTTGCTCGAATCCGGATTGAACTTCACAGTTGCGGACGGCATGCGCGACGCGGCGGAAAAAGTGGTCCGGCTTGCCTCGCACGGAGCCGTCGCATGAGCATTCTGGTCAATCAAAACACGCGCGTGCTGGTTCAGGGATTCACCGGCAAAGAAGGAACGTTCCACGCTCAGCAGGCGATCGCGTATGGAACCCAAATAGTGGGTGGCGTGACGCCCGGCAAAGGCGGCCAAAAACATTTGGACCGGCCCGTGTTCGATACCGTGGCCGAGGCGGTGCGCGCCACCGGCGCGAACGCGAGCGTGATTTTCGTGCCGCCGCCCTTCGCCGCCGACGCGATTATGGAAGCGGCCGACGCGGGCCTTCCTCTGGTCGTCTGCATCACCGAAGGCATTCCGGCCGCGGACATGGTGCGCGCATGGGCATATCTGAAGGATCGCCCCGCGACGCGGTTAATCGGACCGAATTGCCCGGGCATCATTTCTCCAGGCCAGTGCAAGATCGGCATCATGCCGGCGCATATTCACAAACAAGGCAATGTCGGCGTCATTTCGCGCTCGGGGACGCTGACGTACGAAGCGGTGGGACAATTGACCGCGCTCAGCATCGGACAATCGACCTGCATCGGAATCGGCGGCGATCCAATCATCGGCACCACTCATACAGATGCCATCCGGTTATTTAACGAAGATCCGGATACGCACGCGATTGTGATGATCGGCGAGATCGGCGGAGCGGCAGAAGAAAACGCGGCGGCGTACATCAAAAAGAACGTGAAGAAGCCAGTGATCGGTTTCATTGCCGGGCAGACCGCGCCGCCCGGGCGCCGCATGGGCCACGCGGGCGCGATTATTTCCGGCGGGAGCGGCAAGGCGGAAGACAAAATCGCCGCGATGAAAGACGCCGGCATTACCGTGTGCGCCACGCCCGCGGAAATCGGAGAAAAGGTAAAGAGCAGACTCTAATGGAACGAACCTTTGCGATTGTAAAACCAGACGCGGTTGCGGCGGGCCAGACGGGCGAGATCGTAGCCGCGATCGAAAAGTCCGGATTCCGCGTGGCCGGCATGAAAATGAAGCGCCTGAGCCAACGCGAGGCCGAAGGCTTTTACGCCGTCCATAAAGAGCGGCCGTTTTATCAATCCCTGGTGAAGTTCATGACGGAAGGACCCGTGGTGTTGATGGTCCTGGAGGCTCCGGGTGCGATTACAAAGTGGCGCGATCTGATGGGCGCGACGAATCCCGCCAACGCGGCCGAAGGCACGTTACGTAAGCGTTTCGCGCAAAGCATTGAGCGCAATTGCGTCCACGGATCAGATGCGCCGGAGACGGCGGCGGTGGAGATTCCTTTCTTTTTTAGCTCGGCGGAATTGCTGTAGCGGCGCGGCCGACCAAGAGCTTGCTCAGAATACCCGTATAAAGAGCTTCCGCTTGGCGAGGCTTGCCGCCAGTTTGCGGTATGATGCGGCTGGGAGCGAGATGAGAGAGGCCTACGTCGAATCGCGGGATCTCGGGCTATACGTCGCCGGATCGAAGGTGTCTCTTGACTCCATTGTGTACGCCTTTCTCCGTGGCAGCTCACCCGAGGAGATCCAGGAAAACTGGCCCGTTTTGAGCCTCGAACAAGTCTACGGAGCGATCACCTACTATCTGGCGAACCGCGCCTCGGTAGACGAATACCTCCAGAGAGCCCAGCGGGCCTATGCCGACGCCGTGCCGCCCATGCATGAAGTGGCGCCAGAGCTTTACGCGACGCTGCAGCGCGCCCGGCGTGAAGTCTCGTCCAAGCATTGAGCATCAAATTTCAGGCGGATAACGACCTGAACAACGCCATTCTCGTAGGCGTCCGCCGCCGTGAACCGGCTTGCGACTTCCAGACCGCCCTCCAGGCGAAGTTACATGGACTCTCCGATCTCGCAGTGCCGGCGCGCACCGCCTCGGAGAGCCGGATACTCGTCACGCACGACCGCAAGACGATGCCTATTCATTTCGCGGAATTTCTTGCGGCTGAAAATGTAAGCCCCGGCGTGGTGGTCGTGTCTCAGAAAGCCGATATCGGAGCAGTGATCGAGAGCCTCGTTCTGCTCTGGGCGGCTTCGGATCTTAAGGAATGGGAGAACAGAATCTTCGAATTACCATAAACCGAGCGCAATAGGGCCACGGTTCTTTTCTAGCTCGGCGGAATTGCTGTAGCGGCGCTGGCACTGCGGGAAAGCATCGCCTTCCGAGGCGCCCCTTTTATAATTCGCGCGACGGCCAGCCACACCGCGGCCGTGGCGGAAAACAAGCACGAATCGATCAGAACATTGAAGACGAACATGTGCTTGAGCGTCTCCCAGCCGTCGCCGAAGCTCGCCGTCAGGAAGGCAACCAGACAGCACGTAGACTGCAAGGCGAGAAACCGAAAGCTTATCGAGCTTCTCCGGCGGCAGAGCCACATCCACGCGAGGGCGATCGGGGGAACCGGCAATAGGAAGAACAGAAGCCGTGCAATTCTGCGCAGAACTGTTTCGTGGAAGCCGCTCCACAAAGCGAACGCCTTGCTTTGCGTGTTTGGAAGAGAGCTGTCGAAGTTGCCCAGGTTTGGCCTCAGAAGCGTCGCAATGGAGAGGTTCGCTCGGATGTGCCGCCACAACCGCGTCGGATGCGTGACGAAGAAGCGATCGACACTCAGCAGGTTCACCTTGTTGGGGATCTCACCGCTACGCCGCAGACGATCATAGCCGCTGATTCGGCTCCATGCGCCCGTCCCCGTATACACGTCGGTTCCCGGCTTGAGCCCGAGCGCGACCACGTCCGCTTGAGGCGAGCTGGACTCTCGTAATAGGGCTTGGAACACCAAATTGTAGGCATTGGCCTGGGTCATCTCCGCCGGGACCGTTACTATGCTTGCGAAGACAGCGGACCAAATCGCCGCGGAGCCGAGCCAGCCCGCCCAGGAGCGCCAAGACAACCGGAGGACGAAAAAACCCAATATGACGCCGATGGGCGCGTTGACCGGCTTCGCCATCACGAATAGACCGGCCCAAATCGACCACCGGATCAAGCGGGCCGTCGAGATCCCTCGTCTGCATATGTCGATGCTATCCGCTATCAGCAGAAGGCAGAATAGATAGGAACATGGCTCGGCATAGAAGCTGCTGAAATAGGCGACATACCCAACATCTGTAGTCGCCAGGATCGTCCCAGCCCAAATCAGCGGCCGCGCCGGCAGATCGCGCGTTACACGAAACAACCACGCCAGGGCCGCGAGGAACGCAGCGGAGTTGAGTACGCCCATCACCCGGATATCGAATTTACCGTCCTTCGAAACCAATCTATTAATCCACAGTGCGAGCTCTACGAACAGATCTTCGGTCGAAGGTTGCTCCCAGCCTTTCAAGTTGTACGTAGGGTCGGGAGCGTATTTCAGCGAAATCGAACCGTAAAGATTCTCAGGCGCCGCGGGTCCGTAACCGAATTTACCGATGACTCTCCTGAAATCGCCTTGATCGGCGAGGCCTACAACGGGGGGAAGAAGAATCTGATAACCGACAATTCCAGATGCAGCGAGCAGGAACCACCGCATGACGGTAGAGGGAATTCTAACAGATATTCGGCGCGGCTCTGACGTCGTATACTCTCGTCATGGCCGCGCTGCGCAGGCTTGTGCGAGGGCTCATCCAGGCTCCGCTTTTCACCACGGTCGCCGCGATTTCTCTCGCGCTGGGAATCGGCGCCAACACCGCCATCTTTTCGATCGTCGATCAACTCCTTATACGGACGTTACCTGTAGTCAATCCCCGGCAGCTTGTGTTCCTCTATAGTCCCGGCCCCACGCAAGGGCACTACAATGCGGATGAAAACGGCAATCCCTCCTTCAGCTATCCCGTTTTCCAGGAGCTACGCAAACGGCAAACGCCGTTCCAGGACCTTGCGGGCATGCACTTCGTGCGCGCAAGCGTCTCCTACCAGAACGCGCCCGGCACGATCCTGGCGGAGCTAGTCTCGGGAAACTACTTTCCGCTCCTGGGACTGAGGCCGGCCCTGGGGCGTCTGATGAGCAATGACGACGACGGCAGCCCGGGCGACAATCCTGTGGCGGTCCTCAGTCACGATTACTGGGTCAGCCGCTTCGGATCGAATCCCTCGATACTGAATCGCAAGTTGCTCGTCAATGGAACCCCCATGACCGTGATCGGCGTTGCCCAAGCGGGATTCCGCGGCGACCGTTTGGACGATTACCCGCAAATCTTCGTGCCTATGGCCATGAAACGGGAGATGACGCCCGGCTGGGATGGCCTCAGAGACCGCAAAGATTATTGGGTCAAGCTGATGGCTCGCTTGAAACCAGGAATGACTCTGGAGCGCGCCACCACCGAGATCAACGCCGTTTATGCGGGCCAGATCGCGCAAGACGCGGAACTGCTGACGCACCCCAGCGCCCAGTTTCTGGCGCAATTCAAGGCGCGCAAGATCGTCCTCCGACCGGGCGAGGGGGGAAGGGGCGAGACTCGCCGTGAAGCCAAGGAGCCGTTGCGGATCCTGATGGGCATCACCGTCCTGGTGCTGCTATTGGCCTGCGCCAATGTCGCCAGCTTGCAGTTGGCCCGCGGCGCGGCGCGCGCGAGGCACATAGCGGTTCACCTCGCGTTGGGCGCGCCCAGACGGCGGTTGGTGGCGAGCCTGCTCGCGGAATCCTGCTTGCTCGCCCTGCTCGGCGGGGCGTTGGGATTGGCCGTCGCGAAGCCTACGCTATCGCTCATCGTCGCGCATCTTCCCGCCGATTCCTTCAGTCTTATTTCGGCGGAAATCGATCCGCGAGTGCTCCTCTTCTCTCTGGCCGTGTCGCTGGCGACCGGAATCGTGTTTGGGCTTTATCCAGCGCTACAAACTACAAAACCGGACTTGGCCGCGACCCTAAAGGATGAAGGCGGCCGCACGGGGACTGGGGCCTCCAGTCGGCTGCGGAAGAGCCTGAGTGTGGCGCAAATCGCCATCTCGCTCCTGCTGCTGATTTCGGCCGGATTGTTCGCGCGTTCGCTGCTGAATCTAACGCGCGCCAATCTTGGCTTTCGCTCCGACCGCCTGCTTACCTTTTCGTTGGCGCCGAGGCTCAATCGTTACGACGACGTCCGCGCGGCGGAGCTATACGAGAGGCTCCTCTCGAAGCTTTCCAGTCTGGCGGGAGTTGACTCGGCCGGCGCGTCCGATATTCCCGCGATTGCGGATTCCGTGCACTGGGAAGGCGTTACGATCGAGGGCTTCACGCCGGCCGACGGAAATGACGTGAATGTTTCCACGACGAACGTCACGACGGATTATTTCCGGACGATGGGCATACCGCTTGTGGCAGGGCGGGAATTTTCCTTGAGCGATGCTGTAAAGACTCCCACCGTGGTGATCGTCAACCAGGCCTTCGCGCGCCTGTATCTCGCGAACCGGAACCCGCTCGGCCGACACGTCACCGTCGGGGGAAAGTCCGCCGAGATCGTCGGAGTGGTCGCCGATACGAAATACTCGAATGTAAGGGAGGCGCCGCCGCCCATTTTTTACGCCGCGCAGCGGCAACAGGACAAGCAAGGCGAGTTGTCTTTTTATGTAAGGACGCGAACTCCGCCGGAATCCGCCGCCGCGGCAGTGCGGCGAGCCGTTTCGGAGCTCGATTCGAACCTGCCGCTTCGCGATCTGCGAACCATGGACGCGCAGATTCGGGAGAACATTTTTCCGGACATTATCATGAGCCAACTGACGGCGTTGTTCGCCGCGCTCGCCACGCTGCTTGCAGGCGCGGGCATCTACGGCGTGCTGGCCTACAACGTGGCTCGCCGCACGCGGGAAATCGGCATTCGCATGACTCTGGGCGCGACGGCCGCGCGCGTGCGGGCGATGGTGCTGGGCGAAGCGTTAGGGATGCTCGGCATTGGAGCGGTGTTCGGCCTCGCCGCGGCGGCGGGCGCCACGCGCCTGCTCGCGAGCCAGCTTTTTGGCCTTAAGCCAGGCGATCCGGTCGTGTACGCCTCAGCCACGGCGCTAATCGCTCTGCTCGGCCTGATCGCGGCCTATCTCCCAGCTCACGGCGCGAGCGCTGTGGACCCGATGGCGGCGTTGCGACACGACTAAAGCGGGCCTGGGCCCTACACAGGAGAGCTCGCGATACGCGCCGATCCAATCGCGCTATCGGGCCGCGGGCTTGCTCTTCGCCAACCGGGGATACACCCGGCGGGCGTTGCCTTCGAAGAGCTTGTAGCGATCCTGCTGGCGAAGCCAGGAGCAAGCGTCGATGTAGCGCTTAGTGTCGTCGTAGTAGTGCCCCGTGCGGGGATCGATGCCTCGCACCGCGCCCACCATTTCGGAGCCGAACAGAATATTGTCGATCGGCACGACTTTCACGAGCAGCTCGATGCCCGGATAGTGATAAACGCAAGTATCGAAGAACACGTTGTTCAGCAGCGCCTCTTCGATCGGCGGACGCTTCAGGTCTTGCGCGAGCCCGCGATAGCGCCCCCAGTGAAACGGGACGGCGCCTCCGCCGTGCGGGATAATCAGCCGCAGCGCCGGGAAATCCTTGAACAAATCGCCGGTGATGAATTGCATGAACGCCGTGGTGTCAGCGTTGATGTAGTGAGCGCCGGTTGCGTGAAAATTGGGATTGCAGGATGCGCTCACGTGAACCATCGCGGGGACGTCCAGCTCGACTATTTTTTCGTACAGCGGATACCACCACCGGTCGGTCAGCGGAGGCGAATTCCAGTGCCCGCCCGAGGGGTCGGGGTTCAGATTACAACCGACGAAACCTAGCTCGTTGACGCAGCGCTCCAATTCCTGAATCGAGTCTTCCGGCTTCACGCCCGGCGATTGCGGCAGCATGCACACGCCGGCGAAATTATTCGGGTAGAGCGCGCATACTCGATGAATTAAATCGTTGCACACGCGCGACCACTCCAGGCTGGTTTTGCCGTTGCCGATGTGATGCGCCATGGTGGAGGCGCGAGGCGAGAAGATCGTCAAATCCGTGCCGCGCTCGCGCTGAAGCTTGAGCTGCGCATTTTCGAGGCTTTCGCGGATCTGATCGTCGCTGATTTTCGGCCCCTCGGACGGATTCAGCGCGGGATTATCCAGACCGGCAATCTGGTTTTTGCGCCAGGCCTCCACTTCTTTGGGAGCGGTGGTGTAGTGACCGTGGCAGTCGATGACCATAAGGGATCATTATGCCAAACCGGACTCGGACCGAAGCGAACGTAAATAGCTCGGGCCAACGGGCGGACGATGTCTATGCTACGTTAAATCGATCCCATGAAATTGGCCGGGTTCCTGCTGCTGGTGGCGGGAGGCGCCATCGCCGCTATCGCTATCGCCATACTCGCGGCGAAGCCGGTAATGACGGGTTTTCTGCTTGCGGGAATTGGCGTTGAGCTGATCGGCCTGACGCTTGTTTTCCGCTCTCATATTCCTCCCAAGCTGAAAAACCAGGCTCCCAAACGTGAAAAAGAGGGACAAGCGTGACGCCGGCCCCCATCACGGCGGTCATCTGCGCTGTGTTGATCGCGCTCATCCCCCTTGCGATGGCCGGGCTTGCGCTGATGAATTCCGGGATGGGGCGATCGCGCAGTGCCGCACATTCGCTGATGACCGCGCTTACCGTCGCCGGAGTGGCGGCGATCGCTTATGTGGTATGCGGGTTCGCGTGGCAGAGCTTCTCCGGCCGTCCGGCCTACGCCCTAGAGGCCGCGGGAAAGCAGTGGAACTGGATTGGAGCGGACCGGTTTTTTTTAAGCGGGCTCGATTTCGACGGCTCGCCCGCGGGACTCGCGGCGTGCTTCGGAGTTTTCGCCGCCGCTCTGGCCGCGTGCATTCCATTGGGCGCCGGCGCCGAGCGTTGGCGACTGGCGGGAGCGGTGGCTTCCGCCGCGGTGCTCGGCGGTTGGACCTATCCTTTGTTCGCGCATTGGGCCTGGGGCGGAGGATGGCTGGCCCAGCTTGGCCCGAACAACGCTCTCGGGATCGGCTTCGCCGATACGGGCGGAGCGGGCGCGATCCAGGCTCTAGGCGGGCTCACAGCGCTCGCGATTGCCTGGATCCTGGGACCTCGCCGCGGCAAGTATTCTCCGGACAATATGCCGGCGGCTATTCCGGGACACAATTCCGCGTTCGTGCTGTTCGGCTGCTTGCTGGCTCTGATTGGCTGGACGGCGCTGAATGGCGCGGGCTCGATCTTGTTTTATGGCGTGGCGCCGGCGCGCCTGGGACTGATCGCCGTCAATACCCTGCTCGGCGGCGGGTCGGCTCTTTTGGTCACCGCGCTGATTACCCGCGCGCGTTTTGCGAGGCCGGACGCCTCTCTCAGCGCCAATGGCTGGATCTCGGGGCTGGTTGCTTCGAGCGCGAGCGCGCCGTTCCTTGCGCCTGCGGCCGCGCTCATGGTTGGAATCGTCGCCGGGGCGCTGGTTCCGGTATGCATCGAATGGTTCGAACTGCGATTGGGTATTGACGATCCCGCCGGCGCCGTTGCCGTACACGGTGTCGCCGGACTGTGGGGCCTGCTCGCAGCCGGATTGTTCGCGCACTTTCCAGACGCCAGACCCGACCAGTGGATCGCCCAGTTGGCCGGGATCGCGGCGCTGCTCGGTTTTATATTCCCGTTGACCTATGGCGTCAACTGGATTCTGAACCGGCTTATTCCCTACCGAGTCGCGCCGGATGGCGAGCGCCAGGGCCTGGATTTGCATGAACTTGGCGCAAACGCCTATCCAGAAGCCGCCGGATACCCGGAAGACTACATTCAGCGCTAAGCGGGAAAGACTGCTCAATCGCAACGGCTTGGGTCCGAACGGCTACCTCGCGATCGCGGCCCGCTGTGAACGCGACTGGTTCGGGCCGCCTGTTCCGAACGGCCGCGAGGCAGCGGTGACAACGAAAAGCTGTAGAAAAACGTCTTTGGGTCCGATAGTTGGGAGTGGACCTCGTGGCGGAAGAGTGTCCGCTTGGAGTGTCGTAAAATAGGGGCACTGTGAACGTCGCAATTATTGGAACTGGCTACGTTGGACTAACTACGGGCGCCTGTCTAGCGCTTTTGGACCATCAGGTTGTGTGTGTGGACGCGGATTTGGAGAAGATCCGCGCGCTTCAGCGAGGGGACATGCCCTTTTTTGAACCCCACCTCGCGGAAGTGGTTGAAGACGCGAGCCGTAACCTGTGCTTTACCACCGAATATTCGGAGGCGATTCCCCAGGCGCAAGTGATCTTTATCGCCGTGGGGACTCCGCCAGGACCGAACGGCAACCCCGACCTGCGGTATTTGGAGGCGGCGGCGCGAAGCATCGGCGAGAATCTGGGAGCCCATTTCACGGTCATCGTGAATAAGTCCACGGTGCCGATCGGAAGCGGGGTTTGGGTGGATTCGCTGCTTCGGGACGCGTTTGATCGGAAGGGCAAAAAAGAGGGGGGCAGCTTTGCCGTTGCCTCCAACCCCGAGTTTCTGCGCGAGGGCTCGGCGTTGCACGACAGCCTGTATCCCGACCGGGTGGTAATCGGAGCCGCGGATACGGCCACCGCTGAAGTCTTGTATACGCTATACCGTCCGATTCTGGAGCAGTCTTTCGTAGCGCCTCCGTATCTTCCGCGGCCGGAAGAGACGCAAGCCGCGCCGCTGATCTCCACCGATCTGGCGTCGGCGGAGTTAATCAAATACGCCGCGAATGCATTTCTGGCGCTTAAGATCAGCTATATCAACGAGATTGGGCAACTCGCCGAAAAAGTTGGCGCCGACATCGCGCAGGTGGCGAAGGGCATTGGGCTGGACGCGCGCATCGGCACTCGATTCCTGCAGTCCGGAGTGGGTTGGGGCGGATCGTGTTTTGGAAAAGACACCGCCGCGCTGGTGGCGACGGCGAGCGAATACAACCTCGAAATGCCGATCGTCAAAGCCGCGCGCGAGGTGAACCGGCGCCAAAGAGAGCGTGTTCTCGACAAGCTGCTGTCGGAATTGCAGACGCTCAAGGGCCGCACCATTGGCATTCTAGGATTGGCGTTTAAGCCCAACACCGACGATCTGCGCGACGCTCCCGCCGTTGAGGTCGCCAAGCGCTTGATTGAGCGCGGCGCGCGCGTTCGGGCGCACGATCCGGTGGCAATGGAGCGCTTCCGCAAGGAGAACCCGAATTCGGAGGTCCACTGCTGCGCCAGTCCCGAAGAGGTTGCTTTCGGCGCAGACGCTCTGGTGCTGATCACCGAATGGCCTCAGTACAAGGACCTCAATTGGGAGAAGGTGGCGAGTTCGATGCGGTCAGCGATCCTGATCGACGCCCGCTACGCCTTGGATCGCGCGCGGGCGACCCGGGCGGGGTTCCGGTACGCCGCTCTGGCCCAGCGCACGGGTTACGCGGCAGTAGCCACGTAGGGCCTGGCCTCTCCAATGAAGTTGGGTTTGGCTGGGCATGCTCAATCGCCGGCGTCTCGCAGAGCCGCTTGTGCGGCATGAAACCCGCACATCCCGTGGACGCCTCCTCCCGGAGGAGTCGATGACGAGCAAAGATAGACGCCCTTCAAGGGCGTCCGGTAGAGACTCGGAGTGGGGCGGAATGCGAGCTGCGTGAGAGTCTGCGCGCCGCCGGTGATATCGCCTCCAATGAGATTGGCGTTGTGCAACTCCAGATCCTTGGGCGCGAACGTGTGGCGCGCAAGAATACAATCGCGGAAGCCCGGCGCGTAGCGCTCGATCTGCCGCTCAATACGCTCGGTCATGTCGGTGTTCGAGCCGTGCGGCACGTGGCAATAGGCCCAAGCTGTTTGCTTCCCTTCGGGCGCCCGGCTCCGGTCGAACAAGCTTGGCTGAGCGACGAGAACGAAGGGCCGCTCCGCTGGAAGTCCCCGCCAGGCCGCGCGCTCCGACGCCGCGATTTCGTCGAGCGTTCCCCCAACATGCACCGTACCCGCCTGCGCGCATTCCGCCGCTTTCCAGGGGATGGGCGCGTCGAGCGCCCAGTCGATTTTGAAGACGCCCGGCCCATAACGATAGCGCTGCAATTGACCTCGGTACGTCGACGGCAGATGCCGGCCCGCCAAACCAATAAAGGAATGCGGCGCAACGTCGCACAGAATCAACGCATCACCGCCAAGTTCGTCGAGCGAACGAACTCTCGAGCAGGTCCGAACGCTCCCGCCGAGCGAGTGGAGGTAGGAAACCAGCGCATCCGCGATCTTCTGCGATCCGCCGCGCGGAAACGGCCATCCCACAGCGTGACCTGCAATCGCGAGCACCCACCCAAACGCCGCCGAGCCGAGCCGTTCGAGGGGAAGCACCGAGTGCGCCGCCAAGCCGGCAAACAAAGCCCGCGTGTGTTCCGCGCGAAAAAGCGCTTGTGCGGTAATGGCGGCAGGCCAGGGTGCTCGCGCTCCGAAGCGAGCCAGCAAGAGCGGACTTCTTGGAAAATGAAAGACGGGTCCCAGGATTTCAGGCACGAAATCCGGCCACCGCTCGACAAACACCGACGCCGCTCGGCGGTATGCCGCGCCATCGCGCCCCAGCCGCTCGCAGGTTCGATCCAGCGATCTGTCGAGCACAGCCGCCGAGCCGTCCTCAAACGGGTGCGCCAGCGGAATCGGAGGCTGCATCCACTCTAAACCATGCTCGGCTAGAGGAAACGACTTGAATGCCGGGGAACCGACGGCCAGCGGATGAATCGCCGAGCAGATATCGTGAACGAATCCGGGCAGGGTGAGCTCAGCCGACCGCGTTCCACCGCCGATGGCCGGCTCGGCCTCGACAACCGTCGTATCAAGCCCCGCCTTCGCCAGCACGATCGCCGCAGTCAGACCGTTCGGTCCGGCGCCGATCACGAACGCCTTCCGCCATTTAATGGGAGTACTCCTGTTCCAGCCAACCCTGGCTTTGGAGAAAATCGCGAAAAGGTCCCATCCGCAGCGACACGGGAGGAAAATAGACCGCCACAAACCGGCGCTTCCACCACAGCCCGCTTTCGGACCGCTCGGCCGGATTCGTGAATCGATACTCGTACAGCAGCGCCCTTACATAGCGCGGAGGCCGGTCCGGAAAAGGGTTTGCTTTCAGCAGCCCGAGCGTGGCGCGATCGCCTTCCAGCAGCTTCCCGATGAAATGCACGAACCAGGGATGGCTGCGATGGCTGGACATGGCGGCAAACCACATCAGCCAATCCAGCCGCAGATGGTAGGGAGCGATCTGTGGCGGGATTCGCCCGGGCGCAGCCGGCTTACCTTTGAATTCATATTCGCGCCACCGCGTGGCGGGCGTCGGGACCGCGTCTTCTGTCCCTTCGACGGCGATTTCATAACGCGGCCGGGTGATGGCGCCAAAAGCTCCATAGCTGCCCACCAGGTGAAAACGGTTATACACCGTATTCATCACTTGATTTCGCGAAAGAAGATTCCGCACTACGCGGACGCTTAAAGACGCTACGAAAATCACCAAAATGACGGCGGCAATCCTTAAACCCAATGGCGCTGCCTGCGTCTGCACCGGGCGGAAGGGACGGAAAATCGAAAGAAAACGGTCGTCGAACGCGCTGAATGCCAGAACTATGGTCAGGGCATTCAGCCAGGAGAGATTGCCGCTGAGGAATATGGTCCCCTGAAACACAATTGTGATGGCGCCCGCGATGGATGCGATCGGCTGCGGCAAAAAATAGCCGAGAGGTACGATCAACTCGGCGAAGTGATTGAACAGCACGCCCCCGCGATGCGTCCACTCCGGCCCCCAATGAAAAAACCAACTCAGCGGATTGGGCATGGGCTGCGTTTCGTAGTAGTAGTCCAGGCAGCTCAAATCGCGCCAGCAAGGATCGCCGCGCAACTTGATCATTCCCGCGCCGAACATGACGCGAAACAGCAGCCATCGCATGAGCCAGATGGTTACAGTTGGAGGCGCGGCGCTCCGGCTGCCGAAAAAGATCGCGTAGAAGCATGCTTCCAGCAAAATGGATTCCCAGCCGAACGAGTAAAACGTCTGGCCCACGTTGACGAACGAGATGTACAGCACCCACAACAACGTCCATACCAGCATCGAGAGCCAGAGGCCGTAGCGTTCGGAGACGCCGGTCAGAGCCGCGCAGGAAAGCAATACGCCCAGCCATGCGCCTGTGGTGAAGGCCGCGTCGCGCGGAAGAAAGAAAAACAGGCTCGGCGAAGAGCTAAACGGCGTCTGCTTTACGAATTGCGGAACGGGGAGAAGCCCCCGCTCGCCCAGCAGGGGTTTGAATTGGTTGAGGGCATTCAGAAAGGCGATGAGGAAGATCAGCGCCAGCCCGCGCTGGAGGCAGGCTCGGGTCAGAAACAAGCTCTCCGAGCCGAACCATCTCATACTCAGGTCGGGCTCACGCCGGCCGCATGACAGTGCCCGCTACCTTCGCGCTTTTCCGGGATCGAGCCGTTGTCACCAACCGCGCCGCGAACACCCCTACGGCGACGCCTATTCCGAGATAGAGCGGCATCGGACGGCTTCGACCGCGGCCGCCGGATTCGCCCCTAGCGCCGGCAATATGCTCCGGCCGGACGCCGATTCCGATTGCGCGGCCGAGCAATCGCCTTACCCCCGGAATGCTCACCGCGACTTTGAGCTGCCACGGCGCTTTCGCCGGCCCAGGATTTTGAAAGATCCGGGCGAGCCCTTTGTGCGCATACATCTGGAGGAACTGGGTGACTTTCGTAGGAAACTCGCGACGTTGTTGAATGCGGGCCAGCGCGCGCTCCGTGGGTAGGCCTTCGCGCAACGGGGTTGCCAAGAGCCTTGCGGCCGCCACGGCATCCTGAATCGCCAAATTGATCCCCACCCCTCCCGCGGGCGACATCGCGTGCGCCGCGTCGCCGATGCAGAGCAAACCGGGGCGATACCATTGCCGGAGCCGGTTGAGTTGCACCGTGAGCAACTTTACCTGGTCCCAATCGCGCAGTTGGTCGACGCGATCGTCCAAAAACGGCGCGATACGCGCAATTTCTGCACGAAATTCGCCCATTCCGCGCCGTTTTACGGCGTCAAAAGCGCCCTTTTGGACGATCATCCCCGCCTGAAAATAGTCGCCCCGATTGATCAGGATGAGCGCCTTGCCGTAATTTATGTTGCCGAACACCTGTCCCGAATCGCCAGGGTGACGGCCAACCCGGAACCACAGCACATCCATCGGTACGCCGAATTCCCGCACCTGCAGCCCCGCGGCTTTGCGGATCGTGGAGTGGCGTCCGTCGCAGCCCACCACCAAGCCGGCGCCGATTCGCAAATCTTCGCCTGGCGTTCGCACATCCACGCCTATCACGCGCCCCCCGTGCTCCACGATGCCCACGGCCTCATGCCCCAATCGAAGGTCGAACGAAGCGTGCTTTCTGGCCTGGCCAACAAGGAAATCGAGAAAGTCCCACTGGGGAATCAGCGCGACAAACTTGCAGCGAGCCGGAACATGACGGAAACTCGCCGCTTCAAACGGATAGCCTCCGAAAATTCCTCCCGCCGAGGTTATCTTCTGGTGCGGCAATTTCAGAAATTCTTCCAAGAGCCCGAGTTCGTGAAACAGCTCGAGCGTGGACGGATGCACAGTGTCGCCCCTGAAATCGCGGAAGAAATCGTTATGCTTTTCGAGAACCGTGACTTGTACTCCGGCGCGGGCAAGCAGGTAGCCGAGCATTACGCCGGCAGGGCCGCCACCCACGAGGCAACAAGAGGTTTCCAGGACGCGATGCGCCATGCTTATTGAGATCCCGCCAACCATTACAGCATTTCACACGCGAGCATTTCGGCCGCCACGCCGCCCGAATCCACCTGAATTATCGCGCCATGAATGGCATTTTTACGCGCAAAATTTTGGCGTGAGAATTTTTTGCGGGCACTGCGCAGTCCTTTCCGACGAGTGGACGGCTCTCTCTCGGCGAATGAGCGATTTGGCTTTGGCTTTCCTCGTGCTTTGTTTGGTAATCCGAGGGATCATGCCAGTCACTCTTCCGTACTCAAAGACTGAGACTCGGGAACGCAAGTCCGTTCCCGAGAGCAGGATCGAGATCGATCCACATACCGCGTACGATCATGAGGCGATAGCCCGATTAGCATATGCGCTCTGGCAGGAACACGGATGCCCTATCGGCACCGATGTGGAAGATTGGTTACAAGCGGAGCGCGAACTTTCGCAGCCGCACGCCGCCTCGGCGCCCTAACAATATCCCCCCACAGCATCCTCCTAGACTCGGGGGATCATCGGAGGAAATGCCAGCCGGGACGGAAATCGTTGAGCCCTCGGCGGTTCCGTCCTGGCCGGTTCACGAACTGATCGCGACGCAGGTCAAAACGAGGGCGGATAACGAAAAAAAGAGGGCGCGAACACGCGTTGCGGAGAAGAGATGAGAGAGCGCGAACGGAAGCAGGGCGATTTTAAAAGGAGATGGGGGATTGTGCTGGCGGGCGGCGATGGCGTTAGGCTTCGTCCACTGACCCGAATGATCTGCGGAGACGAGCGGCCAAAGCAATTTTGTTCCCTATATGGCGGCGTTACGCTGCTGGAGCAAGCGCGCCGACGGGCGGAGCGCAGCATCTGCCCGCAGCAGATCCTATTCTCGCTTACCAGGCCGCATGAAGCTTTTTATCGCCCGATCCTCGGAGATTGCCGCTCGCAATGGATCGTCCAACCGTTCAATCGAGGCACCGCCCCAGCCATCCTTTCGAGCCTCCTGCTCATCTCCCGCCGGCAACCGGACGCCGTGGCGGCGATTTTTCCGTCGGACCACCATTATTCCGATGAGAACACAGTGACTGAGTCCGTAGAGCAAGCCTTCGACTTGGCCTCTGCCGCGCCGGATTGCGCGATTTTACTGGGCGCGCGCCCGGACGGCCCCGAGGTGGAGTATGGATGGATCGAGGTGGGCGAACCGGTCAACGGCGGCCCCGACTCGTTCCGCGTCCGCAGCTTTCACGAAAAACCGTCGGAAGAAATGGCGAAGCTCCTGCTGGAGCGGCAGTCGTTGTGGAACACGTTCGTAATGGTCGGGCCGGTCCTGACATTTCTGGAAATGATCTGCTCAGCCATACCCGGGCTCATGGGGGCGTTTCAACAAGCGCCCATGAACCGCCTCCCCCGCAGCGAGATCCGGCTGGGGGAATCTTTGTATAAGCAGATTCCTCACGCCGATTTTTCGCGGCAGGTCCTCTCGATGGAGACCGAGCGGCTGATCGCACATCGCCTTGGCCCGGTCGTCTGGAACGACCTGGGCGATTGCAATCGAACTGTGGCCGCGCTGTTGCGCTCCGGCCTGGAGCCGGATTGGGCTAAAAGCTGGCGCGCGGCGCCTGCCGCCGTATCGGCTGTAGCGTAAGCGTAAAGGGTACGCGCGGAGCCGGTTACTTCTTCTTCAGCGGCCGGACCAGCAGCGAAAGAACGAATCCGATTGCGAGCACCGTGGCCAGCACCTCCAGCGGCTTGTCGTAAATGTGGACCAGGCTCTCGGAGGGAGCGAGCGCAGCCTTGGCGCGCCGCGACAGCTCGGTGATGATCATCGGACCGGTGACGGCGGCGGCGCTCCAGGCGGTCAGAACCACGCCCGTGACAGAGCCGACGTTTTCGGGTCCGAAGATGCTGGCTAAGGCGTCGCGCAGCGCGCGCGGCAGAAAGATACGGTTGGGGTTCAAGCGGCGGCGGTGGGGCGAAGGAAGCGCGCGAATCGGGATCGGCATGGGCCGTGGAGGGTGGGGCGTAACACCTCTACAAGCGATCTGCGTCTAAACGTCCGTGAAGGGGTGACAAGGATGCTCGCACGCTGTTTTCTGGTTTCGCTTTGTTCGATCGGCTTGGCATTGGCGCAACAGGGGCCCCCACAAGGCGGTCCTCCCGGACCAAGATTCCGTGGGCCGGGCGGCGGTCCATTGCTGGGGGGCCGCAATACAGAGCAGCGCCTTACCCAGAGGCTCGGGCTGAACGCCGCGCAGCAGAACGCGGTCCATACCGCTATTGCGGAGTCCAGAGTGATCCTCAAAGGAGTGGATCAAAAAGAGAGGGATCTCAGAACCCAGCTTGCCGCGGCCGTGCGGTCCGGCAACGAAGGGAGCATCGATCAGGTCAGCCAGGAGCTATCGGCGATTCATCAGCAGCGGACGGCGGTAGAGGCCAAGGCTATGTCGAAAATCTATGCCTCGCTCGACGCCAATCAAAAGGCGCGGCTCGACCCCGAGCTGAATCGCTCGTTGGGCGTGCCTGGACCGAGGGGGCCTCGGGGAAGAGGCCCGCGCCCGGCGCCGAACGGGAACGCGCCGCAGCCGGCGCAGCAGTGATAATCGTGCCGGAAGGCGGGTGACAAAAGCGATCGGCTGCCCCACCCGACCCGAGGCGTCAGGCGGCTCAGCCTCGGCTCCTGCTGAACGACACATCGAAGCGGGGACTGAAGTGGCCATGCGCCGGCGGCGCACAAGCGAGCATGAAAATGTTTCCGAAGTGCGATAGCTTGAACATAGCCGCGGCGGACGGAAGGTGGTCGACGCCAGGACAATGGAGCCGAAAGCCCGCACTGAAGTATGACCCGGGATGCTGTCTGGCACAAACGATTGTAGCCCCGTGTGGAAACACCGGTGAGCGCGCAAGGGAGACTCTGAAATTGCTGCATCCCCCGGCTGGCCACGGCGGGAGGTAAACCATGCGCGTTATGAATCTGGCCTGCGCCGGCTTGGATGTACATCAGAAGACGGTGGTGGCTTGTAGCTTGATGGGAGCGGCGGACGCCGAGCCGCGTCTACAAAAGGGAACGTTCGCCACCACAACCAATGCCTTGCTGGAGTTGAGCGACTGGTTACAGCAGCAAGGAGTAACCCATGTAGCCATGGAGTCCACGGGCACTTACTGGAAGCCGGTGTGGGCCATTTTGGAGGGCGGCTTCGATTTGACTCTGTGCAACGCCGCGCACGTCAAGCAGGTGCCCGGCCGCAAGACCGACCAAAAGGATGCGGAGTGGATCGCGGACCTGTTGCGGCACGGTTTGCTCAGGAAGAGCTTCGTGCCGCCGAGGGAGCAGCAAGATCTGCGCGAATTGACCCGCTACCGCGCCCAGACCTCGGCGGAGCGAAGCGCGGTCGGCAATCGCATTCGGAAGTTGTTGGAAGGAGCCAATCTGAAGCTGGGTTCGGTGGCCAGCGATGTGATGGGAGCTTCCGGACGGCGGATGCTGGAGGCGATCGTCAAGGGCGAGACGGATCCGGAACGACTGGCGGATCTGGCGCTCGGCAGTCTGCGGGAAAAACGGACGCTGTTAGTGGAGGCGCTCCGCGGACGGATCCGTCCGCACCATCGCGAGATGTTGCGGTTGTTGCTGGCGGAATGGAGATTTCTGGACACGCTGGTGGGAGAAATCGAACAGAGCATCAATCAGGCGCTGGTCCCTTTCGCGGCAGCGGTGGAATTGTGTGAGACCATTCCCGGAGTGAGCGCCACCACGGCTCGTAGTTTAGTCGCGGAGATCGGCAACCGCATGGAGCAGTTTCCCACCAGCGCTCATTTGGCGAGTTGGGGCGGCCTATGCCCGGGCAACAACGAAAGCGCGGGGAAGCAGTTTTCGGGCCGGACGCGGACCGGCAACCGATGGCTCAAGCGGACGCTGTGCCAGGCGGCCTGGGCCGCTTCCCACACTCGGCATTGCTATTTTGCCAGCCAATTCCACCGGTTGGCGGCCAAGCGCGGCAAAAAACGCGCGATTCTGGCGGTCGCCCATAGCTTGCTGGTGGTCGCGCACACGATGCTCACGCGTCATTGCACTTACCAGGAGTTGGGCGAGGACCACTTCGACAAAATCCAGGCCGAGGGGCTCAAGCGATTCTGCATCCGCAAACTAGAAGCCCTTGGCCATCGCGTCATTTTAGAGGCAGCTTGAGGCTGTTTTCAAGGGAGTCCCCGTTGCAGGCTGAAGCCCGCTCCACCTTGACGAGATTGCTCACGCCGGTCCGGGAGCGGCGAGCTGAAGCGTGCGCCACGTCTGGCCCAGAGAGAAGTGGGCGCTATGTCCGCTTCAGCGGCCGGACCAGCAGCGAAAGAACGAACCCGATTGCGAGCACCGCGGCCAGCACCTCCAGCGGCTTGTCGTAAATGTGGACCAGGCTCTCGGAGGGGGCGAGGGCGGCTTTTGCGCGCCTGGATAGCTCGGTGATGATGATCGGGCCGGTGACGGCGGCGGCGCTCCAGGCGGTCAGAACCACGCCCGTGAGAGGCCCAACATTCTCGGGCCCGAAGATGTCGGCCAAAAACGCGGGCATGGTTGAAAAGGCGCCGCCGTACATTGAGAGCACCGCGAATAAGCTCGCTTCAAAAATCGCCCACTCGCCCCGCGCCGCGACGCCAGGGATCAGCAGGAACAAAAAGAATTGCGCGACGAAGAAAAGCGTGTACGTATTCCGCCGCCCGATGTAATCCGACGACGACGCCCAGAAAAATCGCCCTCCCGCGTTAAACAAACTGATGAGAGACACCAGCCAGCCCGCTTCCGCATCGGATTTTGCGAACATGTCCTTCGCCATCGGCGAGGCCTGCGCGAGAATGCCGATTCCGGCGGTGGTGTTGATGAAGAGAATTCCCCAAAGCAGGTAGAATTGCGTCGTTTTTAGCGCAGCGCCGCGCGAGATGCTGCGGTCCGAGATCATTTTATTCGGCTTGGCGGCGGGGACCCAGCCCGCGGGGACCCAGCCTTCCGGCGGCCGGCGCAGAATGCCCGCGCCGATCAGCATCACGATCAGGTAGACACCGCCGAGCGTCATCACCGTGTTGGCGACTCCAAAGAATGCGATGAGGCGCACCATTAGAGTACTGGCCACAAACGCGCCTCCGCCGAATCCCATGATGGCCATTCCCATCGCCATGCCGCGGCGGTCCGGAAACCATTTCACCAGCGTGCTCACCGGGGCCAGATAGCCCAATCCGCATCCGATTCCGCCAATCACTCCCATGCCCAGAAATACGAGTACGTTCTGCTTCACCGCCAACCCGAAGCCGCCGATTAATAATCCAACTCCGAAAAATACGGCGGCGGAGGCGGCGGCCACGCGCGGACCGCGGCGCTCCACCCAGGGTCCTCCGAAAGCCGCGCTAAGGCCCAGAAGGACCAGAGCCGTGGTGAACGTCGTATAGGGAGGACTGAACCACGAAGGGGCGTTTGGAAACACCGCCTGGATGGGACGGTTCAGAGTGCTCCAGGCGTAGACGGATCCGATGCAGATGTGCACCGCCACGGCGCCTACGGGTATCAACCAGCGATTCCCGACAGCGGTTTGCGGGGCGATGGGGGAGGATTGCGATGCAGCCATGATAGGGGTATTCTATACTACGTCCCTAAAACTCAAATGAAACTACGGTTTGTGTCCGCTCTGTGTCTTTTTGCGGCCGGTTTGGCCGCGGCTCCTCGGGATCGCGTCACACGGCCGGTGAATGTGCGCGAAACCACCGCGATCCCCGGCAACGTTCACCGTCTGGCGCGCGCTCAATTCGACCGCGGTCCGGTGGACCCCAACACGCCGATGAACTACATCGTGATGTCGCTGAAGCCGTCGGCGGACCAGCAAGCGGAGCTGGACCAGTTGCTCTTGGATCAGCAGAATCCTTCCTCGCCGCATTTTCGAAAATGGCTTACGCCGGAGGAGTTCGGCGGCCGGTTCGGGGTAAGCGCGAGCGATCGATCTAAAGTAGCGGCGTGGCTCACTTCCGCGGGTTTTAAGATCGAGCATTTGTCGCGCGCCAGCAACTGGGTAGCCTTCAGCGGCTCCGCGGATCGGGTTTCGGCGGCGCTGCATACGCCTTTGCATCGATTTCAGGCGAATGGTGAGACGCATATCGCCAACACGGCGGAGCCCAGCGTCCCCTCGGCGCTGGCCGATGTGGTGGGCGGCTTTATCGGGCTGAACGATTTCCATCTGAAGTCGTTCGCGATCCCTGTCACGCCGGACCTCACCACAGGCTCTACACATGCTCTCGTACCCGCCGACTTCGCGACCATTTACAATCTCAACCCGTTGTATCAAGCGGGAATCGACGGGACCGGGCAGAGCATCGCCATCGCGGGCGAGTCGGATATTCAACTGAGCGACATTCGCGCGTTTCGCACGCGCTACGGTCTGCCGGCTAACGATCCGAAGGTGATCCCGTACAGTTCCACGGACCCGGGCTTTAATGGCGCTCAGATCGAAGCCGATTTGGACCTGGAGTGGTCCGGCGCGGTGGCTCCGAAAGCGACGATTTCTTACGTATACGGCCCCGACATCTTTATCGCGATGGTGGCGGCCATTGAATTGAACGTGGCGCCGGTGGTGAGCATCAGCGCCGGGGATTGCGAAGTGGATCGCGCGGTGACTTACTATCGCTCGATCGCACAACAAGCCAACGCCCAAGGCATCACGATTCTGGCCGCTTCGGGCGATTCCGGCGCGGCGGGTTGCGACCCGCAGGAGTCGTTTCCCTATGCGGAGCATGGCCGTTCCGTGGCGATTCCAGCCGCAGTGCCCGAGGTGACCGCGGTGGGAGGCACGCAATTCGCCGAGGGCGGCGGAAATTATTGGGCGGCCACAAACTCACCGACCTTCGGCTCCGCATTGTCCTACATTCCCGAGCAGGCATGGAATGAATCCTCCATCGCGGCGGGCCTTGGTTCGACCGGCGGCGGCGCCAGCGCGCTTTATGCCAGACCGGCGTGGCAGGCCGGACCGGGCGTACCCATGGATAATTGGCGTCACGTTCCCGACGTGTCCCTTAGCGCCGCGATCCACGATGGGTACGAAATTAGTTTCATGGGCATAAACGGATCGGTCGCGGGCACCTCGGCGTCGGCGCCTTCGATGGCGGGAATCGTCGCGCTGATCAATCATTATCAGGTGGCCAATGGCTTCCAGAAGACAGCCGGGCTGGGGAACATCAATCCGCAACTCTACCGGCTGGCTCAGAGCGCGCCTTCGGTGTTTCACGATATCACCGCCGGCGACAACATCGTCCCCTGCGCGCAGGGTACCCAGGATTGCCTGACCGGATCGTTCGGTTATTCCACCGGGACCGGATACGACATGGCGACCGGTTTGGGCTCGGTGGACGGCAACGCCCTGGTGACGCAATGGAACACGGCGACCCAGGGAGTGGTGGTGACGCTGTCTTCGAACGCAACCACCGGCACGGTGAACGATACGGTTCAATTGACCGCTACCGTGGCCCCGGCCGGCGGCGGCGGAGAACCGACGGGCACAGTGGACTTCGTCTTTAACTTAAGAGTGCTGGGATCGGCGCCGCTAGTCAATGGCTCCGCAAGCATCTCTTTGCCGCTTTCTCAACTCCTGGTCGCCGCGGGCAACGCGACGATCGCGGCGCAATATTCCGGCGACGCCGCCTTCAGCTCGGGCGGCGCCACGCTGCAGTTTAGACTTTCGATTCCTTCCGGCACCGCCGCGATGATTCTTTCCGCCCCGTATACGTCCTGGGCACAGCCGCCCGACGCTCAGGGCCCGAGCTGGCAGACGCCGCTTTCGTTGTCGGAAGTAGGACGCGCCGTCCCGGCCATCGTCACGGGATTCACGATCGACGGCCAGGCGCAGAATCTCTCGCAATATTTTCCGTCGCCGAACATTGTCCCGGGCGGGAGCCTTATCGTGACGGTCACGTTCCGCAATCTTGCGGTTCCGCTGACGCGCACGTTCGCGGTTACAGGCGTGGACGCCAACGGCAATTCCTGGACGAGGCAAATCTCGGTGAGCTACTCCGCGCTGCCGCCGGGCGCGGGCGGATTTAATCTCGCGGCCACGCCTCTGGTGGTAGCGCAAAACACGTCTGCGGACGCGTCGTGCCAATGGGCCGTACAGCTCAATGCCGACGACACACGGGGCTACGCGGGCACCCTGCTGACCAGCCTCCTCGCTGGTGGCGTGAGCCTAAGCAGCCGGATTCCGTCGATTTTCGGCACCGAGCGCCTTATGATCTGGGGTGGATTGCAAGGCACGGTATGCTTCGGCGGAATCAGCCCTCCGGCCACGAATACGATCCAGTTGGCGAGAAACGATGGAGCTAGTCAGGAATTGACTGTCTCTTTTGTTGGACCACCCGCGAATCCGGGCAAGATTTCGGCCGCGCCGAGTAGCGTCAGCCTCGCGGCGCCGGCGGGAGATCCGGCGGGGAATCCGCAAAGCGGTGGTAGGCTCGGTAGCGCGATTCCGGGCTCGGCACAGGCGACGCTAGCGGTGAATCTCTCCGACAAAACCCAATCCTGGACGGCTTCCATCTTCCCCAACAACCGCACCACCGCGTGGCTGAGCGCGTCGCAGCTTTCCGGCGTGGGCAGCGGGCAAATTACTCTGACTGCGGACAGCACTGGATTCGAGCCGGGCGTCTACCGCGCGACCGTCGTCCTCCAAAGCCAGAACGCGATCCCGCAATACGTCAACGTGCCGGTGATGTTCGTCCTGGGCGGTTCCTCGGCGACATCGATCGGCGGAGTGGTTCTTTATGGATCTAACACATCCACAGGCAGTCCGGGAACGCTTTTTTCCTTCTTCGGTTCAAACCTGGCAAAATCCACCGTCGCTAACTCAACCAACCCGGCGCAGTTTACGCTGGACGGCGTCTCCGCAACGGTGAACGGACTCCCCGCGCCGATGCTCTTAGTGTCGCCCACAGTCGTCAATATTCAAATCCCGTACGAAGCCGGCGCCGGACCCGCCGTTCTGGGCATTAACAATAATGGAGCGATCGCGGGCTTCCAATTCCAGATCGCGCCGTCCTCACCCGCGATCCTCTCGGATGCGAGCGGCAACGTTCAGGGCGTCACGAGCGTGAGCCCGGGCGGAACGACGACCATCTACGTGGTGGGCGTAGGCGAGGTCACGCCAGCGCTCAAATCCGGATTCTCGCCGTCGCCGCTAACGCCGGTTGCGAGCGATCCCAAACCGGTGCTGCCGCTTTCCATAACCGTCGGCGGAACTCCTGCGTTCATCCAGTTCGTAGGGGTGGCGCCGGGGCTGATTGGGTTGGCGCAGGTAAATATCACGCTGCCCGCTTCGGTTTCCACGGGGACTCAGCCCGTGGTGGCCACCGTCGGCGGAGTCTCCAGCCAAGCGGTAAATTTGCAAGTGCAGTAGAAACTTAGTCCGGCAGCCGGAACGCGATCAGCTCGCCGGGAAATCCCGTTCCGCCGATCGCCAGCACGATGTATTGTTTGCCATTCAACATGTATGTCATCGGCGTGCCGGTTTGGCCCGCCGGCATGTAGACCGCGCCCACTTCGCGCCCGGTGGCCTTTTCATACGCACGCAGCATTGCCCCTTGCCGGCCGTCGGGCATGGTGAACGTGCCGGGCTCGCCCGCGACGATCAGGGTCTTGGTCACCAGAATCCCGATGGTATTGCTCTGCCGCCCCGTGCGCGGGATGTTGAGGCCCTTCAGCGCCGGACTATTCCGGACATTATCCGGCGTTTCGGCATTCGCGATTCTCCAGAGAATCTCACCACGATCCATATCGATCGCGACAATGCTTCCATAGGGCGGCTTCACCAGCGGCAAGCCCTGCACCCTCAGAGCCGGCACCGTTCCCGGCGGAGCGGCATTTCCCGCGACCCAAGCGAACTCCGTTTGTGCCGGGTTGCCTGGCACAAGGCCGTTCGAAATAATCCCAGTCGAAGCGTGCACATACAAGATATGGCTCTCGGGATCGTAAGAGCCGCCCGGCCAATTCGTTACTCCCGTGGTCAGGATCGTGCCAAACGGGCCTTCGGGCTTGCTGACGACGATCGGCGTGAAGATCGGGCCGATCTGGTATTTCGAGACGATTTCTAGCGCCTCGGCCCGAAGGTCCGGAGTGAAGTCGATCAGGTCATCAATAGACGGAACCCCAGCGATCCCATACGGCGGCGGCTTGGTCGGCAAAGGCTGCGTGGGCGAGTACCATTCGCCGGGCACGTCGCCCTTTGGAACAGGCCGCTCCTCAATCGGCCAAATCGGCGCGCCCGTTACACGGTCGAACGTGTACAGAATTCCTTGCTTGGTCGGCTGCGCGACCGCCTTCACCGTCCGCCCATTGATGGAGATATCGATCAACATCGGAGCGCAGGGAATGTCGAAATCCCAAATTCCGTGGTGGACCAATTGGTAATGCCATTTGCGCTGGCCCGTCTTTAAATCGACAGCGACGATGCTCTCGCCGAATAAGCCATTGCCGGGACGGTGGCCTCCATATTCGTCGCCAGTTGGCAACTCCACGGGCAGGTACGCGAGCCCCAATTGCTCGTCGACGCTGATTTGGCCCCATACGCCGGCGTTGCCCGTGGTCTCCGCCGAATCGTTTTCCCAGGTGTCGTGGCCGAACTCGCCCACGCGCGGAATGGTGTGGAAAATCCAGTTGCGCTTGCCGGTTCGAACGTCGTATCCGCGGACGTACCCGTTGACGTTGTGCTTGACTTTCGGCGATCCGCTGGCCCGGTGCGCCGCGCCGATGATCACCGTATCGCCCGCCACCACGGGAGTGGCGTGCAGACCCACTTCGCCGGTTTCCAGATCGATCTGCTGATCGTCGTCGAGCTTGAGATCCACCACGCCGTTGGCGCCGAAACTGCGAATGGGATTCCCCGTCTTGGCGTTGAGGGCGATCAAGCGATAACCGGGCGTGACATAGAGAATGCGCTCTTCGCGGCCGTCGGTCCAATAGGCAAGGCCGCGTCCGGAAAGCTGGCGCGGCGCATTCTCTCCGCGAGTTCCTTCGTTTTGGCTGTGCATCCATAGAACCTCGCCGGTGGCGGCGTCAATCGCCACAGCCGCGCGGCGCGTGCCGGCTGTAGTGTAGAGGACGCCTTTCACCATCAGCGGGGTCGCTTCGAGGTTTGTTTCCGGTCGCGGGCCGAGATTGTCCGTCTTGAAGCGCCATGCGACTCGGAGTTGGTTGAAATTGCTCGCGGCGATTTGATCGAGCGGGGAATAGTGCGTGTTTCCCAGATCCGCCCCGTAAGCCGGCCACTCGCCGTTCTTCGCGCCGGATTGCGCGGCCAGAGGCAGGGCCGCCAGGATACACAAATACAATGCGGGCTTCATACCAGCGCAAATTTTATCAAAGTGGTTCAGTGGGTCAGATCGTAAATGAAGTAATTCATGGCGATCCGGTAGGCCAAGCCCGCCCACTTTTCCGGGTAGGCGGGATCGTCGGACCATTCCCAGGCGTCGCCGAGGTCCATGTTGTGACAGATCGCGACGAGGATGCGGCCTTTGGCGTCGCGGATACTGCGCCAGTGCGCCACTTTGCCGCTTTCGCCTTTTTCATACGTTAGGCCGGTGCGCAAATACTGCGCGCCTGGGACTTGATACCGGTCGTCCAAATCGGTCACCGTGTGGAAAATCGGATCGTCATTGGGGATGTCTTCGATGGGCCGATCCGGGAAGACTTTGTTCATGCTTTCGATGAAGACCTCCCATTCCCGGTCCCCGTGAAAATCGTCGACCATCAGCATGCCGCCGCGAAGCAGGAAGTCCCGCAGTTGCGCGGCTTGATCGTCGGGCAACCGCCAGTGTCCGACTTCCACTGCGTACATCATCGGCCAGTTATAGACGTCGTCGCCGCCGTCCAGATCCACGACCTGCTCCACCGATCGCGTGTCGATGCGCGTCAGACGACGGACGCCTTGAAGAAGATGCCGGTCCGAGCGGGGGTAGTCGATGGTCCAGTTCATCTCGTAGCCGCGGCGGAATCCCGCGCCGATATCGGGGCAGCGCAAGCGCGCGCGGGTCCATTCGGCGTTGACCTTCCAGTCGGAGGGGAGCGGGAAATCGTTGTACTCGAGGCCCGGATACTCTTTGAAAGGTTTCTGAGCGCGCAAGACTCCGAGAGCGCACAGAACCACCGCTCCCGCGAGAACCGCCATGCGCCAGCGCATTTGATCTCGAACCGGTTCTCAGGTTATCACAGCGAGTTTTGAATTGAACCGCCAAAGCGGCGCTCGCCTTAGCGGGGAAGCGTGTAGGCGATGTAGCTGCCGGGTCCTCCACCAGCGGCAGCGCAAATAACGACGTATTCGCGGCCGGCGATTTCGTAGACTGCGGGCACGCCCTCGGCACTTGCGGGAAGAGTCGTTTCCCAGATCAACTTGCCGTTATCCTCGTTGTAGACGCGAAACTTCCTGTCGTTCGTGGCCGCAAAAATTAGGCCCCCGGCCGTAACCGCCGGCCCTCCCCTCTGCTGTTGCAACCCGCCGGTGCCGGCATGCCCCTGAGCGACCAGCGAGGGGACGCTGCCGTAAGGAATCCGCCACTGAATCGTTCCTGAATTCAAATCGTAGGCGGTCAGTTGAAACCATGGCGGCGAGAGAGTGGGCAGGCGGCTGGCCTGGGAAATGAACTGCGTGTAGGGCGCGGTGTAGTGAATGAAAGGGCCGTCCAGGGGAACAGGCGCGGGATGCGGCGGACGGGCGGCGCGTTTATCCGAATTTGGCGAGCCCGGAGGCACAAGCGTGATGATGGTCGGCGCGTCCTTGGACACGATGTAAAGCGTGCCCCTGGCAGGATCCACCGCGGCCGTGGCCCAGCTTGCGCCTCCGCCCACGCCAGGAATCGACAGCGTTCCTTTCAGGCTGGGCGGGGTGAAGATCCCCTCGTTGCGCGCATCGCGGATTTTTTCGCGCCAAGCCGCCTGCTCCGCTTCGGGCAGATAAGGATTGATGTCGTTCTCCGTCAATGCCTGGCGCGCGAACGGCGGAGGTTTGGTGGGGAAGGGCTGCGTGGGCCAAGCTTCCTCGCCCGGTACGTCGGATTTCGGCACGGGACGTTCTTCGATGGGCCAGAGCGGTTTGCCCGTGACACGGTCGAGCACGTACAAAAAGCCCTGCTTGCTCGGCTGGATAGCCACATCGATGTTCTTGCCATCATGTTTTACGGTGAGCAACTTCGGGCCGGCGGAGAGATCGTAATCCCACAGGTCGTGATGCACGGTTTGGAAGTGCCAGAGCCTTTTTCCCGTGCGAGCGTCGAGCGCAATAATCGAGTTGGCGAAGAGGTTTTGGCCTTTGCGATCGGCGCCGTAGTGGTCCCATTTGCCCGTTCCGGTGGGAACGAACGCGATGCCCCGCTTTTCGTCGATGGTCAACTCGTTCCAGTTGATCCCGCCGCCGGAGCGCTGCCAAAAATCCTTCGGCCAGGTCTCATATCCGAATTCGCCGGGACGCGGTACAGTATGGAACTGCCAAATCAGCTTTCCTGTGCGTACGTCGTAGGCGTGGATGTCTCCGGGAAGATAGGCGTAATCGCCGCCGCTGCGCATCATCGGCAAAATAATTAGATTTTCGAAAATGCGGCCCGGATTATTGGTTTGAATGGGGGGCGATTCGCTCCAATCGCGGTCTGCGAGGCCGGAGCGTGCGTCGACGCGTCCGTTGTCGCCGAACGATTCGACGGTCTTGCCAGTGCGGGCGTCGATAGCGGTAAGGAATCCGGCATTAGTGGTGAATAGGCGACGGTTGCTGCGATCCTTGCTTTCCCAATAGTTAATGCCGCGTGTGGTCACGGCGCCTTTGAAAGCGTGAACCCAGATCTCTTTTCCGGTGGCTGCGTCGAGTGCGACGAGAGAATTATTACGCGCCAGAACGTACATGACGCCATCGACAATTGCCGGGTTGAACAAATATTGGGTTTCGTCGCCCGTGGGGTAGGACCACGCGATCTGAAGGCGCGCGACGTTGGTCCTGTCGATCTGCTTGAGCGAGGAATACTGCGAAGAATCCGCGCCGCCCAGATATTCCCGCCATCCGGCAAACGATCGTTGGCCGGCGGCGGGGAGAGCCAAGGCGAGGCCGAGGCTCAGCAGAATGCGATGCATGGGCCGATCTCCTTCAGGTTGGAGAATATCACGAGGGCTGTTGTAGCATGAAAGTCCATGCGCATTCGCGATCTGCGCGCCACCACTGTGACGGTTCCGCTCGAGGCTCCGCTCCGGCACGCCAACGGGTGCCATTGGGGACGATTTGTCCGCACGATTGTCGAAGTGGAAACCGACAGTGGTCTGATCGGGTTGGGAGAGATGGGCGGGGGCGGAGAATCGGCGGAAGCGGCGTTTCGCGCAATGAAGCCGTACCTGGTGGGGCACGATCCCGCGCGTCTGGAAGAGATGCGATTTAAGATCGCGAATCCCACTGCATCCCTCTACAACAACCGCACGCAGATTTTGGCGGCCCTCGAATTTGCTTGTCTCGATATTCTGGGCCAAGCTTGGGGCGTTCCGGTCAGCGAAATTCTGGGCGGCCGTCTGCGCGATCGCGTGCCCTTTGCCTCTTATTGTTTCTTTCGCTACGCAAATCCGGCCACTGGCGCCGGCGAGGTGCGCGCGGTGGAGCAGATGATTCAGCACGCTTGCGCACTCAAGCGCCGCTTCGGGTTTCGGACGCACAAAATCAAGGGCGGCGTCTTTCACCCGGATTATGAATCAGAAGTCTACCGCGCACTAGCCCACGCCTTCCCGGAAGATTCCTTGCGGTTCGATCCCAACGCGGTTTGGTCCACGGAGCAGGCGATCCGTTTTGGCCAGGCGATAGAGGGATTGCGAAACGACTATCTCGAAGATCCCGTTTACGGACTGAACGGCATGCGGCGCACGCGGGAAATGGCGCGCGTGCCTCTGGCAACCAACACGGTAGTCGTCAATTTCGAGCAGCTTGCAGCGAACGTTCTAAATACCGCCGTCGACGTGATTTTGCTGGACACCACGTTCTGGGGCGGCATCCGGGCGTGCGTCAAGGCGGCGGGCGTTTGCGAAACGTTTCAGCTCGGAGTGGCGGTGCACTCCTCCGGCGAGCTAGGAATCCAGCTCGCCACCATGCTTCATTTAGGAGCGGTTCTGCCGAACCTATCGTTCGCCGCAGACGCGCACTATCACCACCTGACCGACGATATCATTGAGGGCGGATTGATGCGGTACGAAGGCGGCTCGATTCGCGTGCCCGATGCGCCCGGATTGGGCGTGAAACTGAACCGCGAAAAACTCCAACAATACAGCGAGTTGTATCAGCGTCTGGGCGGTTATCCTTACGATCAAGATCCGGGACGGCCGGGTTGGGCCCCTCTGGTTCCCAACGATCGCTGGCCCGATCCGACGGATGATCGCGTTCCAGACCTTTCCCGATGAACAATCTCTTCGATCTTTCCGGCCGAGTCGCAGTGGCCCTCGGTGCGACTTCCGGATTGGGGCGCGCGATCGCTTTGGGATTTCGGGATCACGGCGCGGCGGTGGTTCCCAGTGGACGCCGCCGGGTTGAACTCGAATCGGCGTGCCGGGAGCTGAGGTGCAGTCTCTGCCAGACCGCCGACGTCACCGATCGCAAATCCGTGGACGATTTGCGCGATGCGGTCCTGCGCGAGTTCGGGCGCGTCGATATTTTGCTCAACGCCGCGGGGTTCACGGTCCGCGAGCCCACGTCTACCGTCAGTGAGGAGCGTTGGGCTTCGATAATCGACACTAACTTGAACGGTGTGCTGCGCGCATGCCAGTCCTTTCATGAACCGTTGAAGACGAGCGGCCACGGGCGTATCCTGAATATCGCGTCGCTCGGATCGTTTCTGGCGTTCCATCAAGTGACGGCTTATTGCGCGTCAAAGACCGCCGTGGTGTCGCTCACCCGCAGCCTGGCGTGCGAATGGGCGCGAGACGGAATCTGCGTGAATGCGATAGTCCCCGGCGTCTTTCCGACCGATATGAATCGCGAACTGTTGTTGAATACTCCCCGCGGGCGGGAGATTCTGATGCGAACGCCGATGGGGAGATTCGGCAAGCCGGAGGAGCTGGTGGGAGCGGCGGTGCTGTTGGCCTCCGACGCCGCGAAATTTATTACAGGCCAGTGCATTGCGGTGGATGGAGGATATCTTGCGTCCGGCGTTAATTCTTAGTTGCGCCCTGCTGGTAGCCGCGGGCGCGCAAGCGGAATCCGGCTACAACGCCTGGCTGCGGTACCAGCCGCTGGAAGGCGCTACGCTGCGCCAATATCGCGACGCGATTCCTTCCGCAGTAGTCGTCAAGGGCGATTCAGTCGTGATGGCCAGCGCTCGCGACGAGTTGATCCGAGGCATTCGCGGGATGCTCGGGCGCACTTTACGCGTCGATCCCACGGTGCCCGCCGAAGGGGCCATCGTACTCGAAACGCTTCCGCTTGCGAATGTGGCGGGCGACGGATTCCGTCTCAAAACCGAAGGGCGCTCCCTCGTCGTCACCGGCGCCACGGATCGCGGCGTTCTATACGGAGCCTTCGCATTACTCCGCCGAATCGCACTAGGCGAACCGGTCTCGAATTTGGATAGCGAGGAAGCGCCGTTTACGAACGTGCGATGGGTGAACCATTGGGACAATCTGGACGGCTCAATCGAGCGGGGCTACGGAGGGCGGTCCCTATTTTGGGATAACGGCCGCGCGCGGGCCGATCTCGGCCGCGTCCGCGATTACGCGCGCATGCTTGCTTCGATCGGGATAAACGGCTGCTCGATTAACAATGTGAACGTTAATCCGCGGATTCTCGGGGCCGATTTTTTGCCGGAAATCGTTCACATCGCCGATGCGTTCCGGCCGTGGGGCGTTCGCACGGTGCTTTCCGTGGATTTTGGAAGTCCAAAGACTATCGGCGGGCTCAATACATTCGATCCGCTCGATCCGGCCGTCGCCGCGTGGTGGAATGCGAAAGTGGATGAAATTTATCGCGCCGTCCCCGATCTGGGCGGATTCGTTTTGAAGGCAGATTCGGAAGGACGCGTGGGGCCGTCGGCATATGGAAGGACCCATGCCGACGCGGCCAACGTGATCGCCGGTGCGCTGAAGCCGCATGGCGGATTGCTCTTCTATCGAGGGTTCGTCTACGACCATCATATGGACTGGCGCAACCCGAAAAACGACCGCGCCCGGGCGGCGGACGACAATTTTCGCGATCTCGATGGAAAATTCGACAATAATGTCGCGATCCAAATCAAAAACGGTCCCATCGATTTTCAGGTCCGCGAGCCCGCGTCGCCTTTGTTCGGCACGCTGCTCAAGACGAATCGCGCCATTGAGCTTCAGATTACGCAAGAGTACATGGGCCAGGCGCGCCACACCGTGTTCCTGGTTCCGATGTGGAAAGAGACGTTGGATTTCGATCTGCGCGTGGGCGGAGCGACCCCGGTGAAAAGTTTGGCGAAGGGCGGTTTCATCGGCGTTTCCAACGCGGGCCTGGACGAAAACTGGTTCGGCAATCATCTATCGCAGGCGAATTTGTACGGCTTCGGCCGGCTCGCCTGGAATCCGGATCTGTCTTCGGAGGCGATCGCGCGCGAATGGGCGCGTCTCACATTTGGCGACAATCCAAGAGTCGTGGATGCGCTTGCGCATATTCAACTGACCTCCTGGCGCACTTACGAAAACTACACCGGTCCGCTCGGTCTGCAAACGCTGACCGACATCACGGGCAATCATTACGGAGTCGCAGTGGAAGCGTCGGAGCGAAACGGCTGGGGCCAATGGCATCGGGCCGACGATAAAGGCGTAGGCATGGATCGCACCGTCGCTACAGGCACAGGCTTCATAGGCCAATACACGCCCGCTGTCGCGCGTCTCTATGAACCGCTCAAGGCGTGTCCCGACGATCTGCTTTTGTTCATGCATCACGCTTCGTACACTCACGTACTGCACTCGGGGAAGACGGTGATTCAGTCCATTTACGATTCGCATTACGACGGCGCCGAGGCAGTCGAAGAATACGTCGAAGAATGGAGATCGCTGAAGGGACTGGTCGATGAGCGGCGCTACAACGAGATTTTGGCGCAGCTTGAATATCAGGCGGGTCAGGCGGAGGTGTGGCGCGACGCCGTGACGAACTGGTTCTTCCGAACCTCGGGCATTCCCGACGCGAAGGGCCGCGTCGGCCACTACCCGGGACGGTTCGAGGCCGAATCCTCGCAATTGCAAGGCTACAAGGTAGCCGATGTCACGCCGTGGGAGGCAGCATCGGGCGGCAAGGCCGTCATCTGCGCCGCGGCTCAGTGCACGGCTACATTTTCATACGCCGGTCAGCCCGGCTGGTTCGACCTGCGAGTGCGATACTTCGATCAAAACAACGGCCTGGCGCGTTATCGTGTGTTCGTGAACGATCAGCCGGTGGACGCCTGGACCGCTTCCGATAACTTGCCGACTCAAAAAGTAGACAGCTCATCGTCGGAGCGCCGCACTATTCCCGGCATCGCGCTGCGCCCTGGAGACCGTATCGTTGTCGAAGGCGTCCCGAATGGCGGCGAGGTGGCGGCGCTGGATTATATCGAGATCGCGCGCATGCAAGACTAGAACCGCATAATAGAGCCCGGTCGTGTTTCCGCCGAACTTCGAGGTCGCTTCCTGGCGGCCGCAATGAGTTCCGGTCGGCTATCCGTTTGATCGGCACAATGGTTTTTTACCGGATGGTCGGGTAGACGTTTTGTGTTCCATCGTCGCGGCATTATCGCGGAGCAGCGCTCAGCGCTTCTCTACCATCTTTCTCACGCGGTCGAGTTCCTTCCGCAAGCGGCGCTCGCGCAGGCCGAGCGTCAGGGCGTAAATCATTACAATCGCCCAGGCGACGCAGAAGCCGGCGAAGACGAATTGAAATTCGCGAGGCTCCATCTTAGTAAGCGTGGGCCATTCGGCGGAGGGAGTCGATTTCGCGGGAGATCTCCTCCTGGCGCATCCGCACCAGAACCAACACCGTCCCTAAGCACGCCATGGCGAGCCAGTTCCAATAGATGGGCGCTTCCATGCCCGGCCCCATGCCTCCTCCGGAGCGGATACTCAGCACGGGCGATGGGTGCTGGGTCCTGAACCACTCGATCGACTTGTAGACGAACGCGACGTTTACGCAGCCGAGAATGGCAAGGAAGGCGGAGAGGCGCGCGCGCTGGGTTGGCTCGTCGATGGCGCGGCGCAGGATCAAATAGCCCGCGTAGATGAGCCAGCAGGTGAGCATTGAAGTCAGGCGCGCGTCCCAGGTCCACCAGATGCCCCACGCGTAGCGGGCCCAGATCATGCCGGTGATCAGATTAATGGAAGCGAACGTTAAGGCTACCTCCACCACGCCCGCGGCCAAAGCGTCGTACTTCAAATTTCCCGTTCCGAGATAGAACCCGCTCAGCGCCAGCGCCGTAAAGAAACCGGTGAAGGCTGTCGCCGCGGCGGGCACATGGAAGTAGAGGATCTGATAGGCCGCGACGTTGGCCTCTTTCGGCAGAACGAACCAGACCTTGTAAAGCGTCCAAGTGACCAAGCCGATGCCCACGGCGGCCAGAATGTACATGATTTTCTCGCGCATACGTTCCTTTAGACGATTCCCCCGCTCGCCGTCATCCCACTAAAACAATATCTATGAATACCACGGCCAATAACGAAAAGATCACGTCGAAGGCCACCAGCACGCGCACCCAGATGGTGTTGTCCGCCGAGATCGGTTTACCGGCGAAAAGATCGGTGGTGAGCAGGATCGCGGCCATCAGCGGCGGGATCAGAAACGGATAAGTAAGGATCGGCAGCATCAACTCGCGCATGCGCAGATTGACGGTGAGCGCGCTGAAGGCCGTGCCGATGACGGTGATCGCCCATGTCGTCAGAAGGACGACCAGGGCGATCGAGCCAAGCTGCGCCAGCACGCGAACGTCGTACATAATGGCGAAGACGAACAGCGATATGATTTCCACCACTAGCAGCAGCACGAAATTCGCCAGGGCTTTGCCGAGGAACAGGACTCCGGGCGCGATGGGGGCCGCCACCAGCGCGTCCAGGCAATCGTTTTGCAGCTCGCGCGCGAAGCTGCGGTTTAGCGACAACGCTCCGGCGAAGGCGAACGCGAGCCACAACAGGCCGCCCGAGAAATCTTCGACGTTGAGAGCGGCAGGGTCGAAGGCGAAGCTGAATAGGAGGAAGATTACGATCGAGAACGCTAGCGAGGCGTTGAGGGCTTCCTTGGTGCGCGATTCGGAGCGCAGGTCTTTCGCGGCGATGGCGAGGGATTGCCGGAGGAAGGTCATGGCAGTTGGAGGGTGGGCTTTAGCCCGCGCGGGACTTTAGTCCCGCAACACACCATGCGAGGCTGAAGCCTCGCGCGGGCTAAAGCCCGCCCTCCCTTAGTTGTCGCCATAGGTGCGGTAGAGCCATCCCGTGTCGTCGAGCATCTCCTGGCGCCGCTCGCCCGCGAAGGCGATTTGGCCGCGCTGGATCAGAGCGACGTGCGTGGCTAATTCCAGCGCTTCGCGGAGTTGATGGGTCGACATGACGACGGTGCCGCCGCGCTCGTGCGTCTCCTTCAGTAGCGCATGAAGCACCGCGATCGCGCGATCGTCTAGCGCGGTGAAAGGCTCGTCTAAGAGAAGCAGGTCTGGGGAGTGAAGAAACACGCGCGCGATCGCCAGCCGCTGCCGCATGCCGCGCGAGAATTCGCGAACCAAACCGTCGCGGACGCGATCGAGGCCAGTGCGCTCCAGCATTTCGTCGCCGCGCTTGACGGGATCCGGCAAGCCATACAGGCGGCCGAAGAGCAGCAGGTTCTCGATCGCCGAAAGCTCGTCGTAGAGGGAGATCCCGTGGCCCAGCACGCCGATCCGGCGCCGCGTCGCTTCCTGGCGAGCGTTGCCGCCTTGCACACGCACGCTACCCTTGGTGGGTTTTGAAAGACCGGCAAGGATGCGCAGCAGCGTGGTTTTGCCGGCGCCGTTGCGGCCCAGCAGCGCTACCGTGGAGCCTGGCTCGACCTGAAGATTTATCTCCCGTAGCGCCGGAAAATCGCCATAATACTTCCAGACAGCTTCGACATCGAGCGCGTTCAAGCCTCGCCCTTTCGATAAAGCAGGGTGCCGCCGAGCAGGAGAATGCCGAAGGTCAACCCCAAAACCCAATAGAGGCGGCCGTATATGCGCGCCATGCCAGCGGTCGTTTTCGGCGCGCCGGTATCGTCGGACTGATCCTGATTCTGGGCGCCCTCCGTGCGCAACTCGCCGGCGCCCTGGACGTTCACTTCATAAGAGGTTCCCGCGGGAACTTCGTACACGTGCGCTTGCGTGCGCGGTTCCGTGCCGAGGTCCTTCAAATTGTCGCCTGACAAAGTGACAGTGCTGGCGGTAACCAGACGCAATGGGTCTTTCCCAACCACCATTCCCGAGAATTTCTTTGGATCGGGCAGCGTGTAGGCGAGCTCGAAATCCGTCGATCCGGGTTTTAACGGATAGCCGACCTTATATACGTCCGCTTGAAGCGTTTTTTCTAGAGGGCGGCGAATCGGCATTCCTCCGGGCGCAGTGACGGTTACCTCGCTTTGCGCGCCCTTAGGAAGAAAGAGCTGAACGGAACCCCTGGCAAGCGCATTAAACGTGGTATTGCCTTTGTTCTCGACCAGGAAAGTTTCGCTGACCCGAAGCGCTCCGTTGACCGGCTCCAGGATGATGAGATGCTGCTGAGCGATTTCCGGTGAGAGCGCGTTGGTAGCGTTGTAGACGTTCAGACGGACTCCGGAAGTAGGCTGGCCGGGGGGGAGGATCTGGTTGTAAGTTACTCCTTGAAAGTCGGCTTGTAGCAGAGCGGGCGGACTGGGGACGTCCTTATCGATGGCGAACTTTCCCTCGGCGTCCGATTTGGCGCTGCCGAGCGATTGCATCCCATTCTCGCCAGGATGAATCAGGGTGACGGCGACTCCGGCTTGTGGTTTGCCGGTGGTGCCGTTGATGACGGTGCCGTCGATGGCGGCAAACGCGAACGCCGGAATCAGAAGAAAAAGGAGGGCGGGCTTTAGCCCGCGCGTGGCTTTAGCCTCGCTCAGCGCCGGTAGCGTGGCTGAAGCCACGCGCGGGCTAAAGCCCGCCCTCCATCCGGGTTTCATGCCATGGCCTTTCCGCACTCGCCGCAGAATTTCATCGGTTTTGTAAATATAGCTCCGCAATGGCCGCACTTCAGTTCGGGCATCGGGCGTGGCGGCGCGACAGCAGGCTCTTTCCCAATCTGCTCGATTTGGCCGATCACTCCCGCCAGCTCCCTCTGCAATCCGAGCTTCGTCTGCTGATAATCCGCGTCGGAAAGCTTGCCGACGCGATATTCGAACTGCAAATCCCGAAGGTTTTCGTAAATGGCCGCTTTGCGATCCTCCAGATGCTTCGTGGGCGACAGCGGCTCAGGCTCCGGCAAGTCCTGCTTGCGGACGAACAGAGTAAACAAAACGGCGGCTACGACCACCAGAACTACAGCCGAGCCTAAAACCATCAGTCGAGTTTTTCCAGATCCTTTTCGATTTTTTCAAGCACGGCCGGATCGACTTCGGCCGGAACCGCGGCAGCGGGCTTCTGGCGCAGCAAGCGGCGGATCACGAGAATTACCAGCCCCAGGCCAAGGGTGAGCGCCACGTACGGTCCGACCACGCCCATGGATCCGGGCGGGACCACCAGGACGTCCTTGCCCTGCTCTTTGACAAACTGATCCAGAACCTGTTGTTCGTTCATGCCGGATTTCAGCATGACCATCATCTTCTCTTTGTTCCGTTTGCATTCGGGGCAGCCTGGCTGCATCTGGCAAGCCATGTTCTGCTTGCAGCCGCAGTTGCAGTGAAGCTTGGCCGCGATGGAATTGATTTCAGGCGTGTCCCATGGCGGCGCGGATTGCGCGAACGCGAGCACCGCCAGAAACGCGATCAGAAGGCTAGTTTTCAACTCTCGCATGCTTACCTGTAACCGCCACCACTTCCGTACGCGGGTAGATCAATTTGCTCTTGCTCGGGATCAGGCAGATAATCGTCCCGAACAGCACCACCCAATAGCCGATCCAGATCCAGCTCACCAGCGGAAAAACGTAGGCATCCAGAACATCGGCGTTGGGGTTCGTGTCGGACGCTCCGGCGAAATTCACGTAAAGATCCTCGTTCAGGCGGCGGCGAATGGACACCTCTGAGGTTGGCTGGTTCGGAGCGATATAGAAACGCCGCTCGGGGTTCAGAATGCCCAGCGATTGCCCGTCCTTCGAGGCTTCGAGGTTCATCCTCCACCAACGGAAATTGTCGTTTTGCCCTTGCTGGACGTCCAGCAGCTTCAGGTCGTAATGGCCGATGTGCGCGGTTTGGCCGGGCGATAGCTCGACTTTCAAATCCCGATTGAAAGCCGCGCCGGTGAACCCGATGAACATGAACACGATGCCCATGTGGACGATGTATCCGCCATAGCGCCGCGTATTGCGATGCGTCAGTTCCACCATGGACGCGAGCAGATTGGCTCCGCTTTTGGTGTGAATCGCGTTGGCGCCCTTGAAAAATTCGATCGCTATGGTGACCGTCACGAAGGTGCAGAGCAGGAACGACATCAGCGCGTAGGGATGATGGATGCCGATCGCGAACAAGCCCCCGGCCACGACGACACCCGCGGCCAGCGGCCACATGAACGCGCGCTTCAGGCTCTCCAGCGAACTGCGCCGCCATGCGATCAGCGGACCCACGCCGGTCAGCAGCATCAATCCCAAGCCGATGGGAATGTTGATGCGGTCGAAGAAAGGCTTATCTACGCTGATCTTCTCGCCTGTGATGTGCTCAGTGATTACCGGGAACAGCGTGCCCCACAGCACGGCGAAACAGCCGGCCAGCAGGAGCAGGTTGTTGAACATGAAGCTCGACTCGCGGGAGAGAACGCTTTCGAGCGGCGCTTCGCTCTTCAAATATCCGAGCCGGTTCAAGATCAGATACAACGTCGCCGCGATACCCGCCGCCTCGAACCAGACGAAATAAGGGCTCAGCGGCGACTGCGCGAACGCATGCACCGATTGCACGATTCCCGTCCGCGTTAGCGACGTTCCGAAGATGCACAGCCAGAACGTGGCGCTTACCAGCACCATGTTCCAGACCTTCATCATGCCCTTTTTTTCCTGCATCATCACCGAATGCAAGAACGCCGTGGCGGTGATCCAGGGAAGCAGCGAGGCATTCTCCACCGGGTCCCAGGCCCAATAGCCGCCCCATCCGAGCACCGCGTACGCCCAACCCGCGCCCAGGAGAATGCCTGTGGTCTGGAATCCCCAGGTCACCAGAGTCCAGCGGCGGGTGGTATGGATCCACGCCTCGCCCGGCTGCTTGGTCATGAGCGAGCCCATCGCGAACGCGAAGGGCACGGCGAATCCGACATAGCCCAAATACAACATGGGCGGATGAATCGCCATGGTCCAGTATTGAAGCAGCGGATTCAGACCATTACCGTCGGCGACCTTATCCAGCCCGATGACGCCCTTGCCCGCCATCAGCATCTTGAACGGGCTTTCGACGAAGGAAATCAGAATCAGAAAGAAGGTCTCTACCGTCATCAGCACGGCGGTGACGTACGGCATCATCTCGCGGAACTTGCGCCGGTTTTGATAGACCAGGATCGAAGAGTAGGTCGCCAGCAGCCAGGCCCACAGCAGCAGAGATCCTTCCTGTCCGCCCCACCACGCGGTGAATTTGTAAACCCGCGACATGGACAGATTGCTGTGCTCCCACACGTAGATCATGCGGAAATCGCCGGTGAAGAGCTTGTAGACCAAAAGCCCCGCGGCGAGCGTCAGCAGTCCCCAGACGGAATACACGGCGCGCTCCGCGCTGAGCGCAAGGAAAGGCCGATGAGCGCGTTTGCCGACCAGGGCGGCCACAATGGAGTAAATCGCAAAGCAAAATGCGAGCAGGATGGCAAGCGCGCCTACGTTTTCCATTAACTTTTAGTTTACCTCCCGGCGCGGCCCATAAAGCGGGCCAAACCGAAGTTTTGACGCCCGGCCGCCGTGATTGCTTCCCACGTTTTTGTAGCGGCCGAACAGCGGATTCGTTGTCTTCTCCGCTATTTTATTGCAGCGAGTCGTCCGCCAGCACGCACACGTCTTTCAGGTTCCGGTAATCTTCCGCGTAATCTAAGCCATAGCCGACGACGAACTCGTCCGGGATCTGAAACCCCACGTAATCCACAGTCACCGGCCTCTGCCGGCGCTCGGGCTTATCGAGCAGCGTGGCGATGCGTAACGACCTTGGACGCCGCTGCCGGAACACTTGAAGCAAGTAGCTGAGAGTGACGCCGCTATCGACAATATCTTCCACCACGATCACGTCCCGGCCTTCCACGGAAACGTCCAGATCTTTCGTCAGTTTCACTTCGCCAGAGCTGGTTTTGCCCCTGCCGTAACTCGAAATCCCGATGAATTCCAGGCGCGCCGGGGTTTTCATCGCGCGCGCCAAATCCGAAAGAAAAATGCACGCGCCTTTAAGAATGCCGACCAAGTACACCGGCCCGCTGGGGTAGTCCTGGTCGATCCGAGCGCCGAGTTCCTGAATGCGCGAGTGGATCTGGTCCGCGGTCAGCAGCACCCGGAGCGAAGGCATAGTGGCTCAATTGTTATTGGAACGGCGTCCAGCCACGCTGGGCGCCTTTGTAGTACGATACCAGCAGGAGACTGAAGAACGCTGGCGCGCGCGAAGAAAACGCAAAAACCGGAACCGCCAAGACAGGAAGCCGACAAACAGGAACCGATGTGGCTCACGGCCGTGCGCGCCGCCGACGCCAAGCAAGCCAAGGATATCCGCGTTCTCGACCTTCGCGATATCACCTCCTTCGCGGATCACTTCGTCATTTGTAGCGGGTCCAATCCTCGGCAGATTCAAACCATCGCGGACGAGGTCGCGCAAAGCCTGAAGAAACTCGGCGAGCGGCCGCAAAACGTCGAAGGCTACGACAACGCCGAGTGGATCCTGATGGATTACGGCGACTACCTGGTGCACATCTTTTCGGAAAAGGCGCGGGTCTATTACGATCTGGAGCGCCTGTGGCGCGACGCGAAACCGGTGAAGCTAACGGAATTCGCGATCTGAGGCTTACTCGCCGATAATCTTCACCAGCACACGCTTTTTCCGACGCCCATCGAATTCGCCATAGAAAATCTGCTCCCAGGGGCCGAAATCGAGCTTTCCCTTGGTGATCGCCACCACGACTTCCCGTCCCATCACCTGCCGCTTCATGTGCGCGTCGGCGTTGTCCTCGCCGGTGCGGTTGTGCATGTATTGCGAAGTGGGCTCGTGGGGCGCGAGCCCTTCGAGCCATTTCTCATAATCCTGGTGCAAGCCGCTTTCATCATCGTTGATGAACACCGAGGCGGTGATGTGCATCGCATTCACCAGCGCCAGCCCCTCCTGAACTCCGCTCTCGCGAAGACAGGACTCCACCTGGCGCGTGATATTCACAAACGCCCGGCGCGTGGGGATCTCAAACCACAGTTCTTTGCGGTAGCTTTTCATACGGACGCCGCTAATCACAGAAAAACTTCAGCGCGCGCGCGATATAGCCCTTGATCTCCGACCGCCGCACCACGGCATCCAGAAAGCCGTGCTCCAGCAGGAATTCGCTGCGCTGAAAGCCCTCCGGCAGCTTTTGCCGGATGGTCTGCTCGATTACGCGAGGGCCGGCGAAACCGATCAGCGCCCCTGGCTCGGCGATGTTAAGATCGCCCAGCATCGCGAAACTGGCCGTAACGCCGCCGGTGGTCGGGTCGGTGAGGACGCTGACATACGGGACTTTCGCGTCATCCAACCGCATGAGCGCGGCCGAAATCTTGGCCATCTGCATCAGGCTGACGGCGCCCTCCTGCATGCGCGCGCCTCCCGTAGCCGAGACGATGATTAGCGGAGCGCGAGCCGCCAATGATCGCTCGATGGCGCGCGTAATTTTTTCGCCCACCACGGCGCCCATGCTCCCCCCGATGAACTTCAGCTCCATCGCGCAGATGTGGACCGGACGGCCTTCCAGCGTCCCGGAAGCGGCGATCAGCGCGTCGGCGAGGTGCGTCGCATCCTGCGTCGAGCGCAGCCGGTCGGAGTACTTCTTGGAATCCTCAAATTTGAGCGGATCGGTAGAGGCGAGCTTAGAGTCGAACTCGCGGTAATCTCCGTCGAACAACATCCCCAGGCGAGCGCGCGCATCGATGCGGAAGTGATAATTGCACTTGGGGCAGCACTGGAGATTCTCATCCAGAGCCTTTTTCCAGACGATTTGGGAGCAGCTTGCGCATTTGAGCCATAGGCCCTCGGTGCGAACGCGGCGCTCTTCATTTTCGGCGGCGCCCTCGACTCCGGGCTTTTGCCGCGTGAACCAGGCCATGGCGAACAGGTTAACAGGCGCGCAGATGGCGGTCGGCCCAAGTGCGCTCTCACCAACGTAGCATGCGATTTTGCGCGTTACGGCTAGGGTAGAATGAACCGGTAAACTCCATTTTGCTCAGGGGGGTGTGGAAAATGCGCTTACGATCGATTGCAATCTGGTTGACCGGATGGCTTGGCGCGGTCTCTTTTTTTGCCTGGTTAGCCATGGGGCAGCAAGGACGTAGGGTTGACGACGCGGCCCTCAAGAACGCCGGCAAGACGGGAGAGGACTGGCTGACCTACGGCTCGACCCAATCGGAGCAGCGCTATAGTCCGCTTAAGCTGATCGACGCGACCAACGTGGGCCGACTCGGCCTCGCGTGGTCGTATGAGATCGGCATGGGCGGCGGAAATCAGGAAGCCACGCCGCTGATGTGGAACGGCGCTCTCTACGGGATCACCAATTTCAGCATCGTGTTCGCCGTCGACGCGCGGACGGGCAAGGAAAAATGGCGTTGGGATCCGGAGGTGAACCGCCCCGCCGTGACGCCCAAACTGTGCTGCGGCATTGTGAATCGCGGCTTGGCGCTGTACGACGGCAAGATCATCGCACCCATCAACGACGGCAGGCTGGTGGCCTTGGACGCCGCAACCGGCAAGCCCGTGTGGGAATCCCGCGTGGCCTATCCGCAGGAGAATTACACGCTCACCATGGCGCCCCGCATCGCTAAAGGCAAAGTGATTGTCGGCGTGAGCGGCTCGGAGTTTCCCGTGCGTGGATTTTTCGCCGCTTACGACGCGAAAACGGGTCAGTTCGCCTGGCGCGATTACACGGTGCCGGGAGATCCATCAAAGCCTTTCGAGAACGAGGCCATGCGCAAGGCGTCCGCGACTTGGGACAAGGACGCATGGAAGATGGGGGGCGGCGGCACCGTTTGGGACGGCATGGCGTACGATCCGGATCTGAATCTGTTTTACGTCGGAACCGGAAACGCGGGGCCGTGGCCCGACCAGATCCGCAAATCGAACGGCCGCGATAATCTCTACGCCGCATCGATTCTGGCGGTAAATCCGGACGATGGCGAGATGAAGTGGTACTTCCAGGTGGTCCCGGACGATTCCTGGGATTTCGACAGCGTGCAGCAATTGATGCTCGCCGATTTGACCATTAAGGGACGGCAGCGTAAGGTGCTGATGCAGGCGAATAAAGACGGCTTCTATTACGTCATTGACCGGCAAACCGGCGAATTCATTTCCGGCCAGCCGTTCGTGACGGTGACTTGGGCGAAAGGATTGGATGAGAAAACAGGGCGCCCCATCGTGAACCAAGAAGCCAAATACGGGACGCAGTCGGTGACGATTACGCCGGGCGCGGGCGGCGCGCACAACTGGGCGCCGATGGCGTTCAATCCGGGAACGGGTTTGGTTTACATCCCTTCGTCGAACGGCGGTATGGGGTACGCCGTTCAAGAGAATTTCAAGTACAACCCAGCCGGGCAGAACATGGGTATCTCGTTTAATTTCGGCGGCCGGGGCGGTCCTGGCCCGGGCAGAGGCGGACCGGGAGGAGCGGCGAACCCGTCTCCCGATGTCGCCGGAGCGGGCCGCGGAGCCACGACGCCGGAGGCCGCGCCCGCGCCGCCCAAGCCGCTTCCTCCTCCGCCCGCCATTGGTCCGGGACCCGTGGAAGAGGGCGGCCGCGGACAATTGCGCGCCTGGGATCCCGTCACGCAGCAGGCTCGGTGGAGCGCGCCCGTGGGCGCGGGGATCGGGGGCGGAACCGCCAGCACGGCGGGAAACCTGGTATTTCAGGTGAGCCCACAAGGCCACTTGATCGCCTACAGCGCCGATAAGGGCGAAAAATTACTCGATGTCAACACCGGCCTGCGCGGCGCGATGGGACCGCCGATCACCTACGAGCTTGATGGGAAGCAGTATGTCGCGCTGATGGGCGGCCAGGGGGTGGTGCCACGCGGACTATTTCCCCCGCCTCCTCCGGCGCCGGGCGCTCCGGGCCGGGGTAACGCGGCCGCCGCGCCCCCACCTCCACCTGCACCCGCACCCGGCGGAAACGGCGCGGGCGCCAATGCCCCTGTCATGCCAAAGTTGCTGGTGTTCGTGTTGGACGGCAAGACGCCGCTGCCGGACCCGGTTCAGTAACCGGCTCTCAGGGCCAGCATTTTGGTAACCAGACGGAACGCGGGCTTCCGCAGGCGCTTCTAATTTAATGTGTATGGACAGCGCGACACGAGGCTGTGGCCTGATCGCCTGACGGAGAAATCGCTGCCACCGCCTTCGGTTTTGGCGTGGGTTTGCGACGCGTTATGCTTAGGGTTCGTGCGTCCGCTGGCGCTTTACACGCTTTTGCTGCTCTTCGGCCCCGCTGTCTCCCGAGCTCAAAACGGCGCGGATTTCGAAGGAAAACAGATCGTCCGCATCGATTTCGACCCGCCTTTGACCAGCCAGCCGCTTACAGCCGAGGGAATCGCCAGGCGGATGGCCGTCCATATAGGATCGCCGCTGAAAGCCGCCGATGTGCGAAGCACCATTCAGAATCTGTATGGAAGCGGCCGCTATTCAGATATTTCGGTGGACGCGGAGCCGGCCGCGGGCGGCGTAGCGCTCCGGATCTCCACCGCGTTCAACTATTTCATTAGCGGCGTCAACGTCGAAGGCGAGTCGGAGCCGCCGAATAAAGCTCAGATCGTGGCGACCACCAAGCTCGAATTGGGCGCCCTCTTCGACGAGGATCAACTGGACCAGGCCGAAAAAAACGTAGAGGCTCTTTTGCGCGCCAATGGCTTCTATTCGGCCAATGTCGAAGTCCACGTGGACCGTACTCCGCCCACGCAAGAGGCGAACATCTACTTCTTTATCGAAACCGGAGAACGCGCCCGCTTCGCCGGGGTGGATTTTCTGGGCGAACTCACTCAGCCAAAAGAGAACCTGATTCGAGCGACGCGCTGGCAGCGCCGCTTCCTCTTTATTAGACTTCCAGGCTGGCGCGAACTGACCCAAACGCGCCTGCAGAACGGCATTAGCAACGTGCAGGAAGCCCTCCAAAAGGGCGACCGGCTGCTCGCGCGTGCAACGCTCGACCAGCTTCAGTTCCACCCCGATACAAATCGCGTCACTCCAGTTCTCCGCATCGACCCGGGGCCCATTCTACAGGTGAAGATCACGGGCGCGAAGCTCTCCCAGAGCGATCTGCGCAAGTTCATCCCCATCTATCAGGAGCGCACCGTGGACCGCAGCCTCTTAATAGAGGGCCAGCGGAATCTGCTCGATTATTTCCAATCTCAGGGATACTTCGACGCCATGGTCGATTTCACTCAGAGCACCCCGACGCCCCAACATTCTTTGATCCAATATTCCGTGGAGCGCGGCCCCCGGCACAAACTGGTGCATATCGATATTACGGGAAACCGCTATTTCGATACGGAGACTCTGCGGGAGCGGTTATCCATTACGCCCGCCAGCTTCCCGCGTTACCGCTGGGGCCGTTTCTCACAAAAGATGCTCGACCGCGACAGAGCCGATATCGAGAATCTATATAGAGCGAGCGGCTTTCGTGACGTGAAGGTAGTGGTTCCCCCACCGCAGGACGGCTACAGGGGCGTGCCGGGAAATCTGGCGGTGGCGTTCCATATCGAAGAGGGCGCCCAGTGGCTGGTGAACAAACTCGATATTGAGGGCGTGCCCGCAGCCGACGTCCAACGATTGCGGCCCATGCTCTCGTCCATTGCGGGCGAGCCGTTCAGCGATGCGGCCGTGGCCCGCGACCGCGACGCCATTCTGTCTTATTACTTCAACGATGGCTATTCCGACGCGACGTTCGATTGGACGCAAACGCCGGGACCAACCCCAACCAGCGTCGATCTGCGGTACACGATCGATCCAGGAAAACGCTTGTTCGTGCGGAAGGTGTTGGTCCGCGGTCTGAATACGACCAAGCCCGGATTGGTCGCCAGCCGGATCTCGCTCAACGACGGCGATCCCCTTTCCCAACTCAAAATGATCAACAGCCAGCAAAGACTCTACGAGCTGGGAATTTTTTCGAAAGTGCAAACGGCCATCCAGAATCCCGAGGGCGACGAAGAGAGCAAATACGTGCTGTTTCATATGGATGAAGCTCGCAAATACTCGCTGAACGCGGGAATCGGCGCGCAACTGGGACGGATCGGCGGCGGGACCACCACGTTCGACGCCCCCGCGGGAGCCACGACGTTCAGTCCGCGATTGTCGCTGGGCCTCACCCGGCTGAACGTTTTCGGGCTCGCCCACACCGCCGGAGTGCAGACGCTCTTTTCGACGATCGAACAGCGTGTCCTAGCTACGTACTCGATTCCGCAGCTCGGGGGAAACGACCAGTTCTCATTGAGTATTTCAGGCCTATTCGACGACTCCAACGACATCCGGACCTTCACTGCGCATCGAGTGGAAGGCTCGGTGCAGGTTGCGGAGCGGCTTAATCGATCGGACACCATTCAATACCGCTATACGTACCGCCGGGTCACCATTCCCGCGGATACGCTCAAAATCGAGCCCTTGTTAATCCCCCTTTTCTCCCAACCCGATCGCAACGGCAGCGTCTCGGTCTCTTACATTCAAGACCGGCGCGACAATCCCACCGACTCCACGCGCGGCTTTCTGAACACCGCCGACTTCGGCTGGTCGGGAAGACAGTTGGGCTCGGCCACGGAATTCAGCCGTTTGCAGTTCTCCAACAGCACGTATCACCGGATCGGACGCAACCTGGTGTTGGCCCGCGTGCTCCGGTTCGGATACATCCAGAGATTCGCGGGTGGCGTGGCCGTTCCGCCCGGCACTCCCAGCTTCGAGAAGATCCCCCTGGCGGAACGATTTTTCTCCGGCGGCGCCTCGACGCAGCGGGCCTTTCCCGAAAACCAGGCGGGGCCTCGCGATCCGGTCACCGGGTTCCCCCTGGGGGGAAACGCCTATCTGCTCCATTCTCTTGAATTGCGCTTCCCATTGATCGGCGATAATGTGGGCGGCGTGTTCTTTCACGACATGGGAAACGTGTATTCCGACTTCACCCATATCAACCTGCGTCCCTGGCAACTGAATAACCGGGACTTCAATTATGGGGTAAATGCCTTTGGCTTCGGCATCCGCTACCACACGCCCATCGGACCGATTCGCGTGGACCTCAGCTTAAGCCCGGATTCTCCCCGGTTCGTCGGCTTTTCCGGCACGCGCGATCAACTTCTGGCGGGAACCGGGACGCCAAACGTGCCGCAACGCATCAATATTTTTCAGTTTCATTTTTCGCTGGGGCAGACGTTTTGACTTTGAAAACCGCCATTCTTCTGCTTCTTCCCCTGCTTGCCCCGGCCGAGGTTGTGGATCGCATAGCGGTGACGGTCGGCAAACAGGTGATCACGGAAAGCGATCTGATCCGCGATTTGCGAGTGGATGCCTTTCTCGACCGCAAGGCTGTCGATTTAACCCCGGAGGCCAAGCGTAAGTCGGCGCAGCGGCTGGTGGATCAAATCCTGATCCTACGTGAGGCGGAGGAAAGCCATCTTACCCTGGCCGCGCCTGGCGACGCCGATCGCCTGGTTGCGGCTGAAAAATCGAAATTCGCAAGCGAGCGGGAGTACCAGGCCGCCCTCGCCAAATATGGCGTTACCGAAGCCGATTTGAGCGAACATCTGTTAGACGGTTTGCGGGAGCTTCGATTCACCGATCTCCGTTTCCGTCCTCAAGTCCAAGTCTCCGACGCTGACGCGCGCCAGTATTACGACAAGCTGACGGCGGATTGGCGAAGCGCCGGCCGCCCGACAATCCCGAGCTTTGAGGAAAGCCGCGCTCAAATGGAACAGTTGCTTTCGGAACAACGGACTATGAGCGCCCTGGACGATTGGCTTGAAATGACGCGAGCCTCCAGACACATCGAATATAAGGAAGCGGCTTTCAAATGAGGGCTGCCCGAGCGGACCGTTCTTTTGTATGAGGACTTCGTTCCGATGAAAATCGCCGTGCGAATATTGGCGGCGCTGGCGGTGTTGCTGGCCATCGCGATCGGCGCGGCATTGGTGGTGTTGCGGAGCGGATGGTTCCATGAGTACGTCCGCGCGCGGATCGTCGCCGAACTGGAACGGGCAACGGGAGGCCGAGTGGAGCTGGGGAGCTTCTCCTTCCGCCCGAAAACTCTCACCGCCCGCGTCGCGCCGCTGGTCCTGCACGGTAAGGAAGCGGCCGGGGAGCAGCCGCTTCTGAGCGTGGATTCGGTCAGTCTCGGTCTTCGAATTATTTCCGTGATGGAGCGCAAAGTCGATTTGGCTTCGCTGGTGGTCGAAAAGCCGAGGGTTCACGTGGTGATCTATCCGGACGGATCGACCAATCTGCCCACGCCGCGTGAGCGCGACCCGCGGAACTGGGCGCAGGAGATGATCGATCTAGCTGTCCGCCGGTACGAGGTGAACGACGGAATCATCGAGGTCGACGATCGCAAGATTCCGCTGGCCGTGCGCGGCGACGGTTTGGAATTGCACATGCGCTACGACTCGCGCACGCCAGCGTACCGGGCTGAGTTAAAGTCGCGTGGCATTCGCGTCATGCCGGCCGGTTTGGCGCCAATCGAAGGGACGCTTTCAGCGCAATTCGCCGTAGAGCGCTCGCGCGTAGCTTTTTCGAATCTGACTCTATCCACGAAACAATCCCAAGCGGAACTGAAAGGCGAGCTTCAGGACCTTCGACAGCCACGCGGCTGGTTCGATGTGAACGCCAAAGCCGCCGTGCCCGAATTGGTGGCCATGTTTGGGCTGCCTATCGAACCCGCCGGGTCCGCGGCTTTCGATGGCCGCCTCACGTTCGATTTTGCGAATAATTTTCGTTTCGCCGTCACGGGGCGGGCGAACGCTCGCGGCCTCGGTTACAAGAAAGACCGGCTGAAACTGGAAGGCGTCAATGTGACGGGGGATGTAACCGCGGGCCCGGAACAGGTTTCTCTGAAGAACGCCCAGGCTACGGCGCTCGAAGCCAATTTCGCGGGGTCGGCGACGCTCGACCGCTGGTCGGCCCTGCGGGTGGACGGGATGCTGAGAAACTTAACGGTCGGCCGGGCGGCCGGGCTCGTCACGGGCCGGAAGCTGCCCTGGGATGGAACAATGGCGGGCGACGTCTCGGCTACAACCACGCTTGGAAAGGCGGACGCGGTGGCCAAGGTGAACGTTACGATTTCGCCCATTGGCGGCGCCGCTCCTCTGATGGGAGTAGTGAAGGCGACCTACCAGCAGGCTACCGGCGAAGTATCGCTGGAACCGTCTTATCTTGCGACCGTTACATCGCGGCTGGATATGTCCGGGACGCTGGACAAGAAGATTCAAATTCAATTCCGCTCGACGGATCTCGATGACGTTCTGCCCGCGCTCGCGATGCTGGACCCGAACGCGCCCAAACAGCTTCCGTTGAAATTGAACGGTGGGGTGGCGACTGCTTCCGGAAGCGTCGCCGGACGTTTGGAGAATCCACAGTTTGAAGGACAGGCGAGCGTCACCAACGGCGTCGTCGAAGGACATGCTTTCGACAAGTTTTCCGCCGACCTGAGCGCCAGCAAAACGGCCGTCTCGGCGTCGCATTTCACAATTTCGCGCGGGATGACCGAAATTACCGGGAACGTCAACATCGGCGCGCGCAACGGGAGCTTCGACGACGCATCCATCTCCGGTCAGGCGGCGGTTCGCAACGCCGACCTTCAGGAGTTGGCGAAGGAAGCCGGCAGCACGATTCAGGTCTCGGGCACGGCCGCAGGCACGGTGCACTTTTCCGGCTCGGTGCGGGCGCCGCAGGCGGATGTCGCTTTGGACGTGCAAAAGCCGGCGGCTTTTGGCGAACAGCTCGACCGGCTGCGCGCGAACGTGCAAGTGACTCCGGAAGCCATCACAGTTGCCGGTGGAGACGCGATAGACGGTCCGGGGAGGCTGCGTTTTTCGGGCAATTACCGGCATCCCGCGAACGATTGGAAATCGGGCGAGGCGGAAGTCCAGCTCGCGGCGCAGAATCTTCCCGCAAAACGCGTGGACGCGCTCTCGCGGTTAGCGCCTCGCCTGGATGCGCGGCTGACGGCCGATATTCGAGGCCGCCTCAAAGTCGCGAACGGCCAGGTCAGTTTGACGTCCGCGGACGGAAGCGCCTCGGCGCAAGCGGTGACGTTGGACGGTCAACCTCTTGGAGAGGTGGCAGTAATGGGCAGCACCAGCGGAACAACGGCCTCCATTACCGCCAACGGCAAACTGCGCGACGCATCCTTCGAGGGACAAGGCTCCTGGAAGCTGGAAGGGGATGAACCGGGCTCCGCTAACGTGCGGTTCTCGCGGATTAGCGTCGAATCCCTGCACCAGCTCGCGATGGACACCGGCGCCGCTCCGCAGAGCCAGGAGGAATTACCATTCGACGGCTTCCTGCAAGGGCGAGCTACCGTATCGTTCGACCTGCGCCGTCCGCAAGACGTGCGCGCTGAAGTGACGCTCGATACCGTGGAACTCGATCCCAAAGCTAATCAGGCGCGCCGGCTCGGCGTACAAGCACAGGACATCGTCCTCAAGAACAGCCAGCCGGTCGTAGTGGCGCTAACTTCTCGCGAGGCTCGCATCGTTTCGGCGAAATTCAGCGCGCGCGACACCAGTCTGGAGGCGAAGGGCGTCATTCCCTTCGGCGCCGGCGCGGGAGTAGATCTATCCGTGAATGGATCGGTGAACCTGATCATCCTTCAGTTGCTGAATCCAAATCTGTTGGCCAACGGGGCAGCGACGGTGCAAGCGTCGCTGCAAGGCACGCTGAGCAATCCGTCCCTGAACGGCCGTCTGGAGATCAAGGGCGCATCTTTGTATCTGAACGACATCGCCACAGGTGTGGATAACGCGAACGGAGTGGTGCGGTTCGACCGGGACCGGGCGATTATCGACAAATTGACGGCCGAGACCGGAGGCGGAATGGCTTCGTTCGGGGGATTTATCGAATTCGGACAGGTTTTGACCTACAGGCTGCAGGCGCAGGCGAAACAGGTGCGCGTCCGTTTTCCAGAAGAGCTTAGCAACAGCTTCGACGCCGACCTGACGCTCACGGGAACCTCCGACGCCAGCACGCTGGCGGGCACGCTGACGCTCAACCGGACCGTCTTGAACCCGAACACCGATCTGGCGCAGTTATTGGCGGCCGCCGCGAAGCCTGCTCCAGCGAACCCCGCGCCGAACGACTATCTGCGCGGCATGTCGTTCAACATCCGCATTGAAGGCGCGCCAAACCTGGAATTGCAAACCTCGCTGACCCGCGATGTGCAGGCTTCAGTGGACCTTCGGCTGAGAGGCACGCTCGCGCGTCCGATCCTATCCGGAATCATCGACGTAAACCAGGGCGAGGTGCAGCTCTTCGGAAACAAGTACACCATCGACCGGGGCGAAATCCGCTTTCAAAATCCTCTCAGGATCGACCCGATACTAGACATGCAACTGGAAACGAGGGCGCGCGGCATTACCGTAACCGTCAGCGTCACCGGAACGATGCAGAAGCTGAACATGAACTTCAGCTCCGATCCGCCTTTGAAACAGTCCGAGATCATCAATCTGCTGGCGCTCGGGCGGGCGCCTTCCGATGTCAGCGCGTTCGGCAACACGGCGACCGCCAGCGCTTTTTCGGGAGCGACCGATCTGGGCCAGGCTCTTTCCTCTCAGCTCTCAAACCGGTATCAGCGCTTCTTTGGAGCGAGTCGCGTCAAAATCGACCCCACGATGACGGGAGTCGACACTCTTCCGCAGGCGCGGTTGACCTGGGAGGAGCAGGTTTCGAAAGACGTCACGTTCACATACATCACGAATCTGAACCGCACGCAGGAACAGATTGTCCGCGTGGAGTGGGATCTGGATAAGAACTGGTCGGCGGTGGCGCTCCGCGACGCCAACGGGCTGTTCGGCGTCGACTTTCAATACCGGAAGCGGTTCAAGTGATTCCCCGGGGCGAGCTTTGAGGATGACGCGCTCTCCTACCGGCAGGCGGGGTGTCGGCTCCCACCCCTTCGGGTCGGCTTGCTTTTTGAACTGGTAGCTCCGCACGAATGGCTGGGTCAGACACGTGGGATCTTCCACCAATTGCGGTCACCGAAATATAGACGTCTCCCTGAGCGCCGTCCAACCGGCTGAAATATTCGGTCAGCACCGCGCCGGGGGAGCGAAGAAGTAGCACTCGGCAGCCGTGTACACTTGGAACCCATCGTGGCGCACGCTTTAGCATTGGCGGGCCCGAAGGGCCCGTCACTAGGGTCGGAAACCTGGAGAGAATAAGGAAGACGCGGAACGGCAGCTAAGGCCGATTCACGATTGGTGCTTTATGCCCGCGCTTCAGCATGGCTCCGGTTAAGGCGATCACT
>DATBIA010000071.1:0-11547 GCA_036557165.1 Bryobacteraceae bacterium
CCAAATCACGCTTCTTTTGCTCTAACTCCGCCAGAGTGGGGGACATGCGAGGCTCCTTTATACTGAGCGTAGCGCATACGCACAGAACCGCGCCACAAGAAAATCCGCCCTCGAATTGCCCACATTTATGTCGCGCACCCAACAGGCACCACCCAGTTTTCAGTGGACTGCCAATTGCGTATAATTGCTTGAATGCATAAGCTCTTCTTGTATGCTGGCGCATTCCTCCTGGGCGTTGCACTCGTGATTCTGGCCCAGGCGCCCGATGGCGCGGCTCCCGCCTCTAAGGGTTCCGACGCCGTTGCCGCGAATCTCGTGAACACGGTCTGCGCCTCGTGCCACACGCTTGATCGCGTGAAGAACAAGGCGGCGGACAAGGACGGGTGGACTGCTACGGTCGCTCGCATGAAAGAAAAGGGCGCCGATCTGACTGACGAGCAGGTCCCGGTGGTTGTCGACTTTCTGACCAGGGCTGCCGGCACTCTCACCGTCGCGGCTCCCGCTGGCGGCAGGGCCGCCGGTAAGGGTGGTGGTAGGGGCGGCGCTAAGGGCAAGGTGGCGCCGTTCTCCGCGGGAGGGGCTGCGGTCGTTAGCGCCGCCAATCTCAAAGTGCTCACGGCGGAGAACGTCGAAATCACGATGCAGAACATTACTTTCGCGCTCGGAGTCGGCTGCACATATTGCCACGATCTGAGCGATTTGTCGCTCGATACCAAGCCCCAAAAGGTGAAGGCTCGCATGATGCTCGAGATGGTGCGCGACATCAATGCGAAGTTCGATGACGAGAAGACCCACGTCACCTGTTGGACGTGTCATCGCGCCTCGACCCAGCCGCAGGTCGCCAAACCATCAGCCAACTAGGATGGCCGTAAGGCCCGAACCGACACGGCGGAACTGCTCCAAGCGCAAGGCTGCGCCTCGGCAAGCGTGCGTAAACAGAGATTAGTTCTCGCGAACGATCGTAAAGGACCCAGTTCGCGCCGCCGGCCGCACCACCCACCCGGAGTTCAGAGTGGCGCTCCAGCCGTCCCCCTGCAGGGTGGTCCCTTCGAGCGTCCCAGTAACCGGCACGGAAAGTGTGGACCCATCGGCAGAGCGTAAGACGCCGTTGTTGGCGTTGAGACGGCCCCATCGGGCGGAAAGCGTGAAATTGCGAAAGAACACGGTGCCGGTCCCCGGAATGCCGACGCTGCCGGTGGTGTCGCTGGCGCCGCTGCCCGCGGCAGGCATCGTCAGCACCGGCCCATCCACAAAGCGCCGACGCAACTCGGCGACGCGGACCTGCTGCGCCCGATCGCGGGCCTTCTCCTTCGTTCGAGGCGCTGCCCCGTCGTAGCGCGCCGCTGCGACGGCAAGTTCGGTCGTCGGTGGCCTGTTGGTTGCTGACGCAAGCAAGTCGCCAAGGTCCGAAGTACCACGAAACTGCCGGCGCCATGCCGGCATGAGATCGTCCAGCAGCACACCGTAGGCGGGTCCGGACGCGGCTTCGAAATTTCCGACGAAGGACGTCTGCAATTCGCCTCCTGCGAGTGCCGCCGCCGCGGCACGGTGAGCATCCGCGGGCGAATTCGCCCAGGCCGCGATGCCGGTGTAGGAGGCCAGGCCTTCGCGAATTTCCTCGCGTCGTTCGTTGTCTGCCGCGCCGGGAAACCGGTGACGGCGTTCGCTTCTGAAAGCCAACGCATCGGCGATTGCCTCCGCCCGGCCGCTCCCGCTCGACTCGATCGCGCGGCGGAGCGCTCGCCATTCAAGCTGCATCCAGACGCGCCCCTCGAACGTATCGAGATGCTCGTTGAAGCCGTCGTCGGTGTCTTCCTTTTTTTGCATGAACGCCAGCTCGGGCTGAATGCGATGGAACAGCCCGTGAAGCATATTTTGCTGGCGTGCATCGGCGTCCGTGCTGGCGAGCATAGATAAGGGGAACCACCGCACGCCGCCCCAGTTGACGGGGCCGTCCGCGCCACCTGGAAAGCGGGGTGGCGGTCCTTCCGGTTCCGGCCGGCTGGTCGCACGCGTTCGGGTTGACGGGTCGCCGATCACCATCGGACCACAGAGCGACACACCCCACAGCCGGCCGGCGTCTCGCTCGCAGAGCTTCGTGGCCTCCTCGAAATAACGCTGCGCGGCCTGCGGCTGGACCTGTGCGTCGGCAGCCGTTGCGGAGCCAAATAGGGAAAGCAGCGGCAGAGCGTTGAAAGCGTACCCGATCTTCATCGCATCTCCCTTTCTCTAACCATCAGAAAAGCAGAGTGGCTCCTCTGATTCTAAGTGCTGCCGTTAAGCGGGAGCGGTGTCGTTGAATACCGCCATCTCCAAGTGATCGAAGGCCGCGCAGGCCTCATACATTGTTGAAGTGAGCCGGAATGTTCGAAAAGTTGAGATCCTGAAAAATCAAAGGACTTCCCAGGGTATTTGAACCCTGGGAAGTCCGAAGACAGATAGCCGTCAAAAAGCGCACAGGCGAAAGGGAGTTTACCCGTATCGGGTTGTGCGCGTACGAAGAGATTAGTTGGATCTCGCGATTGGATACTTATAGTGCTTCTGTGCCCACTCCGTGGTCCAAACGATCGGCTCGACATAATTGTTCTTGTCTACGCCGAGGATCATACCCTCGTCGATCTTGGCCATCGCGGCCAGGAAAATGCGGCGGTCGTTTTCCATCTTGGGCCGCATTTCCGAGGATGGCTTATAGAGTTCGCGAACCCGCTTCACCGTCGCGGCGTCATGTATCCAAGCTCCGGCGCCGTTGTCGCCTTTCGGGATGTTTTCGCCGCCTTCATCAAGCCAGTCCCTGAGGTTGTTGTTGCTGCGTTTCATCCCATCGGCGTGGCAACCGGCGCAACTCGCCACGCCCAAGCGCTGATCCGTCACGCCACCGATTCTACCGGTGCCGGTCAGGTCGGCATTCGTCCTGTCGCCTACGTACCTTTGAATTCTCGGATCGCGAACGATCTGAGTGAACGCATCGACACGGCGCTGAGCCCACGCGCCGAATATCGCATATGCCTGAAGCCCGTTGGGCAGACTCCAGATCACTTCCTCGGCCGACGCCTGACCGCCGGCTTGTCCGGTGTACTTACCCTGGGCGTAGCTGCCAAGCGGCAACATAGCCACGTACGTAAGATCTTCGGGCGTAGTGCCGCCTTGCTCCTTAATAAATTTCGGGATCGGTTGCTGCCACATCGGATGGGAGACCTTTCCCGCGGCATACTGTTTGTCGATATCGCCATCGCCCTGTGTGAAGATGTCGAACGTCTTCCAATAGTAGCCAGTCGGCGTCGAAGCGCGATAGAAGAAACGTGAATCGATCGTAATCGCCTTCCGCGTGACCATGTAGTCGTAAGAGTCCATACCCTTCGACTTGTCCACGCCCAGCTCTCGTTCGAACATCCAGAAGTATCCCGGAACAGCCAGGATGGCGTTGTAGACATCCGGACGAGTGAGCGTATAGGTCAGTTGGGCCGCTTCTACGTATTTCAGGTCTGCCGGCTCCACGTACTCCCGCTTGTTGCCGGCGATTTTCCTTGTTCCGACGAATCCGTCGATATTGGGCGGGGAAGACGGTTCGGAAGTCGCAGCTTCCACGTTCCCTCTGAGAACCCTGGCCCAAGCGGTCCGGGCAAACTTGTCGTCGCGGGTGACTTCCGGTTTCAGCTTGTTTTGTTGCACCAGGAAGTTCTCGAATACCGAGAGTGGCGCCTTGCCATTCCGATCCACTTTTCCATTAGCAAAGCCGATGTCATCGTCGGATAAGGTATTAAAGAGATCCCAGTCCGGGGCCGAGGTGTCAATGAGCGTGTATCCCCAGTAGTCGCGAATGTCAAACCGATAGACGATGCCCTTTCCGTTCACATCCACGGGATTTACGATCCGAGGAGCCCATCGAGCGGCGCCATTCAATGCCTTGGACAGACCCGCACGAGCCTCATTCACATACTGAGGGCTTACACCCGCGTTGTGGAGCACATGGAACGAAGTGTACTTAATGAACTCACGGTCCGCCGCCGGAGTCTTAGCTTTGTCAGCCTCGATCCAGTTCAAAACCTGTTCTTCCGTGATCTTCGTGTTCGCGTCGACGCCTCGAGGCTCCGGGGGGATCATGTCGGAAATCTTGTCGCGCCAAGCCGTCACCGCCGCCAACATCTGCTCCGCGGCTACTCCGCAGTTTGCAGCAGAACAATGGTGGCGGTCGATGGCCATTCGAACCACGAACTTGGAATTTGCGGGATCGCGGAAGTTCACACGAGTCAGCGCGTATTCATGAGCCAGATTGAACATCGACCTCCGCATGAAGCGGCGCCTGCAGTCGTGTATAATATTTTATACATGCCTGCCTTATGGACGACGAAAAGCAGATCCGCTGGGTAGGCTCTGCATACGACGATCTATTGGCTTTTCCGAAGGACGCTCGCAGGGAAGCGGGTTTCCAGTTGGGGAAGGTCCAGGCCGGGCTTGAGCCGACCGACTGGAAGCCGTTCGACGATGTGGGCGCCGGCACAAGGGAGATTCGCATTCGGGACCTGAGCGGAGTCTTCCGCATAATGTACGTCGCCAAGTTCGAGGAAGCCATCTACGTGCTGCACTGCTTCCAGAAAAAGGCTCAGGCGACCAGCAACCAAGACAAGGCTATTGCCGCCGCACGCTATCGAGCCGTTGCGCGCGCGGGGAAGGAGAGGAAATGAAAGTTGATACCAAAATCCGGCACGTTACCAAGCCCGGCGTAAATATCTTTCTCGAACTCGGTTTTCCGCCGAACGAAGCCAAGCGTCTGCACGCCGCATCCCGAAGGCAGATTGACAATGCCCGCCTGCTGAAGCAGCAACTGATGGAAGAGCTGTCGGCCTGGATTGCCGAACACCACCTGAAACAATCCGAAGCCGCAGAGGTCCTAATGGTATCGCGGCCGCGCGTCTCCGATGTAGTTAACAAGAAGACCGCAAAGTTCACGATCGATACGCTGGTGGAGATGCTTAGCCGCGTGGGCAAGCCAGTCAGGCTGGCGATAAGTTGACTGTCAGGTTCGCGCCGTAGAATCGACACCCTACCACCGAGGGGTTGTTGGAAAACCATGGTCTTCGGGGACTCAGAACATTACTTTCGCGCTCGGAGTCGGCTGTACATACTGCCACGATCTGAACGACCTCTCCCTCGATACCAAGCCCCAAAAGGTGAAGGCTCGCATGATGCGCGACATTAATGCAAAGTTCGAATGACGGGAAGACCCATGTTACCTTCTGGCCGTGTCATCACGCCTCGACCCAGCCGCAGGTCGCCAAAGTATCCGCAAACTAAATATTGTGGATGCTTTGCTCGAAGTCGCTGGGATCTCCCGATTGCTGAATCTTCTGTGCGGAACGGGAAACTCGCGGTTAGCGTCTCTTGCCAAGACCTGGAAGACCGCCCTGTACAGGACGGCCGCTAACCGGCCAGGCCGAGAGCGCTTTCTGCGAAGCTGAGAGTTGTCTTTCGTGGCGTTCTCTAGCTTTATTAGCCCTCTTCAATCTCAGCCTTCTAGCCCTAACCGCCGGATTCCGGGGGCACCTATTTTGCCGATGGCTGTCAAGCCTACCCGCCCGCAACGTGCAGTTGCAATGCGGGCAAGTCGTGGACACGGGTTGTTCCTTTGTGTGAACCTGTGCTATTGGCGAGATTTCCTCGTTCGCTTCGGGTTTTGGATGAGGCGCAGGCACCGCGTACCGCTGCAGGGCCACTTCTGTCACGGAACTAAGTTCATGCTGCCTGTTTCTTGGACATTTGTCGCGGAGGTGCTTTGACAATCGGCTGCGGCCCACGGAAACACCGCAGCCCGGGCATGCAACGCCGTCACGAACAAGATGCACGGTCCGCCGTTTAGCCCTTCGTAACCCCACAAAGGGCTTCTCGATGTATTCGGAGATGTGGGTTCGGCCTGAATCTGAAATGCTCCGTGTGTACCCGCTGCCTCCGCACCTAAAGCAATTTGGATTCGCTCCCCGGCACGTGCAATTAGCCACATCAGCAATCTACACCAAATGCCTGCTGGGGTAAAGGCGGGCGAAGCTGCTCGAAACGCATACTCGCCACTGCGGGAAAAGTCTTGTAGGGACGAAAGGTTCGAAAAGTCGAGGGCAGGTCAAGGACTTCCCAGGGTGCCCCAAACCCTGGGAATCCGAAGGAAAGGAATCAGAGGTTAGTTCGAGCGTGCAACTGGATACTTATAGTGCTTCTGGGCCCACTCCGTGGTCCAAACGATGGGCTCGACATAATTGTTCTTGTCTACGCCGAGGATCATGCCCTCGTCGATCTTGGCCATTGCGGTTAAGAAAATGCGGCGATCATTTTCCATAATGGGCCGCATTTCCGAGGACGGCTTATAGAGTTCGCGAACCCGCTTCACCGTCGCTTCATCATGTATCCAAGCTCCGGCGCCGTTCTCGCCTTTCGGGATCTCTGCGCCGCCTTCATCAAGCCAATCCCTGAGGTTGTTGTTGCTGCGTTTCATTCCATCGGTGTGGCAGCCGGCGCAACTCGCCACGCCTAAGCGCTGGTCCGTGACGCCACCGATTCTACCGGTGCCGGTCAGGTCGGCATTCGTCCTGTCGCTTACGTACCTTTGAATTCTCGGATCGCGAACGATCTGAGTGAACGCATCGACACGGCGCTGAGCCCAAGCGCCGAATATCGCGTATGCTTGAAGCCCGTTGGGCAGACTCCAGATCACTTCCTCGGCCGACGCCTGACCGCCGGCTTGTCCGGTGTACTTGCCCTGGGCGTAGCTGCCGAGCGGTAACATAGCCACGTACGTAAGGTCTTCGGGCGTGGTGCCGCCTTGCTCCTTAATAAATTTCGGGATCGGTTGCTGCCACATCGGATGGCTCACCTTTCCCGCGGCATATTGTTTGTCAATATCGCCATCGCCCTGGGTGAAGATGTCAAACGTCTTCCAATAGTAGCCAGTCGGCGTCGAAGCGCGATAGAAGAAACGTGAATCGATCGTAATCGCCTTACGGGTGACCATGTAATCGTAAGAGTCCATCCCCTTCGATTTGTCCACGCCCAGCTCTCGCTCGAACATCCAGAAGTAACCCGGGACCGCCAGGATGGCGTTGTAGACATCCGGCCGAGTAAGCGTATAAGTCAACTGGGCCGCTTCTACATATTTGAGGTCTGCTGGGTCGACGTACTCCCGCTTGTTGCCGGCGATTTTCCTGGTTCCGACGAATCCGTCGATATTTGGCGGGGAAGATGGTTCGGAAGTCGCAGCTTCCACGTTCCCTCTGAGTACCCGGGCCCAAGCGATCCGGGCGAACTTGTCGTCGCGGGTAACTTCCGGCTTCAGCTTGTTCTGTTGCACCAGGAAGTTCTCGAATACCGAGAGTGGCGGCTTGCCATTCCGATCCACTTTTCCATTAGCAAAGCCGATGTCATCGTCGGATAGGGTATTAAAGAGATCCCAGTCCGGGGCCGAGGTGTCAATGAGCGTGTATCCCCAGTAGTCGCGAATGTCAAACCGATAGACAATGCCCTTTCCGTTCACATCCACGGGATTTACGATCCGCGGAGCCCATCGAGCCGCGCCATTCAATGCCTTGGACAGACCCGCACGAGCCTCATTCACATACTGTGGGCTTACACCCGCGTTGTGGAGCACATGGAACGAAGTGTACTTAATGAACTCACGGTCCGCCGCCGGAGTCTTAGCTTTGTCAGCCTCGATCCAGTTCAAAACCTGTTCTTCCGTGATCTTCGCGTTCGCGTCGACGCCTCGAGGCTCCGGGGGGATCATGTCGGAAATCTTGTCGCGCCAAGCCGTCACCGCCGCCAACATCTGCTCCGCGGCTACTCCGCAGTTTGCAGCAAAACAATGGTGGCGGTCGATGGCCATTCGAACCACGAACTTGGAATTTGCGGGATCCCGGAAGTTCACACGAGTCAGCGCGTATTCATGGGCTAGATTCACATTGACGTCCGCATGAAGCGGCGCCTGTGCCCCGCTGCCGGTTTTGTTTTCCGTGCTATGGCACCCTGAACAGTTGGCGCGAAGCAGCGGATAAAGAGTGGTTTTGAAAGCTTCCAAAGAACGTGTTTTGTCAAAGCCCATCTCGTCCGTATAAGCGACGGATTCGACGTTGGCGCCGCCACGTCCGTCAGGAAGCACCGAATATCCGAGTTTCGTCCGGGCGGCGGTAGCGTACACAACAGCCAGCAGAACAAAGGCGCACAGCGCCGTGAACTTGATCAAGGTAGGTTTCTTTGTCACTCTTTCGCTCCTTCTCCGCAGCTAAGGGAAGCTTGAGATTTTTTTCTTGTACCTAACCGCACTTCTACAGCAGCCGGCTTGCTCTTCGAATCGCGCATAGACCTCTTCCGGGCAGCCAATCTGACCTCCGCCTGGAGCCGACTCGATTCGGATAAAATCATACAAAGCCGGTTCGGGGGTGTCAAGGAGGCGTCCACTAAAAAGCGCAGGGACCAAATAGCCCAATCGCGAGGCGCCTCAAGTAAAGTTGAGATCCGCCCAAATGCGCAAGCTTCTGCGCTCGCCGGTCTGGACACGCCCCACGTGTTTCGACGCTTTGGTTCACGCTGGCGTGCCGTCCGCCTAACCTCCCTGTGATATCTTTGGCCTGAAGAAAACCTGAAGAAAAATGCGGCTCTCGCGCATTCTGTTAATTTTTTCGCTGGTCTGCTGTCTAGCTCCGATCATGCTCGCGGCGGACCGGGCCTTTATCTCCTATGCGAGCGCGAAACCGGTCTTGGAGCAGTCGCGCGGTCTGCTGACTGCCGATCTTCGAAACCCCAACGAGGCCAAGTGGAAGGCCTGGAGCCGGCGAGAGGACAAAGCCATTCGAGCGCGTCTTCGCCAGGGCGATCTGGACTCGATGGTGAATCTTCTGTTATATGGGACCTCCTTCACGAAGCAGCCTCGGATCAAAGTGGAAGACCTCGCGGCGGCGTCAAGAGCTGGGACCCTACGGGCCCGGGTCGGCTATTTGGTCGCGGGTCTGCGAAGTCCTGGAGACAATGAGCGCCTCGCCTTTTTGAATGGTCTTCTACGCAGCCAGGGAATCGATCCGAGCGACTCCGGCGCGACGGGCGTGTTCATCTATAACAATCTCCAGCGAGTCATTCGGGAGATGGCGATCCTGGCGAACCGCGGCGAGGAAGCCAAGCGCCTTACTCAGCCGGATGGGACTCCCGATCCCGCGGCGATCTTTAACTGGCGGCCGGGGCTGTTGCGCGATCGTGGGGTCTCGCTCGATACCAGCATTTTTCCCAATTTCTCGATCGAACAAGCGTTGCGCGATCTGAAAAATCGCGGCGCGCTGCGCGAAGGCCAGGTGGCTCGCGTTGCCGTGATCGGGCCGGGCCTCGACTTTAGCGACAAGAACGAGGCATTCAGCTACGACTACTATCCACAGCAGACTCTGCAACCTTTTGCGCTGTACGATTCGCTTCTCCGGCTGGGGCTGGCCAAATCCAATGCCGTATCCATGTCGATTTTCGACATCAGTTCCAGAGTGATCGACCATATCCAGCGCGCTCGCGAGCGCGCCAGGATGAACACGGGTTATGTCATCCAGTTGCCGCGCGAGATCGCGCATCCGTGGCCGGCCGAGCTCATCTCCTATTGGCATTCGCTAGGCGACCGGGTAGGCAACGAGGTGCCGCCGATCCGGCCCCCGGAGATCTTTCACTCAATCAACGGCGGGCAAGCCTTGGAAACGCGAGCCGTGCGAGTCCGTCCCGACGTGGTGCTCACCTGTCAGCCTGTGGACCTCAATATCGTTCTCGAGCGCGTCAATATGGACGAAGCGGACCGGTTCGACCTAATAGTGGGCACCAACATCTTCATCTATTACGACGCGTTCGAGCGGTCGCTCGCGCTGGAAAATGCCGGCGCCATGCTGAAGCATGGCGGTCTCTTGCTGACCAACGATCGGTTGCCTGAAGTTCCCGGCGGGTCGATGCGGCAGGCCGGCTTGACTGATGTGCAATACAACCACGAGGCCGTGGGTTGGTATCGGAAGCGATAGTACATTGTCTGAGCGTTCGCCGGCGTCCAGAGCGATGGTGGCGACCGCTTGAGTGTCCATCGCGAATCCGTTCAGGCCATTGGATCGACGATGTGGAACGGGAACGCGACGCCAGGTTCATGGTCGAGTCCTGTTTCGCGTACATACGGCTGAAATAATCAAGTCGATCCGGTCCGTCTTGTACGATGTACTAGAGACTATGGCATCACTTTCCGGCCCGGAACGAGCGATTTCAAAGTTCACCAAAACCAGAGCTGCGATGTGTTTCTCCTTGCTCGCGCTCGCCGCCGCGCTTGGTTACGCGCAATCGAGTCCCCCGGCCCAGGCCTCCATCAATGTGGGAGGCAAGAATCTGACGATCCGATATTCCGCCCCGTCAGTGCGCGGAAGACAGATTTTCGGCGATGGCGGCCTACTGTCGCGAGATCCCACTTATCCCGCATGGCGCGCGGGCGCCAATTCCGCGACTTCATTCCACACCGACGCAGATCTGGATATCGGCGGCTTGAACGTTCCCAAAGGCAACTACACTCTCTACGCCTGGGTAAAGGATCCGAACGCCTGGGAGCTGATCGTCAGCAAGGAAACGGGCCAGTGGGGCCTGGAATACAACGCGCGGTTGGACCTGGGACGGGTGAAGATGACCATGAGCAAGCCGTCCTCGAAGGTCGAGACGATGAAATACACGTTCACCAATTTGGGCGGAAACAAAGTGAAGCTGGAGTTGGCGTGGGAGAACCATGTGGCTTCCGTACCTATCGTTGTGAAGTGATGAGTGCCGCTCGCCTTAAATGAATCACCTGAACTTCACTTGAAGGACGGTTGCAGCATGCCATAGCGGTGCGATTTGCCGCAGTCGTAAGATTTATGTGAGATGAAATCGCTCTTGCCGGCCTCCCGCTTCGCTCTGCGCCAACTGCGCCGTAGTCCGGGCTTCACCGTCGTGGCGATTCTCACTCTGGCCATCGGGATCGGCGCGAATACTGCGATGTTCTCAGTTGTGAATGCGGCACTCCTGAGACCGCTCCCTTTCCGGAACCCATCTTCGCTCGTCATGGTTTGGGGAAACGATCCCACAGATGGAATCGCGCGTTTTCCCGTTTCCGGTCCCGATTACTTGGATTGGGAGGAGCAAAATCATTCCTTCTCGGGTATGGCCGCCTTTTCAGAACGGTCGATGGTTCTCACTGGTGGCATTCAACCGGAACAGGTAGATCTCGAGGAAGTTTCGCCGAATTTCTTTTCCGTTCTGGGCGTGGCGCCCATGCTTGGGCGCGGATTTTCCAAAGGAGAGGAGCAACCCAGCAATAGCAATGTCGCAGTTTTGGGCTACGGACTCTGGGAATCGCAATTTGGCGGCGATCCGGACGCGGTCGGCAAAACAATTCAGCTGCAGTAGCCATTACTTGATCTGACATTTTCGATAGACTGGTCCGGATAGTCCGGACAGGAGAATTTCAGATGAACACGCAACAGAAGGTGATCAAGAACAAAGTGGGCCTGCTGAAGTTGGCCGAGACTTTGGGCAGCG
>DATBIA010000072.1:0-16824 GCA_036557165.1 Bryobacteraceae bacterium
TGCAGATCATAATGCCTGAGGACCTCCGCGTTGTATCGGAGAGCTTCGACCGTCATGTCCGCCAGCGCCGGCTGGCGAAGGTGAAACGGACCTGTCCGCGCCTCGTCCAACAAGCGATCCAACGCAGCAAAGGCTTGTCCGGACGGCACCCTTCCCCCTGCGAAAAACCGGTGGGGAGGCAGACTTCCGTGCAGCCGCCATGTGATGAAAACGGGGTGCTCCGGCTTCCAGAGGTGTGGTAGCCGGCGATGGGAATACATTACCAGAGGTGGTGCGTAAGCGGTTTCACCAGAGGTGGTGCGTAAGCGGTTTCACCAGAGGTGGTGCGTAAGCGGTTTCACCAGAGGTGGTGCGTAAGCGGTTTCGGAATTCTCAGTGAATCTCAAGCTAGATGAGCCAGCCTGGGGGCCGGCTGCGGACCAGGGGGTCCGCCCCACTTTTATGTCGCGCACCCCAAGCTCCAAGCGAAATCCGAAGCCCAGGGGCGCAGCGCAGGTAAGCGCCGGCCCGGCCCGATGCAGTCTCAGAACGTAAATCGCGCCACTAACTGCCCCGACCGCGGCTGCGACCCGGCGCCGTTGACCCACGGCACAAATCCAAAGCCGGAAGACAGCAGACCGGAGACGCCTCCGAAGCTGTTCGCGTGGCCCGTGGGCGAAGTGATCGTCGTCGAGCCGCTGTCGCTCGGCAGCGAGTAAAACAGGCGATTGAAGATGTTCTGAAATTCCGCCCGGATCGTAAACGACGCTCTTTCTTTCACACGGAAAGTCCGCGCGAGCGCCAGGCTCTCCGCGGGCTGCCGCTGCCAGCGGAAGTCGTTAAAGTAAGGCGCCGACGCGCCGAATGTGCCGTACGGCGGCTCCACCCATGCCTTGGGATTCAGAACGAGTTGCGTCGTCGGGTCGAATTTCGAATTCGGATCCACCAGGAGCAAAGGCTGACCCGGCACGCGATTGAGGAACGTGTAGCCACCGCCCCAGATGGCGGGATTGTTCGTCGGTCCTCGCTGCAAGTTCGCCAGGAATCCGTTGGCGGAATCCGGACTTTGCAGAATCTGGCCGCTCTGATAACGAAGCACTCCGCTGATCGACCAGTCGCGCGCCGCCCATGATAGAGCCTTGAATCCTGTGCCACCAGCCTCCCACTTTGGCGTCGTGTAGCTGAACGAAATCACCATCTCCTGCGGCAGGCTGAAACCCGAAATCTCCTTGTTCAACCCGTAATTGAACACGTCGTTGATGAGCGGAGGCGAAGGCGTGAGGTACGAGGTGTTGGAGTTGGTGCCGTCGGTGAGTTCCTTTTCCCAGGTATACGCGCCTTGCGCCGTTAGGCCGTGAGAGAACCGCTTGGTCAACTTGACCTGGAGCGAATCGAACCAGGTATCGCCCATGGGCGGCCCCAGGAACGGCGGGATCCCCAACCACTGCGGATAGGGCCGCAGGGATTGGCCCAGCGTTTGAGTGGCCGGAAATCCCGGATAGACGCTATTGGGATTTGCCAGCCCGGGAAACCGCGCCACCACCAGCGGCGAATTAACCGGCGTATTGAGCAGCTTGGCGTCGGCCGGATTGGTGACGTCGATCCCGTACTGCGATCGCAGTCCCTGCGGCGTGAGCGCGTTGTAATTCAGGCCGGAGCTTTCCGGGGCCACCCACCACGCGCCGCGATTGCCCACGTAAGCGGCCTCAACCACCAGGTTGCGCGTGACCTCTTGCTGGAATCCGATGCTCCATTGAAAAATTCGCGGCAGTCGCCCCGCGTTCCGGGCGATGGAGATGAACGGCGCGGCCGGCGGGATCACGCCCGAGGCCGTCGGAGCCGGCGAGTACGGCGTTTGCAAAAACGAATTCGGCCACGTGAGCACCGGATTCCCCAGAACGTTTCCCGGCGCGTACGTGTCTCCATATTTCAGAATAGAAGCGGGCGCCCCGTAGGCCGGGGTTCCCAGCGAAAGATAGTCCGCGGCGGAGTGATTCACTCCGGCGTCGTCGGCTTGCGATCCATAGGTGATCGCGCCTCCCGCGCGGAACACGGTCTTGGGCGTGATCTGATACGCCACTCCCAAATGAGGGCCGATCGAGAGGGGATAGGCGGTGGCGAAGCTGCAATGGCAAGTGGCCTCGTATTCCGGAGCGCCGATCCGGCCGCCCACCGTCGGGTTCGGAATGTTGAATCCGGCGCTTTGCATCCGTCCGTGCTCTTCCGTCCAGAGGTTCGCGTAGTCCCAGCGGAGGCCGTAATCGAAAGTCAGCTTGCGTGTGACTTTCCAACTGTCCTGAAGGTAGAGTCCATAGGAGTGATAGCCCAGGCGCAAATCGGCGACGCGGCCAATCTGGTTCCCGTCCGCCAATCCGAGGAAGAAGCTGGCGTAGCCGAATCCGCTGCTCGCGGTAGTCGTGAACGGCAAGCCGAATTGCCAGGGATCGCTGGTCTCCACCGGAGAGAATTCGTATTCCCCCTGCGCGCGCCCGGTGGTGACCGTCGGCAGACCTTCAAACAGCGCCGTCGCTCCCAGCTTGAACGTGTGATTCCCTTTCACCCAAGTTGCCGTCGTATTAAACGTCGGCTTGATGTCTTTTTGAGAGGGCGCGTTGAAGAAATACCCGGTGCTGGTGTTGGTTGGATACGGGCCTCCGCCGTTCCAGCCGCCTCCGAGCGCGCTGAACATGCCCGACAAATAAATGAAGTTTTGCGCCGGATAGGGCGTGCCTTGCGGAAACAGGTTACTTGCGGCTTGATCGTATGTGGGGCCGTTTTGCGGATAATTGAAGTGCAAGAGACCCGCGCCGAAGTGCAGCAGCAAAGTCGGCGTTAGCGTCTCATCCAGATTGAGGCGGATCGTCTGCGCCAAATAGCGCTCCGACTGCAGGGTGCTGAACGGCTGCGGGAAGCCGTTGTTCTGCGGCGAGTTGGTGTCCGTCGCCGAATAATATCCCGAGAGCTTCATCTTGGTGTTGATAATTTGATCGATCTTGAACGAGGGAATTGTCGTGTGCCGGAAATTCGAATAACCCGGCGCGGTGTAGTTCGTCAGCCCGGGCGAGTTGGGCAGCGGGACCAGGCCTTGCACGATCGCCGCCGTGGGATCCATCCGCGCCAACGGAATTTTATTGTTCGGAAATGGACTGCGAACTACGCTTCCACTCACGATCTGCTGCGTGTTGGGATCGAAGATCTCGTTGAGGCAAACCGGTTGGCCCAGCGGATCTGGCCCGTTGCAAACTTGCGTCCCTGTCGCGGTGAGGGCGGCGCTGAAATCCCCGCCGCGTTGCGCCGCGCTCGGCACAATGCCGACGGTATTCGTGGTGACCGTGCTTTGACGGTACTGCTCGAAGCTGAAAAAGAAAAAGCTCTTGTCGTGTCCGTTGTAGAGCTTGGGGATGAAAATCGGGCCGCCCAGCGTAAAGCCGTAATCGTTTTGGCGTATCGGATTGCGAATATGCTGCCCGGCCTTGGCGGGATTCACCGCGCCCGCGTTCGTGAACGGCGTCCCGGCGTTCAGCGCCTCGTTCACGAAGTAATCGAAGGCGCTTCCATGGAGCTGATTCGATCCCGATTTCATCGTGTAATTGAAGTAGCCGCCTCCCGCCTGCCCGTACTCGGCAGCGAAGTTGCTGGTCTGGATGGCGACCTCCTGAATCGCCTCCACGCCCGCCTGGTTGATCTGCGTTCGCGATTTGTAGAAGCCGTTGGTCGCGTCCTGCCCTTCCAGGTTGATGGACTGCGAGCTCGACGGCATCCCGTTCACCCGCAAAATGTAATCCGTCGAAATCCGCGCGCCCGGCAAAAGCTGAACCGCGGAGAGCGGATTCCGGATGTTGCCCAGGCCGCTGGGATTCGATTGAGTATTGGCCGAACCGGCGAGCGTGAGGATGGGGAGCTCGTTCAGCGTGCTGGTGGAAACGTTGTAGCTGACTTCGCCACCTTCGGTTTTGAGCAGCGGCGCGGCCTCCACCACCGTCACGCTCTCCGTGGCCGAGCCGACTTCCAGCGTCGCGTCCACACGCACCGTTCCCGCGACTTCAACGGTAAGCCCCGTGCGGACGAACTTCTTGAAGCCCATCACGGTGACGGTGAGATCGTAGCCTCCCGCGGGCAATTGAGCGATGGTGTAGTTGCCCGTCGCCGAGCTCTCCACCGGATAGACGGCGCCGGTGGCTACATTCCTCGCCTCGATTGCGGCGGCGGCGACCACCGCGCCGGCCGGATCGGAAACAGTTCCTGTAATCGTGCCGCGATCGCTTTGAGCGAAAACGGCGAACCCAACCGCGACCAAACAAACCGCGATCGACAAGAAGCGCATGGGAAGCCTCCAGAAAATTAAGAGAAGTCCCGATGATTACTAAATGCGGCGGTCAATCCCCTAACCGCTTGTCGAAGCGCTCGTCACCCGTCAAATAACAGAGTCAGCCTATATCACAGCTTTGACCGTGTCAATGGGAAGCGGGGATTGAAAGCCGGGCGTAAGGCCCGCGAAGGTGCGCCCGCTCTCTTCCTGGCTTTTACTTGGCCGCGCCGGGGAAGACGCCCCGAATCAGGTCTTGCTCTTCACGCGAAAATTCCTCGCCGAACTCTTCGCTGTGTAGGCGCGCCCGCCGCTCGGCGACGGGCATGCTTCGCAGGCTTTGCAACTCCTGCCTGACGGCTCTTTGCCGCGCCGGGGCGAAGGTTTGAAGCGTTTCATAGCGGCGATCGAGCTCTTGGCGCTGCTCCGAGCTGAGTTGGTTCAATCGTTCGAGTTGGTTTTCCACCTGCCGGCGCCGCTCGGGAGGTAAATTCTCCAGAGCCTTTTCGCGTTCCTCAGGCGTCATTTTCTGAAGCCGCTCAACCTGCTTGCTGGGAATGGACCGGGGAGCCTGCTTAGCCTGTGTAGCTTGTTTCGCCGCTTTCGCGGCCTGTTTGGCGGCCTTGGCGACAGGCTTGTTCTTTCCTTGCGCCGCGCCCGCTTCCGCGATGCAAAGGAACAACGCTATTCCACAGATAAGAGCCGCGCGCATGAATTGAAATGAGAGCGAGCCGGTCTACAACCGGCTAGACGAGGTTTGCCCCACTGGGGTTAACATGTCCATGTCGTCGAGCGCCTGCTCCACCTGCTGCAAGTCGATCCTATCGCTCGAAGCAACCGGAGTCTTTACGGGAGCGGGCGGCGATGGCGGCATCCGGACCAGCGCCAGCGCCAGCACACCCGCGGCGGCCACCGGGATGAGAGGCTTCCACAGGGCGCGGCGCCACCATGGCCGTTCCGCCTCCGCGGCAATCCGACTGTAGAGTGTCGCGTCGAAACCAGGAGAAACCTCCACTGGCTTCCACGCATCGAGCGTCTCCCAAAGCCTGCGCTGACCGTCCACGGCTTCTTTACAGGAAAAACATTCCTCGATGTGAGCTTCCAACTCGGCGGATCGAGTGCCGTCGAGCTTTCCGGCGCAGTAATCCATCAGGATCTCCGCGCCCTGTGGATCGTATTGTAAGCAGGCCATCTTTTCCTCGTGTAAAAACTCAGCAGCGCGCCTGGGCCGCCGCAATCGGCGGTCCTATCCCGCCATGTGCGCCAAGCGCAGCCGCAACGTCTCATAGGCTCGAAATAGCAACGACTTCACTGCCGATTCCGAACACCGCAAAGCGCCCGCGATCTGTGTGTATTCCAGTCCTTCGTATTTGTGCATCAGCACAGCCGCGCGCTGCTTCTCCGGTAGCGCTTCGATTGCCTGGCGGATTTCCGTTATCTTCACTTCTTGAACTAATTCTTGCTCGACCGTCGGCTGCCGGTCCGCCATCTGGCGCGCGACGCCTTCGAGCAGTTCCCGATTGAGGCTTTCCTGCCCCTTCCACTTCTTTCCATCGCGAATCGCGTTCAGCGCCAAGCGCGTCGCGATCCGGAACAGCCAGGTGGTGAACTTGGCTGTCGGCTCGTAGGTTTCGCGGCTCCGGTAGACCCGCAAAAAAACCTCCTGTGCCAACTCCTCCGCAACTGCCTTATTCTGCACCATTCTATAAAGGAAATTGACCGTCGGGCCGCGATGCCTTTCCAGGAGAAGGGCGAAGCTGGCGTCGTCCCCCTCGCGGACACGCACCATCAATTCGGCGTCGCGTTCCAGGGCGGCAACTGCCTCCATATTTCTGTTAACCCTCGAACTAGCCCAAGGTTGCGCCATCACTCGCCTTTCAGCGACCTCTCCATCAAGGTTTGAATCGCTTGAGCGGGAGATTTATTTCCCTGCAGAACGGCGTGCATTTGCTCGATAATGGGCAATTCGACGCTGAATTTCGCCCCTAAATGCACCGCTGCGTCGCATGTTTCGACGCCTTCCGCCACCATTTTCATCGAGCCCACGATCTCGGCGAGCCCCTTCCCTTTCGCCAACTCCAACCCTACCATCCGGTTGCGGCTAAGATCGCCGCTGCATGTGAGCACTAGATCGCCGAGCCCCGCCAGCCCCGCCAAAGTCCGCGGCTGCGCGCCCATGGCGACGGCCAGACGGGTGATTTCGGCGAGCCCGCGCGTGATCAGCGCCGCGAGCGTGTTATTGCCCAGGCACAGTCCTTTGCACACTCCCGCGGCGATCGCCACCACGTTTTTGAGCGCGGCGCCTAACTCAACGCCGAGCGGATCGGAATTGGTGTAGAGCCGGAAGGTTGGGCCGGAAAAAGCTTGTTGGACCCGTTGCGCCACCGCGGGATCAGTGGAGGCGATCACTACCGCGGCCGGTTCGCCGCGCGCGATCTCGCGCGCGAACGTTGGGCCCGAGAGGACCGCGACAGGAGCCGGAGCTGTCTGTTGGATGACCTCGGAAATCCGGAGAAGCGACGACTTTTCCAAACCTTTGGTCGCGCTCACAATGATCCTGGATGGACTGAGATACGGGCGGATTGCGGCATAAAGTCCCCGAGCGTGGTGGGACGGCATGACTCCGAGGACGATATCCGCGCCTTCCAAGGCCCACGGAATGTCGCCGCCGGCGGAGACGTTGTCTGGAAGGCGAAGCCCCGGAAGATAAACGTCGTTTTCGCGCGTAGTCGCGATTCGCGCCACCAGTTCCGGTTCGTAAACCCATAGCCGGATTCGTTCAAAACGGGGCGAGAGAACGATGGCCAGCGCCGTCCCCCAGCTCCCGCCGCCGACGATTGCAAGGTTCACAAGGCCGTTGCCGCCTACGACTCCGCCCACTCTTGTTCCAGCAGGCGGGCGTATTCGCCGGAAGCGAAGATCTCGAAATCGAAGCCCATGTTCTCGATACCGAAGAAGGTCCCCTGCTTCTGCCTCCAGGTGAAGAGTTGATCGGCATAGCGGTAGTAGTTCCGGACGAAATCGTCGGAGAGCGAAGAGCGCTCCGGCGGTCCCGCAAAGACCGCGCTTAACCCGAGCGCCCGACTAAAGATAGAGCGGTAGTCCGCCACGCCCCAGCGCCGCAGCTTGCGCTGCACCGCGGGCGGCGTTTGATCAATCAATAAAGCCGCAAAGCTCTGATAGCGGATGCCTTTTAGGCTTAGCTCCGATTCGCGCGCGACGCATTCCAGGCATTGATCGATCCAGCGCAGCAGGTCCTTGGCGACATAAAACAGCATCAAAACCTCGGAATAGCGTCCTTCGAGTAGAATCCGGTCCAGGTCCTCGGTGCTGCGGTCGCCAGAGGGCAATAGGCCTTGCAGCATCAGGCTGGCCCGCGAGCTTTCGATCAATTTATCCGGGCCGCCGGTTGTGGCGAACGGATGAAGAATCAAAGGCGGAAGCATCCGGCCCTTTATGGCGGGCTGCACGCCGGGCGGTCCGTCAAGCGATGGGTGGGATGGCATACTAGCCAAAGTATGCCAGCTTATCGGCGTTCTGTAAGCAGTACTTTAGCTTCAATTGTCTGCTTACCCCTTAAAACCTTTACTATCACCAGATCGCCTGGCTTATGGGCTCGCAGGGCGTACGTGAAATCGTACAGATTGCCGATTTCTTTCCCGTCGAATTCGATCAGAATGTCGCCGGCTTTCAGCCCCGCCGCCGCGGCGGGAGTGCCATCGCGCACATCGGCGAACCGGACGCCCTTGGGAGGCTCGTCGAAATCCGGGATGCTTCCGAAATTAGGCCCGTAGCCCGAGCCGCCGCCGCTAGCGCCGGTAGTAGAGGTCTGGGGCTCGGAAAGGCGCACGAATTTCGGCCGGCCGGAGTCCTCCTCGAGCTTCAGAGCGACTTGGGCCACATAGCCCAGCAGTTTCACTGCGTCAGGGCCGTTGATTTTATCCGGCGTGTCGCTCGGCTTGTGATAATCGCCGTGCAACCCCGAGAAGAAAAACAGCACCGGCACCTGCTTCAACGTGAACGACATGTGATCGCTGCCGCCGTAGCCGAGCTTCTCGGAAAGATCGAAATGCAGTCCCTGGGGCGCCGGAAGATCTTCGACCAGCTTCGCCAGGGTCGATCCGGTTCCGGTTCCGTTCACGTATACTTTGCCTTCGCGGATGCGGCCGATCATATCCATGTTGATCATGGCGACGGCGTCTTTCAGCGGCAAGATCGGGTGGTTTACGTAGTATTCGCTGCCCAAAAGCCCTTCTTCCTCGCCCGCGAAGGTCAAAAACAAAATTCCTCGTTTTTGTTTGGGTTCCTGAGAGAACCAGCGCGCTAATTCCATGACGCCGGCGGTGCCCGAAGCGTTGTCGTCGGCGCCCGGATGAATCGTCCCGATCTGCGAAGGCGCAAGCGAATTCTCGTCGCCCAAACCCAGGTGGTCGTAATGCGCGCCGATGACGACGTATTCGCTAGTTTCTCCCGGCCAATAAGCCGTGACGTTGTGCACCGTCTTGGAGTCGTGCCGGATATCGGCATCGAGGTCGATTTTGAGCTTAGTCAGCGCGAACGACTGCGGCCTCAGATCCTTATCAATCGTGGTTTCGATCTCGCGGAGATCGCGGCCTTCGGCTTTGAGCCACGCATCGGCCAGATCCTCTTTCACTTGCACGAACGCCACGCCGGAATCGGTCGGGCCCTCGGTGCGCCCGAAATCCCGGAGCTTGTCGGACTCGGTGGGATGCGCGGCGACGTCGTTCACCAAAATCACTCCGCGCGCGCCGTGCTGCTTGGCATTGGAAGCTTTCAGGGCCAGGGCCGAGTAGCTGTTGTCGAAAGGGCTTTTTTTATCGAATTCCCGCGGCACATGGCGCAAAATCAGGACGAATTTTTCTCGAACATCGAGACCTGCGTAATCGTCGTAGTGCAGATCGGTCGCGGTGATGCCGTAGCCGGCGAAGACGACTCCGCCGGATAATTTTCCCGACGCCGAAAAACTGAACGGAATATAGTCGCGGCCCGATACGAGATCGGATTGTTTCCCGCCATCATCCGCCTTCAGACGATTGTCCGGCCCAAGATGGGCGCTGATGGTGACGGTGAACGGCTGTTCGTAGTTCTTGCCGTCGGCGGGTTTGAGTCCGAAAGATTTGAATCGATTCGCGATGTAGGTGGCGGCGGTTTCGAGTTCCGGGGAGCCGGTATAGCGGCCCTTCAGCGCGGGGGAGGCGAGGTAGTTTACGTCGGCCTGATAGTCTTGAGATGCGATGGGCGCGGGCGCGGCGAAGGCCAGCGCGGAGATCGAAAGGACGACCACCGGCGAACTGAGGTTCGCCGCTGCACGCTGAAGCGTGCGCCACATTATTTCTTTCCGATTTGGGGGATTTCCACCGTACAGCATTTTTCCGCCTCTTCCGCCGCTTTGGCCTGATGATCCAGCTCGAGCGTGATCAACTGTTGCAGAGTTTGCCACTGCGCCATCTGATCCACGAGCTTGCGGCCGTTGAGATACAGAGTCGGCGTGGCGTCCACGCCCAACTCGCGTCCCATGGCGACCGTGCGATTCACTTCCGCTTCCGTGGCCTTGCTGTCCACGCAGCGGCCGAGCTGCACGGCATCGACGCCGTTCTTGCCGGCCCACTCCATTAACTTGGCGTTGTAGTTTGCCGGGGTAATGTCGCTTTGCACGTCGTAGATCCAGTCGTGATACTTCCAGAAGCTATCGGAGCTTTGCCGCAGGATGCAGCGGCCTGCGATGGACGCCGGACGCGCCCAGGGGTGGATCGAGTCCAAAGGGAAATCCATGAAGTAGACCTGAACCTTGCCCGGGAAACTCGCGACGATCTGCTGACGAAGAGTGGTCGATTCGGCTTTGCAGAAGGGGCATTCGAAGTCGCCGAATTCCAGGAGCTTGATCTTGGCGTCGGCCCCACCGTTGTAGCTCGGCTGCTGGTCGGTCTTCAGAGCATCGAGCGCGGTCTGGAATGGGCTTTTCGCGAGATCGAACACCTCACCCTTGAAAACTTTCTGGCCATCGTTAGAGACATAGTACGTCTGATCCATCGCGGCGGTTTTGTAGGACAAATGGACCTTGACCTCGTTGAATCCAGGCATGCCCGCCATGGGCGCCGGATCCTCGATCTTGACGCTGACATCCGGGACCCAGAGTTCCAGATAGCGCAGGTAAGCCTCCAGCTTGACTTTGTCGACGGTGGGAACGTTGACCTTCGGCGCGGCCGGCTTTGCTTGAGATAAACCAGTTTGCGCGAAGGCGGTGAAGCACAAGAGAGAGCACGCGAGGAGTTTCATGGATCTGCCTTTCATTGTCGCTCAATCTTCGACAAAAGCGGTGGCTAGCCCGTTCTTACCGTAGAAATCGCCATCGATCAATTCGAAGCGATTCAGCTTAAACAGGCCGGTTGCATCGAGACGGCGCCGTTCGCCACGCGTGAACTTATTCCTCGGAGGCTCCACAGGGCTCTCCACCAAAGCGCGCGTGAGAACGACTGGCATGGATTCGACCATCATTCTAACAGGAAAGGGCATATCCTACACTGAAATTTGTCCCGTCTGTGGTTGGCCATTCCCTTCGTGTTGCTTTACGTATCCGAACTCGGGAGCGCCGGTTTCCTGGGGCCCGACGAGCCGCGCTACGCATCCATCGGCCGGGAAATGGCGCGTTCGGGAGATTGGGTTACGCCGCGGCTGAACGGCTCGCCGTGGTTCGAGAAACCGCCGTTACTTTATTGGACGACGGCGTCGGCGATCCGGTTGGGCTTCCGCGACGAATGGGCGGCGCGGCTGCCGGTGGCGCTGATTAGCCTGGGCTTTCTGGCGTTCTTCTACAGCACGCTGCGAAGGGAATTTTCGCCCAATCTGGCGTTGACCGCGACGGCGATCCTGGCGGGGTCGGCGGGGTGGCTGGCCGCGAGCTTCGCCGCAATTCCGGATCTGCCGATGTCGGCCGCGTTGGGGGCCGCGATGCTGATCGCGCTGTTCGATAAGAGGCGAGCCAGCGGATGGTTGGCCGGCGCTTTCCTGGGCATCGCGATCCTGGCAAAAGGTTTCGTGCCAGCGGCGTTGTTTGTGCCCGTGTGGCTGGTCGCGCGCGGTAAGCGCCTGGCGATTCCCGCCGCCGCCGTTTCGATCGCGGCGCCATGGTATCTGCTGTGCCTGTGGCGGAACGGCGCGGCATTCTGGAACGACTTTTTCTGGAAGCAGCACGTAGCGCGACTCTTTTCCGCGGAGGCGCTTCAACACGGGCAGCCATTCTGGTATTACGTTCCGATACTGCTGGTGGGATTGTTTCCGTGGACGCCTTTAGCCGCGGCGCTCGCACAAAGGAAGCTCTATGAAGATTCGCGCGTGCGTTTCCTCGCGATCTGGTTGTGCATCGGGTTTGCTTTCTTCTCGATGGTTCCGAACAAGCTTCCGTTTTATATCCTGCCTTTGCTGCCGGCGCTCGCCATTGTATTGGCCGCCGCGCTTGAGAAGGCGGGCGGATTTGAATGGTGGCTGGCCGCCTGCGTTCTCGCGATGACACTGTTGCCCACCATTACGAACGTGCTCCCTGAAGCGTTCCTTATGGGCGCGACTAAGGTTCATTGGAGGTTCAATCCCGCGGGCCTGATTGTGGCGGCGGTGGCGGCCGGCGTTTGGTGGATCGCTTGGCGCGGATTCCGCGAGCGGGCGATTCTCGCGGCGGCGCTGGTGGCGGCGCTCGGCGCGGGATATTTGAAATTGGCGGCGCTTCCGCTTCTGGATCGGCGCGATTCGGTGCGGAGCTTCTGGCAATTGCATCACGAGGAGATGGCGGATGCTTGCATCGACTCGGCGACAGTTTCGCGCGCTTTTCAGTACGGCCTCGATTACTATGCCGGGCGCGATGTACCCGACTGCGCGCGTGCGGGGGCTTCCGGGCCGCGAATCCGGGTGCGGGATGGCGCGCTGCTGATTGAGCCTGGAGGTACTAGGACTTATTGATCGGAATGGCTATTTGCGGATGTGGGGGCGTGGTGTATACTCCAGGTGAGGATCGGTGGGCCGGGTTTTTCCCGGCCCACTTAAGTACGGCTACTTCCGCTTAATGCGGACGCTCACCGTGATCGTGACGGCTATCACGATGGAGATCGTGATTAAGAAATTAATCATAAATCTCTCCTTTCCCCCGGAAGGATTTCCCCGGCCTGGGCCACAGGCCGGGGATCGGGTCCGGGACCCCAGGGCGGTCCCTTCGGCCGACTCCACTCCGGCTGGAATCCTCAGCTTATGAGTGGTCCGCGCGAACAAAAAATCGCACGGCTTTTTCATCGCCTGAGGTGCAATGGGGCGCAATCTTCTCCCTGACGTTCTCGCGATATTGTGCGGCCAGTTCGGTCAGAGCTCCGGCTAGTGTGCTCTCATCGAATTAGCTATTAATAACCCCGGCGAGGGCTTCCCGTGCCCGTACAAGTTTACGGAGAATCTCCTCTCCCTTCCCACGCCATATATATCTCCTGAGATTTTCGTTGCGGGCGGCCAGATACTCCTCAATGGCCGTCTGAGCCACTCGGACTCCTTGCGGCCCTCCGGGCGCAGCAGAACGATACGCGCCCGCAGGGCATCGCGCTGACTGGGGCAATAAATTACCTTGACTCGCCATTCCGCTTTTGAGTCACAGCCCGCAAAACGGAGCGCGCGCGGGCTGCTTGCTTGGTCGGATTGAGGGCGCCGGCGCGCCGTTTGCGGGCTAGCGAGCGGCTACCCAGCGAACCCCGATGCCGGCGGCCGAGCGGACGCGGTCGATCAGTTGCGCTCCATGATGTTGGATGTGGCGGATATTGACGAACTGGTGCTCCAGCTTGGACATGCGATACCAACTGAAACCACTCTCGGTGCGGTCGAGATCCAACGCCTCCACGGCGTCATCAACCATCCGATCACAGCACTCCCAGTACTCGAGCACCTGCGCTTGCGTGTACGGCGCTCCGCTGATGCCGTCGCCTTCGCCGCGATGCTTTTCCCACAGCCTAAACGCAGCTTCGTCGCGCTGGAGATACAAGTGCGCGAAGAACAGCGTGTGATACGACAGCTGCCAGAACGCATTCTTGTGGCCGGTGCTCAACCACTCCTCCGGCGGGCAGCGCTCGATCGCTTCGCGGAGCATCGCCAGCGAGGCGTGATACTGGCTCTTCAACACGGATCGAAGCATCGGATGCGTGTCGCTCATCGGCTTCGATTGTACAGCCTTCACAGGCACATGTCCCTCTACGGTCGCGAATCGCGATCATCGGATCGACTCTTGCGAGCGATTTCTAAAGGTGAGCCAAATATGTTGGTACTTAAGTAAGAAATCGCGGGGCTGGAGGTGACGGCCCTCTGAGCCAAGGCGTAAAATAAGCCCTGCGGCTCTCGTGCGGATGCCAAACTGCCCTCAATGCGGAGAACAATTGGGCTCCGGCAATCCCGCCGGGCTGTGCCCGAAGTGTTTGGTCCTGGGGGCTTTCGAGAGTTCCATCGGCGCGGACGAATCCGGCACTCAGACCATCGACACAGCGGCGGCGGCGCCCGGCGACGACGATTTCGACCGGTACCGCATCGTCCGGCCGCTGGGCGAGGGCGGTATGGGCAGCGTGTACCTCGCCGAGCAGCTTGAGCCGATTCGCAGGCGCGTAGCCCTTAAAGTTGTGAAGCTTGGCATGGACACCTCCCAGGTGCTGGCCCGTTTCAACAACGAGCGCCAGGCGCTGGCGATGATGGATCACCCGAACATCGCGCAAATATTCGATGCCGGCGCGACCGGCAAAGGGCGCCCGTACTTCGTCATGGAGTACATCGAGGGCGCGCCGATTACCGAGTATTGCGATCACAAGCGGATGACCACCGGGGACCGGCTCGTGTTGTTCCTCGCGGTCTGCCGCGCGGTCCACCATGCGCACCAGAAGGGCGTCATCCACCGCGACCTGAAGCCGTCGAATGTACTGGTGACGGAGCGGGACGGCGTGCCGGTCCCTAAAGTGATCGATTTCGGCATCGCGAAGGCCACCGATAAATGGGCCGTGGAAAACACGCTGCTCACGCAGTTCGGCCAGATCGTCGGGACGCCGGAGTACGCGAGTCCTGAGCAGGCCGACACGATGACGGGAGATATCGATGAGGCCTCCGACGTATATTCGCTCGGTGTGCTTCTGTACGAGTTGCTAATCGGAGCCGTACCGTTCGACACGGCCACGCTGCGCAATGCGGGTTTGGCGGAAATGCTGCGGATCATCCGCGAAGACGAAGCGCCGCCGCTACCGCGAAAGCTGCTCTCGATGGGCGGGGCTGTGGGCGACATTGCCGCCCGCCGCCAGACCGATCCGGTTTCGCTGCGCCGCCTGGTGGATGGCGACTTGAACTCGATCGCGATGAAGGCGCTGGAGAAGGCGCGCGAGCGGCGGTATCGCTCGGTGTCAGACCTGGCGGCGGATATCCAGAGACATCTGGAGCATCGCCCGGTGCTGGCGTCGCCGCCGAGCCGCGTGTACCGCGCGCGCAAGTTTCTCCACAGGCACAGGCCGGCCGCTCTGGGGATAGCGGCGGGAATCGTATTCGCCGTTTTGAGCGGAGCGACCTGGTCGCTTGCGCATTCCGCGTCGAGACCCAAGCTGACCGATAAAGACACCATTGTCCTCGCGGATTTCGAGAACAAGACCGGCGATCCGGTGTTTGACGACACGCTGCGCCAGGGGCTCTCGGTAGAACTTGAACAATCGCCGTTCCTCAGTCTGATTGGGGATCAGCAGGTCCAGCAGACGCTCGCTTTCATGGGTCAGCCGAAAGATGCGCGGCTCACGTCTCAAATCGCGCGCGAAATCTGCGTGCGCACCGGCAGCGCCGCGATTCTGGATGGTTCGATTACGAGCCTCGGGAGTCAATATGTGGTGGGCTTGCGAGCGAAGACCTGCGACGCCGGAAATATCCTGGATCAGGCGCAGGCGGCCAGGCGTGAGGATGTCCTCAACACTCTGAGCCAGATCGCCCGCCAGTTCAGAACCCGGGTGGGCGAATCGCTCGCCATGGTGGAGGAGCACTCGGCGCCTCTGTGGGAGGCCAAAACTTCTTCTCTCGAGGCTTTAAAGGCTTACACTACCGGACACAAGCTCAGGTTTTCCGCTGGGCCTGCCGCGACCATGCCTTTTTACCGCCGCGCGGTCGAGATCGATCCGCAATTCGCGATGGGCTGGGCGAACTTGTCAATCGAATACAGCAATATCGGAGAGTCCGTACTGTCGGCGGAGAGCACGACAAAAGCCCGGCAACTGCGCGATCGAGCCAGCGACCGCGAGAAGTTTTTTATCGACTTTCTCTATGACCGGCAAGTGACGGGAAATCTGGAAATGGCTTACCAGACGCTCGAGCTGTGGCTTCAGACCTATCCTCGCGAGGCCGAGCCGCCGAGCCCTCACGATCTGCTGGGAGGCCTTTCCGCCCAGGGGACAGGCCGCTTCGAAAGAGCGACCGAGGTATCGCAGAAGTTTATTGCGACGCATCCCGACGTTGTGCTTGGGTATGGCAATCTCGCGTCCATCAATTTCTTCCTCGACCGCTTCACCGAGTCCGAGAGCATCCTTGAGCGAGCTTCCGAACACAAACTGGAGATTCCTCGGAATTGGGTGATGCGATACGACATCGGATTGCTAACGGGCGACCAGGACCAGATGGATCGGGTGATGGCTCTGGCCAAAGGGAAGCATGGGGCGGAACACCTAATGGATCACGCAGAGGCTCTCGCTCTGGCGCGTTCGGGCCGGCTACAGGCCGCGCGGCGGGCATCGAGCCGAGGCGTAGCTCTAGTCTCGCAAGAGGGGAACTACGAGTCAGCCGCGATTTACCGGGCCGCAAGAGCCGTTTGGGAAGCGGCTTGCGGGAACGCTGCCGAAGGGGAAAGGACCTCCAGGGCGGCGATCGACCTTTCCAATGGGCGGGAAGTCGAGTACGCGGCCGGTCTTGCGCTGGCTCTTTCGGGAGATTCTTCTCGATCGGAAGCGCTCGCCGGCGATCTGGAAAAACGCTTCCCCGAGGATACGTCGGTTAAGTTTACGTACGTACCGGTTCTTCGCGCGTTAGCCGCGCTGAAGCGGGGCAAGCCCGCGGAGAGCGTGGAGCGCCTCGAAATCGCCCGGCAGTATGAACTGGCGCCAAAAGCCTCAACTTCAACAGTTTTTATCTGGGCGGTTTGTACTCGGCCTACGTTCGCGGCGAGGCGTTCATGGCCGAGCGGCGGTATTCGGAAGCGGCGGCCGAGTTTCAGAAGATCCTCGATCATCGTGGCATCGTGGGCGCGGATCCCATCGGAGTGCTGGCGCACCTGCAGCTCGGTAGAGTGTTTGCTTTATCGGGAGATAACGCCAAGGCAAAAACTGCCTATGAGGCTTTCCTGACATTTTGGAAGAACGCGGACGCCGATGTTCCGATCCTGAAGAGCGCTAAAGCAGAGTACGGCAGGCTGTAGCGATCGATCCAACCACGGCGCGGTTCCGTGCCGTCAGGGAGTGTTCGCATGGCCCCGCGGGCGTGTGGAGGGGGGGCTT
>DATBIA010000073.1:0-101601 GCA_036557165.1 Bryobacteraceae bacterium
GCGCACGCTTCAGCGTGCAGCGGCGAGCTTAAGCTCGCCGGCTCCGGACCGTGGGCTAAAGCCCACGGCGGCACGCTAAAGCGTGCGCCACAGCGGGTTTTTCTCACCTGCTGGCTCGTCTACACCGTATTCTGGACGCCCTGGATTGTGCGCGAGCACTTCCCCGCCATTACCCTCAGCGAGCTTGGATCCTTGAACGTCGAGCGCTATTTCGGATGGACAGAGGACATTTTTCAGGGCCCCCAAGGCGGCGCGTACATCAACAATAATCCCGGCGCTTCGCTCGCGGGAGCGATTCCTTTGATTCTGCTGCGGCCCGTGCTCGATCGAATCGAGCGATGGAATGAGCGCCGCCCGCCGGCCGCGCTGAGCCGCGGCGCCGATCCGATTCTGATTCGCGCCGGCGCGGTGCGGCGTGAGTTCTACTTAATGGCGGTGGCATTCCTCACTGTCGCGCTGGTGATGGCGCCCGCGACCGCGGGGACGATGGCGTATTTATCTTCGCGTCTCCGCCAAGCGGGGGTGGCCGGAGCGTCCGCGGCCCTGATCGCCGTTTTATGCGGCCTTTCGACGCCGCTGCTCTACCGGACCGCTTACCTGAATCACAACCTGCTGGTGGCCGACGCGGGCTTTCTCGCGTTGTTGCTGCTATGGGACCCGTCCCGTCAGCCGTTGTCGCGGGCGCGCGCGGCTGTTGCCGGATTACTCGCAGGCTATGCGCTGCTGTGCGATTATAGCGGCGTTGTCGTCGTTGTAACGGTGGGCGCTTACGTTCTGGCGCGAACGGTTCGCGACGATAAGCAGAAGCTGAAGGCGGCCAATCTTTTCGCGTTCGGTCTCGGAGTTGCTCCCATGATCGCGGCTCTGCTCGCTTATCAGCTTTGGGCGTTCGGATCGTTCCGTCCTTCGCAGCAATTCATGACGCCCACGGCGCCAACCTCGTCCGGGTATCGCGGATTCGACTGGCCCAGCGCGCGGCTGCTATGGGCGAATTTTTTCGATCCCCGGTTCGGTCTGTTCGCTTATTGTCCCGCTTTGCTGTTGGCCTTCGCGGCGCCGTTTATCAAACGCGGACGCTTCCGCCTCCCGCTCCTCGAAACCTGGATTGTATTCGGCTATTTCGGCGCGTTCGTGTTGTTCTGCGCCGCCAACCGCTATTCCTGGCTGCAGCCGTCCACGGGATTCCGGTATCTGATTCCCGTCGTTCCGGGACTGGCTTTGCTCGCCGCGCAAGCCTGCCAGAGCTTCCCCTCCGCGCTTAAATGGTGCATTGCGGCGGCGGCAGCCATTCAAACGTTCATTATGGCCGCCGCTCACGAAAACAACCTCGCCTTCAGCGCGACCTCGCTTCTGGCCAGACGATTCGAGCTGCCCTGGATGATCCGGTTCCGTGAAATCGGCGTGGAAGCTTGGTGGGCGACGCCCGCGGCGGCGTTCGGGCTTCTGGCGGCCGGTATTGCGCTGATCTGGCTTCCGTCTCAGAGAGGCATTGCGCGTTGATGTTCGCGGCGATGTGGCTGGCGCTCGCGATTTTGGGGCAGATCGCTTCCTTGCGCCTTATCGACGCAGGCCCGCTGATCCACTATCAGCACTATGTACTTCCGCCGGCGGCGTTGCACGATCCGGCGCGTCGATGGGCTCTGCTCGCCGTGGCGTTGCAAGCCGCGTTAGTTCTCGCGGGACTATGGTGGCGCACGCTTCAGCGTGCAGCGGCGAACTTCAGTTCGCCGCCATCGGCGTCCCTGCCGGCTGAAGCCGGCAGCAGCACGCTAAAGCGTGCGCCACAAGCATCTCACATCAAATTCGCGAAGTGGCGAATCGCGGGAGCGCTCGCGCTGTCGCTCTGCCTGGCCGCGGCGGTGTCGCGCGACCGCCGCTTCTTCGCTTTCGAGCTCGTCTTCGCGGCTCTGATTCAGTTATTGAACGCCGCCAATATTGTGCTGTTCGCGTGGGCGCTGCCGGAGAAGGCCCTGGCGACGGTCAAGCGCTTGCGAGACGCGGTTCTCGGCGGCGAGTGGAAGGGCAAGACCCGCGTGGATCGGTTTGCGTGGCTTGCGGCGGCTTGGATCGTCTTCGTCTCCAGCCTGCTCGCCTGGTTCGTCTACCAGCGTCACCCGCACGTCGCCGACGAGGTGGTTTATCTCTACAGCGCCCGCTATTTCGCAGCCGGGGAACTGTATATGCCGCCCCCGCCGCTACCCGCGGCGTTCGATCTCGACCTGATGGATTATCAGCCGGACAAATGGTTCTCGGCGGTGCCCGTGGGCTGGCCCGCCGTGCTGAGCGCGGGCGAAAAATTGCACGCGGCGTGGCTTGTGAATCCGATTCTGGGCGGCCTCAACGTTCTTCTCATCTACGTTCTTCTGGGCGAGCTTTACCCCCGCCGCATTGCACGCATCGCGGTCCTGCTGCTGTGCATTTCTCCCTGGTACCTGTTCCTGTCGATGAGCTATATGAACCACATCGTCACGCTGACGTGCGCGCTAGTGGCGTTTTGGGGAGTGATGCGGGCCCGCGCGACCGGACGGGCGTGGTGGGCTCTAACCGCAGGACTCGCTATCGGGATCACCAGCACCATCCGGCCGCTGGATGGCGCGATTATGGCTTTGCTTTGCGCCGCGTGGGCGTTGGGATTGGGCGGCTCGCGTCTGCGCTTTGCGCCTTTGGCCGCGCTCGCTGTGGGCGTGGTCCTGGCCGGGGCCGCTGCGCTGCCGTACAACAAAGTCCTCAACGGCGGCTACGCATCGCCGCTGACCTACTATACGGATAAAACGTATGGGCACAAAGCCGCTGCCTACGGCTTCGGACCCGAACGGGGCCTCGGTTGGGCGATCGATCCCTATCCCGGCCACACTCCCTTCGAGGCCGTGATTCTGGGCGACCTGAACGGCCACTCTCTCAACACCGATCTGTTCGGATGGAGCACGGGATCGTTATTCCTCATGCCGCTGTTTCTGTTCCTTGGCTTGCCGCGCCGCGCCGATCGTCTGATGCTCGCCGTGACCGCCGTTACGATTCTGGCTTACGCGCCCTATTGGACCAACGGCGGACCGGATTTCGGCGCCCGGTATTGGTTTCTGATTCTGATCCCGTGCCTGGCTTTCTCGGCCGGCGGACTCCAGTGGCTCGAGGCCCGAATCGGAGCCCGCGCGCTCGCCGCCGTCGCGGCATTGTGTGCTCTCACGTTGATCGTCTACATCCCTTGGAGGTCCGTCGACAAGTACCGCGACTATCTCAGAATGCGGCCGGACGTGCGGAGCCTCGCGAGCGACTACCACTTCGGGCGAAGCCTTGTCTTGGTGCGAGGCGAGCGCTTCCCGGATTACGCATCGGCTGCGATCTACAACCCGCTCGATCTACAAGCGGATGCGCCGATCTTTGTCTGGGACCGGAGCGCCGACGTCCGCGCCAAGATCCTGAACCTATACGCCGACCGTCCCGTATGGGTGCTGGAAGGTCCCAGTATCACAGGCACCGGATTCCGTGTGGCGGAGGGACCGCTTAGGGCGGGGACCGTACCGTAATGGCGCCCTCATATGCGGGCGCGCGCGCCGTGGTGCTGGGCGCGTCCGGTTTCATCGGCGGATGGGTCGCGCGAAAGCTCGACCAAGCGGGCGCGGAAACGTACTCGATTGTGCGCGATGCGACGCGAGTGTCCGCGCCGCCTGACCGGATCTTCGAAGCCGATCTGGAAAAACCGGATGTGCTAGACGCCATCTTCGAGCAGATCCGGCCCTGTATTGTTTTCAATCTCGCAGGCTACGGAGTCGATCCCTCGGAGCGCGACGAAAACCTGCTCCGTTTGGAGCGCCTCAACGCCCTGCTTCCGCGGTCGGTCTGCGAAGCGATGGCGCAATGGAAAGAACCCAAGTGGCCAGGGCAGCATGTCGCCCATGTGGGATCGGCGCTCGAATACGGAAGTGCCGGCGGCGATTTGCGGGAAGACGGTCCGGCGATTCCGACCACCGTTTACGGCAAAACAAAACTTCGGGGCACGCAAGCCGTGACGGAATGCGCCAAAAGATTAGGATTGCGGGCAGTGACGGCTCGCTTATTCACCGTCTACGGACCGGGCGAGCACGCCGGACGCCTGCTGCCGAGCCTGGCAGAGGCCGCGCGCACGCTGAGCATAGTGGAGCTCACAGCTGGTTTGCAGCAACGGGATCTCACTTACATAGAAGATGTCGCCGACGGCCTGCTCAGCCTGGGGCTTTCGTCCGCCGAGCCGGGTTGGGTGGTGAATTTAGCGACCGGACAATTGAACACGGTCCGCTGTTTCGCAGAAACGGCGGCGGGCGTTCTGGGAATTCCCGACGGGAAGCTGAAATTCGGCGCGATTCCGACGCGCGGCGAGGAGATGCGTCACGAACCGGTTTCTATCGATCGGTTCCGGCGGATCACGGGGAAAATTTCTTTGATCGGGATTGAGGAAGGCATCCGGCGCGCGCTGAATTACGAGTGTTAACCACCTTGATGGTGGAGCAGGCTTTAGCCTGCAACGGGGACTTCAGTCCCCGCTTTTGGTGCGATTCCTACTGCTTCCGGGTCGCGTCGGTATCGGGCCGCTTTTCACCCGGGCGGAGCAGCGTGGGCTTCTTTTTTTGCTGGGTCGCTTCCTTCTTATCCGCGGCCTTTTTCTGATCCAGCTCTTCGGGCGTCAGGGCGGCCTCGCGCTCCTTCGCCTCCTTCTTATCGTGCGCGACGATTTCGTCCGACCGCGCGTGAATATCCTGCTGGGACAGTTCGAGGCTGTCGCTAGTCGTATCGATCGCGTCCTTCAAAACGAAATCGTAGCGGGATAAATCTTTCGGGCTCGAACCCTGAATCTTCTGCAGATTCGCGAGCATTTGCTTTTCCTGCTGCGCCGCCGCGCCGTTACCCTTGTCGATCGGAAGGTTGCGCCGCAAGGCGTCGTCCGCCACCGTATCGATGGCCTCGATAATTTGAGAATACTGATCCAGCAGATCGTGAATTAGGACGCTGCGGCCGGGTTTGTCCTTGGCTACGAGCTGATTGACCTGGTCCAGCCGCTGCTTTGCGAAATGAAGATACAGAACGATCCGGTCGTTGGGCTCCTGAATGGCTCGCACCTGTTCGACTTCGTCGCTGCTCAAGTAATCTTTATTAGCCTGCGCGCCGGCTTGCGGCAGGACACAAAGCGCCGAAGCGCCAACCGTAAGAGCGATTCGCCCGATCTTCATTCTTCATTTCCTCTTGCTCATGATTCCATCGAGCAAATTGTCGTGGACTGTCGAGATCCGGTCGCGCACCTTGTCCACGGCGCCCCGATCGGAGAAGCTGACGGTCTGCCGCAATCCTTCCAGCCGCCGCAATAATTCGCGGATGCGCATCTCGGCCTGCTTGAATTTTCCGCTGCGGCGCGGGTCCTTGCCGGTCTCCTGAAGGGACTCGTACGCGAGGTCGACGGACGCTCCGACTTCCTCAAGCTGGGTTTCCGATTGATCGTACTCCCCGCGACTATAAGCGTCGCGGGCGGCATCCAGCGCCGAGTTTGCGTTGTCCAGAGCGCGTTCGCTGCGCTTCTCCAGGTTTGGCTCGGACTTCACCCCGGCCAGATTCGACGCGAGCGCTAGCTGAGCCAGCGCCAAAACCAAAATCCACCGCATCGCCTTTACCTCTTGCCCAAATCTCGTTCCAGCATGCGCGTGCGCTGCCGGGCCTGAAATTCCTGGTCGGGATGTTCGCCGTGGCTTGCCGCCAGAAATTTATTGTAGTTCTCCAACGCCTCCTTGCGTTGCTGCAAATGATCGTAAGCCACGGCGCGGATAAAAACAAGCGCGTTCGACTCCGCTCCCAGCGCTCGAATCCGGTCTAGCGCGGCAAGCGCCTCCAGATATTGTTCCGCGGCCATGTATACACCCGATAATTCCGTCCACGCCTCCACGGAGTCGGGCTTGTCTTTCCCTACCGCAATGAATTGGGCGGCAGCCTGAGGAAACTTGCGCTCGTCGCGCAGCAAGCGGCCGTAAAACAACCGCAGGTCGATGTCGTCCGGCGCGCCGGCCACCGCTTGGGCGGCGAGCGGCTCCGCTTTGGCCAATTGTTTTTCGCGCACATAGGCTTGAGCGAGCGCAAGACGGTTGGCGGAGCTAGGCGAAGCGGCCACAGAGGCCTCCAGCGCCGGAATTGCGTCCGAGGCCTTCCCGGATTGGAGTAACAGCGCGCCTAATCTCTCCTGCGCACCCGCATTGCCGGGAAACTCGCGATAGATGGCGATCGCTTCGGGGGCTTGCTTGTTGTCCTCGTAAAGCGCGGCCAATTCCAGCAGCGCCTCCTTATAAGAACCATCCACGGCCGTCGCCTTCCTATAGTGCGGCTCGGCTTCCGCGCGGCGGTTCTCGCGAGCCAGCGATCGCCCCAGTCCCAACTCGGCGGGAGCGGAATTGGCGTCGATCTCCAACGCCGCTCGATAAGCGGCTTCGGAATCCGCGAATTGCTGGGTCGCGATTAGCGCGTCTCCGAGATAGAGCCGGGGACGAAATTCCTTTGGCCTTTGCTCCACGGCGCTTTTCAAAAATGGGATGGCCTCGGAGGCTTGTTTGTTTCGCACTAAGGAGAGCCCAAGGTTCAAGTCCGCTTCGTAAAGCCCAGGGCGCAGGTCGAGAACTTTTTTATATTCCTGAATCGCGTCGGCGTCGCGGCTGAGCAGACTATAAGCGAGCCCCAGGTTAAAGTGCGCGCCGTAATCCTTTGGATCTTCGGCTATGGCTTTGGAGAACAGCGCCACCGCGTCGTCGTACTTGCGCGCATCCAAGGCTTTCAGTCCTTGGGCGTCGAAATCGGCCGACTGCGCAAGGAATGCCAGGAGCAAAAACCACATGCTGATCCGATTTTAGCGGTTCAAGAGAACCATCGGCGGAAATTTCGGGGGAATGCTGCTCATTGCCCCGGAACGAATGAAATGCAGATTTGCCTGTGATACTGTGGTCGGATCGTCTCAAGGGGGACGTTCGATGCGTACATTTGGGCATACACAAGCGGCGCTAGCGCTGGGAATCCTGGGAATCTCCGCAGGCTGTCTAAGTGCGCAGCAGGCGGCAAAACCGGCGAACGTGGATGGTAAAGTTCTTCGGAACGCTGGCGCGGCGAACGACGCCATGCCGGGCTCCTGGCTGAGCTATGGACGCAATCAGGGCGAGACGCGCTACAGCACGTTGAAGCAGATCAACGATAGCAACGCGAAGCGGCTTGGCTTGGCCTGGAGCTATGTGACGGGCGCGGGCGGCGGCAACCAGGAAGGCACGCCTCTGATGTGGAACAACACGCTCTACGGCATCACCACCTGGAGCGTCGTCTATGCGTTGGACGCCAGGACGGGCAAGGAACTGTGGCGCTGGGACCCCGAAATCAACCAAACCGCCGTGCGTCCGAAGATCTGCTGCGGCATTGTGAACCGCGGCCTGGCGATTTCCAACGGCATGATCATCGCGGCGCTCAACGATGGCCGCTTGCAGGCGCTGGATGCGTTGACGGGCAAGCCGGTGTGGGAAGCGCGCATGGCCTACCCGCAGGATCTGTATACGCTGACCATGGCGCCGCGGATCGCGGGCGACAAAGTGATCGTCGGCGCGTCGGGCGGCGACAAGCAGACGCGAGGGTACTTTGCGGCGTTTGACGCCAAGACCGGCCATTTCGCTTGGAAGTTCTATACGGTGCCGGGCAATCCTGAACTGCCGCCGGAGAACGAGGCGATGAAAGCCGCGCTCAAGACCTGGGGGGGCGACTTCTGGACCAAGGGCGGCGGCGGCGCCGTCTGGGACGGCTTCGCGTACGATCCCGACGCCAACTTGGTCTATGTCGGAACGGGCAACGCCGAACCCTGGGTGCAGAAGTTTCGCGGCGCCCAGAATGTGGACAACCTCTACACCTGCTCCATCCTGGCGGTGGATCTCACGACGGGCCAACTCAAGTGGTACTTCCAGACGACCCCAAACGACAACTGGGATTATGACAGCGTGCAGCAACTGATGCTGCTCGATCTGAACATCAAAGGCAAGACGCGCAAGGTGATCACGCAGGCCTCCAAGAATGGGTTCTTTTGGGTGTTGGATCGCATCACAGGTGAGTTCATCTCCGGGGCTCCGTACGTGAAAACGACCTGGGCGCTCGGACTGGACGCGAAGGGCCGCCCCATTGTCAATCCAGCGGCTTATTACGATAAGGACCCAATCTCCATCTTTCCGACCGGCGGCGGCGCGCACAACTGGTCGCCCATGTCCTACAGTCCGCAGACAGGCTTTGTATACATTTCGGTGTCCCTCATGCCGTTCACTTATGCCGCGACCGACGATCTCAAGCCGGGAGCCAACGGGTATTCGCGCGGCAGCGGAACTCCCAAGCTGATCGACAGCCCTGCGATCGGGCCGCCGTCGGCGGAAGGCATGCGTAGCGCGCTCCAGGCCTGGGATCCTGTGAATCAGAAATTGGCGTGGCGCATCGACGGAGGCGGAGGCATCGGCGGAGGAACCGTGGCTACGGCAGGGAACCTGGTGTTCCAAGTCATTAACGACGGACGCTTCCGCGCAGTGACCGCCGATAAGGGCGAGGTTCTCTACGAGATCCAGACCGGGCGCACCGGCATGGCGCCGCCCATCACTTATGAGGTGGACGGCAAGCAATATGTCGCGTTCCAGGGCGGATTGGGCCGCCCCGCGGCGACGGTCGGACCGAACAACGCAAAAGTGGACCACCCGCCCATGCTGTTTGTGTTCGCGCTGGACGGCAAGGCGGAGATGCCCGCGGCTGCCCCACCGCCGCCCCAGAACAATCGGAACAATAACAACGCCCCGGCTCCGCAGCCGGTCGCCCCGGAATTGCGTTAGCGGGTGCTTGACGTAATGGGGCGGTTCGAAGGATCAGCCGTCCGGCTGGCATGCCTGGAGACCCAGAGGCTGACTCTCTATTAGCCCGTGATGGTCTCCACCGAGGCGGGAAGCTTCCGCACGGTCAGCTTATGGATCTCCGCCTTCAGGCTGGCATTGTCTATATCGATTCCCACGAGATTACCGTCGGCGTCGTAGTCGAGGACCACCCCTTCGGAAATTTCGCGGCTCGTGACGCTTGGGTTTTCCGAGAGGTCGATATAAAGAGAGTCAGTTTCTGGATAATAATTGAGCTTCATAGCTTGAATCCGCGATCAGGGAAAGCATTGTGAATCGTAATCTTGTCCTCTAACGTAACGACGCGGAGATAATGGCCCTCAAGTTCCGGCACTTCCGCCCAAAAGCGATATCGGTTATGTTCCTGCGCCTCGGATCGGATCGGGTTCTCGATGACTCTAATGCACCATTCCTTCTTCAAGTATGGACGCTTTCGCAGGACCTCCCTCTCAAAGTACTCGGTAAACCTGTACTCTGCCACGCCCAAGCATACCGAACTTGCCCTGCCTCCTTTGCGTATTTCAACCCGCGCGCCCAAATCGATTAAGCCGAAGCGTACTAAACCCGAGATCGTGACCATCCGGGGGATGTGCCCAACGCCTCGCCGGAGTATACTGGATCAGCACTAACTATGTTCGTTTCAACGCGCAGGACGTTTATGCAGGCCGCCGCCGGTCTGGCGGTTGTTCCACGCGCTTTTGCGCAAAACCCAAAGATTACTTCGGCCCAACTGGGCGAAAACCTCTACCAGTTGAGCGGCGCCGGGGCCAACATCGTCGTCCACACCGGGGCAGACGGCGTCGTGATGGTGGATGGCGGGCTAGCGCAAAACGCCGCGGCATTGGCGCAGGCTGTAGCGGCGCTGCCAAAAAGCGGCCCCGTCCGGACGCTCTTCAATACGCACTGGCATCCCGAACAGACTGGCTCCAACGCAGCCCTTGGCATGGCCGGGGCGACGATTATCGCCCAGGAGAACACGCGGCTCTGGCTGACGGAGAATATCACGTGGCCGTGGAACGGACGGAAATTCAACAAGCTTCCCAAGATCGCCCAACCCAACAAAACCTTCTACGACAAGGGCGCTCTCGATTCCGGAATCCGCTACGGATACATTTCCGACGCGGCGCACACGGACGGCGATCTCTACGTCTATTTCCCCCAGCAGAACGTCCTTGCAGTGGGCGACGCCGCCTACGGCGAAGGCTGGCCGGTGATGGATTGGTGGACCGGAGGCTGGATAGGCGGCATTGTCGGCGGCCTGCAACGAATCCAAAGTGTCGCGAACCGCGACACGAAGATCGTTCCCGCGCAGGGGCCTTTGCTCACCTTGGCCGACATCGCCACTCAGCTCGATATGTACGGCACGATTCACGACCGTTTGAATCAAATGCTGAACAAGGGACGCGGACCTTCGGAAGCCGTCGAGGCCAAACCGGCCAAGGAATTCGAGGCCAAGATGGGCAATCCCGACGAATTCATCCGCCGTGCTTTCGAAAGCCAGTGGGCTTATCTTTCCCCGGACGCTTGACAAGAAAATTCATGACAAAGCTGCGACTCATTAGAAGCTCCGTTCTCCCGATCGCCGCCGTTGGTTTGGTAGGCATTTTCGCCGTCTCGCGCTCGGGCCAGGCACAGGATCCCGCCGACGCTCATCTGGCTCTCATGAAGCAATACTGCTCCGGCTGCCACAGCGACAAGCTAAAGACCGGCGGCGTCAGCTTCGAAGGCGTTGTCGCTTCCGGCAACCTGGCCGCAAGCGTGGCCAAAGATCCGGAACTCTTTGAGAAGGCTGTCCGCAAACTGCGCGGCCGAGTTATGCCGCCTCCCGGCGCCCGGCAGCCCGATGGCAAGGCTGTCGACTCGCTGGTCGCGTGGCTTGAAGATTCGCTGGATAAGCTTCCCAATCAGGCGCATATCAACGATCAAGTCGTCCTGCACCGGCTGAATCGCAAAGAATATCAAAACGCGGTCCGCGATCTTCTTTTGGTGGACGTCAAGGGCGACGAGTTGCTGCCGCCGGACGACATCGACCAGGGCTTCGACAACATTGCATCGGCCCTCCAGGTCTCGCCGTCCTTCATCGAGCAATACGTCCACGCCGCGCACAACGTTGCCGAGGATGCGCTCGGCAAGCGCGATTCTCGTCCGCAGGGCTGGACATTCCATGCGGGGTCGGGCAATCAGCTCACGCACGTTCCCGGATTGCCTCTCGGCACGCGGGGCGGCATTCTCGCCACAGTGGAGCTTCCCGCCGACGGCGAATACCATATCAATATCGCCGATATGGCCACCCACATCTGGGGCAACGGCATGGAGTATGAAAACCCGTTGGTGGTGACTCTTGACGACAAAATCGTGTATCAGACGGTCGTTGGCGGCGAGGAGGACAGCAAGCTCTACGATCAGGTGCAAAACGGCGCGCTCGATCGCGTGAACGCCCGCCTGAAGAACATCAAATTCGAAGCCGCGGCCGGGCCGCACAGGATCGGCGTCACTTTCCGGCGGCAGAGTTTCGCGCAATCCGACGATCAGTTGCAGATTTCCGCGCCGGGTGGCGGACAGGATCGTTCTTATCGGGTGAACTCGTTCCAACTTCTGGGCCCCTTCGACGTCACTGGCCTCAGTTCCACGCCCAGCCGCGGCCGGATCTTCATTTGCGATCCGGCGAAGGACAAAAACAAGACTCCCGAGGCGTGCGCGATGGAGATTTTCGCGGCTCTGGCGAAGCGGGCCTATCGCCGTCCTGTGACGAACGACGACATCGCCGAACTCATGCAGTACTACGCCGATGGCGCTAAGGAAGGTGGCTTCGAGTCCGGCATTCGCGAGGGCATCACGGGAATGCTGGCGAGCCCATTTTTCCTGTATCGCGGCGAGCGTGTCCCGGCGGGACTGAAGCCGGGCGACAAGTACGCGATCACGGATCTCGAATTAGCCTCAAAGCTCTCGTTCTTCTTATGGAATTCGATTCCCGACGACGAACTGCTCGATCTGGCGAGCAAAAACAAACTCAGCGAGCCGGCGACGCTCGGGAAACAAATCAAGCGCATGCTGGCGGACAAGCGGTCGAAGACCCTGGCGAGCAATTTCGTTTTTCAGTGGCTCAACATGTCGAAGCTCGACGACGTCGTCCCGAATACCGACGTCTTCCCTTATGCCTCGGGCCGCATGGACCCGCGGCAGGATTTCCGCACCGAACTCACGCTGTTCGCCGACAGCATCTTTCGCGAAGACCGCAGCGTGGTGGATTTGCTCAGCGCCAGCCACACCTACTTGAACGAGCGTCTGGCGCTGCAATACGGCATTGGGGATGTGAAGGGCGACGAGTTCCGCCGGGTGGAGCTGAAGGATTCCGCGCGCTGGGGCTTGCTGGGCAAGGGAGCCGTCCTGATGGCTTCCGCGTATCCGAACCGCACGTCTCCGGTCTTGCGCGGCTCGTTCATTCTGACTTATCTGGACGGCGTCCCGCCAGCCAACCCTCCGAAGGGCGTGCCGACGCTGGATGAAAAGGACATCGGCACCACGCGGGCTCTGACCATGCGCCAGATGATGGCGAAGCACCGTGCTAATCCATCATGCTCGGCGTGCCACGCGGTGATGGACCCGCTCGGCTTCGCGCTTGAGAATTTCGACGCGACGGGGATGTGGCGGGACAAGGACCGTTTTGCCGGCACAGTGATCGATTCCGCCGGCGAATTGCCCGATGGCACGAAGATCAACGGCCCCGACGATCTTCGCAACGCTCTGCTGCGGCGTCCCGACCAATTCGTGCAGACGTTTGTCGAAAACCTGCTGACGTACGCGATGGGCCGTGAGCACGAGTACTACGATATGCCGACCGTCCGCAAAATCGTGCGCGACACGGCGGCGAAGAATTACAAGTTTTCGGCCATCGTTGAGGCGATCGTCAACAGCGATCAATTCAGGATGCGCCGGGCCCCCCAGCCGCCGGCAAAACCCGTGCAGGTTGCGAGCAAGTAAGCAATTCGCGCCCGGATCGGTGGCCTGCCGCGGGCTTCGTTCGCCCAGCTTACTTGTTCACGGCGGCAAGTGTCGCCCGGAAGTCGTGCTCCCGCCGGATCTTGTCTGAGCTGCCTTTGAGAGACTGCTACGTGTCCTCATGGACCTGACGTTCACCCCCGCTCGCGCCTGTTGGTGGTACCTTTGTCGGCGCTCGCGTTGCGCGATGACGGGCGGAATCTCGGGTGAAAACTCCGCCTGTCCCGTGGCACAGGGGGGTGCTTGCAAATGCTGGAAATTTCAGTAAAGTAAATGAAGGAGACGACCACATGTTCTTATCCAAGAAGCACATTCCACGCCGTACCGTCTTGAAAGGAGTCGGCGCCGCCATCGGGCTGCCGATGCTGGAAGCGATGATTCCGTCCGGAACCGCGTGGGCGGACACGGCCGCGAGCAAGCCGATCAAGCGCTTCGCCTTTGTGGGTTTCCCTCACGGCGCGATCATGGATCGCTGGTCGCCGAAAGAAACCGGCGCGGACTATACGATGTCGGACATCCTGAAGCCGCTGGAACCGCTCCGCAAGCATCTGACGATCGTCTCCGGCTTGCGCAATAAGCCCGCGGAAACGCCCGAGCCCCATGCCTATATCGAACAAGGCTGGCTGACCTGCGTCAAACCTTACGATTTCGGCAAGAACGGTCCGGACTACGGCGTGAGCGCCGACCAGATCGCCGCGCGCTACGTGGGACAAGAAACGCGGTTGCCGTCGCTCGAGCTCACCACCACTACAAGCGCCCGCGTCGCATGGCGCACGCCGACCCAGCCGCTGCCACAGGAAAGCAACCCGCGCGCCGTCTTCCAGAAGCTCTTCGGACAGGGCGATACGGATAAGGAACGCGCGCAAATTCTCGACGAGACCGGCAGCATTCTCGATCGCGTGCAAGGGCAGGCGCAGCGTCTTCAGGCGAGCCTCGGCGTGAAGGACCGCATCGTCGTCGGCGACTATCTCGACTCGGTGCGCGAAATCGAGCGCCGCGTGCAGTTGGCCGAGAAAGCGCACAACAGCGACTTGGTGATTCCCGATGCCCCCATCGGCACGCCGAACGAGATCACCGAATATTTCAAGTTAATGTTCGACCTGATGGCGCTTGCGTTCCAGTCCGATGCGACGCGCGTGATCACATTCTCCATGGACCATGAAGCCAGCATGCGCACGTATACCAATCTGGGTATTGCCGAAGGCTTCCATCCGCTGTCGCATCACGGCAATCAGCCCGCCAAGATGGACAAGCTGGTGCAGATTCAGAACTACCATACGAAGGTATTCGCCGACTTCGTTCAGAAGCTCGCAGCCGCGAAAGAAACCGACGGCACGGTTCTCGATCACTCCACGATTCTGTTCGGCAGCGACATGAGCAACAGCGATCGCCATAACAACGATCCCCTGCCCAACGCGGTCCTTGGCCACGCGAACGGAAAGATCAAAGGCGGCCAGCACGTGAAATATCCGCAGGATTCCCGACACGGCGATCTGCTCTTCACGCTGCTGGAGCGCAACGAAATCCCCGTGAAGGCGATCGGGGACAGCACCACCGGCCTTTCAGAGGTATAGAATGCGCAAATCCTGGGCTGCAGTCGGAATCCTGCTGGGCGGCGGGGTGATCGCATCCGCCGCTCCCCCGGCGCTGCTCGACGCCGCTGAATCCGGCGACCACGCCGCGGCTATGCGTTTGGCGAGCGCAAAGGGCGCCAACGTGAACGCCACCGGCGCGGACGGAGCCACAGCCGTCATGTACGCTGCGGCCAATGGCGATCTCGATCTTGTCCAGGCGCTGATCAAGGCCGGTGCGAATGTCAAGTTGGCGAACCAGCTCGGCAGTTCCGCCATTACTGAAGCCTCCATCATCGGCAATGCGCCGATCATCGCCGCGCTGCTCAAGGCCGGCGCCGATCCCAACTTCAAAACTCCCAATGGCGAAACTCCGATCATGGACGCCGCGCGCAGTGGCCGGATCGAAGCGGCAAAAGAGCTGCTGGACGCGGGGGCCGATATCAACGCGAAGGAAAGTTGGGGTGAACAATCCGCGCTCATGTGGGCTGCAGCCCTAAGTCAGGCCGACATGGTGAAGTTTCTGGCGTCGAAAGGCGCGAACCTGAACGATCGCGGGAAGGTCAATCAGTGGGAACGCAAGATCATCCAGGAGCCTCGTCCGAAGGACATGAACAAGGGCGGATTTACGGCGTTGCACTACGCGGCGCGTGAGGGCTGCGCGGCCTGTGTGGAGAATTTGCTGGCAGCCGGAGCCGACCCCGATTCCGAGGATCCGGATCGCGAGACGCCGCTGCTGCTGGCGCTGGAGAACTTGCATTTTGACACGGCCGCCGTGCTCGTCAAGGGCGGGGCCGACCTGAACAAGTGGGATCTGTTCGGCCGCTCGCCCATTTACATGGCGACCGACGTCAACACGCTGCCGACGAAAGGCAACGGCGCGGAAGCCGTGATTCCAAGCGCCGATAAACTCACGGCGCTCGATATCGGACGCATGCTGCTCGATCAAGGCGCGGATCCGAACCTTCAATTGAAGCGTCGGCCGCCCTACCGCGACGTCCCTCAGGATCGAGGCGGCGACCAGATGCTCGCCCAGGGCGCCACGCCGCTGTTGCGCGCGGCTCGCGCGGGCGACGACAAGTTCGTTGCATTGCTGCTGGAGCACAAGGCTCTGGTCGATCTGCCGGAGAAGGACGGCATTACGCCGTTAATGGCCGCCGCCGGAGTCGACTACGGCACTCGCGTCACGCGCGGGCGCAATCGCACCGACGAAGGCGTGCTCGCCACCATGGACCTGTTGATTAAAGCCGGCGCCGATGTGAACGCGCGCTCGATTGTGGACCCGCGTCCGGCGGGTGGTCGCGGAGCTCGTGGCGGCGGCGCGCCGGTTGCCGCCCCAAGGGGAAGCGGCGGGGCCAACGATACCGCCTCCGCGCGCATCGCCCAGGCTTTCCGTCGCGGCAGTCAGATGCCGAGCGCGAACGCCGTCCCGAACCAGACCGCTCTGCACGGCTCCGCGGAGCACGGCTTTGACAAGTTCATTGAATTCCTGGTCGCCCACGGCGCCGATCTGACCGCCAAAGACGCCAATGGCCGTACCCCGCTTGAAGCCGCACGGGGCGCCGGCGGCAATCGCGGAGGCCCGGACGCATTCCCGAAGACCGTGACGCTGTTGGAGTCCCTGATGAAACAGAAGGGAATCCCGGTTGCCGCAGTTGCAGCGCCGCCGCAAAAATAATTCGCCAAGTCACCGGGAAGGCTCGATCACTCTTCGTCTCCGTCAGTCGTATCTCCCAAAAGCCGAGCGATCTGTTCGCGCAACACCGGACAACGATGCTTCGCCGCCCGCCCCACCCGCTCCCAATCGATCCCGAAATAAGCATGAACAAGAATATTCCGGAAGGCGACGATCTGCGGCCAGGGAACCTGAGGCGCTTGACTTCTTGTAGCTGGAGAAACCCGGCCCGCGGCTTCGCCGATGATTGTCAACTTCTGCGCTACGGCGCTTCGGATCGTCCCCGAATTCAAGAATCCTTCGGAAATCCATTCCTAAGATGAAAGCCTCGACGTGATCCGCGGATTCAACTATGTCAGTCGGATAGAGGATCTCACGCCGCATATAGCAGGCGTGCTTGTTGAAGGACCGAAGATCGTATCAGCGGCTTCAATCCTTTTTTAGAAACCAGATCCACAGGACGTCTAAGAAGGCGGGATAAATCCAACATTAACCCGGCGTGGTCCACGAGATCCTCGCCCGCCTCTGGCAGAAATTCAACCAGCAAGTCGATGTCGCTGTCCGGGCGTATCCTTCCCATAGCTGCCGAGCCAAACACGGAAAGCTCCTTGACAGCATACCTGCGGCAAATGTCCCTCAGCTCGGCTTCGTCCACCGGAAGGTCGGCCAGGAGGATCGTAGATCCCATATATTCCTCCATGCTATCGCGAAGCCCGATCAAAGCGGGTGCGAATGTCAAACTGGAGAACCAGCTCGGCAGTTCCGCCACTACTGAAGCCCTCCATCATCGGCATGCGCCCATTATCGCCGCGCTACTCAAGGCCGGCGCCGATCCCAACTTCAAAACTCCCAATGGCGAACTCCGATCATGGCCGCCGCGCGCAGCGGGAGGATCGATGCCGCCAAAGAGCTGTTGGATGCGGGAGGGGCATCAACGCGGAGGAAAGTTGGGGGGCACAATCCCTCTCAGCCAAGCCGATAGCGCCCCGCCTCTCTCCGCTCTCGCGTTGGCGGAGCAGGCCATCGGTTTAGCTGCCGCCGCGCCGCTTCAGCGAACGACGTTTGCCGCCGCCGGACGCGCCGCGCCGCCATTTGTGTTATTTCCGGTGCGGTTCAAATCCGGGATGGGGTCGGGCGGGCGGGAGACGTGACCGGTCTTGGCCTCGTCGATTTGAATCCGGTTGTCGTCGAGCACGGTTCCGAGCGCCTGTTCGAGCTGCACTTTGGCGAGGCCGTAGGCGGTCAAAGCCTGGACGTTCGAAAGCTGGGCGTTCGCCAAATCGCGCTGGACCGAAATGACCAGGATCGGAGTGGAAGTGCCGATGGCGTACTTCTTTTGCTCGGCGTCTAGGAGCTGCTGCTCCAGGACGACGCTCTTTTCCGAAGAATCATAGCGCGCGCGGGCCTGATCGATCGCGATCAGCGCGTTGTTTACATCCTGACGGATCTGATTGATCGACTTCTGTACTCCCAACTCGCTCTGCCGCAATTGGAGCTGCGCGATCGCCATATTCGCTTGCGCGGCGCGATTACGGAGCGGGATGTTGAGCTGAGCCCCGACCGAGTAATTCGGGAAGTTGCGGCTGAAAAGCTGGCCCAGAACGTTGCCGTAGCCGCCGACGAAAAACGGGTCCGCCGAGTTTACGGTTGTAAGGTTGGAGGAAGTGCTGGTGGGCGCGAGCGGGTTTGGAAAGCCGGTAAGGCCACTATTGCGCACGTCGCCAATCAAATTGAGCGAAGGCCGCATGGCGTCCCGAACTCCTGTCAGGCTGATCTTCGAGTTTTCGAGCTGGACCTGCGTCTGGGCCAGATCGGGCCTCCGGTCCATAGCCTCGGTTACCAGATCCTGCCTGGGGCGAACAGGCTCCACGTCGGGAATGTGAATCCGGTCGGTAGGAACGATGTGCGCATCGGCGACCTCCTGGCTGGCGATGCCGTTGCGGCTGAGCGCGCTCTTCAAAATAACTTCTTGCTGCCGGACAGTCGTCTGGGCAATCACCAGGTTCTGCTCGTCGGTTGCGACCTCCGCCTCCGCGCGGGTGACCTCCACCGGAGCCAGCGTGCCTATTTCCACCTGTTTGCGATTGTCTTCCAGCAGTTTCCGGGAATACGCCAGCGTCTGCTGGTCGACGTCCACACTCTCAATGAAGCTCACCAGGTTCCAGTAAAGCTGGATGACGTTCGCCACAGTCGAAATGACCTGCTGTTGGAACGTATAATCGGTGACCTTGAGGTTATTCTTAGCGATGCGGATGTTCCGGTTATTGATAGCGAAGCCAAAGCCTTGCAACAGCGGCTGGCTGAAGTTCAGATCGAGATACGATGTCGTTGCGGGATTGAACAAGTTCCGGATCGCATTCTGATCCTGGACACTGTTGTTGAAACTCAAACTGGCGGTGCCGCCACTGATAAAGCCTTGTGAAACGCCGAAGTTGTAGGTCTGGGCTTGCGTAATCAAGGAGGTGGTCCCGGTTGTAATCGTGTTCTGCTGAGGCGAGGTAATGTGAGCCCATTGAATGGTGCCCGTAAAGACCGGGTCGAAGTTTGGAATGCCCGTCCCGCCAATCACGTTCGTGTTCACCCCGCCTGCCGTGCTAACCGTGTTGCCGCCGCCGGCGTTGGTTAAACCCGCGCCTCCGCCAGGCGCGCCCGCGCTTGTCGCGGTTCCGGCGATGCCGGTGGCCACATTACCCGCGCTCGATCCTGCCTGCGCCATCCTCAGGTTCTGCTGGGAAATCAGGAAGCCATAGCGCTGCACTTCGATATCGATATCGTTTTCCAGCGCCAGGGCGACCGCGTCCTGAAGCGAGAGATACAGATTTCCGCCGCGGAGCAGCGAATCGATACGTGTCGAGTTGGAGACGCTGATCGGCGGCACAATCTTGGGATCGTACTTCTGCGTGAAGCGCGAATACCAGTGCGGCGATTCGCTATCCAAGCGCGGCGTTTGATCCTGCGGCTGTGGAGGCTGTTGCGCGAAGGTCTGCGGGGAGACCATCAGCAGCGCGCACAGAATAGCGAGATAAGACTGAATTTGTTTCATGTAAATACACCCTTGAAGAGCTTTATCGTAACACCGGGGCTGAGACTTCTCCCTATGCTAAGTGGCTAATACACCGCTCCCTTGCGTCTGCCGAGCCGCGACCGCGAGGGAGCGGTGGTTAAGCCTATTCGTAGCGAAGGGCTTCTATTGGATCTAGAAACGCGGCTTTTCGCGCCGGATAATATCCGAAAAACACCCCCACCAGCGCGGAAAACAGGAATGCCAGCAACACCGACCCCGGGCTTACCAGCGTGGACCACTCCGCGAAATAAGAAATCAATAAACTTGCGCCGACCCCCAATACAATCCCCACGGTGCCTCCCGCGACGCTGAGCGTCACCGCCTCCACCAGGAATTGCGAAAGAATGTCGCCGGTCTTCGCGCCAACGGCCTGACGCAGGCCGATTTCCTTGGTGCGCTCCGTCACCGACACCAACATGATGTTCATGATGCCGATGCCGCCGACGATCAGCGAAACCGAGGCGATCGACGCCAGCAGAATCGACATGACCTCCGCCGAGGTCTCCTGCGCCGCGAACACTTCCTCCAGGTTCTGCACCGCGAAATCATCGTCCTGAGTGGCTTGCAGGCGATGCCGCTGCCGCAGCAGGCCCTCGATCTCGTTCACGGCGATCTTCGTTCCGCCTTCGCGCGCCTGAGTCAAAATCTGACCCACCGTCTGCATATTATTCTGCCGGCCGCCGATCACCTTCTTCTTGGCTGTGGTGATGGGCATGATGATCATGTCGTCCTGATCCTGGCCGGTGGGCGATTGTCCCTTGGGCGCCAGAACGCCAACCACGGTGAACGGCACTTTTTTCACGCGAATGATCTGACCCACCGGATCGGCGCCGTTGAAGAGGTTGTCCACCACGGTTTTGCCCAGCAGGCACACCTTCGCGGACGAATCCACGTCGCCCTGGGTGAACGGCTGGCCGCTCGAAACCTCCATGTCGCGGATGGTGAGATAGTCGGGCGTCGTTCCCTGGACGCGCGTGAACCAGTTGTTGTTGCCGTAGACCACCTGCGCCTGGTTCTGCTGCATGGGCGCGGCGTATTGCACGCTGCTCAACTCGGAGCCGATGGCGCGCGCGTCGTCCTCGGTCAAGGTTTGGGCATTGCCCCATCCCTGACGGACGCCGCCGACGTTTAGGCTGCCCGGCTGCACGATGATCACGTTGCTGCCGATGGAGGCGATCTGGTCCTGAATGCGCTGTGTCGCCCCACTGCCCACCGCCACCATGGCAATGACCGCGCCGACGCCGATGATGATGCCCAACATGGTGAGCGCGCTGCGGAGTTTGTTCACCCGTAGCGCGCGGAACGCGATTTTCATGCTTTGGAGAATCTTGTTCATGCCACCGGCTCCTCTTCCTCTTCGTCTTCTTCCTCCACCACCCACTGCTCCAGTTCGCGCGCGGCGTTGCGCGGATCGGCGACGCGCTCGTCGCTCAAAACTTTTCCGTCCTTGAACGTGATGATGCGGTCGGCGTAGTGCGCGATGTCGGGCTCGTGCGTGACGACCACGATGCTAATGCCCTGCTCGCGATTCAGCCGCTGGAAAATGGCCATGATTTCCACGCTGGTCCTGGAATCCAGAGCGCCTGTTGGCTCGTCGGCCAGGATCAGTTGCGGATTGCAAATCAAGCTGCGCGCGATGGCCACGCGCTGTTGCTGGCCGCCGGAAAGCTGGCTGGGATGGTGCTCCCACCGGTCCGCCAAGCCAACCGCGGTGAGAGCTTTCATGGCGCGCTCTTTGAAATGAGCCGAGTCGCCGCCGGCGTAAAGCAGCGGCAGCTCGACATTTTCGAGCGCCGTGGTGCGCGCCAGCAGATTGAATTGCTGAAAAACGAACCCAACCTTCTTGTTGCGAATGTCGGCCAACTGGTCGCGGTCGAGCGTGCCGACGCTCACGCCGTCCAGGTGGTACGTCCCATGCGTGGGCTTGTCAAGACAGCCCACGATGTTCATGAACGTCGATTTTCCCGATCCCGATGGGCCCATGATCGCCACGAACGTTCCGCGGTCGATGTGCAGCGTCACGCCGCGCAGCGCGTGAACGGTGATGTCGCCGATGTGATAGTTCTTGGTCAGGTGTTCGATGCGAATGAGGGCAGTATCCTCGTTCGCGCTCTGTGCCTCGCGAGCCATCGAGCTAGAACCCTCCTCTGCCCTTAAATCCGCCTTGCTGCTGCTGTTGGCCTGGGAAACTGCCGCCGGTTCCGGATTTCACGGGCAGTTGGATTCCCGTGATCACCGTGTCGCCGTCCTTGAGGCTATCGTTCAAAACCGCCACGAAATTGCCGTCCCCAGCGCCTACTCTGACGCGTACGGGCTTGGGCTTGCCATCGTCGCCCATGGTGTAAACGGTTTGGATTCCACTCACCGCACCGCGGCCCTTGCCCTGGCCACCGCCGCCCTTCTTGTCGCCGCCGCCTTTGCCCTTTTCCGCGACAGGGGCATCGACCGGACGGAATCGCAATGCGGCGTTGGGCAGCTTCAGCACGTCGGTTTGCCGGTCGGTCAAGATCCGAACGTTCGCGGTCATGCCGGGAAACAGCTTCAGCTCGGAGTTATCGAAATGAACGACCACGTCGTAAGTGATGACATTTTGCACGTTGGTGGCGTTTTCGCGAATCTGGGTGACGTTGCCTCTGAACGTCTGGCCCGGAAACGCATCCACGGTGAACGTGACCGGCTGGTCGACCTTCACGCGGCCGATGTCCGATTCGTCGATGTTGGCGTCCACCTGCATCTTGGTCAAATCCTTGGCGATATTGAATATCGTGGGGGCGGAGAACGACGCCGCGACGGTTTGGCCGACGTCCATGTTGCGCGCGACCACAAAGCCGTCCACCGGGGAAATGATCTTGGTGTGCTGCAAGTCCAGCTCGGCCTGGACTTCGTTCGCCTGGCTTTGTTTCACCTGGGCTTCCGCCGTATCAAGCTGCGTTTGCACCACATCCCGCTGGGCCTTGGCCGATTCGAAGCTGTCTTGCGCAGCCACTAACTGGGCGTCCGCGGCGTCTTTCAGCGCTACCGCTTGATCGTAGGTGGCGCGGGCAGTATCCAGGTCTTCCTGGGCGATGATGCCTTCCTTCTGCATCTCGACGCGGCGGTCCAGCTTGATCTTGGCGTCGCTGACGGCGCTTTTCGTCTTGACGATATTCGCCTGCTGATTCTTAATGTTGGCGTTGGCGTTGGCGATATCGGCGTCCGATTTCTTCAAGCTCGCCCGGGCGTTCACCACCGAAGCCTTGGCTGCATCGATAGAGGCTTTCGCCTGATCCACTTTGGCTTGGAACGGCACAGGGTCGATCACGGCGACCAGATCGCCCTTATGCACGTGGGAGTTCCAATCGGCGTGCAGCTCCACAATGTTGCCCGATACCTGGCTTCCCACCTGAACGTTGATAACGGCGTTGACGGTGCCCGTGGAAGAGATGACGGAATCGATCTCGCCGCGCTCGACCTTGGCCGTGATGTAATCGACCTTTTTCGAGCTGTTATAGAACGTAAACCCGCCTACCGCGACTACCGCCGCCAAAAGCGGTAGACCAATCAACCACTTACGATTCGATGCCTTCATTCATTCTCCTGCCGGGCTACTTGTCATGACGAACTATGCTACGTCGCGAGTTACAGTTGCGCCCCTGCCATCCGGCAGAGTTTTCGGACGCATCTCCTTTTGTCTGTTATATATTGATTTAACCTTGAGCACAACTCTCGCGGCGTTTCAGGAAACCGGGGCGTATCTGAGGGGACACTTCCATCTTACCAGTGGCTTGCATTCCGGAGAATACCTGCAATGCGCGCTGGTGCTCCAGCATCCAGCGATCGCGGAACGGCTGGGGCGAGAATTGGCTGCGCGGCTCCCCCCCTGCGATCTGGTGGCTTCCCCGGCCCTGGGAGGCCTGATCATCGGCCACGAGGTCGCCCGGGCAATGGGCCGGCGGTTCCTTTTCACCGAGCGCGACGCATCCCGGAAAATGGCCCTGCGCCGGGGTTTTGCCGTTCAGCCAGGCGAAACTGCGGTGGTGGTGGAGGACGTGGTCACCACCGGAGGCAGCACCCGCGAGGTGATCGAGGTGCTTCAATCCCTGGGTGCCCGGGTAATCGCCGCCGGCTCGATTATCGACCGCAGCGGGGGGAAGGCGGATCTGGGAGTCCCAAGGGTGGCGTTGGAGACTCTGGAGGTGAACTCGTGGGAGCCGGGGGATTGCCCTTTGTGCAAACAGGGCCTCCCAGTGGAGAAGCCAGGCTCGCGGAAGTGACATACGAGTATTTTGCTCCCATCGACCGCGGCGGAGGCGGCAGGACCACTGGCGGCCTTGCGGCCCGTTCGCTCGGACGTTAAAGCGACTACCCGGCTCTATGCGCCGCCGCGGTAAACTTGCCTTTCGTCTCCTGTGAGCTTCGTCTGGGACCGTTGTGAAGCACGCGACATACGATGAACGGATCGATGATAGGATCGTATTATAGAGGTTCTATCGATGAGCGTCGTGAAAGTCTCCCCCAAGTATCAAATCGTGATTCCGCGCGAGGTGCGGACCCGGCTGCGGATTAAGCCCGGCCAGCGATTGAGCGTCATCGCCGGCGAGCGCGGAATTACGTTGCTGCCGGAGCGGTCCATTAAAGAGATGGAGGGGTTTTTGCGCGGGCTGCCGGGCGATTTTGAGCGCGAGCCCGACCGCGAAATATGAACGTGGTCGATTCCTCCGGCTGGATCGAGTACTTCTTCGGGCGGCCCAACGCCGCGTTCTTCCGGCCCGCGATTTGCGACACCTCGAATTTGATCGTGCCGGCGATCGCCGTGTATGAAGTCGCCCGGTACATCGGGCGGGTGGCGGGCCGCGACGCGGCACAGGAGGCGGCAGCCCAGATGCAGCGCGCCAGAATCGCCGAATTGGACGCGGTTCTCGCGTTGGCCGCGGCGCGGGCGGGGCTGAAGTACAATCTGCCCCTGCCGGACTCGATCGTGTTCGCCACGGCGCAATGGCATTCCGCGAAGCTGTACACCCAGGACGCGGATTTCGAAAAAATCCCGGGCGTGAAATACGTCCGCAAGAACGGGTGAGCGGCCCTGGGCGAGCCATGAGGCGGATTCGCATCGCCGTCGCCTACGACGGAACGAACTACCATGGCTGGCAGGTTCAACCCAATCTGCCGACCATTCAAGACGCGATTCAGCGAGTGCTCGCGGAAATCGAAGGCGCGCCGGTTCACCTCACTGGCTCCGGCCGCACCGACGCGGGCGTGCATGCGCTCGAGCAGGTGGCGGCGTTCGATCTGGCCAATCCGATTCCGTGCGACAACCTCCGGCGGGCGATGAATCGGCTGCTGCCTCGCGATATTCGCGTGTTCTCCGTGGCTGAGGCCGCGCCGGATTTCCACCCGCGCTATCGGGCCATCGCCAAAACGTACGAATACCGGATCTGGCGGACGGAGGTTTGCCCGCCCTTCGAGCGGCTTTACGTTTATCACCATCCCTATCCGCTGGATGAGAACGCCATGACCGAACTGGCGCCACTCATCGAAGGCGAGCACGATTTCTCGGCATTTGCCGCGGCGGATGAAACGGACGATCTGGGGCGCTCGAAAGTCCGGCGCATCTTTTCCTCCCGCCTGGAGCGGTGCGGCGAGAAACTGATCTATCGCGTTCGGGGCTCCGGCTTTTTGAAACATATGGTGCGGAACGTCGTGGGCGTGCTGCTGGAGGTAGGGAAAGGCAATCTTGGGCGCCCAGATCTGGAGGCGAGGCTGGAGCCCGGCTGCGCGATCCCGCCCGGACCCACCGCGCCCTCGCGAGGGCTGTTCTTGATCGGTGTCGAATACGACTGAATTCGATATACTCCGAACAATGAGATTTGGCCTTTTTGCGTCAATTGTCGTCTCGGCCGCCGCCGCGCTCGGGCAGACGCCTCCGGCCGATCTGAGCGCATCCATGCAAACCATCGCGCGGTCCTTGGGGGTGTCGTGCGATTACTGCCATACCGCGGCGCGCGGCAGCGGAGCGCCCGAGCCTAAGAAGGACATCGCGCGGCAGATGATGGCGATGACGCGCGACATCAACGCCCGCGTTCAGCAGGCGACTGGCGACGCTTCCGCGAAGGTCGAGTGCGTGACGTGTCACCACGGCGTCCCGATTCCTCGCCAGCTCAGCGATATTCTCACCGCCACGTTGCGGACCAAGGGCGTGGACGCGGCAGTAGCCCAGTACAGAGATCTTCGCCAGCGCTATTACGGCCGCTCGGCTTACGATTTCAGCGAGGAGGGGTTAGCGGATCTCGCCGACCGTATCGTGACGGGCAGACCCGACGACGCGATTGCCTTGGCCAAGCTCAACCTCGAATACAACCCCAAGTCGGCTCGCAGCTATGCGACCATCGGCTACGCTTACACGCGCAAGTTCGACGACGAGACGGCTGCCACATATTACGAGAAGGCGCTCGAAATAGAGCCGGACAACGGCGTGATCCAAGGGCGGCTCGCGTCGATTCGATCCTCCAGGCGGCGGGAACGGCAGAAATAATGGAACTAGTCGCCATCCACCACGTCGCGCTCACGGTCACCGACCTTGACCGCTCGAAAAAGTTCTATCGCGAGATTCTTTCCATCCAGGAGATCCCCCGGCCTCCGTTCAATTTCCCGGGCGCGTGGTTTCAGCTCGGGGATTCCCAGCACGTGCATCTCATCGTCCACGACCGCGCCACATTCCGCGAAAAGCCGCTCGACACGCGGGACGTCCATTTCGCCGTCCGCGTGCCGGACTACCACCAGATGGTCGAATTCCTCCGCGCTAAAGGCTACCGCGAGGATGTCGGCCTCGACCATCCTTTCCGCATGGTCCTGCAGCCGCATGCCACCGCCGGATTTCCGCAAATCTACATCTGCGATCCCGATGGCCACGTGGTCGAGTTCAACGCCGAGCGTCTGGATCCTTCCAGGCCGGCATAATCGGCGAAACGATTCGTTCATATCCGCTGCGCCATAATGAAGCTTTCCTTATGTCCGCCGAGCCGTCCACGCCGCTCATGCGCCAGTATCATGGCGTAAAGCAGCAGGTCCCCAACGCGCTGCTGCTATTCCGCCTCGGCGATTTCTACGAGTTGTTCTACGATGACGCCGTCACCGCAGCCCGCGAGCTCGAAATCACGCTCACCTCGCGCAATAAAGAAAAAGGCCAGCCCATTCCCATGTGTGGCGTGCCGTATCACTCCGCCGAGAATTACATCGCCCGGCTGATTCAGAAGGGCTATCGCGTCGCCATCTGCGATCAGATGGAGGATCCGCGCTTCGCCAAGAAACTGGTGAAGCGCGAGGTGACGCGCATCGTCACGCCCGGCACCGCGATGAACTCGCAAGTGCTGCGCTCGCACGAAAACAACTATCTCGCCGCCGTGATGCCCAATGGAACATCAGCCGGCCTCGCGCACGTCGATCTTTCCACCGGCGAATTCCGCGCCACCGAGCTCGAATTGTCCGAGGTTTCCGCCGCTCTCGAAACGCTGAACGTCCGCGAAGCTCTCGCGCCCTCCGGGGCCGCCCTGAAGACCGCCTGCCTCCGCACGGACGTGGATCCCTGGGTGTTCGCCTCCGATTACGCTTCGCGAAGTTTGTCCGAGTATTTCCATCTGCTCGCGCTCGATGGCTGCGGCCTGGAGGGGCGCGAACTCGCCACCGGCGCCGCCGCGGCCATCTTGCATTATCTGCGCGAAACCCAACGCTCCGCGCTCGATCACGTCGAGCGCCCTTCGTTCTACGACCGGACTGACGCGCTGGTGCTAGATGCGACCACCGTACGCAATCTGGAACTGGTCGAGCCGCTTTTCGCCGGCGAATCGAAAGACTCTACGCTGCTCAGTGTCCTCGATCGTACGCGGACCGGCATGGGCGGGCGCCTTCTGCGCCGCCGCATGCTCGCGCCGGCGCTCGATCGCGCGGAGATCGAGTCCCGCCTGGATGCCGTGGAGGAACTGCACGCCTCGGCCATTTTCCGCTCGCAGATCGCGGAGAACCTCGGATCGATCCTCGATTTGGAGCGGCTGCTTTCCAAAATCAGTTTGGCGTCCGCCGGTCCGCGCGATCTTCTGGCTCTCGCTCGCTCGCTAGCTGTCGTACCAACGCTCAAAACGCGGCTGGCCGACGCGAAATCCGCACGCCTGCGGGAGCTCGCCGCGCGGCTCGATGAAGTTCCCGAAACGACCACCCGCTTGCTGGAAGCCTTGGCCGACGAGCCGCCCGTCAATCTTGCCGACGGAGGCTCGATTCGCTCCGGCTTCGATCCTCGATTAGACGAACTGCGCGGGCTCTCGCAAAACAGCCGGACATATCTCGCTCAAATCGAGCTTCGCGAGCGCGCCCGAACAGGCATCGCATCGCTGAAAGTCCGCTTCAATAATATTTTTGGATATTACATCGAAATCTCGAAAGCCAACCTGCACCTGGCGCCTTCCGATTACGAGCGCAAACAAACGCTCGTGAATGCCGAGCGCTTTACGACGCCCGAGTTGAAGGAACTCGAAAGGAAGATTCTCGAAGCCGACGAAAAGATCTTGGCGCTGGAGCGGGAAATCTTTGAGCAACTTCGCGCGCTCGCATCTTCTCATGCCGCGCGAATCAAGGCGACTGCCGCCGCCGTGGCCGAATTGGATGTGACGGCGTCGTTGGCCGAAGTCGCCGCCCAAAATCGCTACACCCGTCCGCAATTTTCCGAAGACGGCGAGACCAAGGTTGTGGCCGGGCGGCATCCCGTAATCGAGAAGCTGACCGAAAAGGATGCGCAGCGATTCATCGCCAACGATCTCTACTTCCACCCGGAAACCGAGTTCATCGCGGTCATCACGGGACCGAACATGGGCGGAAAAAGCACCTATCTGAGGCAGGCGGCTCTGTTGGCGATTCTGGCCCAGATGGGCTCGTTCGTGCCTGCCGAATCGGCACTGCTGCCGATTGTCGACCGCGTCTTCACCCGCATCGGCGCGTCCGATAATCTCGCGCGCGGGCGATCCACTTTCATGGTAGAGATGACCGAAACGGCGGTGATCCTCAACACCGCGACCTCCCGCAGCCTGATCGTCCTGGATGAGATCGGGCGCGGAACCGCGACCTACGACGGACTTGCGCTGGCTTGGGCGGTGATCGAGCATATTCACCGCCACATTCGTGCAAAAACTCTGTTCGCGACGCATTATCATGAGCTGACCGAGCTAGCGTCGCAGCTTGAGGGCGTCCGCAATCTGCACGTTTCGGTGAAGGAATCGGGCGATCGGATCTTGTTTCTGCGCCGCGTCGAGCCCGGCGCGGCGGACCGCAGTTACGGCATCGAAGTGGCGCGTTTGGCCGCGCTGCCGATGAGCGTGATCGAGCGCGCCCGCCAGATCCTGGCCTTGCATGAATCGGCGGAGCATACCGTCACCGAGGAGCTTGCTCCCCGCCCGGCTCCCATGCAGATTCAGCTCTTCGAGCCGGTGAATTACGAAATTGCGGATCGCATCAGGAAGCTGAAGCTCGACGAATTGCGCCCCATCGAGGCTCTCCAACTATTGGCGGATCTTCAACGCGAGCTCTCCTGAAGATGCGTGTCGCCGGAATCATGAGCGGCACCTCGCTCGACGGGATCGATGTCGCCATCGTCGAGATCGAGCGAACGCGGATCCGGCCGGTGGCATTCCGAAGCATCCCTTACGCGAAGGCCGTTCGTGACGCGTTGCTCGCGGTTTCGAATGCGATAGCCCACTCGGCCGAAATTTCCCGCCTGAATTTTTTCCTGGGCGAACTCTACGCCGATGCTCTGATCGCCACGTGCCGCCGCACCCAAACGCCGCCCGATTCGATTCGCCTCATCGGGCTGCACGGACAGACGATCTCTCACCAGGGAACGCCCATCAATTTCCTGGGCCGCGGCATCGCCAGCACGTTCCAGATCGGCGAAGCCGCGGTTGTCGCGGAGCGCACCGGGATCCGCGTGATCTCGAATTTTCGCGAGCGCGATATCGCGGCCGGCGGCAGAGGCGCGCCGCTCGTGCCGCTGGTGGACTACTTGCTTTTCCGGCATCGCAGCATTTGGCGAGTCGCGCTCAATATCGGCGGCATTGCGAACATCACGGTCCTTCCGCCGCGCGCCAAGCCCGAGCAAGTGATCGCATACGATACCGGCCCGGGTAATATGGCCATCGATGCGCTAGTCCGTCATATGACCGATGGCCGCGAAAGCTATGACCGTGGCGGCCGCATCGCGCGTTCGGGCAGAGTGAACCACCATCTGCTCGATCAGTTTCGCGAACATCCCTACTTCAGACGTAAACCCCCGAAAACCGCGGGACGCGAGCAGTTTGGCCGCGAATTCGTGGACGGCTTGATCGCCACCCGCCTTCCTCTGCCCGATCTGATCGCCACAGCCACGGAGTTCACCGCGTGGAGCGTCGCGACCGGGATTTTGGACTCCGCGCCCAGCCCGACCGTCGAGGTGGTCGCTTCCGGCGGTGGCGTGCATAACCGCTGGTTGATGCGGCGGCTTCGAGATTATCTGAATCGGCGCAAGATCCGGAGCTCCGCGGAATTCGGTATCGATCCCGACGCCAAAGAAGCTATCGCTTTCGCGGTGCTCGCTTACCGCGCCTTCAGAGGGGAGCCAGGCAACCTGCCGTCCGCCACCGGAGCGCGCCGCCCTGTCGTCCTCGGCAAAACGACGCAGCCGTGACGCCGCTTAGTGCCCGGGGTTCTGCACCTTCTGCTGGGCCTGCCAATCAAGCTGGCGCACACGCTCTTCGGAGTCCTTCGACAGTTCCTGGTTATCGAGATCGTTGGGCATGGCAGGCGGCTGTTTCGGATCGAGATCGATCGTTTTCCCATCGGTGGGGGCCTTCGGAACGGGAGGGATATAATTCTTCTCGCCGCCGCTTTTTAGATCGTCAAGGATTGCACGAATGTATTTCTTCATGCCTCATGTTCGGCACAGGCCGCGCGCGGCCGGCGCCCTTATTTCGCAACTCATAGCCAGGCCGCCAAATTCAGCGGCTGGTCGCGCGTGACTGTCAGCCCCATTTCGCTTTCTTTTTTGCGAGAATGATGGCTGCCTTATGATCCGCCGGATTTGTTTCGCACTCGTCGCCTGCGCCGCCGCGGCCCCGGCGCAGTGGATCGACTATCCCACTCCGGGCATCCCGCGCACACCTGACGGCAAGCCGAATCTCACGGCTCCCGTCCCGAAAGCCGCAGATGGCAAACCGAATTTATCGGGGCTGTGGCAGCGCGCTCGGGGCCAGGCAAATCAGCGCGTTACCGCGGGCTTGGCGATGGGACCCAACCTGGAAGATTTCATGCGCCCCGGCGAAAAGATTCCTCCGATGCTCCCCGCCGCGGAGGCTATCTACAAGCAGCGCCAGGCGAACTTCATGGCGGACCGCCCTTCCTCCCAATGTCTGCCGCATGGCATCCCGGACCAGATGCTGATCCGAGTGCCCATGAAAATCGTCCAAAACCCGGGCTTAACGCTCATTTTGTACGAGGAATTCGCCCGTTTTCGACAGATTTTCACCGATGGACGCACCCATCCGCCGGTGTCAAACCCAGCTTGGCTCGGCTACTCCATCGGATCGTGGGATGGCGACTGGTTCGTGGTGGATACGCGCGGTTTTAACGACAAGAGCTGGCTCGACGACAGCGGCCGTCCCCATACCGAGGCTCTGCACACCATCGAGCGCTTCCATCGCCGCGACTTCGGCCACATGGACGTCGAGATCGTCATCGACGATCCCCAGGCGTATACGAAGACCTGGTCGTTTCCCATGCAGTTCGAATTCATGCCCGACACCGACATGATCGAAGACGTGTGCGACAACGAGCGCGACTCCTCGCACTCGGTCGGCAAATAGACAAGCGTCACGGCTGCGAGGATTGATACAGCTCAATCTTGAACCCGTCGGGGTCCTCGACGAAAATGTTGCGGATGGTTGCGCTGAACTGAGCGGGAACGCCGCCGGCTGACACGACTTTGACGCCGGCCGCTTTAAGCCGCGCCAGCAAGCCATCCAGGTCCGTTACCCGGAGCGCGATTGCCGGGCAGCCTGGATCGGGAATGCGCGGATGAAAGGGCGTGCGGGGGACGCCATGGAACTCGACCAAACCGATCCGCGCTTTTGTGCCGGGCACGACGCCCGAGACAGCACGGAAGGTAACGTCGCCCCTGCCGCCGGTAATGTCGTCTACGTCGCGGTCGCGGATGAAATCGAGATTGCCCGAAAGATCGAACCCCAGCAGATCGCGATAGAACTTAAGTGAAGCCGGAAGATCGCCGACGACGATCGCCATTTCTGCATCGAGAACGTTCCCGCCGGCACCCGAGCACGCGGCTTCCACCGCCACCATGTAGCCGTCCGGGTCGCGAAATAGGACTGGCCTTGCGGGGTCGGCCGAGCGGGAAACGATCGTCGCTCCGGCTTTCTTGAGAGCGGCAAGCACGGGATTGAGATCCCGCACGCAGACCCGCAGCATCGCCGCGCCGGGATCGAATGGCTGAGCTTGCCCAGCCTTTCCCGCCACTGGACCGAAGTTCGTCAGCTCAAGCCCGAACGGCGCTCCCGGGATTCTGAAGATTTGCACCTGAAGCTGCGCGCCTGGCGCGTCGATCAACGCTGGAACGGCCGCGTTGGGCGGCCTCGGTGGAGCCGGCTGCGCGAGCCCGAATACGTCGCGATAGAAGGCGACCGTTTTCTCCAGGTTCCCAGTCGCATGGATGAAGTTGTTCATCCCGATAACCGGAGATGGCTGTCCGGCCTGGCCGAATGCCACATTGCACGCTAACAGGACGAGGGTCGCTCGCATCGATGATCCTTCGCGGCTAGTATATCGCCGTCGTCACGACTCCGATCGTCCGTCCCCGAGGCATGAGGTTACTGGCATGGAACGTGCCTCGCCTGGCAAGCGTCAACCGATTGTTATACTGAAGGTCAACTCGCTCAAGTCTCTTCAAATGCTTAGATTTTGTGCCTTTTTTTCACTCTGTGCCGGTTTGGGCCTTGCCCAGGGTTTCATCACCGGACAGGGCGCGAGGCTGGTGGTGGGCCAGGCTAATTTCACCGCGCAGATTCCGGGCGCGTCCGATACCCTTTTGGGCAGCGCAGCCGGAGTGGCGTTCGCGGGCGACACATTGTTCGTGGCGGATTCCAACCGTGCCGGCTACACCCCCGTTAATAACCGCGTTCTCTTGTTCAAGAACGTCTCGCAGACGATGCCGCAGCCGATGAGCCCCATTTCCCCCTTCAGCGGGCGATGCCCGGTATGCGTGGGAGAGGCCAGCGTGGTGGTAGGGCAGCCCGATTTTGTCAGCACCAATTTTCATACATCGCAAACCGGAATGCGAACTCCCACCGCGGTCGCTTCCGACGGGCGCATTCTGGCCGTCGCGGATACCCAAAACAACCGCATTTTGATCTGGAATTCCATTCCAACCTTTAACGGCCAGCCAGCCGATCTGGTGCTGGGGCAACCCGACTTCAATACGGTCCAGCCGATCGCCGCCACTGCGTCCAGTTTTCGCGGACCCCAGGGAGTCTGGGTTCAGAACGGAAAGCTGTACGTCGCCGATACCCAGAACAATCGCGTCCTGATCTGGAACTCCATCCCCACCAAAAACAACCAGCCCGCGGATGTGGTTCTAGGCCAGCCGAACTTCACTACGGTCCAGCCGGTTCCCGTAGACTCGGCCGCGCTCACGCCCACCTCCAGCACCATGCTAAATCCGGTTTCGGTCACCACCGATGGGGTCAGGTTGTTTGTCGCGGATCTCGGATACAACCGCGTTCTCATCTGGAACTCCGTTCCCACGCATAACTACGCCGCTGCCGACGTTGAGCTGGGCCAGGTGAATTTTCAAAAAGCGACTGCGAACGACATCTCGAACCTCTGCCCACAGGTCAAGGATGCCAGCGGAAATCCGGTGCTGGACGCCAAGGGCAACCCGGAGTTTCCGGCCCGGTGCGGGAAAACGATGGACTATCCTCGTTTTGCGCTCTCAGATGGCCAGCGCCTGTTTGTCGCCGATGGCGGTAACGATCGCATTTTGGTCTACAACAAGATACCGGTGTTCAACGCGACAGAGGCGGATCAGGTGTTGGGCCAACCCGACGAGTTCGCCAGCGTGGTCACAAGCATGACCGATCTGTTCCACCCCCTGCTCCTGCAATCCGCCGCCAATGTCATTCCTTCCCCAACTTCGCTTGCTTGGGATGGAACCAATCTTTACGCGGCGGACCCGAGCAATCGCCGCATTTTGGTGTTCACTCCCGGCAGCGTCGAGCTTCCGATTACGGGAATCCGCAACGCCGCCAGCCTCGAGGTGTACGCCTCGGGAGGAATCGATATCGCCGGGACGGTTCAGAGCAACGACACGATCACCATCACCATCAACGGCACCAACTACCCGTACACGATTGTCTCCACCGATACCATCGCCACAATTTTGCAGAACATCGTAAACCTGATTAACGATTCCAATAATGGGGCGGGCGACCCCGCCGTTACGGCGAATGTTCAGTCGGACTTCAGCCAGGTGCAACTGATCGCGAGGCAGGGAGGCACCGGCGGCAATGCCATCACCCTCGCGGCCACCACCAACACCAACGCCCAAATCACGGCGACCACCAGCGGGACCACGCTCAGCGGCGGAGAAAACGCCAGCACCATCGCGCCCGGCAGCATCGTGAGCATCTTTGGCAGCCAGCTTGCCGATTCCACTGTTGGCGCCGATGCGAGCCAGCAGTTGCCGCTCGATTTGGGAGGCGCGGAGGTCTACTTCGACGGAATCCGCTCGCCCCTCTTTTTCGTCTCGCCGAACCAAATTAACGCGCAAATGCCATTTGAAGTGGCGGACGGCAATAGCAGCAGCGTGTACGTGCGGACAGTGCATTCCGATGGATCGGTGACCGTCACCAATGCCGTTGGGGTGCCGATTGCGCAGAGTGGCGAGAACGGCGGCACTACCGGAAATCCAGGGATTTTCGCGGAGCCGGGCGTGGATCCTCGCGTGGCGCTGGCCTATCATAGCTCCAGCAACGCGACCGGAACCATTACCATCAGCGGCTCTATCACGGCCAACGACGTCGGCACGATCACAATTGAAGACCGCTCCTACAGCTACACCGTGCAGGCCACCGACACTCTTAACACCGTCCGCGACGCTCTCATCGCTCTTATCAATGCCAATCCTTCCGAGCGCGTTCTTGCCCAGGCGGGCGGCTCTTTCGTCCGCATTCTCTTGCGCGCGAAAGTGGAGGGTCCAGCGGGCAACGGAATTCCTCTTTCCACTTCCAGCACGAATAATTCGGGGGCTTCCCCGACGCTGTCTCTGGGTCTTTCCAATGTCGTTCTATGTTGCGCCAACCGCGCGGGCGCGCCGATCACGCAGGATAACCCCGCGCAGCCCGGCGAAACGTTCTATATTTATGCAACCGGTCTCGGGCTGGTAAACGGGCCCGACGGCAATCTGCTTCCTGTGCCGGACGGGGTTCCGTATAACGGTCCGGCGCTCAATAGCGCGAACACTTTCGTATCGTCGCTGGCCGGCGCAAAAACGGCGAACGTGATCTCCGCGGGATTGGCGCCGGGCGGAATTGGCCTTTATCAGATCGTGCTTGAATTGAATCCGGACACTCCCCCGAGTACGGCGGCCCAGCTCACCATTTCGCAGGACATCTACACGAGCAACGTGGTGACGATCCCGATCGGCAACACGTCGATACCGGCGACCCTCAGCCAATAGCGTTCAATAGTGGAGCAGGCTTTAGCCTTCAACGGGGACTTTAGTCCCCGCTCGGGTCGAGACCGAGGCTGAAGCCTCGGTTGCAGGCTGAAGCCTGCTCCACCACGAATCTAGGTTGTCGCGTACACCGCGCGTTCGAAATCGCGCAGTAATCCCACTGCCTCGGGATCTACAAACGGCAAGAACTGCATCATGATCGTCGCGCAGATGTCTTTGCGCGGATCGATCCAGTAGAACGTGTTGTCGATGCCCGCCCACGCGAGGCTGCCGGCAGACCGGCCGCCTTCATAGGCCACTGGGTTCAGCAGAAAGCCGTATGTGTACCGGTCCGTGGCGCCGGGATGGAAATCGACGTCGGCAGAGCGGTCCGGCCGGTATGTCTTCAGCCTGCCGGCTGCGATATTTCCAGTCTGGCTGGACGACATCATCTCAACGGTCTTAGCCTGGAGGATTCGCTCCGTGCCCTGACCGCGCCCTTTGCGCAAAATCATCTGCGTGAAGCGGATGTAATCCGGCGCCGTGGAATACAAGCCTCCCCCGCCGTTGAATGCTTTGGGAGGGGGCGGAAGCACGCGCGGATTCTGTTTCAACTCGCCGTTCTGCTGCCGCTGGTAAGTACTGACCAAACGATCGAATTTATCCGCGGGCACGAGGAAACTCGTATCTTTCATGCCCAGCGGCCCCAGAATGTTGGCTTGGAAGTAGGCTTCCAGCGTCTGGCCGCTCACTGCCTCCACCAGCTTTCCACTCCAATCGAGGCCGGTGCCGTACTGCCAGCGCGTACCGGGCTCGAAAATCAGCGGCGTCAGCGGAGCCACCGTGCCCGGTGGAACCGGGTGCAACGCGTTGTACTTCAGCATGCTTCCGTCCCACGTATCGTAGGCGAAGCCGGAGGTGTGAGTCAGTAGATGCTTCAGCAGAACCGGCTTGCGCGCCGGGCGAAGCTTGGGATTGCCGGCGGCGTCGAAACCTTCCAGCACATCCAGCTTGGCCAGTTCCGGCAAATGCTTCGAAACCGGTTCGTCCAGGGCGACCTTGCCGCGCTCCACCAGTTGCATCGCCGCCGTCGAGGTGATCGCTTTGGTCATCGACGCGATGGCGAAAATCGAATCGGGCTTGACGCTTATCCCCGATTCCGAATCGCGCGTCCCGAAGGCGCCGGTATAGACGATCTTGTCCCCAACGGCCACCACGGCGGTGACGCAAGGGATCCTGCGTTGCGCAATCCCTTCCCGAAGGGTTGTATCGAGGCCGGGCTTGCCGGCGGGCGCCGCGAACAGCTTGCAAGCTGGAGAAATTGCCGCTAGCGTCCCCGCGGCGAATTGTCTGCGAGTCAGTTGCGTCATACGATCTATTCTCCTCGATTTTGATGATGGTATCGTTCCCGCATTGAAAACCGCTCCCTTGCGGTCGCGGCTCAGCAACTACTTCCGAGCCGCGATCGCCAGGGAGCGGTACGCCATTTTCTGACGGCCAAACTACTAACCGCCTTTTTGGCCTTGATCGCCTAAAATCAGGTCTTCGACCTCGGGCTCGATCGATAACTCCGTAGTGATGGCAATGGCGGATTTAAGAGTCCGGTAAACCGGGCACCCATCCGCGAAAAATCCATGCACTCGCATCGCGGTTTCCCGGTCCGATTCGCCGGCTTTCAGCTTCAAATGCGTGTGAATGCGGCGGATAACCAGTACATTGTCTTCGAGCTCCAGCTCGCCCACCGTTTCGGACACAAGTCTCCCCTGTGAAGCGTCGATTTGACGCGCCTCCAGCGCGCCTCCAAAGGTTCCGGTCAGTCAACCGGCGGCGGCCGCGACGATGTAATCGAGTGTGGCGGCGTGGGGTTCCAGAACTTTGGGCGGTACTTTATAGTGCTCGGCGATTGCGCCGTGGACGCCGAAAGTCACCGGGTCGCGCTCGGCGGGAAGCCATGCTTTCCGGACCGGCCCTTTGATCCTCTCGATCCGGATGTGCGAGCGGTAGACCACTGGGGAAATGGGCGCGGTCATAGCGGCACCCGGATAGTATCACACCGCGCGGTTTATCGCACGGCGAGCATGCGTTCGATGGGGAGCGCGGCCCGGCGCATCAAATCTTGCGGTAATTCCATGCGCGGGGCGAGATTGGCCAGCGCGTCCCGCAGCTTTTCCAGCGTGTTCCGCCGCATGTACGGGCATTCGCTGCAATTGCAATTTTCGTTGGGCACGAAGTGGAAGGTCTTGCCGGGAGCCAGCCGTTTCAGCGAATGCGCGACGCCGCTTTCCGTCATGACTATGAATTCCTTCGCGCCGGCGCCGGCGCACCAGTCGATAATCGCGCTGGTCGATCCGATGAAATCCGCCATGGCGAGAACGTCAGGCGGGCACTCCGGATGCGCGGCCACCAGGGCTTCGGGGTGCGCGCTTCTGGCCGCGGTTAGCTTTCGCGCCGCGAAGGTGGCGTGCACGATGCAGGACCCCTGCCAGATCTTCATGTTCGCCCGCCCGGTCTGCTGCTTCACGTAATTGCCGAGATTGATGTCCGGCAAAAAGAGAATCGGCTTCTCCGCCGGAATCGAGTTCACGATTTTCACGGCGTTGCGCGAGGTGCAGAGAATGTCGCTTTCCGCTTTTACTTCGACCGACGTGTTGATATAACTAACGATGACGTGGTCCGGGTGGCGCTCGCGGAACGCGCGCACCTGCGCGGCCGTGCAGCTATCCACCAAACTGCATCCGGCGTCCATATCCGGAACCACCACCGTTCGCGAAGGGTTGAGCACCTTCGCCGTTTCCGCCATGAAAACCACGCCGCAGAAGGCGATGACGTCGCCGTCGAATTTCTGGGCGGCGCGCGCCAGTTCCAGGCTGTCGCCGGTGGCGTCCGCCAGTTCCTGTATTTCGGAATCCTGATAGTGGTGCGCCAGAATGACGGCGCCGCGGCGCCGTCTTAGATCGAGAATCTCTTCGGCGATGGATTCGAGCACCGGCATTTCGCGAGGACTGATCTTAGTTTATAGTTTATACCCTAAAAATTTTGCAACTTTCCAGTGCTCAGAAGGCTCTTAATTAGGATACTTTATGCCGGTCCGCCTACTTATCGTCCTGATGTGCGGCCTTTCCCCGCTTGTAACAGCCCATGCGGAGGGAACGGCGAGCGATAAGTTGCCGCTGTCCTCCGCGCGGTTCGAATCGAATGTGGTTCCGGAACCGATGACGCTGGCGCTCGGGGGCGCCGGGTTGCTTGGGCTAAGCCTTCTTTTGCGCCGAAGACGGAAGTGAGATCACGACTTCCGGCCGAGCAAACGATCCAAGCTCCACGCGCCCGCGCCGGCGGAGCTGAACCAGAGCCACAAAAAACAATACACGACAGTGATCTCGCCGCCGTTTAACAGCGGCCAGAATCCGCGCGGCGCGTGCGTGCGAAAGTACCCGACCGCCATCTCTCCGGCGAGCACGAACGCCACGGGCCGCGTGAACAGCCCGAGTATCAGCAGCGCTCCGCCGACCGTTTCGATGGCTCCAGCCGCGCCGAGCATCGTGGTGATGGGGAAGCTCGGGCCTCCCAACGATCCGAAGAACTTTTGCCATCCGTGTTGCGAAAACGTGAACGCCGCCATGATTCGCAAAAGCGAGCGCAAGTACGGTTCGAACCGCTCAAGATCGACCCTGTTCATCTTAGAGAGACCATACCATGGCTTAGGAGGGTGGGCTTTAGCCCGCGCGGAGCTTTAGCTCCGCTCTTCGGCAGCGAGGCTAAAGCCTCGCGCGGGCTAAAGCCCACCCTCCTTGGCGCTAGAAATAGAACTTCGCGCCGACCTGCAAAATCCTGGCTGCGCGAATGCTGTTCTCCGCGCCGAAGCCAAGCCGCCCGCCCGTTCCGCCAAGCTGCGTCGGCAGATTAATCACCTTGCCCGCCGAGTTGAACGTGATGCTGCCGTTGAAGCTGCCCCATTCGGTGTGATTGAACGCGTTGTAGGCTTCCAGCCGAAGCTGCACATGCGCCCGCTCTTTGATGGAGATGTTCTTGAACAGGCTCATGTCCCAGTTTTCGAGTCCAGGACCGCGCAGGCGGTCGTAGCCGGAGTCGAGCCCGATGCTGCCCTTCTGAGCCGGCGCAAAGCAGGACGTGTTGATGAACGCGTCGATATTCCGGCTTCCCATCGATTCGTTGGGATTGCAGGTGAGAACCACCCGCGGAGCGATGTCCTCGCTGCCCGTGATCATGCGGTTCAGAGTCGTTCCGCCGATCCCGGAGATCCCATAGGTCACGTTAACCGGCGCGCCGCTGGAGAAGCTCGAAAGCCCGGAAAGCTGCCAGCCGTTCAGAACCACTCTCGCGGCCGGATTATCCAGGAAGCCCTTGTGAGAGACGTTCGGGAAATCGTAGATGTAGTTGAACACCAGGGATTGCGTGCGGTCCTGCGGCAGGGGGCCGTAGCCATAGCCGCGCGTGTCCGTTGGATGGCCGACGCCCACGCCCAATGCCTTGGACCAGGTGTAGGCGGCGCCGAGCTGGAGCGGACCCACGCGTCGGTTGATCGAGGTTTGCAGCGAGTTGTAGTTGAGATTGGTTCCCCAGGTGTAGTCCGTCGCCGCGGTGTAGCCTGCGTACGGACGATACATATTGGCGGGAAGATTGGTGGTGCCGTCGAATTTGGCCGTGGTGGTCGGGTCTTGCGTGTATGCCTGCCACGCGCTGCCGAACGGAACGTCGTTGAACGGCTGCGCCAGGTATTGATGGCGCGATTGCGAGCCGACATAAGAAACCTCGGCGAACAACCTCAAAGGCAGCTCGCGCTGGATGCCCGCGTTGTAGTTGTAGACCGTGGGCACATGTCCGTCAGACGAGAGCTTGTTGATCGCGGTGGGGAAGAACGTCCCCGCCGAAGTGGCGATATCGGCGACGTTTCCATAGTAGAGCGTCGCGGTGCGCAGAGACGGCGGGTTTGTGGTGTAGTTGCTGGTGGTGCCGACGGGGAAAGTCGCGACGCGCTCGTAGAACACCCCGCCACCCATCCGGAAGACGGTCTTGTCGTTGAGTTTGTAAGCGAGGCCGAAGCGGGGCCCCCAATGCGGCCCGCGATTTTCCATCAAACCGGTCGGCTCGCCGTTCTGCCCCGATAGCACCATGCCGTTATTGATGTTGCCCACGCCCGGCACGATCGCGCCGACATACACGGCCGGCAAAATCTGTCCGGTGATAGGATTGATCGCCTGACGGTTCGGTCCCGAAAACGCTCCATAGGGCTGATAGAAGGTCACGCTTTGGGCCGGGTTGTAGCGATTGTATTCGAAGTTCGACATCAGGCCCAGCGTGTCGTGGAAGGGCAGAATGAAGGCCACGCGCAGGCCATAGTTCAAGGTGAGGCGGTCGGAGACTTTCCAGGTGTCCTGGCCGTAGAACTCGATGTTCTTGTACGGATAGCTGGGGAGAGGGTCGGCGTTGATCTGCTGATAGCTGAGAAAATTCCCCAACAGCGCGTTCGAAAATCCCCAATTCGAATCGCCCGGATTGTTGGAGTCGCGTCCGAAATCGATGGTCGCGTTGTAGGGCTTGAACGCGTTTTCGGTTTTGACGGCGTATTCGTAGTAAAGGCCCGCCTTGATGGTATGCGTTCCGAGCACTTTGGTCACGTTATCGATGTAGTTCCAGACCGGATTGCGGTTGTTATAGGGCGTCCCGGCGAAGCTGGTCATCGCATCGGTGGCCGGCGAGGTGGGCGAGGGCACGCCGCTGAAATTGAAATTGGGAACCACGCCCGAAACATTGGCCGCCGGATAAAGCAGCGGGACATTTACGTTCGAAACCGCGCGATAATACGGGCTTCCCGGAGTGGGCGGGTTCCCAGGGATTCCGTTCACGGCATAGCCGAACTGAAATTCGTTTGTCAGCGTGGGGCTGATAATCGTCGCCACGTTCGTGGTGATTGACCAGCCGTAAGTGGGCGCATAGAAGGGCGTGAGGGCGAGATTATTGCTGGTGTCGGCCCGTCCATAAGGGACGTTCTGAGTCTGCTTGCTGTCCAGCCCGCGCACGAAGATCCTCCATTTGTCGCTGAGATTGTAGTCGACGCGATAGATCTGATCGTAGGACGGCTGGCTGCTGGCCACTTGCGATTGGTAATTGTAGCTGGGCTGGCCGAACGTGTTCGGCATCGGGAGCCAATTCAGCACCGAGGGGCCGAAGGCACTGAACCGGTTGGCGGGGACGATGTTACCCAGAAATTGCGTGCCCTGCGGATTGGCCGAGGAACGCGTCAGGGGATCGTAGATGGTCTGAAGAACGCCTGCGGCGTCGTGAGTCTGCGAGAAATTGCCCGAACGCTCCAGCGCCGTGGGAACTGTAATCTGATGCAGCGTTCCGGGAATGATGTTGTGGTTCCATTCCTGCGACATGAAGCCGAACAGCTTGTCTTTGTTGCGATTGAATTTTCCCGGAATGTAGATGGGGCCGCCGAGCGTCCATCCGGCATCCATATAACGGTACTCGGGGCGCTGAATACCGCTGAAGTTGTTGATGAACGTGTTGGCGTTCATGAACTCGCCGCGCTTGAACCAGTAGCCGTCGCCGTGAAAGTCTTTCGTGCCGCTCTTGGTGACGACTTGCACCTGCGCGCCGTCGTTGCGGCCGAATTCGGCGGTTTGCGCGCTGGTGGAGACCTTGAATTCGGCGATGGCATCCATGCTGATGCGATATGCAAATTGCTGATTCACGCCGATATCGGTGACGTTCTGGCCGTCCAGCGTGAAATTGTTTTGCATGGTGCGTCCGCCGTTTACGTTCACGTCGCCGGTGCCGCTGTCGGCGGCGACGCCGGGTATGGTTTTCAGGAGGCTGGTGTAGTTGCGCCCGTTGACCGCGATATCCACCATTTGCGATCCGTTGACGACGCCGGCTCGCTCGGCGTTCAACGTTTGAAGCTGGATGGCGTTGGCTTCCACCGTGACCGATTCGCCGGTTGCGCCGACTTCGAGCGTAATCGGCGGAAGACCCAAGCGGTCGCTTGCGTCCAGATTGATGCCGGACTGGACCACTTTCTTGAAGCCCATCATTTCCACTTCGATCGTGTAGGTGCCGGCCACCAGCGGCGTAAACACGAACACGCCTTCCCCATTCGTGTTGAGCACGCGGGCGGACCCGGCGCCTTGACCTTGATTAGTAAGCGTGACTTTCGCATTCGGCACCACCGCGCCTTGCGCGTCTTGAATCACGCCGCTGATCGATCCGGTGACGTTTTGCGCGTTCACCGCAAACCCGCTCAGCAAGAAAGCGACGGCCGAGATGACACTTCTCCTCTGAAGAAACATTGGCATTGCCCCCTTTTCAGAAAACGAAACGCTTTGGAAAGTATATACCTTTGGAGTAGTGGCCCGCCACGCGGTCCGTGCTCGACCGGGCCCCCGACGCTATCGACGGCGGCTTCGCGCTTCAGTCCCGCCCGTCACGAGCGGGGCTGAAATCGGCGGCGGTTCTTACGCCAGCCCCTGCCAGATGCGGCTCAGTTGGAGCACAAATCCTTGCACCGGACCCGCTCCCGCGATCTCCTGAATACCGCGAAGCGTTTTCACAGCATGGCGCGGGCGGTAAGCGTAAACCGTCCGCTTATCCGCGTCGATCAACCAGCCGAGCTCCGCGCCGTTGGCGATCCAGTTCTCCATTTTGGCTTTGGCTTCTTTGAGCCGGTCGCTGGGAGACATCACTTCAATGACGAACTCGGGACAGAGGCGGAGGAATTTCTTTCGCTCCTTCGGAGTTAGCCGCCGAAGACGCTCGCGCGACACCCAGGCAGCGTCGGGTGAAAGAGAAGAACCGTCGGGAAGAAAAAACCCGGCACTCGCATCCAGAGCCACGCCCCGGCCCTCGCTCTCAGCCCAGTGCAACAACTGAGCGAACGCGGTACCGCTGCGGTAGGAGCCTTCTCCACCCGCCGGGGCCATGATCACGATCTCACCTCCCGCCGTGCGCTCGGCGCGCAGGTCTGGATTGGCTTGGCAAAACGCCTCGAACTCCGCCTCGGAGACGCCGTCTTCCTCCTGCCACCGCAGCTTGGTGGAGGGCTTGAGTTCCGGTAAGGCTACCGTGTACATGATTCGATTCTACAGCGACGCTATGATATTTGACGTGCTGACGCGACGGTTATTCACGACGGCTTTGGCGAGCGCGGCGATTGCCGCGGGCGGAGGCGAGGTGGTTCTGAGAGCGATTTACGGCAAGCGACTCCCGGCCACCTTGCGTGTCAGCCGCCGCGTTGCCGCCGATCATCCCTATTTCGAGCTGCGCGAGTATTCCGGTCTAGTGGAACGCCTAGAGGATCTGGTCGCTCGCGCGGGCATGCGGCGCCACATGATGGGCGCGGGAAAATTCCTCATCCCCTTCAATTCACTGGACCGCCGGGGCCAAACATGGGATCGCTTCAATGCGGACCCGGAGTGGGTGAGCCTGCGCCATCAAGTGCGCCTGATTGAAATGACAATCTACTGTCAGCCCGGCGGCAAGATCTTCGATATATCGTTGTAAATCGCGAAGACCAGCACCACCATGAGGAAGACGAAGCCGACTTTGATCACGGCTTCTCTCACCTTCAGGTCCAGGTCGCGGCGCAGTAGCATCTCGATCAGCAGCATAAGGATGACGCCGCCATCCATGATCGGAATCGGCAGCAGGTTCAGGATCCCAAGGTTGAGACTGACCGCGGCCATCAGGCCGATGAACGTCGCCGGACCCTCGCGGGCCGCCTCCCCGGACATTTGCGCGATGCGGACCGGACCGGCAAACGATCGCGGAGACATGCGCCGCTCGACCACGCCCTGAAGAACGGTAAAAATCAGCTTCGCGTTCTGCGCGCTGGCTTTAGAAGCCTCCATCAAGGCTTGGGGAAGAGGAAGTTTCACCACCTCGTATTTTGCCTGCAGTTCGACGCCGATCATCAAGCGTTCTTGCCCATCCACTTCCTTGCGCACGGGGGTAATCGTGATCGCGTGCTGCTGGCCTTTCCGGGAAACTACGATATTCACCGGAGCGCCCTTAGCCTGATCAATCAGCTCCCGCATCCGGGAGGGATTGCGAATCGGCGCGCCGTTCACGCTGACCAGCACGTCGCCTTTCTGCAAGCCAGCCTTTTGCGCGGTATCGATACCCGCGTAAAAGTCGGAAATTTGCACTTCGCTTTCCTGGGACCAGCCCGCATAGCCGACGTCCTGTTTTTCGTCGTAGGTGGGCGTCACAGAGAAGTGCAGGCGCTCGCCGTCGCGCCTCACCCAAACGTCCATGGCGCGATGTGCGCTGCCGAGCTCGGTGAGAGCAATATCTTCCCAGGTCGGGTCCGCGGTATTGTTAACCTGCACCACCTGGTCGCCGTCGCGGATTCCCGCCTTGTCGGCCGCGCCGTCCGGCATTACAAAGCCGACCACGGGATCGTGCGGCATGGGGATTTTGGGAAATTCGACCATGAACAGGCCGGCCAGGAGCACCACCGCCAGCACCATATTGATCGCTGGCCCGGCAAAAGCGATGATGGTGCGCTGCCAGCGGGGCTTGGCGAACAGAGAGCGCGGGTCGGAAGCGGTCTCGTCCCCCGGCTGATCTCCCAGAAATTTCACGTAGCCGCCAAACAGAATGGCGGAAAACCGGAAATCCGTCTCACCCCTGCGGAATCCGAACAGACGCGGGCCGAAACCGAAGCTGAACGTCTCGACTTTCACGTCGAAGAAACGAGCCGCCCAGTAATGGCCAAGCTCATGGATCAAAATCATGACCCCGATGAGAACCAGATACCACCAGATATTTTGAAAAAAAGCACCCATGCTCTTGTCTTGATCTCTATCTTACGTTTGAACCGCCACTTCGCTCCGAACCCCGCCACCCCAGCGCGAGGCAATCACTTCCCGAGCCGCAATCCGCGAGGCCCGATCTATTTCTAACACATCCGGGATGGAGGTTGGGCAAGCCCCCGGCCCGGTCGCAAACACCCGATCCAGCGTCTCGGCGACGGTAACGGGGATGCCGGTAAACGGGATCCGGAAATCGAGAAAAGCTTCCACGGCAATCTCATCGGCGGCGTTCAAAATCGCGGTTGCCGCGCCGCCGGCCTGCTGCGCCGCATAAGCGAGCTTGAGGGCCGGGAATTTGTCCATATCGGGGGCGTCGAAGGTCCAATTCGCGCCTTTCGACCAATCCAGCCGCGGCACAGGCGCCTCGGCGCGCTCCGGGTAGGTCAGAGCGTACTGAATCGGCATCCGCATATCCGTAGCGGAAATCTGCGCCACCACGCTGCCATCGGTGAACTCTACCATCGCATGGATTTTAGACTGCGGATGAACCACCACCTGAACGTCCTTCGGCTGAAAATCGAAGAGCCAACATGCCTCCACGACCTCAAACCCCTTATTCATGAGCGTGGCCGAATCGATGGTAATCCGCCGCCCCATCTTCCATGTAGGATGATTCAGAGCCTTTTCGGGCGTTACGCGAGCCAGTTCGGCGGCCGGCGTTTCGCGGAAAGGCCCCCCGGAGGCGGTCAAGATGAGCTTGGCCGCTTCTTCGCGCTTGCCGCAGCGCAGGCACTGGTGAGCGCCATTGTGTTCGCTGTCCACGGGGATCAATTCGGCGCCGGAGTTTCGCCCGGCCTCCGTGACCAATTTGCCTGCCGCTACGAGCACTTCCTTGTTCGCCAGACCCACCCGCTTGCCCAGCCGCACGGCCTCGTAGGTGGCCTCAAGCCCCTCCACTCCGACGATGGCCGACATGACGAAACTGGATTCCGGCGAGGTCGCGACCGCGACCTTGGCCGTTGGCCCCCAGGCGAGCTCGGGAATCTTCGTCCCCTGCCCTTTCAAGAGCCACAGCAATCCGTCGAGGGCCTGGGCATCGGCTACAACCGCGATTTTGGGCTGAAACTCGGCAATTTGGTGCGCCAGCAGCTCGATATTGCGCCCCGCGACGAGCGCATAGATACCGAAGCGCTCGGGAGCGCGCCTTACGACATCCAGCGTGCTTGTTCCGATAGAACCGGTCGATCCGAGGAGAGTAAGGAGGGTCACCGCCGCTAATCTCAATCATACCATCCCGGCGCGGGATCGCGGCCTAGTTACCGCCTATCTTCTTTGGAAACAACCCCTAAGGGGCGCCGGGGAGGGTTGCTTCAGGGGTCTTTATGAGGTTAGTCTCGCTTTGGTGGGAGTTTCCTCCCCGGCTTAATTCCAATATTAGAAGATTCCTGGACAGAAAGCAACACTTTTTTGTAGATCCCTTAAAATTTTTTTAGATGGACAGGATCAGCGTTTTGAATCAGTAACATATGCCGATAGGCCTAGGATGGATTACGAGAACGTGAAAGCGGCTAAGCGCGAGGCCCTACTCCTTTGGTGAACTGCGCTCCGCCATTTTCTTCCAAAAGCCGTATCGAGATGCCGGATTGGCGGAATTAGTTTTCGCCAGCCATTTCCAGTACTATCTGCCAGAGAAGCTCGACGCCTTCGTCCAGAGATTTCGGGGCTATGCGCTCATCGGCGTTATGGATGCGGGTCTCTCCCGGCTCTCGCAGGAAAAGCGGGACGCCATAGACCGGCATTCCGCGGGCGCGAAGATAGCTTCCATCGGTGGAGGCGCGGGGGGACATGAACGGCAGAACCTGCGCGTCGTGCGGATAAATCCGTCCAATCACCCGCCGCATCGCGGAATAAAGAGGCGTCATGGTGGAACTCGGATCGGTGGCGGGCGCCTGCGATCCGGGCGCGAACGAGACCTCCACCGCGGGATCGTTCACGATTTGACGGAGGCGGGCGATGACGTCTTCCCTGGAATCCGAGGGCATGCGGCGGACGTCGATTTGGGCCTCGGCCGTGTTGGCGTCCGACTTCGGAATTGTGATGGGGGAAATCGTCGTGTGGAGCATGGCGTCCAAGTCCGGGTCGCGCATACGGATCTGAGCGGCGGCGGATTGCATTGTCGCGATGTTTTCGAGCCGCGGCAACTGCGTCGCGAGCCAATCGTAATCCCCCAGGCTGGAGAGCCCGCGGAAATAGCGCCGCGTGGTGGCGTTGAAGCGCAATGGTTGTTCGGCGCGCGTCAGCCGCCCGATCGCTTCGGTCAGATGCACGATGGCGTTGTCGAGCGCGGAGGGCGCGGCGCGCTGAGCGGCTCGGCCCCGAGCAGTCAACACAATCTTGACGGGCGCTTTTTCCAGAGTTTGAATCTGAAACACGCGCGTTCCGTCTTTGGTTTCCAAGATCCAGCCGCCTTCGTCCAACGCGAACTCCGCATCGATTTTGGGCCAAGCGTTTTGCATCAGCCACTGAATGCCCGTCGAACCGACTTCCTCATCCGCTTCCGACAGCAAGATAAGATCGCGGCCTAATTTCAAATTGCGGCGCTTGATCTCGACCATCACCGCCATTTCGGCCGCCAGCAGACCTTTAGCGTCCAGGGTTCCGCGGCCGTAGATGTACCCGTTGTGGACTTCGCCTCCGAACGGATTGACGCTCCATTGCGACCGCTCGGCGGGAACGACATCGCTATGGGCTATCAGCAGCAAAGGCCGGCCTTTGCCGTCGCCGCGGAGCCGGGCGATGAAATTCATCCGTTTCGGGTCGCCGCCCAACACCTCTCCGTATATGCCGAACGCCTCCACGGCTTGCTTAAGGTATTGCGCCACTTGGGTTTCATTGCCCGTGGGGTTCGAGGTATCGATGCGGACGAGATCGGTGAGATACTGCCGCGTTCGGTCGCCCAGGGAACGATTATCGTCGACCGCCGCCGCAACGGACACGGACAGGCACAGAAGAGCGCAGACAATGCGCATTCGTTAAAAGATTATCACGAACGGGATGGCGGCTACCCCAAATTACGCGAACGAGAGAAACCGATCGTCCGCGCCACTGGTTGGAACACCTGCTAATTCCGCGTGAGGATCGCCGGTATGGGCGACTCCGGGGAGCTTTGGAGGAGGCTCGCGCCGAAGCCGGCTTCGCGGAACATTTGGTCCAGCTCGCGGAACGTATACGCATCGCCCGCCGGGGTGCTGGCCAGCATCATCATGCTGAAGGCCGCCGCGAAAGGAGGCGAGATCCGGTCTTCGTTGGGGATCATCTCCAGAGTCGCCAGCAGCCCGCCCGGATTCATCGCCGCGCGAATTTTCCGGAGCAGCTTGACGTTCGTGGGCGGATCGAAGTGGTGCAAAAACTGGGTCAGCAACACGAGATCGTAGCCTCCGCCGAAATCCACCTCGAAAGCGCTGCCAGGGATAGTCCGATACCGCGCGGCGACGCCGAATTTAACGGCGTTCTCGCGCGCCACTTCCAGCACGTTGCCCCAATCCACGGCGACGATCTCGGCCGCCGGGTTGTGCTGCGCCACCATGATCCCGTACATGCCCGGACCGGCCGCGATATCGAGCACTTTCATGGGACGGCCTGCCTCCGCCATGAAGGGGATCAAGGGCCGCGCAGCCAACGCAATCGGCGCCATATCGCGCGCGAATTCCACCCAAATCGGATCGTCCGGCGCCATGTTGCCCGTATCGATCGATCCACCTTTGCGCACTACGGCCGCGATATCGCGGAAATGGTTCATGTGGAAGTCGTGCGCGAGGAAAAACGCCGTGGAGCCGAGGTAAGCCGGCGAGCGCTTGTTCAGGAAAGCCGCGGACTCCGGCGTCAGACCGTAGTGGCCATCCGCCTTCGTCAAAAAGCCGCGGACAGCCAGAAAATCGCAAAGGATGCGGATGCCGCGCTCGGATGCGCCGATGCGTCTGGCGATTTCCGGAACGCTCGTGGCGCCGTCGGCGATATGCGTGAACGCGTCTAGCTCGATCGCTCCCTTCAATACCAGCGAGATCTGATAGGCGTCCAGCGCCTCAAAGATAGTGAAGGGACTCGGGGCGGTTTGCGCTGCACGATCGGTCATGCAGGGCATTGTCGCACAGGCGCATTTTCGAGCGGCGCCCGCGGGGCGGAATACGATATCGTGTTCCTTTATGACTATTCGAATTCCCTCTTCCGGCGGAGGCGAGTTTTCCGCCTACATGGCTGTGCCTCGCAAAGGTAAAGGTCCCGGAGTGGTGGTGATCCAGGAGATCTTTGGGGTCACCGCGAGTTTACGCAAAGTATGCGACTGGCTGGCGTCGCGCCAGTTCACCGCGGTCGCGCCCGATCTCTATTGGCGCAGTGGGCCGGGCATTGAAATAAGCGAATCGGACGGCGAAAAGGCGCGCGCGATCCGCGCCAAGACCGATGACAATCTAGCTTCCGACGACGCCGCGGCGGCGTTGGAATTCTTGCGCAAGCATGAAGCTTGTACGGGAAAGGCCGGCGTGGTGGGTTACTGCTGGGGAGGAATGCTGGCATATTTGACCGCGGTCCGGCACAAGCCGGATGCTGTCGTTGGCTACTACGGCGTGGGCATCGACAAGCGTTTGGATCTGGCGAAAAACCTCTCCTGTCCCCTAATGCTGCACTTCGCCGAAAAGGACCAGTTCGCGGGGCCGCCGGTGGTGGCGCAAGTGCGCGATGCATTCAACTACGACCAGCGGGCGACGATTTGGGAATACATGGGTGCGGGCCACGCCTTCGCACGGCCGGGCGGAGCGCATTTCGACGCCAAGGCGGCAGATCTGGCGGACATGCGTAGTTTGTCGTTTCTGGTGGAACATCTTTTCGGAAACCGTCAAGCGGAGAAAAATAGCTAGGCCGCAGAGCGCCGCCCGGTCCAAGGCGTCCTTCGCGCGTGTGGCATTCTGAAGGGCAGGCGATGCTGCGGGTTCAGAATGTTTCGAAGGTTTATCGTCTTTACCGCCGTCCGCTGGACCGGCTCGCAGAGGTCCTGCCTCTCGTCAAACATCACCCACCCTCCGAGTTCTGGGCGTTGCGCGATGTCAATTTGACGGTGGAGCGCGGGGAGGTGCTCGGCGTGGTTGGGCCGAACGGCAGCGGAAAGAGCACGCTGCTCCAAATCGTCAGCGGGATTCTGAATCCCACACGGGGAAGAGTGCTGGCGAGCGGACGCATCGCGGCTCTGCTCGAATTGGGCGCGGGCTTTAATCCGGAGTTCACCGGCCGCGAGAACGTCATTCTGAATGGCGAAATCCTCGGCATCTCGCGCCGGGATATGGAGCGAAAATTCCCAGAAATCGAAAGGTTCGCGGAGATCGGCAAATTCATCGACCGTCCGGTAAAGGAATATTCGAGCGGGATGTACGTAAGGCTGGCTTTCGCCACGGCGATTCACGTGGATCCGGAAATCCTGATCGTGGACGAGGCTTTGGCGGTCGGCGATGCGATTTTCGCGAATCGCTGCATCAAGAGATTCGAAATTCTGAAGCAACGCGGCGTGACGGTCCTGTTCGTTTCACACGATTTGGGCCTGGTGAAGCGGCTATCGGATCGAGCCGTCTTGATGTTGGACGGACGCGTGGCGGCCTACGGCGCGCCGAGCGACGTGGTGAACCGCTATGTCGGGCTGGTGCTGGAACGGCAGGAGCCCGAGCGCGAAACCGGGGACGCCCGGGCTTTGGCCGCCGTGAGTTCCTACCGGCACGGCGATGGCGCGAGCCGCATTCTCGATGTGGACCTGTGGAACGCGAAGGGAGAGGCGCGTCAGATCGAGCCGGGGTCGGCGGTGACGATTCACGTAAGGGCGCGCGCGGAGCGCGACCTCGAAAATCCGGTCGTGGGCGTGTTGATCCGCAATCGTCTGGGCATCGATGTCTTTGGAACGAACACGAAAGTGGAAGGCGTCAGCATGGGCGGTATTCGAGCGGGCGAGATCTTCGAGGTCGAGTTTCATTTCGACTGCCTGCTGACGCGGCAGGATTATACGCTGACCGTCGCGACTCAATATCCGGAAGGATTCAGCCAGGATTGGTTGGACGATGTGATTTCGTTCTCGGTGGTGGATTCGCGCGATGTGGCGGGACTAGCGAATTTCAGAACGACGGTGGAATGGCGCAAAGAATCGGGAGTGGTGGCGTGAGGCTGGCGGAGATACAAGCGGCGCTGAGAGAGGAAAAATTGGACGGGTGGTTGTTCTTCGATCACCACCGGCGCGATCCGCTAGCATACCGGGTGCTCCAATTTACGCCAGGATCGATGGTCACGCGGCGCTGGTACTATTTCGTGCCCGCCCAGGGCGAGCCGCGAGGATTGCAGCACCGCATAGAAGCCGAGACGCTAAAGGAACTGCCGGGCAGGCATGAAGCGTACGCGGGCTGGAAGGATCTGGTCGCGGGCCTCCGTGCGTTGCTGGGCGGGGCAAAACGGGTCGCGATGCAGTATTCGCCCGATTGCGCCGTGCCTTACGTCGCGATGGTGGACGCGGGAACGGTGGAACTGGTGCGGGGCATGGGAATCGATGTCGCGACTTCCGCGAATCTCATTCAATTTTTCGAATCCCGATGGAGCGAGCGGCAGTTGGAAGCGCACTTGGAGGCCGGCAGAAGGATCGATCGCATTCGCGCCGAGGCGTTTCAAAGGATCTCCGGGCGTGTCCGCTCCGGCGAGCGGATTACCGAGTGGGAGATGCAGCAGTTTATCCTGGAGCGATTCCGCGCGGAAGGATTGTTCACCGACCACGGACCGGACGTGGCGGTGAACGCGAACGCTTCCAATCCGCACTACGAGCCGAAGCGCGATGCTAGCGCCGAGATTCGCCAAGGCGATCTGGTTCTGCTGGATATGTGGGCCAAGCTCGATAACCTCGAAGGCGTCTATTACGACATCACCTGGATCGGATACTGCGGCAGGCAGCCGCCGGCGAAGATTGCGGAGGTGTTCGAAATCGTTAAAGAAGCGCGGGATCGCGCCGTGGCGAAAGTGACGGACGCGGTCGCCGCGAAGAAGCCGCTTTGCGGATATGAAGTGGACGACGCCGCCCGCGGCCGGGTCAACGAGGCCGGATATGGAGATTACTTCTTCCACCGCACCGGCCATTCCATTGGCGCGGAAGTCCATGGGACCGGCGCGAACATGGACAACCTGGAAACGCACGATGAGCGAAAGATCATTCCGTGGACCTGTTTCTCCGTGGAGCCGGGGATTTATCTCCGGGAGTTCGGCATCCGCAGCGAGGTGGACGTTTTCGTCGATGAGACGCACGCCCGAACTACGGGGGAGGTACAAGAGAGCATCGTGTTGTTGTGAGCTTCATTTACGAGCTCTTTCCTGCCGGCGCTCTCTCAACATCGCGGCCACTTCCACATGCTTCATTTTCTCGGCCCATGCGAGGGGCGAGGCCCAAGGCTCGGCGTCCGCTTCCACGGGATCCGCGCCGCGATTCAAGAACAATTTCACTAACTCGATGCGACCCCACCGGCACGCCCAACCCAGCGGAGTGCTCTTGAGGATGTTGTCGCGAAGGTCCAGCCGCGCGCCTGCGTCGAGCAGCGCCGTCGCGAACGCTAACTGCTCTTCATTTGTCATCCACGAAACCCGGCCGCCCGCGACGATGTGCAGAATCGTAAATCCGGATTGGCCTTTGTCCGGCTCGCGGCCGCGAAGGTTCGGATCGCAGCGTTCCAGGATCAGCTTGAAGCACTTCAAATACGTGCTCCGGTCCCATTCGGGGTGACACCAATGTCCAGGGCCGTGATTCCACAAACGCAACGCTCCTTCGAGCGCGCCGAACCATCGAAGGTCGTTTCGGGGCAGATCCACCAAAGGAAGAGCAAACTCGACAAGCTCCAGATCCCCGCCGCTCGCCCCCGCCCAGACCAGGTCCTGGGCAGCCTTTTGTTTGTCCTCCGCTTGTTCGAATTTCCTTTTCGCGAGCTCCGTCATCCGATGTATCGCGGCCAAGCCCACATCCGCCGCCCGTCCGCCGTAGCGCTCCAGCAACTCGATCGTCTTCGCATCTCGCTGGCCGTAGGCCTGATGCACCGGCGTCCCGCTGGCGTACACCATGCCGTTCGGATCCGCGCCTCGCTTCAACAGCATCTCCGCCATTTCGTACTTACTAGTGGCCGCGCATTGCCACAGTGGAAACCCCCAGGTGTATTCGACTTCGTCTCCTTCCAAGCGCACACGCTCGTCCGGATCGAAGCCGAGGTCGAGGAGCAGAGCGAGCATTTCCGGCCGGTCGTGGATTACGGCGATGGTGAGCAATCCGCCGATGGCGTTGAGCGGACCCGGGAGAGATCCTTCTGCATAGCGCGCTCGAACCCACTCGGCATCTCCCAAAGCGACCGCCGCGCGTGCGGTCATTGACGCGCCGCGCTGAAGCAGGGCGGCGGCTAAAGACTCGAATTCTTTACGCGCGCCTGCATGGACGCCTCTCGCCTGCGCCGCCAAATCCAGCGGCGTCAACCCCGCATAGATTGCGCGGTTGACCAGCGGCGGATTCGCATCGGCCAAAGCGATCGCGCGATCGGAATCGCCCGAACGAATGGCCCGGATCAATTCCTCGATCGCCGCCTGATCCGAAGGCATAACGCCCTTCGCCTGCTGCCGCCGACGCTCCTCCTCGCGAATAACGGCGGCAATCTCTTCGTAGCCGCGCTCGAGCGCGATTGTAAGAGGATTGGTGGCGTCGCCGTGCGGGTAAACTCCGTAACGCGCGTCTGCGCCGTGCCGCATGAGCAATCGAACCATTTCACGGGAGCGGTTGAAAACGGCGTAATGGATTGCCTGGAAATTGTCCATCTCTGTGTTAGCCAGCTCGGGACGAGCCTTGAGCATCGCCTCGACTTGGGCAACGTCATCGGCGCGAACCGCCTCCACCAGCCGCTTGGCGTTCACCCCCTCCACGCAGGCTTTGAGCTTGGGCCAACTTTCGAAACCATAGGCTCGCGCAAGGGAGAGTTGCGCATCGTGCAAGGAAAAGGTCGCGGCATCGGCGGAGTGGAAATGGACGTTCACTTCCTTAACCGCTTCGGGGGCGCCGGCGAGGAAACCGTTCAGCAGTTCCTTAGCTTGACGTTTGAGTTGCTCGAGATCCGGATGCTTTCGAAGTTTGCGAGTGGGAAACGAGAGATTCACAATGAGCTCCTTTCGAATCGCCCGGTGTCCGCTCGCTCGGGCCGAAAAGAGTTCACTCAAGAACTAGGAAATGCCAAGAGTATCAGGGGGACGCTGTCCTTCCCGCGGACCCGGCGGCGCCCTGACGCGCCAGAGACAGCTTACCACGCCGAGCGCGGTAATCGGACGTTCCCCGCTCACGTCCGAGATGGCGATGCGTGCGGCGTCGCCGGATTGGATGGGCCGGTTTCGCGCCGACACGCGCGGGACCGTTCTCTGGTACGATGCGGGTTGCAGTCAGTGGAGCAAAGATGAACCGTCGTTCGACTCCTATATTGATGTTCGTAGCTGTAGGGGTTTCCGTGTTCGCGCAGCCGCCCACGCCTGGCGCGCCGCCGCCGGTCCCCCTTTTTTCGCCGGAGACGATTAAGTCATTCACGCCCGCGGACAACGCCATCACGGACGCCAAAGCGAAGCTGGGCGACATGATCTTCGATGAAAAGCGCGTCTCGGTTGACAACTCCGTGGCTTGCAATACTTGCCACTCTCCGCGGAACGGCTTCACCACGCACACGGAAGCTTCGCGGGGGGCCGGCGATCACATTGGCAAGCGCAACGCGCCTTCTATTCTGAACGCCATGTTTTACAAGTCGATGTTCTGGGACGGGAGGGCGGCTACGTTGGAGGAGCAGGCGACCCTGCCAATTCTGAATCCCATTGAAATGGGCGAGAAGGACCCCAAGGATGTCGTTGCCAAGCTGGCTGCAATTCCCGAGTTCGTCGAGGCGTTCCAGCAGGTGTTCGGCCGTCCCGTGAACTGGGAGGACATGAGCAGGGCGCTTGCCGCGTTCGAGCGGACCCGGCTCTCCACCGAAGCCCCGTTTGACCGTTTTCTGCATGGCGACACGAAAGCCCTGAATGCCTCGCAGCAGCGGGGATGGGCTTTGTTCACGGGCAAGGCCGGATGCGGAACCTGCCACACCTACGATCCTGCGCTGCCGCTCTTTGGCGATAACCGTTTCCACAACGCCGGAGTCGCCGCGCGCAGACAGGATTTCGATCGGCTTGCGAAGCGCGCCGCAAGCAGCGCCGCGGCGGCCAACAAAAGCCAGGTAGACAAGCTGGCGCTCGAAACGGATTACTCGGATTTGGGCCGTTTTCTAGTGACCCAAAAGCGAGAGGATATCGGCGCGTTCAAGACGCCGTTTCTGCGGGACGTCCTCCTCACCGGACCCTACATGCACGATGGGAGCCTCGAGACTTTGTGGGACGTCGTCGAATTCTTCAACAAAGGCGGGGACCGGAATCCGTTCCTGGACGCCGCAATGAAGCCGCTCGGGCTTACCGACAGTGAAGTAGAGGACTTGGTGAACTTCCTGAGCGCTCTCACTTCGGACCGCTTTGCGGACCTGCGCACTGCCGAGCTGGATCGCCAGCGCACGGCTTATCTGTATCGCCGTGCGGTGCAGCGCGAAAGCCAGAACGGCAAGCGGTAGAATCCGCGTCGACTGGAACGCGCCTCGCAGTACCTAGAAGTTGAAACGTAGCGACAACTGGATCTGGCGCTGCGCTCCTAGGCCAACATCCTTGCTGACTGTCGAGTTGAACACGCCGAACGCCGAGCCGGCGGCGGCCGCGGTGAACGGTTGTCCCGGTTCAAGCTGGTTCGCGCCTGTGCCTAGTGAATAATTCAGCACCGCCGGCGGATTGGCGAAATTTGCGTGATTGAGGATGTTGTACAGTTCCGCGCGGAATTCCACGTTGCGAGTCTCATCTAAGGCAAAGCGTTTGTGCAGGGTGAGATCGACTTGGTTTAGAGGAGGTCCGTGAAGAGCGTAGCGGCCTAGGTCGCCGAACTTGCCCGGCTGGGGAATCGCAAATGCCGCGGGGTTCAGGAAATAGCGCCCATCGCCGGCATGAATGAAGGGATCGACGCCCGGAACCACGTCGGGGCGTCGATTGCTCCGGAAGGCGCCGCCATACGGATTGTTGATGACGGGAATCGTCTGCACCGTTCCGCCAGTGACAATCGGCGAGGCAACGTAAGCGCCCGTGGAGACAACCTGATACGCCAGATCCGGGCGCGAAATCGTGACATCGATCGGGATGCCCGTGCGGGCGTTGTAGATTCCTCCGGCCTCCCAACCGCCGAGCACCGCCTGCGCGCCGTGGCTGCTCAAATGAACCGGCAACTCATAAAGCATCGACAGGTTCAAGCTGTGGCGGACGTCGAACGCATTATTGCCGCGATCCTGGCCGAAATTAAAGGGATTCTGGGCGGTCTGAGCCTCGTTCGATCCGCCTGTATCGCCGATGCTGTGGCCGTATGTCCACTGGAACCCCGTGGTGAGGCCCTTACTGAAGCGGCGGTTCAGCGTCGTTTGGAGCGAATCGTAATGGTCTGTGCCGCCGCTGGTCTTGTAGTCGATCTGCGCGAAGCGATTGCCGAATTGCAGGACCGGGCTGCCCGCGCCGGTGGTGGGATTCATCGTGACGCCGACGATTCCGTTGGTCCAAGATCGCAAGAATAGATTCCGCCCTTGGCTTCCCACATAAGCCACGGTTAGAACAGCATTGGAGGGCAGCGTCTGCTGCCAGGAGGCCGTGTAGGACAAAATCCTCTCGGGGATTTGATAGTTCCCGCCATAGGCGCGCGGCTGAAAGCCCAGATTGGGATCGTTGACGTTGTAGCCCGCGAGCACCTGCGCGGGGACAACCGGCCACGCGATATTGGTGGTCAAGGTTCGCGTGGCGCGGTCGGAATCGATCGGCTGAATCTGATCCTCGGTCTGGCCGGGGCCGTAGTAGTAGCCGGCGCCAATGCGAAATACGCTCTTGTTCTTGAATCGCTCCGGCGCCCATGAGAACGCCAGACGAGGGCCGAAGTTGAGTTTCGAGCTGCTGTACCACGGCGTCGTATTCGGCAGGCTGCAAATTGCGGTGTTCGCGCAAGCCATTTGTCCAGTAGTGGCGTTGAAATACACGAACAGATTGTTGGCTTCGTGGAGGACGCTGTAGTACTCATAGCGGAGGCCGTAACTCATCGTGAAATTCGGACGGATTTTCCATTCGTCCTGCGCATAGCCAATCAGATAGTACTGCGTCACCAGGCGATTTCCCGTCGCGTTGTTGTTGAAGGGATCGGGCGAGCTTACGTCCCCGAGCACCTGGATTTGGGAGGGCGTGTTCGCCAGCAGGGCGGCGACGCTCGGGAACGTGTAGGTCGTGCCGCCTTGACGGTCTGACCACAGGTGAATCGGGCGCGCCTCGAAACCGAATTTCAGAGTGTGCTCGTTGTGAATCACGCTGAGGTTATCGATGATGCCAAGCGTGTATCCGGTGTAAGGCTCGTTGCGGCCGTTTTGAGAGCTGTTGGCGCGAATAAGATTGCCCAAGACCGATGCTCCGGCGGAAGCGCCTTGGCCGCCGACGCCGGGTATCGCGACGCCGCCGGTGAAGCTCACGGAAAAAGCGCTCGTATCCACGCCGGGTATGCCGGGGGCAACGCCCGAAATGCGCGTCTTGTTGTCGTTCAGACCGAGCTTGAATTCGTTGACGATGGTCGGCTTCAGAACTTGTTGGAACGAGTACGCGACATTCTGCGGAACCGCCGTCACTACTTGATAAGCGCCCGATACGTCTAGCGGCGCCTGAAGATAACCCTGGTCGCGGGTGTAGCGGAGATACATCGAATATTTATCGTTAATTCGATAATCCAAGCGAAAACTGCCAAAAAACTCATCGATGGACGTGTTGAAGATCGATTCGGCAATGTTCAGGTCCGGATTGCTGGTGGAAAGCTGGCCGATCGGATAGCCCTTCAACAGAGGCTGAATCGACGGGACCGCTCTGGCGCGGGCGGAGAGGCTCGGCACGCTGCCGATGATGTTAACCCCGGCTCGCTGCCGGAGGCTTTCCTGCGAGACGAAGAAGAATAGCTTGTCCTTCAGGATCGGACCGCCGATCGAGCCGCCATACTGATTCAAACGGAGAGGGTTCTTGGCCAAGCTGAGCGCCGCCTGGCCATCGAAGAAGTTCCGGGCGTCCAGCGCGTCGTTGCGGAAATATTCGAATAGACCGCCGTGGATGTTGTTGCTGCCCGATTTCGTCACCACGCTGATTTGGCCGGCTGTGCCCGTTCCGTACTCCGCCGGATAATTGCTGGATTGGACTTGAAACTCGGCCACCGTTTCCAGGCTGGCTTGCAAGCGAAATCCCGTCGAGACTTCGCCGTCCAGATTTCCTGGCGAGGCGTCGATGATGGAGCTTCCTTCCACGCCATCGAACTTTATCTCGTTCTCCTGGTTGGCGCGTCCGCTGAAACGGATATTGTCGAACGATCCTCCACCTGCGGTTTGGGCGCCGGGCGCGAGCAGATAAAGTTGTGAAAGCTGGCGGCCGTTCAGGGGAAGCGTTCCCACCTCGCGGGCATTGATATTGGCGCCGATGGCGGCGGAGCTGGTATCGACAGTGGTTAGATCCCCTCCGGAAACCGTGATCTCCGTCGTAACGGAGGCCGGCTGAAGCGAGACGTTCAGCGTGCGTTCCTGGCCGACACTAAGGTGAATGTCTGTGTACTCGGCGGGGCCGAGAGTGCCGCTTTTCGCAGTGACGGTGTAATCGGAGGGCTCCAGATTCGTGAGGACGTAATAGCCGCGTTCATCCGATTTGGTTTCGCGCTCGGTGTTGGTCCTGACATTTTTAGCTGTCACGGTGGCGTTGGGAATCACCGCGCCGGTCGGGTCGGAGACAGTGCCTGCGATCCGAGCTTTGTCCGCCTGCGCACAAAGGAACGGCGTCAGCGTAAGGAGGAGAAGGGCTGTTTTCATGAAGGAACCAAAGTATCGGCGCCCGGTTACAACAGAATGACGATTGCGTTCACAATCAATGACGCAGCTGGCCTTTGCGGACATCGCAAAAATCTGTTGAAAACATTTGCCTTTCGTACCGCCGTCCATGAAACCCGTTGGTCTCGCCGGCCTTGAACTACCCTTTGTAACCGAATCGTAACTCAATTGTCACAATTGGCTCACCTGCCAAAGGTATCCTCAATTTCCAGCCTTGAGTTTCGTTCAAGGTTTCGTTTTCAGGGTTCAAGCGAAGGAGCGGATTTCGCAAATGATGCAGTTATTTAGCAAGCCGTGGAGGAATGCTATCGGCGTAGTAACGGCGGGGCTTTGTTTTATATCGGCGATGTATGAAGGAGCGGATTTCGCGAATGCAATTATTTAGCAGACCGTGGAGGAGGGCCATCGTCGTAACAGCGGGACTTTATTTTACGTGGGCAATATATACGGCCCCATTGTATTCAGCCGACGATGTGAAAAGCCCTCAACCATCCTCCGTCCAACCGTCTTCCACCGGGCAACCGTCCCCCTCCGTCGAAAAGGACGAGATACGGGAGATGAAGCGTCAGCTAAAAGAACAGCAACAGCAGATCGACGAATTGCGGCTTTTGCTGCTCAACCAGCAGAAGCAGATCCAGAATTCCTCCGCGAACGCCAATCCGCAACTTGCTGGTCCGCCTCCCGGCACGGCCCCCGCGGCCGAGACTTCGGTCCCAAAGTCGGCCGGACAGGTTGCTAGTTTAGCTCCAATTCTGCCGCCGGTTCCCGTTGCCGCGGCGCCCGCAGCCTCCGCCGTTCCCCCGCCCGCGCCTCAGAAATCCGCCGAGCAAAGCAGCGAAACGGCGCCTTTACAGTTGAAGATAGGAAACGCTCTCATTTCACCTGTCGGGTTCATGGATATTACGAACACCTGGCGCAGCACGAACGCGGGAACCAGCCTTCAGACGAACTTTGGTAGCTTCCCGTACAACAATACGCCGGCTGGCCGCTTAACGGAAGACAAATGGAGCGCGGAGAACTCGCGAATCGGCTTGCGGGTGGACGCAAAGGTGGGCGGCGCCAACGTGCTGGGATATTTCGAGAGCGACTTCGTGGGCGGCTCCCCGAGCAACAACACCCAGGTGTCGAGCAACAGCATGCTGCTCCGCATCCGCCAATATTACGTGGATGTGCGGAAGGGATTTTGGGAAGTGCTCGCGGGCCAGGCCTGGAGCATGCTGCTGCCCAACCGGCGAGGAATGTCTCCGCTGCCTGCGGATTTGTTTTATACGCAAGTGGTGGACGTGAACTACACCAACGGCTTATACTGGGGCCGCATTCCCGGCATCCGGTTTATCGGCCATCCCAACAAGAAGGTGGCGTTTGGCATCGCCCTGGAAAACGCCGACCAGTATTTCGGCGGCTCGGGCGGCGGCGGCGTTCCGACGTTGCCGGCGGCGCTGGCTACCACCTATCTCAGCCAAGTGGACGTGGCCAACGGGTCGGTAAACGACCGGACTCTGCCCAACGTACATCCCGATATCATCGCGAAGTTCACCATCGACCCTTCTCCCCGGTTCCATTTCGAAATGAGCGGAGTAGAGAGCACGGTAAAGCTATACAATCCTAATACCCAGACGTACTTCACGAAGGCGGGTGGCGGCGGAGCATTTTCGGTAAATGCCGAGATCGTAAAGAATTTACGCCTGGTCACGAACAATTTCTGGAGCGATGGCGAGGGCCGTTATCTATTCGGCGTGGCGCCGAACTTTATCGTCCGCGCCGATGGCAGCCCATCGCTGCTTCATTCGGCCTCGACAGTTTCGGGATTCGAGGCGACGATTAAAAATTTCGCGCCTTACGTGTACTATGGCGGCATTTATATCGGCAGAGACGCCGCTTTGGACGCGAATAAGACATCGTATATCGGGTACGGCTATCCTGGCTCGCCGAACAGCCAGAACCGCAGCATCCAGGAGATCACGGCGGGCTGGACGCATACGATCTGGAAGGACGGGAGGTATGGCGCGCTCCAGGAGATGGTGGAATATGCCTATTTTTTCCGCAATCCTTGGTCTGTGGCGGTGGGGGCGCCCAAAAACGCGCACGAGACCGCCGTGTGGTTCAACCTTCGCTACGTATTGCCGGGCAGCGCGCCCACGGTCGAATATTAAAACGTCGAACATTGAATATCGATAGGAGAACGCCATGAAAAAGACCCGAATGGTTTTCCTCGCCGGAATGGCGATGCTGGCTGTGGCGGCATCCGGCGAAACGCTCATTAACGGGGCCGGGGCGACTTTCCCGTACCCGATTTATTCCAAGTGGTTCAACGAGTATCACAAGCTGCATCCGGATATTCAGATCAACTATCAATCGCGCGGCTCCGGCGCGGGAGTTCAGCAGGTCACCGCCGGCACGGTTGACTTTGGCGCTTCGGACTATACCCTGACCGACACGCAGATTAAAGAGTTCGCAACCAAACGGGGCAGCGAGATTCTGGCCTTCCCGACGGTGCTGGGGGCGGCCGTCGCCGCGTATAACATTCCCGGCGTGACAACCAGCCTCAACTTCACGCCCGAAGCTCTGGCCGGAATTTATCTCGGAAAGATCACCAAATGGAATGACCCGGAACTGGTGAAGAACAACCCCGGCGTGAAACTTCCCAATGCCGATATCGTCGTGATCCACCGCGCCGAAGCGAGCGGGACCACATTCATGTGGACGGACTATCTCTCCAAGGTCAGCAAGGAATGGGAGATGAAAGTCGGCAGGGGCGCTTCGGTCAACTGGCCCTTGGGTTTGGGCGGTCAAGGAAGTGAAGGCGTTACGGGACAGCTCAAGCAGACGCCAAACTCGATCGGGTACGTGGAGCTAACCTACGTACTTCAGAATAAGATCCCTTACGGAAAGGTGAAGAACGCCGCGGGCGAATTCGTTCAGGCGGATTTGGCCAGCGTGACGGCAGCGGCAGCAAGCGCGGCCAAGAACATGCCGGACGACTTCCGCGTCTCCATCACCAACGCTCCCGGCAAAGGCGCCTATCCGATTTCAAGCTTCACTTGGCTCCTGATTCCCTCCAAGATCTCCGATCCCACCAAGAAAAAAGCGCTTGCGGATTTTCTGGGATGGATGCTCAAGGACGGGCAGACCATGACCACGGCCCTCAGCTACGCACCCCTTCCCAAAGAGGTCGTGGCCAAGGAAACAAAGGCAATCGCTAAAATAAATTAAGATGGCGACCGCCACACTCCCGCGGGCGACCCGCTTTTCCGGACGGGCGTCCATACTGAGGCGCGCCTTCAGCGGAGATAGTCTCGCCCAAGCCCTGGTATTCCTTTGCGCGACGGGAATTCTGGCGCTCACGGCTTTGCTGGTGTGGGAATTATGGACCCGTTCCGCGCTTTCCCGAGCGACGTTCGGTTTCGACTTTCTTCGGACCGGCACGTGGGATCCGGTAGCGGGAAATTTCGGAGCGCTCCCGTTCATCTATGGAACTGTAGTGACCTCCGCCGTGGGTCTGTTTATCGCGATTCCTTTTGGAGTTGGCGCCGCGATTTTCCTGGCGGAGCTGGCCCCGCCGAAGCTTTCCGACGCCATGACGTTTCTGATCGAACTGCTGGCCGCCGTCCCGAGCGTAATCTTCGGCTTGCTCGGAATTTTTGTGCTGGTCCCAATGCTCATGAAAATCGTTCCGGGGCTGAAGGACGCGCTCGGGGTTCTGCCGATCTTCTCTGGACCGTTTTACGGAGTCAGCCTTCTTTCGGCGGGAGTAGTGCTTTCCGTGATGGTCGCGCCTTACATCATTTCCGTTTCCCGCGAAGTGCTGCTGGCGGTTCCCCGCGATATGAGGGAAGCGGCCCTCGCCGTCGGCGCCACGCGCTGGGAAACCACCTGGGACATCGTGGTTCCGCATGCGCGGCGCGGGATCATGGGATCCATTTTCCTGGCGTTAGCGCGGGCGCTGGGCGAAACGATGGCCGTCACGATGGTGGTTGGCAACACTCCGAAAATAGCGGCATCTTTGTTGGCGCCCGGTTATTCGATCGCCGCCGTGATCGCGAACGAGTTTGCCGAAGCCACCAGCGACCTGCACATCAGCACATTAGTGGAGCTCGGCCTGGTGCTCTTTGGCATCACGATCGTGTTGAACGGAGCGGCGCGGCTGCTGATCCTCGCAACGGGAAGGAAGGCGGGCTAATCATGCGCGGAAGCGGGATAAGCGTCAGGTTTGTCCGGTATGGGAAGCAATCGCCTGGATACCTTTGGACAAGCTGAAGCTTGTCTCACTCATTTATGGGCGTAACCAAGGTCAAACTGTCGTTCCGGCGCAAGGCGGTAAATGCATTCATGCTCGCCCTGACCGGCATATGCACAGTGGTTGCCGTAGGGCTGCTCTTCTTTATTCTTGGATATCTCTTTTTCAAGGGCGGACGTTCGCTCAATCTCAATTTCTTCACGCAACTGCCTGTGCCCGTGGGCGAGAGCGGCGGCGGCATGGCCAACGCGCTGCTGGGAAGCGCCAAGGTTTTGTTGCTGGCCACTTGCATCGGCGTTCCCATCGGGTTTTTGGCCGGAATCTATCTCGCCGAATATTCGGGCGCGGCCTACGCGTCAGTAATACGGTTCGTGACGGACTTGCTGAACGGCGTGCCGTCCATCGTGGTTGGCATTTTCGCCTACGCGATTATCGTCACCAGAGTCGGTTTTTCGACTCTCGCCGGCGGCGTGGCGTTGAGCGTCATGATGATTCCGATCGCGCTGCGCTCCACGGAGGAGTTTCTGCGATCCGTCCCCGTCTCCTTGCGCGAAGGCGCAATGGCGCTCGGCGCCACCAAGTCCCGCACTATTGCAACGGTAGTGGTCCCCGCGGCGATTCGAGGTTTGATTTCCGGCATGATGTTGAACTTGGCCCGTGTGGCCGGCGAAACGGCGCCGCTCTTATTTACCGCGTTCGGAAACCAATTCTGGAGCCCGGGCTGGAGGCAGCCAACCGCCACGCTGCCCACAATGATCTACGAATACGCCAAAGCGCCCTACGACGACTGGCACCGGCAGGCGTGGGCGGCGGGGTTTGTGTTGCTGACCCTGGTCTTGCTGGTGAATGTTACGGCCCGCTCTATTATTTCCGGCGGACTCTCCCATAAGCCGAGATGAACTGTGACGCCTAAAATGAGCCCTGACGCTGTCGCCAAAGAGATTCAAAACGCCCCGGAGAATGAGAGCTCGACCACCGGCGGCGCCGCTCCTAAGCTCCGCTCCATTAAGCTCAATTTCTTTTATTCCGCATATCATGCCTTGCACGACATTAATCTCGACGTCCACACTACGAAAGTCACGGCCTTAATCGGGCCTTCGGGATGCGGAAAGTCCACGTTTCTGCGCACCTTCAACCGGATGAACGAGACCATCAAGGGAACGCGCGTGGAAGGCGAGATTCTGCTGGACAACGAAAACATCCTCGGAATGGAAGTGTCCCAGCTACGGCGCCGGGTGGGCATGGTGTTTCAGCGGCCCAATCCATTCCCAAAATCGATCTTTGATAATGTCGCCTATGGTCCCCGGATCAACGGGATGGCCAGCCGCTCCGGCATGGCGGAACGAGTGGAGCGCAGCTTGCGCCGCGCGGCGCTGTGGGAAGAAGTGAAAGACAAGCTGCACAAATCGGCCTTCGACCTTTCCGGCGGCCAGCAGCAGCGGCTCTGCATCGCACGGGCGCTCGCCGTGGATCCGGAAGTGTTGCTGCTCGACGAGCCCTGCTCCGCGCTAGACCCGATCGCCACCGCGAAAATCGAAGAGCTACTATTTCAGATCAAAGATAATTGTACGGTAGTGATTGTGACGCACAACATGCAGCAAGCGGCGCGCGTCGCGGATTTCACCGGGTTTTTCCTTTTGGGCAAGCTGATCGAGTTCGACAGCACGGAAGTCATTTTCAAAACGCCCAAGGTGAAGGCGACGGAAGACTACATTACCGGCCGTTTCGGTTGATCGCCTGTTTATGGGAGCGCAAGCGGTGCCAAGTCAGTTACGACATTTCGATCACGAGCTGGATCAGCTCAAAAGCAAGCTTCTGGCGATGAGCGCGCTGGTGGAGTCGGCTATCTACCGGAGCATTACGGCCGCCGTGCAAAAGGACCGCGCGCTGGCCGCGGAGGTCCTGCAGAACGAAGCCCGGGTCAACCGGCTGGAAATAGAAATCGACGACCAGGCCATCAGCCTGTTGGCGCTTCAACAGCCGATGGCCGGCGACCTTCGCCTGATCACGGCCGCGATCAAAATCAATAACGATCTGGAGCGCATGGGCGATCTGGCGGTGAATATCGCGCAGCGGGCGCTGGCGCTGATGGACGAGCCCATGGTGCAGCCGTTGATCGATATTCCGCACATCGGCGCGCTGGTGCAAAACATGGTGCGCAAAGCTCTGGATGCGTTCGTGACCAAGGACGCGGAGCTCGCGCAGAGCGTCCTTGCGTCCGACGACGCCGTGGATAATCTGCGCACCGCGTTTTTTCACGAGCTGATCAGCTTTATGCAGCGCGAGCCCAGTCACGTTCCACAGGGGCTAAATCTCCTCTCGATCGTCCGCAACTTGGAGCGCATCGCCGACCACGCGACGAATATCGCGGAGGATGTGCTGTTCTATGTGAAGGGCATCGACGTGCGGCACCATGCGGAGGCAGTGGCGGGAGTACTGGAACCGCGAGGTTGAATCGCGGCAGGCCAAGCTCGAGGTCAATGTCGGCAAATTTGCCGCAAATGCGGCTCGATCGCGTGGCCCGCTCTAAGAGCCTGCTCCACCCAAGTCGCTCAGCCCTTGATCCCGTCGAAAGCCTGCTCGATTTCCCGCTGCTGCTCCGGTTTTAGCGTGGTGAGCGGGAGCCGCGGCGGACCTCCGTAGTAGCCGTTCAGATCCATCGCATGTTTCAGGCCGGGGACGCCGTATTTGGTGGTGACGAGCTGCGCCGCGCGAGTGATGCGATTCTGCCAATCCAGCGCGGCGGCGGCTTCGCGCGTACGATGCGCTTCCCAGATGCTGACGGTCGCGTAAGGAGCGGCGTTCGCGAACGCGAGCACCGCGCCCACGCAGCCCACCGCCAGCGACGGAGCGAGCGTCGGCGCGCTCCCGGTCAGCACCTGAAATCCGGCCTTGGTCTCCCGGAGCATCTGCATCACTTTTTCCAGATTGCCCGAGCTTTCCTTAATCGCGACGATGTTCGGGTGCTCCGATAGCATGGCTACCGCTTCGGGCATAATGTCCACGCCGGTGGCTTGCGGCCAGTTGTAGATCAGGACGGGAATCTTCGCCTGGTCCGCCACGGCGCGGAAATAGAGCGCCTGCGCTTCCGGCCGGTTGATCAGGTTCTTATAGTAGTGCGGCGTCCGCACCATCGCGACCTTGTAGCCGAGTTCGGAGGCGCGATTGGTCAGGCACACCGTCTCGCGAACGCTCTCCACACCCGTGCCGGCGATCAGGATCTTGCTCGAATCGGCGTATTCGGCGACCCATTCCCACATCTGGATCTTCTCTTCCGTCGTGAGAAAGACGCTCTCGCCCGTGGAGCCGCACACCGCGTATCCCGCCAGCGGCGTCTTATTCCATTTTTCGATGTTGTGGCGAACCTTGACCGGATACAGATCGCCTTTGTGATCGAACGGCGTGGCGATCGGGGGGAAGATCCCGTGAAGCTTAATCATGTGAAGTAGGACAAGCGTGAGCTTGTCCTACTGCCTATCCTCTCAAAACAATGGCCAGCGCGTAAATCGTCAGCGTCTCGATGAACACCAAACCGAGAATCAGTGCGAACCGGATTCCGGCGGCGGCTCCGGGATTGCGCGCGATCGCTTCCGCCGCGCCTCGGACAGCGTTTCCCTGGCCGATTCCGCACAGCCCGCCCGCGATTCCCAGTCCGAGCATTCCGCCGAAGAACTTCACTTCACCGGGGCTTATGCCCGAGCCTCCCGGCGCTTGCGCGAAAACCGGCGATGCCGCCAACAGCAGCACGGCCAGAAGTAAGAACATCATTTTGCTTCTTTTAGACATCAAGTGTTTACCTTTCGTATTAAAGTTGCGCCGAGGAGGTGGTTCCAATCCGAACCGGGGGGAACGGCGGCTCACACTCGGCGCCATCATGCCGTATGAATGCTCGATCTAATGCTCTTCCGAAGTGCCGAGGCTCACGTAGATCATCGTGAGCAGAGTAAAAACGTAAGCTTGTAAAAATGCGACAAAAACGTGCAGCGCCATGAAGATCACCGGCACCACGAGATAAGTAAGGCTGATAAATACGTTGGTGATCTGTTCACCGGCGAACATATTGCCATAAAGACGCACGGTAAGCGAGAGCATCCGCGCCACGTGCCCGATGATCTCGATGAAAAACATCAAGGGCGCCAGCGCCAGGACGGGGCCGAAAAACGTCCTCAAGTATTTCCAGGGCCCCAGTTCGCGCAGTCCCATGCCGTGGTAGTAGATCCAGGTGCACATGGCAAGCGCCGCGGGCACGTAGACCGTCATGGTGGGCGACTCGAAACCCGGTATGATGCCGATCAAATTCATCGCCGTGATGAAAATGAACAGCGTGCCAAACCACGCGGAATATTTCTCGGGATGATGAATGCCCACGTCGGAGGCTTGCGAATTGAGAAATTCGTACAGGCTTTCGAAAGTATGTTGCAGCTTGCCTGGTTTGTCGGGCGAGAGGCTCGGCTTAACGATCGCAGCCAGCACGATGAGGATCGCGGCCACCAGGATCTCCATCACCAGCCAGGTTTCCCAGGGATGAGCCGGATCCTTTGCCTGGATATGAAACAAACCCAGCACCGTGTTGGCGAGGCCGCCCAGATACCGGTTGAAAATCTCCGTCAGCCAGTTATTGTCCATGCGCGCAAAAGATTAGTTCGTAAATGACCTCGAGGATTGTCGCGCCGAAAGGGACAAGCAAACCCGCCAGCACGGGTAAAGGCGCGAACCCAAGAAGCCTCAGTATAACATAGAGAGCTAAGCCAATTAGCGCGTATCGGAGCGCGATGAGCAGCGCCGCTACCGCGCCCGGCCTGCGTTTTGCGCCGAGCGAATCCGCCAGCATTGTCACTCCCTGAAAATTCAGAATTGAGAGCGCCGCGCCCAGCAGGAATCCGGCGGCGGGGCCAAAACCTTTGACGGCGGCAATGCCGAGCGTTCCCCCGATCCCGACCCAGAGCGTCAGACGCCGGATGCGCCCGATCGCGCGTCCGTAGAAGTCGTCGGCCTCACTCGGCATCGCGGCCAAGCGTGCGGAACACTTCAAAAATCCCCGCGGCAAAACCCAGCACCAGAAACACCAGCTTCAAGTAGCTCGTGGAAAACAGATGGTCCAGCCCAATCCCTATCAGATATCCCGCCAGAATGCAGCCTGGCATCACCCCGATCAAAGGCAAATAACGCCGCATCAAGCGCCAGAATTCGTCGTCCGGAGCGTTGGCCGGTCCCTTGCGCCGAAGTTTGTCCTTCACTGCTTCGATTGTAGAATCTCTCTTGCGCGCGCGGCGGCTTCGTTCACCAGGAATCCCATCTTTGGATGCGAGGGCTCCAGATCGGGAACGATATCCAGTTCGCGCAGAGCTTCGCTTGTAGTTGGACCGACCGAGCAAACGGCCATGCGCCGCAGCGCGCGATGCATCTGGGCTTGCAGACCCTCTTCCGCCGCCACTCGCAGCAGATGTTGCATCTGCAACGAAGTGGTGAGGAGAATCACGTCAAAGTCGCCGCTGGCGAGTCGCCGCGCGGCCTCGCGCAACGGGGCAAGATCCACCGGTAAATCCCACTGGTATACCGGCACGCTGGTCACTTGTGCGTCTCGCCGCTCGAATCCGTCGATCAGCTCCGGGACGGGACGGCCATATTCCTGGATCGCGATGCGCTTTTCCGGGCGGCCCTCGGTCGCCGCGAGCACTTCGCGCCAGGTGTTTGGCTCGGGCACGCTCACTGCGACCGGCACGTTCCATTCGCGCATGACGGCGAGAGGCTTCGATCCCCGGACGACGACGGCGAGACCCCGCAGCGCCCGCGCCAGTGAGCCGGCCGGATATCGCTTCTCGATAATTTGATTTAGTAGCCTGGCTCCAACCCCGGTGAGGAACACCACCATATCGAATCCGCCGCTTGGTCGTTCGGGATGAAATAGCCGAGCCGCGAATTCAAAGGCTGCGGGATTGTCTTCCAGCGCGATTTCCCGCATGGACGGCGCGACGAAACACACGCCGCCTTGGCTTCGGACGAGCCGCTCTATCTCGGCGGATCGCCGGCTTTCGAGCGAAAGCACACGAAGCCCGTCAAACGGCATGGGGCAAACTCCGATCGCGGCTTGGCAAACACCTCGCTATACCGAGCCGCGACCGTCACGAAGCGATTATGATCCAACCAACGGCGCTTCTGGTTACGGCGCGGTCTTGGGCATCGTATCGCCGCGATGGCAGGTGTAGCAGGTGACATGCGTCTGCCCATCGGGGAACCGCGAATTGATGTCCTTGACCATCGTGAGCATCATCCGCGCCATCACTTTTTCCATCTTTTCGTCGCTGGACCGGTCTTGAACGTGGCAGAAGCCGCAGCCACCCTTGTCGGCGAGACCCAAAGCGACCACGAAACTCTGCATCGTGGGAATCAGGTTCGCGTCGGCCGGAAGGACTTTTAAGTTCTTCGGAGGAGCTTTCGGTCCGCCCCTTCCCTTCTCCTGACCGGACAATCCCACAGCCAGAGTAAACGCCAAAGCAGTAGCGAGAAACATCGGGACAAGTGTACGCATAGGGAAGATAATATCACGGAACTCGCCGGATGCAAGTCAGCTTATCCGCAACGCGCCTACCAGGCCATTCGTTCCCGCAAGGAGAGAATATGCGCCACGTGATGCCTGCCGTGCCAGGCGTATAGGGCGAGATTCTGGTCCAAACGCACCATTCCTATTTCCGGATGATGGAAGCAGCGCGCATAGTCGGCGTCCGACATTCTCTGGAGCAACGGCACCCATCTTTGGTGGAGTGTTTCCAGCAGGATAAGGGACACTTCCACCGGAGTCGCGGCAACGTCGGGTAATTCCGCCCATCGCGCCTCGTTGTAAGGTTTGACAATCGGCTCCTCCTCCGTCAGCGCGAGCTTGAACCGCACATAAGAATTCAGGTGGCTTTCCGGGACATGATGAACCACCTGGCGCACAGTCCAGCCGCCCGGGCGATAAGGCGTTTCAATTTGCTCCGGAGAAAGACCGGCGATGGCCTCGCGCAAATGGGAAGGCGCCTTCGCGATTTCTTCGATCCACGCGCTTCGCTCGCCAGGCGTGGTGCTCTCGGGAAACGAGAAACTGCCGATCGGGTACCGCAGCTTGTCCATGGCCGCTCCTGGCTTTAGTATGATGCTTCTGATGTATAAGGAGGGTTTCCGTATGCGGCGGATTGCAGTGCTGGTGGCGATAAGTGCGGCCGTTGCGACTTGGGTGTTGGTCGCGCAGGAAACGCGGGGCCCGAAGCTTTATAACACCGTCAAACAGAAACTAGCCGCGGGCAAGCAGGTGGTCGGCATCACCATTACCTCGCCGGACCCCAACGTCTACTGCGCCGCGGCCAATGCCGGATACGACTTCACCTGGATCGAGATGCAGCATAGCCCGCTGACTTTCGGCGACGTCTCGAAATTGATCTACGCGTGCCGCGGCGCCTCGGCGATGCCGTTTATCCGGGTTCCCGACGCCACGGAGAGCGATATCCAGAAGGCCACCGACATCGGCGCAATCGGCATTATCGTGCCCACCGTAGACACAGTCGAGAAAGCGGAAGCGGCGGTTCGATGGGCGAAGTATCCTCCGGTGGGCCGTCGCAGCCAGGGACTCGGCCAATACGGCACGCTGTGGGGCAAGGACTACCGGCAGACGGCGAACGACAATATGTTCGTGATGGTCATGATCGAAACGCCCATTGGGGTGGCGAACGCCGACAAGATCGCATCGGTTCCCGGGCTCGACGCCATCTTCGCCGCAAGCACCGATCTTGGGAATTTTTCCGGAACGCGGCAGGGCCAGCCGGAGTACGAAGCCATGGTGACGAAAATCCACGACGCAACTCTGGCGCATCATCTCTATTTGGGCGGTCCGCAAGCCTGGAAGGACCGGCCCGAGCGGCCCGGATTCACCTTCTTCCAGGCCGGCACCGAAATCTCCCTGATCCCGCAGGGCGCCCGAGTGAATCTGGGGCCTGCGCCGCAAGGGCGCGGCGCTCCGGCGCGCGGAGGCGTCGCTCCCGTGGAAGGTCAAGAGAAGTAGGGCAGGAAAATAGCCTGAGCTATAATTTTCAGGCTGGAAGGAGTCGCCGTTTATGAATGCACCATCCCGATTGGCCATGCTCGCCGCTTTATTGGCATCTGGCGCGGCCGCGCAGCCGCTTCAAAAGATCACGATCAATTTCCCCACGCGTAGCGGCGCGTCCTGGCCCATGTATATGGCCAAGGAAGGCGGCTATTACCAAAAGTACGGCCTGGACGTAAATCTGCAGTTCGGCGTCGGTTCCACCGGCATCGCGATGCTGGTCAGCGGCGAGGCGGCGGAGGCGAATTTCTCCATCGAGCAATCGATGGACGCGAGCCTGAGAGATCAGAATTTTGTGATGATGGGCAGCTCCCTGAACAAGGCGCTGTTCGCGCTGATGGCTCGCAAGGACCTCAACAATGTCAAGCAGGTGAAGGGACTGCGAGTCGCGGTCGGCCAGATCGGCGACGCGCCCTATAACTACACGGTCGCATTGCTGGGCACTTATAAGATCGGCGTGCGCGATGTGCAGTGGGTTCCGATTGGAACCGACGTGAGTGGCCGCGCCGCCGCGCTGGTCGGGGGCCGCGCCGACGCCACGCTGCTGACCGCGCCTAATTATTTCCGGCTGGAAGAGCAAGGTTACAAAAATCTCGCCAATCTCGCGGATCACGACGATATCTACGCCGCCACGGTGTATCTCTTCCGGCGCAACACCATCGCCGCCAATCCAAAGCTGCCGGAGCAGATCATCAAAGCTCAGGCTGAAGCGATTAAGCGGTTCTACGACGACAAGGCCTTCGCCGTGAAATCCTATATCGCCTTTGATAAACAGCCCCAGGCCGACGTGGAGAGAATCTACGACCGCTATGCTCAGGGCAACCTATTCGAGCGCGTTCCCTACGTGCTTGGTGGCGCCGTGAAGGCAGTGGTGGCGCAGCAAACCGACCCTCAGCTTGCCGAACCTATGCGCAAATTCGATTTCCACAAAGTGATCGACAACAGCGTCGTCGACCGGCTGGTAAAGGAAGGCTACTTCGAACAGCTTTTCGGCAAGCAGGTAAAAGCCGAAGAAGACAAGAAATCGAAACTCGCTTTCCGGTAGGAGGGCGGGCTTCAGCCCGCGCGAGGCTTTAGCCTCGCCATCGACAAGCGTAGCTAGCCCGCAAAGGGCGCGCGGGCGCCCTCAATTCGACCAAGCAAGCAGCCCGCGCGCTCCGTTTTGCGGGCTGTTACTTAGAAAGCTCCGCCCCGGGCTAAGTGCCCGCCTTCTTAGGAAGGATCACGACGCGGTATCATATCATCAGAGGATATGAATCAAGGCGGGGCGGACCACGGCCTTGAGTTCCTGCTGGCGTTCGATGGGCGTATTCATTATCTCGAAAGGGGCTATTGGCTCAAATCAAGCGGGTCAAAGCGACCTCGATACGGCCGCATGGCCTATCCTATTCGTTTACGCTGCACGCGCCGGATGGCGCCCGGTTGGTCGGGTTCGATAACGCCCATCGCGCGCCCGCCGGGAGCGCCCGGCGAAAGCGCCAGGACCAAGCGAGCGATCACTGGCATCGCACGGCCAACGATCCCGGAAGGCCGTACGCATTTACGGACGCGGAAACGCTCATCGACGACTTTTTCGATGAGGCGGAGCGGAACCCCGGCGGAACGCGGCATTGGTCCGCGGGTCATAGGAGTGGAAGAATCGAGGAGGTTGAAATGAAGACGGCACGAATTCAGAACCTGCGTTCGCTACGAGAAGAGATGAAGGCGGCGGCGCGCGGAGAGCGTCGCGCTTCAAGCGCCGTGGGTAGGCCAAGTTTCAATTCCGTCGAGGCGGTTGTGCGCCTGCTGACGCCGGAAAACCGCCGTCTCCTCGCCCTCATCCGCGATCGTCGCCCGCAATCGGTCACGGAGTTAGTCTCGATGACTGGCCGGGCGCAATCGAACTTGACCCGGACGCTGGCGAAGCTCCGGGCCGCCGGCTTCGTCACGATGAAGTCCACCGGCCGCCGGAAAATGCCCAGCGTCTCGGTTAAGAAGATCGTCGTCGAGATCGATCCCTACTCGGATCGCGACCATCTGCGGGTCGCCTGACGCTCCGTGGCGCAGAAACGCGGCCGAACCCGAAAGTAGCCGGCCACGCAGATTGTCACGGTTCCCGCAGCAGCCCGAGCGGGGATCGACTCTCCCGCTCAACCTGCGACATCGTGCATTGGCGAGGACTCTTATCCGAACGCAAGCGCAGCAATTTGGTTCCGTGCCGAAATCGGCCGCCGGTGAAATGGTCGTACTGCACTTCCACGACCAGCTTCGGGGCCAGCGGCTCAAATGCGCCCGACCGTTCCGTGCTCCATCTGCTTGGGCCGCCCGGAGACCGCCCCGTGAATCCCGGAGATTTCCGCAACGATTCCAGCTTCTTTGTCAGCGCGGGCTTCTCTTCCGCGGGAATGGCGGAGGTGAACCCGACATGGTGAAGCAACCCGTCATCGCCATACAGGCCCAAAAGAAGCGATCCAACCAGCCGCCCTTTGGTCGCGTAGCGAAAGCCGCCCACGACGCAATCGGCCGTACGGAGATTTTTGATTTTCTGCATCGCGCCTGTGCGCTCACCCGGTTCATACGAAGCGTCGAGATTCTTGGCGACGATTCCATCGAGCCCGCCGCGAAGCTTCGCAAGCCACTGCCTGGCGACTTTCAGATCGCAGGTGCGAGGAGAGAGCCGGATGGCGCCACGAGTTCCGAAATATTTCCCCGCGAATGCTTCCAGTCGGCGGCGGCGCTCGCGGAGAGGCTTCTCGGAAATAACGCCGCCGCGCTCGTCCGATAGCAGATCGAAAACGATATACAGCGCCGGATGTTCCTGCGCCAGCTTCCGCACGCGGCTTGCGGCCGGATGCAAACGAAGCTGAAGATCGTTGAAAGAGAGATTGCCGTCCACCGGAATCGCTAATTCTCCATCGAGGAGAAAGCGTTTGGCCGGGATCCGCCGCAGCTCTTCCACGATGTCGGGAAAATATCTCGCCAGCGGCTGGCCGGATTTGGAATGCAGCTCGATGTCTTTTCCCTCGCGCTGAGCTAAGCAGCGAAACCCATCCCATTTCGGCTCGTACTCCCACTCCGGTCCTTCAGGCAAAGAGGGAGCGGCCAACGCCTCCATGGGAGCTAAATTCACAAAAGCTTCTCCAATGCGATTCGACCGCGCGCAGCCTGAACCGGTTTCCACAGATCGCCCAGCTTGCGAGCTCTAGCCGGCACGTTATCCAGCCGGAAATCCTCCACGCAGAATCCGCGCTCGACTTCGTCCCAAGTGACCGGCGTCGACACCGTCGCGCGGCGAGTCGGTCTCACCGAATAAACGGAGGCTAGAGTGCGTCCCCAGGCGTTCTGGTTGTAATCCGCCAGCACACGGTCTTTCGGACGCTTGGCGACCCGGTATTCCGCCGTAATCAGTCCAGGATGCCGGCCCTCTAGGTTCTTCGCGAACTGCTTCGCAAATCCCCACACTTGCTTCTGGAGCGGACCGCGTTTAATGGGAACGTAAATGTGCATCCCGCGCGAGCCGGACGTTTTGGCATAACACGGCAACTTGAGTTCCGCCAAGGCGTCGCGTACCCGCAACGCTGCCTCACGCACCCGGCCGAAGCCGGCGTTTGGTGTTGGATCGAGATCGAAGTGCAGATAGTCGGGCCGGTTCACGTCGTCGCAGCGACCATACCATGGATTGAGATCGATGCATCCAAGATTCACGATCCAAAGTAGCGAGGCGAGGTCCTGTACCACCGGAAAATCGATGATGCTTTTCGAAGCGTGCTCGATTGCGCAGACCTCAAGCCACGGCGGCCTGGGTGACGGCGCGCGCTTCATGAAGAAAAACTCCCCGCCCGCCCCGTTGGGATAGCGCTTCATCACCATGGCGCGATTTTTGAGATGAGGCATCAGCCAGGGAGAAATTTCTACGTAATATTGCAGAAGATCGCGTTTAGAGATATGTAGTTCCGGCCAAAACGGCTTCTGCAGATTGGTAAGCCGCAGGCGCTTGCGGCCGATAGCGACATCAATGTCGTTTGTATCTCGTGGAAGATCCAGGGCCTGATCCGGAGCCTGACGAGCCACAAACACCTCGGTGCATTTCGGAGGCCACTCGGGCGAGGTCCGAATGGCGGGCGCTGGCCGTGCGATACCATGAACATAACCATGCAGGCATTTATGGATTCTTTGTCCCCGGCGGACGAAGATTATGCGCTTGCGCGCGCGCTGGACCCGGCGCGATTACCGGCGCATATCGCGATTATCATGGACGGGAACGGACGGTGGGCGCGGCAGAGGCATCTTCCGCGCGTGGCGGGCCACCGAGCCGGAGTTCAGGCCGTGCGAACCACCGTCGAGACGTGCGCCCGGCTAGGCCTGAAGGCCCTGACGCTGTACGCCTTTTCCACCGAGAACTGGAAGCGTCCGCGCGCCGAAGTGGAAACTCTATGGCGGCTGCTCCGCATTTACCTCGGCGCCGAGCTGCCCGAAATGATGCGGCACGATATCCGCTTCAGCGCCATGGGCAGGTTGGACGTGCTGCCGGGATTTGTGCGAGCGGAGCTGGATTCGGTCATCGCGAAGACGGCGGCCAACCGCGGATTACTTCTGAACCTGGCGATTAATTACAGCGGCCGCGCGGAGATCGTGGACGCCGTCAAGAATCTGGTGGACCAAGCGCGGCGCGGCGAGATCGAAATCGATGAAGCCGCGATCTCGGCGCGACTTTACACGGCCGGGATGCCCGATCCCGATTTGTTGATCCGCACTTCCGGCGAGATGCGCGTGAGCAATTTCCTCTTATGGCAGATCGCGTATGCCGAGCTATACGTCACGCCTACTCTATGGCCGGACTTCACCCGCACGGAATTGCTGGAAGCGATCCTCGATTATCAGCGGCGGGACCGGCGCTTCGGCGGTCTTCATCCCGCTCCTCTAAGTGATCACCGCGCGGAGCGGGCGAGGCTGGAAACGGCGAGCATTCCCGTGCGATGAAGCGCGTCGCGACGGCGCTCATTCTTATTCCTTTTATCGTGTGGATTGTATTATGGGCGCCGGTGTGGGCGTTCGACGCCGTGCTGGTCGCTTCCGGCTGCATTGCGTTCTACGAATTCGACCAGATCGCATCGCGGAGCGTGAGAGGCGATTTCGGTAAGCGGCACTCCGTAATCCCGGGGATGCTGGCGGGATTGGCGCTACTGTTCGCGCCGCAGCCGTTTCTGATCGCGATTCTGATCGCGCTCGCGGCCATGACGATGGCGCTGTTATCGGCGGATCTGAAAATCTCGCTGCCGGCCGCGTCCGTGTTCGCGCTGGGCGTGCTCTACATTTTCGGCGCCTGGCGCTGCGCCGTAGGCTTGCGCGGGATCAACCCGCACTGGCTGATGATCGCGCTCCTGATAAGCTGGGCCGGGGATACCGCCGCCTTGTACGTCGGCCGCGCGATCGGCCGTCGTAAAATGGCGCCTATGATCAGCCCCGGCAAGACCTGGGAAGGCGCCGCCGGTTCCGTCGCGGGCGCTATGACGGCCGCGGGCATGTACGGATACTTTTTGATTCCGTCGTTTCCCGTTTGGGGAGTTCTGGGCATTGCGGCCGTAGGAAATATCGCCGGCCAAACGGGCGATCTCTGCGAGTCGGCGTTCAAGCGCGGCGCGGGAGTTAAAGACAGCGGATCGACTCTGCCCGGGCATGGAGGATGGCTGGATCGCATCGATTCGAGCCTGTTCACCATACCCGTGGTGTATGCGATTCTGAGCTTTTTCCCGTTTTAGGAAGATATGCCGACGTTCAAAGCGCTTCTCGCCACGCAGGACGGAGGAAATTTCCGTGCATCCATTCAGCAAGTGGATCGAGAAGAGCTTCCGAAGGGTGAAGTGCTGGTCCGGGTTCAATACTCGGGCCTCAACTATAAAGATGGGCTCACCGTCACCGGGCGCCCCGGCCTGATCCGGCGATTTCCCATGGTGCCCGGCATCGACTTCGCGGGCAGGGTGGAAGAGTCTGCTTCGCCCGAATTCCATCCCGGCGATGCCGTGGTCCTCACCGGCGCCGGCGCCGGAGAAACGGCTTGGGGCGGCTATGCGCAATTGGCTCGCTGGGACGCCGAGCATCTGGTGCCGCTGCCGGACGGAATGTCGATCGAGCAAGCGATGGCTATCGGCACCGCGGGCTTCACCGCCATGCAATCCGTAATGGCTCTGGAATCTTACGGCGCCAAGCCCGGCGGCGAAGTGGTGGTGACCGGCGCGGGCGGCGGCGTGGGGGGAGTCGCGATCGCGATCCTCGGCAAGCTCGGCTATCGCGTGGCGGCGTCCACCGGACGGCCGGAATTGAAGGATTATCTGCGCTCGCTTGGCGCGCACGAAATTGTCGACAGAGACACGCTAAGCGCAAGCCCGGGGCGCGCGCTGGAGCGGGAACGATGGGCCGGCGCGGTCGATAGCGTGGGAGGATCGACGCTCGCCGGACTGCTCCCTTCGATGGCCCGCAACTCCGCGGTCGCTTTGTGCGGCTTGGCGGGTGGATCGGGGTTCGCCACTAGCGTGATGCCTTTCATCTTGCGCGGCGTTGGCTTGCTAGGCATCAACTCCGTCAATGTCGCCCGCAAGGAGCGTCGCGCGGTATGGAATCGTCTCTCTCGCGACCTCCCTCTGAATCTGCTGGACAGCATGACCCAGGTCGCGCCGCTAGAAGGCGTCTTCGATTTGGGAAAAAAGATCCTCGAAGGTCATATTCGCGGGCGCGTCGTGATCGATGTGAACGCGTAGTTCGTTCACTCAGTCGTTTGCGCGCCCGGCCTCGGCGTCTTCAATGGGACCGAGACCGTCAGCCGCGACGATTCCATGCGCAGGGCCGCTCCGATGGAATTGGCGCGCTGACGAAGAATGGCCAATCCCAAGGGAGAGATTGAAAGGGCCGTCTCCGATTCAATCGCCATTTCCAATTGCCGGTCCGCGAAAGAAATGCGCACGCTGCCACGGGCGACGCCGGTCAGCGACTCCTGGGCTATCCGGTACAGGCCGCGCCCAATGCGCAGCGGCACGGTGTCGAATTCGCCGTCGGACTCGAACAGAATCCGAATCCCGGGCCGCGCCGAGAGCTCGGCGCAGTAAGCTCGGAGAGCTACGGCAATCCCGGTATGCTCGAGGATGCTGGAATGCAGCTTGTTCGATAGCTCTCGCATGCTTTCGCCCAAGGCTACGATCTTCTGCCGCGTTCGCTCGAATTGTTCCAGGCTTTCGCTGTCGCCGGGCGGAAGGTGGCGCTTGAGCGTACTCAGAAGAATGCCGATCGCGGCAAGCTGTTGCCCAAAATCGTCGTGGAGCAGCCGGGCGATCGCTTCATACCGCTCGTCTTGGGCTTCGATTAATTGGCGAACCAGTTCGCCAGGCTTTGGCGTCTTATCTCGATCCGGGCCTTTCATGCGCCCTTAAGAACGTTCTGTACGCATGCAATCAGCTCTTCTTCGGTAAACGGCTTTCGAAGCAGCCCGATGCCGTCGCCCCAATCTCCCGCGCGCTCCAACACCGGTTGCGGATCGGCCGACATGAAGACGATCCCGATATCGGGGCGGGCCTGATGTATTTCCTCCGCGAAGACATGCCCGTCCATTCCCGGCATGGCGAGATCCGTCACTACGAGGTTGAGTTTTTCGGCCTCTTTTTGAAGCAGAGATAACCCTTCCGCTCCGTTGGCGGCTTCAAACACCCGGTAACCCGCTTCCCGCAAAATCTCGGCGATGAGAGAGCGCAGTTCCTTGTAGTCCTCGACGATCAGGATGCTTCGTGCGCCGGTGACCTGTGACGGGGGAGTTGGGCGCTCCACTTAAAGACCTCGGATGAGGCTTGGGCCCTGCTTTAACGAGTATCTTCCGGGCAGATGTATTTGAACGTCTCACCGCCCGCAATCCATCTTGAAGCCGTGCTCTGTGCGATAGTCCGATCAGCGGACCACGTTTTAGTATAAGCTCCGCGCGGAGATAGCTGGGTCGTTGCGTAGCGCGCGCGATGTGACCCGCTCCGCCAGGTCGTCATCGGCTTACCTTGTCGGCAATTTCTCGCCCCCAGCCGAAATCAGCGACGTGGACTGCATGGCGCCGACCCAATTATTTCGTGGATCCTTGGCCATAGCCGCTCCTTCGATGGTAATCTTGTCGCCGATCTTCACCGTATCTTTCTTCCATCCGCCCCGCACCAGCGCGTATGGCGGACCAAGCTCGAACCGCATGTCGCGGGTGGTTCCGCTTTCGTCTTTGAAGTTAATGAAGATGTAGGCGTGCGGATTTTGCCACGCAACCTGAGTCACGATTCCGGTCAGCGTGGTGGTCCGGCTGCCGTCGTACTCGGCATCGAAAGAATGGTGCGCCAGCGCCGGCGTCACCGCGATCGCGGCCAAAGCCAATGCTGCCAAAGAACCCACTGTACTCGGTTTCACGAACTTGCCTCCTTGTGCCTCACCGGACGAAAGCCGATTCCGCGGTCCGTCGGTCGTCCACGGTCACATCATACTTCAAAATGTTGAAGTTCGCCCGGGAGCGCCGCTCCTGGGCGGCCGACCTCGGTAGAACTTCATAACTCACTATATTGCGCCCGCAAAACCTTCCGGCGCAAGTGGGCAGGCCAGCGCCGTTTGTGGTCTCTGCTGGCTTCAACCTCGACTTTGTGCGCGGAGAAAAACCGGGCCGCTCCCATCGCGATATCATCGGTGCATGCGCGCGCTTGTTCTACTGCCGTTTCTAGCCGCGGCCTGTTATTCGGCGGCGCCACAGACGTATTTCTCCGAACCATCGATTTCGCCGGACGGCTCGGAGATCGCGTTCGTCTCGGGCGGCGATATCTGGACAGTGCCCGCTCGCGGCGGCGAAGCGCGCTTGCTGGTGTCTCATCCAGCCACCGAATCGCGGCCTCTGTACTCGCCGGACGGAAAATTCCTCGCCTTTACCTCGAATCGCACCGGAAATGGCGACGTTTATTTGCTCACCTTCGATACAGGCGAGTTGACCCGTCTCACGTTCGACGATGCAAACGAGATGGTGGAAGGCTGGTCTCCCGATAGCCGCTGGATTTATTTCTCTTCTTCGGCGCGCGATATCGCGGGAATGACCGACATTTTGCGCGTCAGCCGCGACGGAGGCACTCCCATGACCGTCACCGGCGACCGCTACGTCGAAGAATATTTCGCGGCGCCGGCGCCGTCCGGCGGCGTTTTGGCGTTCACGGCGCGAGGTTTCGCGGGGACCCAATGGTGGCGCAACGGCCACAGCCATTTGGATGAATCGGAAATCTGGCTGCGCCGCGAGGGCCGGGCGGCTACTTATGAGCGGCTCACCGAGGGCGGCGCCAAGGAAGCTTGGCCCATGTGGTCCAAGGATGCGCGCGATATCTATTACATGTCCGATCGCAGCGGCGCGCAGAATATTTGGAAGCGCCCATTGAACGGCAAGGCTCAACAGGTGACCCGCTTTACGGACGGCCGCGTTTCATGGCCGTCGATCTCCGCGGATGGCCGCAGCATCGTTTTCGAGCGCGATTTTCGCATCTGGAAACTCGATACCGGCACCGGCAAGTCCGCGCCCGTGGAGATCGCGCGCCGCGGCGTTCCCGCTGGACCCGCCGTTCAGCACATTTCCCTGAGTGGGCAATTTCAACAGCTCGCTCTTTCTCCGGACGGCAAAAAGGTGGCCTTCGCCAGCCACGGCGAAATTTTCGCGGCGTCTGCGAAGGATGGCGGCGACGCCGCCCGCCTGACCCAAACGGCCGCTCCGGAATCGCTCCCCGCCTGGGCGCCCGACAGCCGCCGCCTGGCCTACGTCTCGCAGCGCAACGGCAAAGGGCAAATATTTCTGTACGACTTCGCGACAGGCAAAGAAGCACAGCTCACCGAAGGTCCAGACGACGTTCCTCGATTTTCGCCGGATGGAAAAACGCTGGCGTTTTTGCGAGGCGGCACGGAATTACGGGCGCTCGATCTGGCTTCGAAACAAGACCGCGTCTTGGCGAAAGGCCGCTTCGGCCTGCCCCCCTTGACCGACGACTCCAGCTTCGCCTGGTCGCCCGATAGCCGTTGGCTCGCCTATGTGGATGTAGGCGACAAGTCGTTTCGCAACGTGTGGGTGGCGTCGCTGGAATCGGGAGAGCCGCGGCCCATCAGTTTCCTCGCGAACTATATGAGCGGAGAGCTGGCCTGGAGTCCCGACGGCAAGTACATTTTATTTCTGACCGCTCAACGAACCGAGGAAACGCAGCTTGCGCGCATCGACTTGATCCCGCGCACTCCTCATTTCCGGGAAGACCAATTTCGCGATCTGTTCCGCGATCCCAAGCAGCCCGAAAAGCCTCCGGCGTCGGATGAGAAAGTCCCGGATGGCGGGAAGGCCGCGGAGCCGGAGCAGAAGAACGCATCCGGGAAAGCCGGTCCTCCCCAGGTGAAGATCGTATTCGAAGATATTCGGAATCGCCTCTCGCTCCTCTCCACTGGGCTCAGCGTGGACGGCATCGTGATCGCTCCCGACGGAAAGACGGCGGTTCTGACAGCCGTTTCCGTGGGCCAGCAGAATCTGTACTCGTACTCGTTGGACGATCTCGCGAAAGAAGCGCCCGTGGCGCGGCAGCTCACTTCTACGCCGGGAGCAAAAGACAATCTTCAATTCACGCCCGATAGCAAAGAGCTTTTCTATCTCAGCCGCGGCTCGATCTATTCGGTTTCGCTCGATTCGCGCCAGCCCAAACAACTCTCCGCAAACGCCGAAATGGACGTCGATTTTTCCCGCGAAAAGATGGAAGTTTTCGAGCAGGCCTGGACCTACCTGCGCGATCAATTCTTCGATCCCAAATTTAACGGCGTCGATTGGAACGCCGTCCGCGCGGAGTACGAGCCATTGATTGCCGGCTCCACCACGCCGGATGAAATGCGCACGCTGCTATCGCTGATGATCGGAGAATTAAACGCTTCGCACCTGGGCGCGACGGCGCCGCCCGGCGCGGCGCAAGTCTCCACAGGCCGGCTGGGCCTGCGCTTCGATCGCGAGACGTATGAAAGCTCCGGCAAATTGAAAATTGTGGAAGTCATCCCGCTTTCGCCCGCGGATGTCGCGGGCGTCAAGGCCGGCGAGACGCTGGACGCGGTGGAAGGCGTGGCGATAAACGCGCAAACCAATCTCGACCGGATTCTGGATCATACCATCGGCAAGCGCGTGTCGCTCACTGTTTCCGGCCGCGAAGTGCCCATCCAGCCCGTGAACCTCGCGACGGAGAAAGCTCTGCTATACCGCGCGTGGGTCAACCATAACCGCGATTACGTCGCGAAGATCAGCAACGGCCGGCTGGGCTACGTCCACATGGAAGATATGTCGCAGGGCGCGCTGGACCGCTTGGCGCTCGATCTCGACGCCGAAAATCAATCGCGCGAAGGCGTGGTGATCGATCTGCGGAATAACACCGGCGGCTTCGTGAACGCCTACGCTCTGGACGTCTTCGCGCGGCGGCCTTACCTGCGCATGACCGAGCGCGGCCTGAGCGAGGCGCCCGCGCGAGCCGTTCTGGGCCAGCGCGCGCTGGAAGAACCCACCATTCTGGTGGTAAATCAGCATTCGCTTTCCGACGCCGAGGATTTCACCGAAGGCTATCGCAGCCTTCATTTGGGGAAAGTCGTGGGCGAGCCGACCTCCGGCTGGATTATCTACACCTGGGGCGGCACGCTCATGGACGGCACGCGGTTCCGCCTGCCCCATTCGCGCATCCGCACTGCCGCGGGCGAGGACATGGAAATGCATCCGCGCCCCGTCGATATCGCCGCCTCACGTCCTGTGGGCGAGAGTTATACGGATCGCGACTCGCAGCTTGACGCGGCTGTCAAGGAACTGCTCGCGGAGCTGCCGGCCCGCCCGAAGGCCGCCCGCGAAGCGCCCCTCGCGCCCCCTGTCCGCGAGGCAGCCCTTCAACGCCCAACCTTTTACCGCGACATTCTGCCCATCCTCCAAGACCGCTGCCAGGAATGCCACCGCCCCAATGAAATCGCCCCGATGCCGTTCCTCAACTACCAGCAGGTCCGGCCGTGGGCCAAATCCATCCGGACCGCGGTGCTCACCGGAAAGATGCCGCCCTGGTTCGCCGATCCTTGCTGTGGAAAATTCGAAAACGATCGGTCGCTTTCTCAAGCCGAACGGGAGACGCTCACCGAGTGGTCGGAAACCGGCGCCGCCCAGGGCGATCCGCGCGACGCCCCGCCGCCGAAGGTCTGGACCGAGGGCTGGAATCTTCCCACGCCTCCGGATCGCGTGTTCAGCATGGCGCAATCGTTCATGGTGCCCGCTTCGGGCGCCGTCGAATATCAATACTTCGCGATTCCGACAAATTTTAAAGAAGACCGCTGGATCTCCGCGGCGGAAGCGCGGCCGGGCAACCGGAACGTAGTGCATCACGCGGTCGTTTACATTCGCGAGCCTGGCTCCACTTGGACCAGTGGTCCCACCAAGGCCGATATCCTGACTATCTATTCGCCCGGAAGCTCGCCCGATGTGTCGCCGCCGGGTATGGCCAAGCTGGTGAAGGCGGGATCGGACCTGGTCCTCGAAATCCACTACACGCCGAAAGGCAAACCGGTCGCCGACCGGACGCAAGTGGCCGTCGATTTCGCGAAATCGCCTCCCATCAAGCGCGTGCTCACGCTTCAGATGGACAACAGCACATTCCGGATTCCGCCCGGGGATCGCGACTACCGCGTGACCGCCTGGGGAACCCTGCCCAACGATGCCTTGCTGCTGGGATTTTTCCCGCATATGCACCTGCGGGGGAAATCCTTCGAGTACGATCGCATTCGCGACGATGGCCAGCCGGAAACGCTGCTCAAAGTCGCGCCTTACGATTTCTACTGGCAACTTTCCTATCGCCTCGCGCAGCCCATACCGCTCAAAAAGGGAACGCGGCTGGAGTGGATCGGGACCTTCGACAATTCCGCCAACAATCCACGCAATCCGGATCCAACGGCCGAGGTGCGCTATGGGCATCAAAGCTGGGAAGAGATGATGATCGGATTTTTCGACGTCGCCGTGGACCCGGGAGTGGACAAGAGCGCCTTCTTCGCTCGTGGCTCGTAAGGAGGGCGGGCTTCAGCCCGCGCGGCGCTTTAGCGCCGCTCCCGACCTGCGAGGCTAACGCCTCGCGCGGGCTGAAGCCCGCCCTCCTCTACGCTCTTCATCGCTTTGGTAGCCATGGGACACCCCTGGCAGCCGCGCATCGGCATCGGTCGCTCGAACCACTCGGCTCCAAACGGAGCCGCGAGCGCAAGCGAGCGGTCATTGTGCCCGGTCCACTTGTGCCACACTAAGATTCGTAGTCTATGGCTGCCGCGACATTTCTGGCTGGAATTGTTTTAGCCCTCGCCGCCGGCGCCGGGTTGGGCGTTCTTTGGACGCGCGGACGCGGCTCCCGGCGCGAAACGCCGGCGCAGCCGATGGCGGAAGCCGTGGCCCGGCTCGAAAGCCAGATTCGCGATTTCGAATTGCAAAGCCAGCATACGATGGGCGGGCTGGAGCGGCATCTCACCTCGCTAAGCCGCGAAACGGTGGCGCTTTCGCACGCCTTGCGCACTCCCGGCGCCCGCGGACGATGGGGAGAGCTGACGCTGCGCCGCGTGGCGGAGCTTGCCGGAATGGTCCCGTATTGTGATTTCATCGAGCAGGAATCCGGAAACGGTATGCGCCCCGATATGCTGGTGAAGCTGCCGGGCGGTCGCACGCTCGCCGTCGACGCCAAGGCCCCGCTTGCAGGTTATCTGGATGCCGAATCCGCCCCGGACGATGCCGGTAAACGCGCCGCCTTCGAGCGCCATGCTCAGCAGCTATCCCGGCATGTCGGGCAGCTAAGCGCGCGCGAATACTGGAGCGCTCTGCAGCCGGCGCCGGAGATGGTTGTCTTGTTCCTGCCCGGCGATCATCTCTTGAGCGCAGCATTGGAAGCCGATCCCCAACTCCTGGACCGCGCCATTGCTAAGAAGGTGTTGCTCGCCACGCCCGTAACGCTCGTCAGCGTGCTGAAAGGCGTCGCCTATGGCTGGAAGCAGGAGCGTCTGGCCAAAAATGCGGATGAGCTTCGCCGGATCGCCTCCGAATTCTACGATCGGGTGCGCGCGTTTGCGGAAGTATACGCCGACTCTGGGCGCAATCTGGCGAAAGCGGTGGACGCATACAATCGCTCGGTCGGATCGTGGCAGGCCCGCTTGGAGCCTTCGCTCAGGCGCATGCGTGACCTGGGCGCGGGAGGCTCGGCGGATATCCCCGATCTTGCGCGGATCGATTCCGGAGTGAGAGAACCGCCGGCCGAAACGTCAGCCTCCAAGACCGCCTATCCCACCGTATGACCCTGTCGGCATGACGCGCCAGTTCTTCCTATTCCTCTCCCGGCAGCCGCGCGTCCGCAAATGGATGGAGACCTCGCCGACGGCCCGCAAACTCACGCGGCGCTTCGTCGCCGGCGAGACTTTGGAAGAAGCGCTGTCCGTCTGCGAGCGGCTTCGGCGCGACGGCTTTCTTTCCTCGCTCGACCATCTCGGAGAAAACGTGACCTCAATCGCCGAGGCCGTCTCCGCTCGCGACGCCTATATGGAAGCGCTCGGCCGGATCGCCGAGCGCCGCCTGAACTCCACCATTTCGCTGAAGCTCACTCAGATGGGGCTCGACTTTTCCGAGGAGTCCTGCCTCGACAATGTGCGCGAGCTCGTCCGCCGCGCGCAAGCCGCAGGAACGCATATCGAGATCGACATGGAATCCACCGCCTACACGGATCGGACTCTGGACGTCGTAGAGAAGATCGCGGGTGAATGTGGTTGCGTGCGCGCCGTGATTCAGGCCTACCTTTTTCGCAGCGCGGCCGATATCGATCGTCTGAACCGCCTTCGCATCCCCGTTCGTCTCTGCAAAGGCGCCTACCTGGAGCCGCAGAGCGCGGCGTTCGCCCGAAAGATCGATGTGGACCGGAATTATCTCGCGCTAATGAAGACGCTGCTCGATCATGGCGTCGATCCGGCATTAGCCACACATGACGAGCGTATTCAGGGCGAGGCTCTGCGCTACGCGCGCGAGCGCGGCCTGGGCAAAGACAAGTTCGAGTTTCAAATGCTCTACGGAATCCGCCGCGATTTGCAGCGCAGGCTGGTGGATCAGGGATACCGGGTTCGCCTGTACGTGCCCTACGGGACGGCCTGGTATCCGTATCTGATGCGCCGGCTGGCGGAGAGGCCCGCCAACATGCTATTCCTGCTGCGCAACCTGTTTCGCTGAGGAGGGCGCCTCCAGTGGCGCCGAGCCGGTGATCTCGATGCCGAATGCGTCCAGGCCGAAGACCTTGCGCGGATGGTTCGTCAATAGACGAATGGTGGTAAGGCCAAGCTCGGCCAAAATCTGCGCTCCGATCCCGCTCTCGTGAATCGGCTGCCGGTCGGCGCTGGGAGAATGCTTCCTCTCGCCCATGCCCGTTTCGTGCAGATACACCAGAACGCCGCAGCCCTCATCCGCGATGCGCTCCAGAGATTTAAGCAAGGTGGCGTGGCAATCGCACTCGGTGGAGCCGAACACGTCGCCCGCGACGCACCGCGCATGCATACGCACCAGCACATCTTGGCGGCCCGCGATCTCGCCCCGCACCAGCGCGATGTGCTGTTCGCCGTCGATCGTGCTGACGAAAGCGATGGTCTTGAAGTCGCCGAATTCGGTCCGCAGGCAGCCTTCGCCCCGCCGCTCCAGGAATCGCTCTGTGCGGCGCCGGTAGCGGATCAGGCTGGCCACCGAGATCATCTTCATCCGGTGTTTTTCGCAGAACTGAACGAGCTGGGGCACGCGCGCCATCGTGCCGTCGTCGTTCATAATCTCGCAGATGACGCCGCCGGGCTCCAGCTTCGCCAGCCGCGCCAGATCTACGGCGGCCTCGGTTTGTCCCGCGCGCACCAGCACGCCGCCTTCACGCGCACGCAGGGGAAACACGTGGCCCGGGCGCGCAAGATCGCGCGGGCGGCAACCCGGGCGGATCGCCGTATGAACGGTCCGGGCGCGATCGGCGGCCGAGATCCCGGTGGTCACGCCTTCGGCGGCGTCGATCGATTCGCAAAAGGCGGTGCCGAAACGCGAGGTGTTCATGGGAGAAATCAGGGGCAGGTGCAGCGAGTCGCAGCGCTCCGGCGCTAGCGCGAGACAGATCAGCCCGCGGCCGTGGACTGCCATAAAATTGATCGCCTCGGGCGTGATGAATTGCGCTGCCATGGTGAGATCGCCCTCGTTTTCGCGATCCTCGTCGTCTACCACGATCAGCATGCGCCCGGCGCGGATCTCCTCAATAGCTTCCGGGATGCTGGCAAAGGCCATACTGGTTTCAGGATAACCGGTAGGACACGCTTCAGCTTGTCTTACTCCCACGCAGGACTATGGCCCGTAGTCCGCCGATAGGTATTCAACCGGCGCTTGTCCCCGGCCTTACGGCCGGGGCTGGGTGCGAACGCTGGAACACCGTCGTGCCCACTTTCAACTCCGCCTGTGAGGGCGGGGGCAAGCTTACGGACGGATTTACGGTATGGCTTATGGCCTGGGGACCTGTGGAAAAAGGCTATTGTTCCGGGTTCCGTGACATGATACAGTATCAAGTTTGGGTTTCTTCCTGTAAACCTTATTAAACTCCCCTGGAGGTCGGGCAAGTGTCAGAAAGAATGCGTCATATTTTCACGTCCGAATCGGTGACCGAGGGTCACCCGGACAAGATGGCGGACCAGATATCGGACGCCGTACTGGATGCGGTGCTCACGGACGATCCAACCGGTCGCGTAGCCTGTGAAACGTTGGTTACAACTGGCATTTGCGTTGTAGCTGGAGAGATCACCACCAAAACGGTGCTGGACGTGCCGAAGATTGCGCGGCAGGTCATCGCCGACATCGGATTCACGGACGCCCGGATGGGTTTCGACGCCAAGACTTGCGGCGTGCTCAATGTAGTGCAGACGCAATCCCCCGACATCGCCATGGGCGTTGACACCGGCGGCGCCGGCGACCAGGGACTGATGTTCGGCTACGCCTGCGATGAAAGCGAAGAGTTGATGCCCCTGCCGATCGTGCTGGCGCATAAGCTCGTCCGCCAGCTAAGCGAAATCCGCCGCTTCGGCAAGCTCGGCTATCTTCGCCCCGACGGCAAGAGCCAGGTCAGTATTGAGTACGTGGGCGGAAAGCCCAAGCGCATCGACGCGGTGGTGGTTTCCACGCAACACGACGACGACGTAACCACCGAGCAGCTTCGGGCCGACGTGAAGAAGCACATCATCGATCCGGTGGTCCCCTCCAACATGGTGGACTCCGGCACGAAATATCACATTAACCCGACCGGCCGGTTCGTCATCGGCGGACCGCACGGCGACACCGGTCTGACCGGACGCAAGATCATCGTGGACACTTACGGCGGCATGGGCCGGCACGGCGGCGGCGCGTTCTCGGGTAAAGATCCGACGAAGGTCGACCGCTCCGCCTGCTACATGGCGCGATACGTGGCCAAGAATATTGTGGCGGCCGGCTTGGCGCAGCGTTGCGAAGTGCAGCTTGCCTATGCGATCGGAGTCGCGGAACCGGTTTCGGTCATGGTGGACACCTTCGGCACGGGCGTGCTCCCCGCGGATGTGCTGGTCGACCTGATCCGGTCGCATTTCCGATTGACGCCCAAGGCCATGATCGAGACGCTGAAGCTCCGGCGGCCGGTGTTCCGCAAGACGGCTTCTTTCGGTCATTTTGGACGCTCCGAGGACACGTTCACTTGGGAAGCCACCGACAAGGCCCCGGCGCTGAAGGAAGCCGCCCACGCCAGCGCGGCCGCCCAGGGCTGACTGCACAGACCGCAAACAAAACGTTAGCTCGCCCGCGGAGTTTACCCGCTTCGGGTTTTGCGGGCGACGACTTATGAGAGGTTCCAAGTGGCCCTTGTAGAGGGGTGCAAGCACTCGCTCGAAATCACGGTACCCGTTGCGGAAGTCGAGAAGGAGACAGAGCGCGCCATCGCTGAGATTCAGAAGAAGGTGCGCCTGCCCGGCTTCCGCCCGGGCAAAGCGCCCGCAAGCCTGGTGAAAACCCGCTTCGCGGGCGACGTCCGCCAGGAAGTCCTTGAAAAGCTTGTCCCCAGGTTCTTCAACGCCGCGGTCGAAAAAGACAATCTCCGCGTGGTCGGCCAGCCTAGCGTCAGTGAGGTGCATCTCCACGCGGGCGAGCCGTTGAAGTTCAAAGCGGAATTCGAGGTTGCCCCCTCCTTCGATTTGGGCGAATACCGCGGCGTCACCGTCACCTACTCCGAGCCGGAGGTAACCGATGCCGACCTCATGGATCGGCTGGAGCGGATCCGCGACCAAAAGGCCGAATTCGTGGATGAGGAGCCGCGGCCCGTCGCCGATGGCGATTACGCCGTGGTTTCGCTTGAAAGCCTTTCCGGCGCGGACGAGAAGATTTCCGAGGACGAGCTGGTTTTGAATATCGGCGGCGAATCCACCATGGTGGCGTTCAGCGAGAATCTGCGCGGCGCCGCGCCGGACGAGGCTCGGGAGTTCGATGTCTCGTATCCGGAGGAGTATGAGCGGAAAAACCTCGCGGGACGCACTGTGAGATTCCGCGCCACGGTGAAAACGATCCGCCGGAAGGAGCTTCCAGAGCTGAACGACGAGTTCGCGAAAGATCTAGGCGACTATCAGACGCTGGACGAGTTGAAAGACGCCATCCGCAAAACCATCCTTCGCGAGCGTGAGCGCGCGGCGCAGGAACGAGCCAAGCATGAATTGCTCGATAAGCTGGTGGATGCGCACGATTTTCCGGTCCCCCAGGCCTATGTCGACCGGCAAATCGAGATGAACGTCGAAACTAAGATTCGCACGCTGGTGGCGCAAGGCCTTGACCCCACTACCGTGAAGCTCGATTGGCAGAAGGTGCGCGAGGCCGAGAAAGACCGCGCGGTTCGCGATGTGAAGGCTTCGCTGCTGCTGGATAAGATCGCCGAGCGCGAATCCATCGGCACAAGCCAGGAAGAGGTCGATCGCGAAGTGCAGCGGATCGCCCGGCAGCAGCGCGAAGCTGTGGCCGTCACGCGGGCCAAGCTGCAAAAGGATGGGGCGATCGGCAGAATCGCCTCGAATATCCGGACGGAGAAAACCCTCAATCTGTTATTCGAGCAGGCCCGCAAGGAAGCACCGCGGCCCGAAGGCGATTCAAGCTCCGAGTAGCACTACAAACGGATAATGGGGCTTCACCGCCCGCTGGAACCGCTCGTCTGCGGTCACAAGGTCGCAGCGATAACGAGTGGCAAGGGCGAGGTAGAGACAATCCCAAGCGCTAATCCTGTGTTGAAGCGAAAGATCGAAAGCCTGCCGCGTGAGCCCCGGAGGATCCAGCAAGTCGGGCCGGTACGTTTCGAAAAGGTCGAAGGCGTGGATCGCCTGTTCCGCCGTTAGACTCTTACGCCGGTATTGCTTTGCGATGGCCCCGGCTACCTCGTCTGCAAGAACTCGGGGAGCGATCAGCATTGTGATTCGGCCAACATAAGCGCGTAGAATCTCGATGGCGCGTTGGTGGTCTGGCTCCCGGATCAGCCACTTGATTACCACGCTCGCGTCCACAACCCGCACTCGCGAAGGTATTGGAGGCGGGGGGATCAACGGCGTTTTCGATCGGCTCGAATCAGAGGCACGCTGCTGGGCGCCTCGGGCAAACCGGCGACGAAGCGCTCCAATTCACCCCAGGAAGAGCGCATCTTCCGATGCCTCTCGATCTCCTCGGCCTTCCAGGACAACGCTAGCATCGCCTCCGCGTTCAAGCTTCGCCCCTGCTCGGCCGCTTCCCGTTTGAGCGCCTTGTACACCTCTTCGGGGACGTTCTTGATGGTCAGATTCATGCTTCCATTATGACGCCGTTTTTACTTCCGAAACGCAAGCGCCTCCAGTTGCTATAATCGCACACTTATGCGCAAAAAAATAACTGTGGTGGGAGGAGGCAATGTCGGCGCGAGCTGCGCCGTCAACCTCGCGTTGAAGGAACTGGGAGATGTAGTCCTGGTGGACGTGGTCGAGGGCGTGCCCCAGGGCAAAGGCCTGGACATGCTTCAAATGGGGCCGATCGAAGGCTACGACGTCGCGATCGCCGGAGCGAACGATTATGCGCCGACTGCCGATTCCGATGTGGTGGTGATCACCGCCGGCCTTGCGCGCAAGCCCGGCATGAGCCGCGACGATCTGCTGTTGGCCAATTACGAAGTGGTGAAGGGCGTCACGGAAAACGTGGCGAAGCATTCGCCCAACGCGATTCTGGTGCTGGTGACCAATCCCCTGGACGCGATGTGCTGGACTGCGCATCAGGTATCGAAATTTCCCAGGAATCGCGTGGTGGGAATGGCGGGAGTCCTCGATTCAGCCCGCTTCCGCGCCTTTATCGCTCAAGAGCTGAACGTTTCTGTCGAGAATGTCACCGCGGTGGTTCTGGGCGGCCACGGCGACACAATGGTGCCCGTGGTCCGGCTTTCGAGCGTCTCCGGCATCCCTCTTGCCGAATTGATCGAGCCGTCGCGGTTGAACGCGATCGTCGATCGCACGCGCAACGGCGGCGCCGAAATCGTGAAGTATCTGAAAACCGGCAGCGCCTATTACGCGCCCTCGGCCGCCGCGGTGGAAATGGTCGACTCGATTTTGAAGGATAAGAAGAAAGTCCTGCCTTGCGCCGCTTGTCTCGAAGGCGAGTACGGAATTCAAGGATTGTTTGTCGGCGTTCCCGTGAAGCTCGGCGCCGGCGGCATTGAGAAGATCTACGAGATCCAGCTAAATCCCGAGGAGAAGGCGGCTCTGGCCAAAAGCGCCGCGGCGGTGAAGGAACTCGTAGATGTAATCAAGTCCAAAATGTAAGAGTGGACGCCATCCGATGGGTCGCGTTGGCGCTGGTGGCCATCGCTTTGTTGGTAATTTTGCTGCGGCGCAAGAAGCGGTAAAAGGCTGCCCGGCAGTGAGGCGGGCGCCGGCGTTGCAGGGTATAATCGGCAACGGAGCAGCATGGAAGAGCTCAAGCGGAAACTGGAAGAAGAAGTAGCGGCGCTCGAAAACGAACTGCGCATTGAACTTCCCAAGGAAATCCTCAAGGCCCGCGCTCACGGCGACTTGAGCGAGAACGCGGAATATCACGCGGCCAAGGAACGGCAGGCTTTTGTGAACGCCCGCCTGATGCAGTTGAAATCGCGCTTGCGGGAAATTTCGATGATCGATATGTCGAAAATTCCGCATGATCGCGTGGGCCTCGGCTCCACCGTGGTGGTGCTGGATACCATCAAAGAGGAGCAGATCCGCTACAAGCTTGTAACGAGCGAGGACGTGGACGTATCTAAGGGGCTGATTTCTACGAGTTCGCCGATCGGGCGTGGTCTGCTCGGCAAGCAGGTAGGCGACTCGGTGAAAATCAATATTCCGGGCGGCATCCGCGAGATGGAAATTGTCGAGTTAACCACGATTCACCAGGTGAATTCGAAGTGACGTTTACACGCGCTATCGGCAACGCGTGCGACTGGGTCATCCTCCGGATCGTGCACGGGTTGGCTCTCACGCGAATCAATCCCAATGTGCTCACGTTTCTGGGACTGGTGATCAACATCGGCGCGAGCGCGTTGCTGTGGGTGGGGCAATTCCGTTGGGCGGGGATCGTGATTATCTGCGCCGGGCTGTTCGACATGGTGGACGGGCGGGTGGCGCGCGAAACCAATCGTGTGACCCGGTTCGGCGGCTTCTTCGACTCCGTATTGGATCGATATTCGGATTTGGCTCTGCTTACGGGGCTGCTCGTCTGGTACGGTTCCATCAACCGGCACTGGTACGTTCTGCTCACCGCTATCGCCATGAGCGGCTCGGTAATGGTCAGCTACACACGCGCGCGGGCGGAGAATTCGATTCCTTCCTGCAAGGTCGGTTTTATGGAGCGTCCCGAGCGCGTCGTGTTGGTCATCATAGGAGCGTTGTTCGACCGCATGGCGCCGGTGCTGTGGGTGATCGCGGTGTTGTCGAATCTGACCGTGGTGCATCGCATGTTCTTCACCTGGCGCGAGGCCAAGCATCTGGAAGAAGCGCAGCTTCGTCCCGCGCGTTCGGCGGAAGAAATTAAGCGGCTTTAGGGCATGCAGAATCGCGCAGCCGGGGCAATCTCCACAATTCTGGCGGACGACGAGCAACTGGCGCGCGAGGATCTCGCCTACCAGCTCCAGGACTTCCCCGACATCGAGGTGATCGCCACCGCTTCCAATGGCCTGGAAGCCCTCAAATTAATCGAGGATCTGGAGCCGGACCTGGTTTTCATGGACGTGCAAATGCCCGGTCTTGACGGCCTCGGCGTGATTCGGAAGCTTCGCGAATCGGATGTCCCGATGCCGTATTTCGTCATGGCCACGGCTTACGACCAATACGCGGTCGAGGCGTTCCGGTGGGAAGCTCTGGACTATCTGCTCAAGCCGGTGGAAAAAGACCGGCTCGCGCTGGCGGTGGAGCGCGCCCGCGCAGGCGTGGGCGAGCGGATCAAGCCCGCCGTTCCCGAACCCCCGCCTCCGAAGCCGATCCTTCAGCGCACAAAGCTTTTGGTGAAAAGCAACCATCGGAATTTTATCGTGGATGCGCAGGAAGTGGTTTACGCCACCATCGAAGATGGCTTGATCACTGTTGTGGCGGCGAACCTCGAGGGTCAATCGAACTACCGCACCATCGAGGAGCTGCAATCGAACCTCGATCCCGACATGTTTTGGCGCGTTCATCGTTCCTATCTCGTCAACGTCCATCGGATCAAGGAAGTGATCCCGTGGTTCAAATCCAGCTTCCAACTCCGCATGGACGACAAAAAGCAGACCGAGATTCCGGTGAGCCGCGTGCAGACCAAGCGGCTGCGGGCGTTGCTCAAGCTGTAGCCGTCACGGGATGAAGCGCTACTTCGAAGAGATGGAAGTGGGCCTCCGCCACAAGACTCCTTCAGCGGAAGTGACCGAGGCGGAAATTCTGGCGTTCGCCCGCGCTTACGATCCTCAGCCGATGCATGTCGACCGCGAGGCCGCCGGGCGCGGTCCGTTCAAAGGCCTGATCGCGAGCGGTTGGCACACCGCCGCACTGGTGATGCGGCTGATCGCGGACGCTAAGCCGTTTGGCGATACGGAAGTTCTCGGGCTCGGCGTCGAGGGACTGCAATGGCCGATGCCGGTGCGTCCCGGCGATTCCATCCAGTCTGAAACGGAGGTGGTTTCCACGCGAGCTTCGCAATCGAATCCCGCCTACGGCATCGTCAAATTCAAAGTGACGACTCGAAATCAGCGCGGCGAGGTGGTGATGATCCACTCGCCTTCATGCTGGGTGCCGCGGCGGCCCGCCGAATCGAAATGAGGCCGCGCCAAGCGTGCGAATTTTCCGCTCCCCCTGCCGCTCATATAAGGTGAGGTTTTCATCCGGATCGGAGTCTGCAATCGGGATAACCCCTTCTTTTGCCCAGGAAAGGCTCAGAACGCGCCCTGTGTTATCCTGATGACACCTGAGGGTACGAATGCGTTTTCGAGCGGCTCTTACGCTGGTGCTCGCGGGCCTCGGCTCCTGGGGAGCCCTCAAAGCGCAAAAGCCTTTCCGCGAATACCGCGGCATCGAATACGACGACTTCGAGCTCCCGCCGGATTGGAACGAGAAAGCCGAGTGGACGCGCGCGCGGCTCAAATACCCGGGCATCTTTAATCTCCACGGCAGCGGCGAAGGGGGCCCTTTAAACTGGACTATCGATTACCCGCGGTCCGACCGCCATCTCCTTCAAGGCATTCGCCGTCTGACGCGCATCGACACCCGCTCGGTGGAGCAGGTGGTCGAAGCGGACGGCTCCGACGACATATATAATTGGCCGATGCTCTACGCCGTGGAAGTCGGCCACTGGGACTTGACCGACGATCAGGCGGCGCAACTCCGCGAGTTCCTGCTGAGGGGCGGATTTCTCATGACTGACGATTTCCACGGGACGCTGGAATGGAACGTGTTCACCCGCGGCATGAACAAGATTTTTCCGGACCGCAAGATCGTGGATCTTGATAACAACAACCCGATTTTCCACGTCATATATGACCTGGATGATCGTTTTCAGGTGCCCGGGTGGCAGTGGTCCATCAGCCATTTGACCTATGAATACGACGGCTTCGATCCGAAGTGGCGTGGCGTCTACGACGATAAGGGCCGCGTCATGGTCGCAATCTGCCACAATATGGACCTGGGCGATGCCTGGGAATGGTCCGACGATCCGCGCTATCCGGAAAAGTGGGCCGGCCTGGCGTATCGCATCGCCGTTAACTACGCCACTTACGATTTGACACACTAATGTTTGAACTGCTCTTTAAGTACCCGTCGGCCGTATTCTCGCGCGGAACTTTCGTGCTCCTAAGTGGCTGGCCGATGTGGATGTTCGGCGCGGGAGTCGTGGCCGCGGCGGCGCTTCTGGGCTGGCTGGTGTGGCGGCGGTCGCAGGGCTCGCATCGGGTGGGCGCGGTGCGGGCGGCGGCGGTGTGGATTTTGCAGACGGCGATGGCGGCGCTGCTGCTGTTTCTCCTTTGGCATCCGGCGCTTAGCATTGCAACTCTCAAACCCCAACAGAACATCGTGGCGGTGGTGGTGGACGATTCGGCCTCCATGGCGGTGGCCGATGAGGGGGGCGATTCGCGCAAAGATCGTGCACTTTCGGTGCTGAATTCGGGCCTTTTGGGGGATCTACAGAGCAAATTTCAGGTCCGAATGTACAAAATGAGCGACCATCTGGACCGCATCGAGAAGCCCGAGCAGGTGACCGCCTCCGCCCCGGTGACGCACATCGGCGACAGCCTGAAGCAGGTGGTGGAGGATTCGCAAAGCCTGCCGATCGGCGCGGTGGTGTTGATGAGCGACGGCGCGGACAACTCCGGCGGGATCGATTTGGAAACGATTTCCGAAGTGCGCCGGCAACGCATCCCCGTTCATACCATCGGGTTCGGGCGCGAGAAGATGGCGCACGATATCGAAATCAACGATGTGGAGCTAGCGCAGCGCGCGCTGCCCGATTCGCGGTTGGCCGCAACCGTTCACCTGCATCAGAACGGCTACGCGGGTCAGAAAGTGCGGATTAACATCAAGGAAGCCGGCAAAATCCTCGCTTCACAGGAAGTTACGCTCAAAGGCGACGGCGTGCAGCAGGTGGAGCCGGTATTATTCAACGTGGGTCCGGCGGGCGTGAAGACTGTGGAAGCATCCATCGATCCTCTCCCCAACGAGGAAAATCCAAAAAACAATCGCCTTACCAGACTGGTGAATGTGGATCAGCGCACGCCTCGAATTTTGTTCTTCGATGGGGAGCCGCGCTGGGAATTCAAGTTCCTGAAGCGCGCCGTGGAAGACGATCGCAATCTCGACCTCTTCACAATGGTGCGAACCACGGAGAACAAAATCTACCGCCAGGGAAATTGCCCCGATAAAACCTCGGCCGAGGGACAATGCAAGTTCCTGGAAGACGGCTTTCCAACGCGCGTTGAGGATCTGTTCGGGTTCGACGGCGTGATTTTGGGCAGCGTAGATGCGGCTTACCTGAAGCCTCAGCAGCAGGATCTGCTCCGGCAATTTGTCGACCGGCGCGGCGGCGGATTGCTGTTTCTAGGGGGCAAGGATGCGCTGGCGGACGGCGGCTGGGGTCAAAGCCCGCTTCGCGATTTGCTGCCCACCACGCTCCCTTCCCCGGGGAAGGGCAAGAAGACGTTTTTCCGGATCGGCGCGGATGTGGAGCTGACCAAAGCGGGCCGCGAAAGTTTGATCACCCGCATCGAGGAAGATCCGGCGAAGAATTTCGACCGCTGGAAAAAACTTCCGTACGTCATGGATTTTCAAGATCCGGGGCTGCCCAAGCCGGGGGCGACGGTGCTGGCCGATGCGATCCCGAAAGAGGGCGGCGGCGGGCACGTGCCTTTGCTCATTATTCAGCCTTTCGGCCGCGGCCGCACGGCGATTTTTGCCACTGGGGGAAGCTGGCGCTGGCAGATGCTGCAGCCGGTGTCCGACATGAGCCACGAGACATTTTACCGGCAACTGCTGCGCTGGCTGGTGAGCGATACGCCGCGGCGCGTGACCGGATCCACGCCGAAACAACTTCTGGCGGATGAGACCGGCGTGAAACTGCGCGCGGAGGTCCGCGACACGACCTATCTTCCCGCCGGCGATGCCACCGTGGAAGCACACATCACCGGGCCGGAGGGGATCACCGACTCGATCGATATGCGCCCGCAGCCCCTGGAACAGGGCGTTTACGTGGCCGATTACACTACGCCGAAGCCCGGCTCGTATCTCGTAGATATCGTGGCGAAGCACGGCCAGGAAGATCTGGGCCACGATACGCTGACGTTCCGCCGGGAAGACGGCATAGCCGAGAACTTCCATGTCGAGCAGAATCGCGAACTGCTCGAGAAGCTTTCTTCCGAGACCGGCGGGCGCTACTACAAGCCGAATGAGGCGTCGCGGCTGGGCAAAGATATCAACTATTCGGAAGCCGGAATTACGATTCGAGAAACGCGCGATTTGTGGGACATGCCCGCGATTTTCCTGCTCATCGTGTTGTTGCGAACGGCGGAGTGGTTGCTCCGGCGAAAGTGGGGTGTGATTTGAAAGCTCTTCTGTTTCTTATTGCGGCCGCGGGTTTAACGGCGAGAGCCGAAACATACTACCTCACCGTGTCCGGCCTTGGCGCCGAGGCGGAATACGAGCAGCGCTTCAGCGGCTGGGCCAAGGATCTGGATAAGATCGTGCGCGGCGAGCCGAACTCTAAAGTGGACACGCTGATCGGTAAGGACGCAACCAAGACGAACGTCGAAGCGAAGCTGCGCGCGATCGCCTCGCAGGCCAAGCCCGACGATCTGGTGATTCTCACGCTGATCGGCCACGGCACTTACGACGACCGCGACTATAAATTCGCGCTTCCCGGTCCCGATATTTCCGCCACCGATCTGGCGCAACTGCTCGATCGCATTCAAGGACGCGTACTGGTGGTGAATACGACCAGCTCGAGTGGCGGCTCGATCCCGATCCTCCAAAAACCGAAGCGCGTGGTGATCGCGTCCACCAAAACCGGCACCGAGAAAAACGTCACTGTGTTCGCGCGCTACTGGATAGAGGCGCTTCGGGATCCCGCGGCGGATTCCGATAAAAATGGAATCGTGACGGCGTTGGAGGCTTTCAAATACGCCGAAGCGAAAACGGCGAAATACTTCGAGGCGCAGAACTGGCTTGCCACCGAGCATTGTTTGCTCGAAGACGCGGGCAAGGGCGACGGCGTGAAAGATCCTGGGCCGGAGAATGGCGAAGGGCAGATTGCCGGTCGCTTCACGCTGCTGCATTTGGGCGCGGTCGCCGCGGTGGTGAACGATCCCAAGAAGCAGGAGTTGCTCAAAAAGAAGGAAGAACTCGAAACCCAGATCGACGATTTGAAGTACCACAAGGCGGCGATGGATACCAACGAGTATCAGTCGCAATTGCGGAAGCTGTTGTTGGATCTTGCGCAGACGCAGGCGGAGTTGGACAAATGAAAACGCTCTGTGGAGTGGAGCAGGCTTTAGCCTGCAACGGAGGCTTCAGCCTCCGTCGGCGCTTGCGGGGACTGAAGTCCCCGTTGCAGGCTAAAGCCTGCTCCACCTTGTTCCTGATCGCGCTGCCGCTGATGGCGCAGACGCCGGAGCAGTGCAACGCTTTGCACAAGCATGGGGATGCGGGGGAGACGGCTTGCTGGCAGCGGTTGAGCAGGTCGGCGGATCCGGCGATCCGCGGGCAGGCGTTGTTGGGGTTGAAGGATTATAGCGGCGCCAATGAGGCGTTTCAGATGGCGGAAAAGGCTCGCCCGAAGGACGCCAATGTAAAGGTTGAGTTCGGCACGCTGATGCTGGAGGCTCCCAACGGCAATCCACAGGATGCCGCCAATTTGTTCAACGACGCTCTGGCGATCGATAAAAACAATGCGCGGGCGCTGCTCGGGTTGGCGCGCGTGGACGAGGACTCTTACGGCGGCAAGGCGGTGGAGTTCGCCAATAAAGCGCTCGCCGCCGATCCGAAGCTGTATGAGGCTCGCGAGCTGACGGCCCGCGTCGCACTCGAGGATAATAACGAGGCCAAGGCGGTCGAAGAAGCCAATAAAGCCGTCGCTATTTCGGGCGAGGCTCTGGACGCGATGGCGATTCTGGCGACAGTGGATTGGCTCGACGACAAACCGGTTCCCGTGCCGCCCGGCAAGATTCAGATCGGATCGCCGTGGATCGACAAAATCATGAAGGTCAACCCGCACTACGGCGACGCTTACGCTCTGGCGGGGCATTTTTTCGTGATTAATCGCCGCTACGTCGAAGGGATTCTGTATTACCGAAAGGCGTTGGAGATCGAGCCGGACCTGCAAAACGCGCGGAGCCAGTTGGGGATTAATTTGATGCGGCTGGGCCAAAACGACGAAGCTTACAAGCTGCTGATGGAAGCCTGGGACGCGGGCTGGCACGATTTGCCCACCGGCAACACCTTGAAGCTGATGGACAGCTATAAGAATTTCGATACGGTGAAGACGCCCAGCGGCCGGGGGATTTTGAAGCTGAACAAGAAGGAAGAGGCGCTGCTGAAGCCGTACTTCACGACCGAACTTGACAAGATCATCGAGACCTACGATAAGAAATATAAATACAAGCTGCCCGCAACGGTGGAAGTGGAGGTTTATCCCGACCACGAGGATTTCGCCGTGCGCACCATGGGCATGCCGGGATTGGGCGCGTTGGGCGTGACCTTCGATAATTCGGTTTCGATGGATTCGCCGAACGGGCGGAAGCCGGGCGAATTCCATTGGGCGAGCACGCTGTGGCATGAAATGAGCCACGTATACGTGCTTTCGATGACCAATCATCGCGTGCCGCGGTGGTTCACCGAAGGCTTGGCGGTATACGAGGAGACGGCGACGAATCCGGATTGGGGCGACCGCTTAGACCCGCCCAGCATCATGGCGATCAAGGATCACAAGCTGCTGCCGGTGGCCGAGCTCGATCGCGGCTATATTCATCCGTCGTATCCCGAGCAAGTTATCGTCAGCTATTTTCAGGGCGGACGCGTCATAACTTACATCGTGCAGAAGTGGGGCTACGACGCGGTGCTCAACATGATCCACGACTTCGGCGACCGGATGACGACGGACCAGGTCATCGAGAAAGAATTGAAGATGAAGCCGGAGGACTTCGACAAACAGTTTCTGCCGTGGCTGGAAGCGCAGACCAAGGTCACCGTGGACGGCTACGATAATTGGCGCAAGGGCGTCAAGGCGCTGAACGATAGCGTCAAGAACAAGGACTGGGGCGATGTAATCAAGCAGGGCACGGCGATCCGCGATGTTTATGCCGACTACGTCGAGGCCGGCTCGGTGTATGAGGCGCTGGCTCAGGCTTATGAAGCTCAGAACGACAAGGCCAAGGCGATGGACCAGTTGAAACGGTATGCCGAGGTTGGCGGGCGGAGTCCGGATACGCTGAAGCACCTGGCGGATTTGGAAATCGGAGCCGGGGACAAGCGCGCCGCGGCGCGGACGCTTCAGCGGCTCAACTATATTTATTTGCGCGACGATCAGGCGCACCAGAAACTGGGCGATCTGGATGAGGAGCTGGGGAACCCTGGCGGCGCGGTTTTGGAATATCAGGCGGTGCTGGCGGGGAAGCCCGTGGATCCCGCTGGGGCGCACTTCCAACTGGCGAAGGCGCTTCAATCGGCCAAGCGGACGGCGGAGGCCAAGGAAGAGGTGTTCTCCGCTTTGGAAGTGGCGCCGGAGTATAAGCCTGCGCAGAAGTTGTTATTGGAGTTAAACTCGAAAGATTCAAACGTGAAATAATACGGTGAGCTACAGCAAGCGCGGCGCGGGCTGAAGCCCGCGTTGCAGGCTAAAGCCTGCTCCACCAAACCTGGAAATAATAAATGTCGACTCTCCCCATTCAAACCCCCAGCATAGATACCGGCGAGCTTAAGGAACGCGTTGCCAGATTTCATCAGATCCGCGACGATATTCTCACCCAGATTCGGCGCGTGATCGTAGGCCAAAACGAGGTTATCGAACAAGTCATGATCGCCCTTTTTGTGGGCGGCCATTGCCTCATCACTGGTTTGCCCGGAACAGCCAAGACGCTGTTGGTCCGGACGCTGGCCACGATTTTGGGCCTGGATTTCCGGCGGATTCAGTTCACGCCGGACCTGATGCCTTCCGATATCACCGGCACCGACATCATCGAAGAAGATCCGACGAACGGCCGCCGCACCTGGACCTTTGTTCCGGGGCCGATTTTCGCCAACGTGCTGCTGGCGGATGAAATCAACCGCACGCCCCCGAAGACGCAATCGGCGTTGCTCGAGGCGATGCAGGAGTTGTCCTGTACTGTGCGCGGCAATCAATATAAGATCCGGCCGCCCTTCTTCGTGCTGGCGACGCAAAACCCGATCGAGCTCGAAGGCACTTATCCGCTGCCGGAAGCGCAGCTCGACCGCTTCATTTTCAACGTGCTGCTCGATTACCTTTCGGCGGACGACGAGTTGCAGGTGCTCGACCTGAC
>DATBIA010000074.1:0-73345 GCA_036557165.1 Bryobacteraceae bacterium
GAAATCGCTCGCGCGATTCCCACATTTCCACACGCTCGACCATTGCTCCTATACTCAACCCAAGGACTCGGAACCGCAAAAAAGTGTTACCTATGTCCGTGGGCTAAAGTGTTACCCCTGTCTCCGACCGTACATACCCCAGATTTCAGCCCGGCCCGTGAGGGGGGCGAGCTTGCGGACGGATGCTACAGTTTCGAGAGGGACCCGCGGACATGGCCTTTGCCAGCTCTCATTTGACCGGCGTTCTTAGGAAAACCGCCCTGTTCTCGGCGCTCTCGCAATCCGAGATGGAGGCCCTCGCCAATCGGACCGTCGTCCGCTCGTGCGATTCCGGCGAAGTGCTCTTCTCCGAGGGCGAGCCGTGCGCCGGCTTGTACGTGATCGCAAGCGGACGGGTGCGCATTTTTAAAACCTCATCATCCGGCCGCGAGCAGATTCTGGCGGTGGAGGGTCCCGGAGGATCTATTGCCGAGTTGCCGGTGTTCGACGGAGGCGGGTATCCGGCATCCGGGGCCGCGCTCGAGCCGTCGCAGCTTCTATTCATCTCCCGCGCGGACTTCCGCGCTCTTTGCCTGGAGCATCCCGAGATTGCGCTCAAGGTCCTTCAAGTGGTGGGAGCCCGGCTTCGCAAGCTGGTCGGCATCATTGAAGAGCTGTCCTTCGCGACCGTGCGTCACCGGCTGATCTCGTGGATCTTGCGGCGAGTTCGGACGGAAGGCGCGGCGTTTAGCCTGGGCGCGACGCACCAGGAGTTGGCTTCGCAGATCGGCACGGTGCGCGAACTGGTCTCCAGGAATTTAACCCGCTTGCAGGCGCAGGGATTCATCACCATCGAGGCCGGGGAACTCACCGTGCTCGACGCCGACGGCCTCGAGGCGGAAATCGCGTCCGTTGTCTGAAAGATTCGTTGTCGGGGTGACTTTAGTCACTGCTTCCCGCCGGGGCCTGCCGTAGCCTCGAATTAGAGGCAGCCAAATGAAACCAGAAGCCAGTCAGACCGTTCGCGAAATCGCAATTCAGCACCCGCACAGCGCGCAAGTCTTCGAATCGCTGGGGATCGATTATTGCTGCGGCGGCAAGCGGTCGCTGACCGACGCGTGCCAGCAGGCGAATATTCCGGTAGACCACGTGCTCGATCTGTTGTCCGTCACCGGCAGCCATCCGGAAAACACCCCCGCGAACTGGACCGGAGCCGGCATCGCGGCCTTAGCGCGGCATATCGTGGAACAGCATCACAGCTATATCCGGCGCGAATCGCCACGCCTGATTTCACTGCTAGGAAAAGTTGTGATTCGGCACGCGGCGGCGCACCCTGAAGTGAGATCCATTCAGGACCTTTTTGGAGCGCTGGCCGATGAATTGCACGTCCATATGATGAAAGAAGAAAATGTGCTGTTCCCCCATCTGGCGGCGATGGAAGCCGCCGCGGACGAAGGGCGTCCGGCTCCCCTGGCGATGTTCGGCTCCGTAGAGACTCCGATACACAGAATGCTCGCCGATCATGACGATGCAGGCGAGCTGCTCGCTCGCATACGCGACCTCAGCGGGAATTACAGCCCCCCCGAGAACGCTTGCCCGACCTACCGCGAATTGTATCGGAGTCTGGAGGAATTCGAGCGCGATATGCACCAGCACATTCATCTGGAAAATAACATTCTGTTTCCGCGGGCTTTGGAGTTGCAGGGAAACAAGGCGCCCCATGGCCGCTCATAGCCCCGTTCAACCTGGCAGTCTTCCCGTCTTTGGGTCGCAGCCAGAGAACGTCGAGCGCGAAAAACGGCTTCAACGGCTGCTGATCGCTTTCATCGTCGCGGGGCTGCTGTTTTTGCTGTTGCCGGGCACATTTCTAGGGGTTTGGAATCTCGTGTCCATCAGCAGTAGCCGCGCCGTGGACGCTTTGTCGCCCGCCTGGGTGCAGGCTCACGGTCACGCTCAAATCTTCGGATGGATCGGCACGTTCATTCTCGGGATTGGCTTCTACTCGCTATCGAAGATGGGGCGTTTGCCGGCGTTTGCAATCTCGCGCGGCTGGACGTGCTTCGTCCTGTGGACTTCGGGGGCCGCGCTGCGATGGATCGCGGGCGTTACGGAATGGCGCTGGCGCATCCTGCTGCCCCTTTCGACGCTGCTCTGTCTAGCCGGCTTTCTGACGTTCTTCGCTACCGTAAACAGGCATCGGCCCAAAACGGATCAATCGCATCGCAAGCCCGAGACCTGGATGCTCCTGGTGATCGCTTCGACGTTTGGTTTCCTGATCGCGTTGGTAGCGAACGCGGGCGCGGCTATGCGCATCGCTTGGGACGGCGGCGGTCCGGCCTTTCCGCACGTATTCGACCAGCAATTGGTGGCCTTGGAAACGTGGTGTTTTCCGGTGGTGGCGATCTGGGGATTTAATGCGCGATGGCTGCCGACTTTCCTGGGTCTCGATGTTCCGCGGCCTCGCTTGCTTTTAAGCGCGCTCGTGCTGACGTGGGCTTCCGTTGCGACTGGATTTGGCGGCTTCGCGATTCTCTCGGCGCTATTGCTGCCTGTCGCGGCGGTCGCAGCTTTGATCGCGTTGCGCGTCTGGACGAAGCCGTTGCGGCCCCCGAAAATCGAGGGCGTTCATAGAAGCTTCCCATGGTTCATTCGAATCTCCTACGCGTGGCTGCTCGCGGCTTCGGGATTGTGGGTGTGGGCGGCATTGGGCGATCATAGCGGCGGCATCTGGGGGGCGGCGCGCCATGCCCTGACCGTTGGCTTTATCTCCACCATGGTGTTCGCGATCGGGCAGCGAATCCTGCCGGCTTTCGGGGGAGCGCGGGTGCTCTATAGCCCTCGGCTGATGTTCGGATCGCTGTTGGCCCTGACCGTGGGATGCGCCTTACGAGTCGGCTCCGAGATCCCGGCCTACGAGGGGTATTCGAAAGCCGCCTGGCATCTCCTGCCGTGTTCCGCGGTGATCGAGTTGCTGGCGGTCGGCTTGTTCGCGACTAATTTGCTGGTGACCTTCTCGCTACCTCCCGCGCATATCCCCGCCCACAACGGGGGCCGGCTCCGCTAAATTGAAGACGAGCGGAGCATGGCGAACCGTCAACTGGTTTTTGGAACCGTCTCATTTGCGCTCTGCTTCGCGGCGTGGGGCCTGATCGGAGCATTCGCGCCGGAGTTTCGGGAGATTTATAGCCTGAGCTCGAGCCAGACGGCTTTTTTGGTGGCAGTCCCGGTATTGCTGGGTTCGCTCGCGAGGCTTCCCATGGGCGTTCTCACGGATCGCTTCCACGGCCGCGCGGTTTTCACGGCGTTGCTCCTATTCTCTGCAATTCCGCCGTTCCTGATCCCGATGGCTTCCAGCTACGGAATGTTGGTGGGAATGGCGTTCCTGCTCGGGGTGGCGGGATCCTCGTTTGCGGTCGGAGTTAGCTATCTCTCGCCATGGTTTCCGAGAGAGCGGCAAGGGTCGGCACTGGGGATTTATGGGCTGGGGACCGCGGGCCAATCCGCCGCCGTGCTCCTTGGACCGCTGATCGCGGCGCGCCTTGGATGGGAGCGCGTATTTCGGGGAGTATCGGTGCTCCTGGTTATATGGGCTGCCATTTTCGCGCTAGTTGCGCGCAACGCCCCCGCCGCCACGCGGCGTAAGAAACCGCGCGGGATGTTGGCCGCCGTTATGCGTGAACGTTTGGCCTGGGTTTTCTCGACGTTTTACTTCCTCACGTTTGGAGGCTTCGTCGCGTTCTCCATCTATCTGCCAACTTTGCTTCGCCAGGAATTCGGGCTCACGGCCACGAGCGCGGGGTTCCGATCGGCGGGCTTCGTTCTGCTTGCGACAGGCACGCGTCCGCTTGGCGGATGGCTCTCGGACCGCATTGGCGGCTCGCGCGTGCTTTCGTTTGTCTTCTTTGGCGTCGCGCCCTTCGCGGCGCTTCTTGCATGGCGCTCAATCGTCCCGTTCACCATCGGCGCGCTCGCCTGCGCGACGCTGCTGGGACTGGGCAACGGAGCGGTATTCAGGCTCGTTCCTCAATATTTTCCGGCGCAAACAGGCGCGGTGGCGGGTTTGGTGGGAGCGATGGGAGGTCTGGGCGGCTTCTTTCCTCCAATCGTCCTCGGGGTTCTCGGCGAACAGGTCGGGGCAATCTGGCCTGGCTTTCTCTTATTGGCTCTTACGGCGGTGGTTCTGGGAATCGTGAATTTGCGCGTCATGGCAGACTCGATGCAATCGCCTAATCCAGAGTTGTCGTTGGGGGGCTCCTAGTTAAAGCGGGGGATGGCCTCAAAATCTGCTGACCATGGATTGGAGTAAAGTCCGGGCGCAAGGAGCTTGACGGTTAGGCCGGGCGGCGCGCCTAAACGGGACCGGCTCGCTCAGTATCCTGGAGGTATGAACTGGACGGCGGTGGGCGCAATCGCGATGGCTCTCGGCGTCGCCATTGGGGCGTTTGGCGCACACGGACTCCAAGGCCGGCTGGACGCCTATTCCATGAACATCTATGAGCGCGCGGTCATGTACCACTTCTTTCACGCGCTCGGGATTTTGGCTGTTTCGCTGATGCCGGCGGGGAGTGGGCGGAACTGGGTCTGCTGGCTTCTTCTGGCGGGAATCGTGTTGTTTTCCGGAAGCCTGTACGCCCTGGCTCTCACCGGAACCCGCATGTTGGGCGCCATCACACCCTTCGGGGGTGTGGCGTTCATCGCGGCGTGGATCGTGCTGGCTGTTACCGCATTGCGGGCGCGGCCGCCAGCGCCTTGAAGGGTACTCACCGTTTTTCGCAGACCTCTTCGAGCTAACCCGGCTCTCATCTTGACGTGTCATGATTTGTCATGATAACCTGAGGAAGGGAAAGCAAGGAGAAAACCGTCCCATGTCCGCTACGCGCGAAAAGTTCGCCACTCAGGTCGATTCCGAGATCCTTTCCGCCGTGCGGATCCTTGCCGTGAAGGAAGGGCGTCAGATCCAGGCCCTCGTGGACGAAGCCTTCGCCGATCTTGTCGAGAAACGAAAAAAGGCGGCGCCCAGGGCGCACGTCATGGGCGCCTATCTGGCCAGCCACGAGAAATACGCTCCGCTGTACAAGAAGCTCGCTAAGTGACGGATTACGTCACTTTGGTGGAAGTAGTGGCCATCCACGCCGACCAGATCGAGCGTTATGGGGGCTCCCACGGCGTCCGCGATCCGGGCTTGCTCGAAGCCGCCCTCTTTCGGCCGCAAACCGGCTACTATGCCGATCTGATCGAGGAAGCGGCCGCTTTGTGGGAGAGCATGTCGCAAAACCATCCTTTTATCGACGGCAACAAACGAACGGCCTTTGCAGTCACCTATACGTTTCTCGCCATTAATGGCGCCCGGCTCATCGCCGACGCTCAAAAAACGTATGATTTCGTGGCCAGGCTCTACGAAAGAAACCAGTTCACCTTCGACCGGCTGGCTCCCTGGTTGCGGAAGCATGTGGAGGCAGAGACCCCTCGACGAGTTCCCCGAACCAAGAAATAACGGGCTGGGAAATTCAAGACTCGTTGACGCTCGCGCCAAATCGAAAACCGTATGCTCGGCGCAAGCACGCCCTTCGGCGGCTTGGCCTTCATCGCGGCGTGGATCGTGCTGGCCGTCACCGCATTGCGGGCGCGGCCGCCAGCGCCTTGAAGTAATTCACCGTCTCCCGCAACCCGTCTTCCAGATTCACCTTCGGCTCCCACTCCAGAATCCGTTTTGCTTTCGAGATATCCGGGCGCCGCTTGCGAGGATCGTCCGCGGGCAGCGGCTTGTGAATAAACTCCAGATTCGATCCGATCAGGCGGCGGATCCGCTCGGCGAATTCGAGAATCGTCAGCTCCACCGGGTTTCCCAGATTCACCGGGTAGCGTTCCGACGACGCCCAAAGCCGCGCCAAGCCCTCCACCATATCCGAAACGTAGCAAAAGCTGCGGGTCTGCAATCCATCGCCGAAAATCGTCAGCGGCTCGCCGCGCAATGCCTGATCGAGGAAAGCCGGGACCACGCGCCCGTCGTCTAAAGCCATGCGCGGACCGTACGTATTGAAGATGCGCGCGATATGCGTGCGAACCGCGTGAGTACGGTGATAGGCCATCGTGAGCGCCTCCGCGTAGCGTTTGCTTTCGTCGTAGCAAGAACGCAGGCCCACCGGGTTGACGTTGCCCCAGTAGGATTCGGTTTGCGGATGCTCCAGCGGGTCGCCATAGCATTCCGACGTGGAACTCAGCAGGAAAGGCGCGCGGTCGCGTTTGGCGATTTCCAGCAGGTTGCGCGTGGCGGAAGATCCGGATTCCAGCGTCTCGATGGGATGAGCCAGATAATGTTTCGGGCTGGCGAGCGAGGCGAGATGCCAAACTCCGTCGAAGGGGCCAGCGGCGTCAAATTCCGCCGCGACGTCGCGTGCCTCAAAGCGAAATCGCGGGTGCGCGGAAAGATGCTCCAGGTTCTTGCGCGAACCGGTGATGAGGTTGTCCAGACCCACCACTTCGTGCCCGTCCGCCAGCAACCGGTCGCAGAGATGAGAGCCGATGAAGCCGGCCGCCCCGGATACGAGATGTCGCAATTGTTTCTCCTCAAAATATTCTATCGGGTGAAGCTTTCAATCTTCCGGCGCGGCTCCGATCGCGCGTCTTCTATCATCGAGAAATGGTTCTGTCGGACGTCGATATCCGCCGCTACATCGAACAGGGAAAGATCAAGATCGCGCCGCCGCTCGGGCAGGAACAGTTTGGAAGCTGCTCGGTGGATTTCCGGCTCGGCGGCGAATTCAGCGTGTTCGAGCACAGCCGCCATCCGTATATCGATCTGAAGGAGCGCACCGCGATCCAGGACATCATGCGCACGATCCGCGTTCCCGCGGGCGAGGCGTTCATTCTTCAACCGCACGAGTTCGCCCTGGCCATCACGGAGGAATCGCTTGAGCTTGACGACGATGTCTTAGGCCGTCTGGAGGGCCGCTCCAGCCTGGGCCGCATCGGCATTATCGTGCATGGCACCGCCGGTCTTTTCGATCCTGGATGGAGCGGCAAGGCAACGCTGGAACTGAGCAATCTGGGACGGATGCCGGTTGCTCTCTATCCCGGAATGCGCATCTGTTCCTTCACCTTCGAACAACTTTCGTCGCGCGTCGCGGTTCCCTATCGCAAGAAGACGGGCAACAAATACTCCGGTCAAGACCGCCCGCTGGCCAGCAAGCTGGCGAGCGAAACGAGCTCGGAATAGCCGCTCGGCAGCAAAATTGCTCGTTTCATTCGCAAGGAGGCTGGATGCCTGAAAAAGAAACGCTGAAACGGGCGGGGGAAGATAAGCGCGAGGGGAAATCGCCAAGCACGCAGGCGGGCGAATTTGTTCGTGAAGAAATGCACCACATCCGGGAAGGAAAGCACGGCGCGCGCTCGACCAAGCAAGCGATCGCGATCGGTTTGTCGAAGGCGCGGCGCTCCGGCGTGAAGCTTCAGCCTCCGAAGAAGGGAAAGGCTTCGGAGAAGACCAGGAAATCCGCTGAGCGCGCCTACAAGCGGGGGCAAAGCTCGCATAAGCGCGCGGCTTCGCCCAAACGGTCGCGCGCGACTAGCGCCGCTTTAAAGCGCGAGGGCAAGAGCGCGGCATCGCGTTCGGCTCTTTCGCGGCAGGCGCGATCGACCGCGCAGAAGCGCGGATCGGCCAGCCGGCATCGCGCGGCTCAAAAGGCGGTTCGGACAAAAGGGAAGGCAGGGCTTCGACGGGCGGCACGGAAGGCGGCCCGCACCCGGGCGTCCAAGAGACGCTAGACGTCTACTCGCCGAGCGTGACGCACTCGATCGCGATCTGCGAATTTTTTACCGCGGCGAGAAATTCGTCCTTACGGCGCTCGGCGATGTCGTAGTCCCAAGTTTCCGATCCGACGCTGAGAAAGCTGTCGTCTTCGTCCAGCTTTTCTTCCGAGTGCATCGCGCTGGGCGGCGTCCGTTCGACGAACGTGCGGTCGAGCACGACGCCCTCCGGCAGGTCGATCTGCAAATATCCGGGCGGAAATTCGCTCGGCTGGCCGTTTGCCCACGTTCGCTCCATAAAAGTAACTCGATATTTCATCCGATTACGGGATGCCGTGGGCCGGGCTTCGTTTCGGTGGAGCAGTTGCTCAGATGTGTCGCGAGGAGCCCTCCCCAGTGGCGACCGCGCAAGCGAAGACGGCGGCCGAATACCTTCCCGCGCGGCGGACTCTGCCCGCGCTCACAGCCGCGGTGCAGTTCTGCCGCGGATGCGATTTATACGCGCACGCGACACAAGCAGTGTTCGGCGAAGGGCCCGCGTCGGCCCGCGTCGTCATGATCGGCGAAGTGCCGGGCGATCGCGAGGATCTACAGGGGCATCCCTTCGTGGGACCCGCCGGGCGCATTTTGGACCGCGCGCTGGCGGAGGCCGGCATCGAACGGTCCGACGTCTACGTCACCAACGCCGTAAAGCATTTCAAGTTCGAGCCGCGGGGGAAGAGAAGAATTCACAAGAAGCCGAATGCCGCGGAGATCCGCGCTTGCCGGCCATGGCTCGAAGCCGAGTGCTTCGCCGTTCACCCCGAGGTCATCGTGTGCCTGGGCGCTACCGCCGCGCAATCCATCCTTGGGCCGAAGTATCGCCTGACGCAGGAACATGGCAACTTCGTCGAGCACCCCTGGGCACCTCATGTGACGTCGACCATCCATCCCTCCGCCATCCTACGCGCGCCGGACGAGGATCGGCGGCATGCGCAATATCGAGAACTGGTCGAGGATCTGGCGAAGGTTCGCGCGGTGCTGCGCGCATCATAAACAAGTGGCGCAGGCCATCGGTTTATGCGGCCTGCGAATTCGCTCGTTGGTGTTATTTCGTTTTCTTCTTGCGATCCAGTCGCTGCTTCAGAGGCAGCAGCGCGCGCAGCGTCACCAGGTTCAATATCGCCAATAAAATCGCCACTTCATAACGATTCATGGCGACAGACGCTCCAATCACGCCGGCGTTCCAAATGCTGGCCGCCATCGCCGTACCCTTTACCGTCGCGCCCTCCTTGAGGATGGCGCCTCCGCCCACGAATCCGATTCCCGTGATCAGCCCCTGCAATATCCGCGACTGGGCCGCCACGTCGGGTTGTGGGCCGAGCACCAGCAGATACCCGCAACTGGCCATTCCCACGATGGGAAATGTGCGGATTCCGGCGGTGTGCTCCTCCTGCTCGCCTTCCCATCCCACCGCCGCCGTCAGAATGAAAGCAATGCCAATGTGCTGCAAGGTTCTCCAAGCCTCGGGCCAGGAGATGAGTAGATCGACCACAGCATTCCTCCCCGAGCCATCCTATCAAGGGCGGTATTGGAGCCCGCCGAAACACGAATTCCACGGTAAACCGGGATTCAACGCGTCTCGTCGAATCAGAAAGATAACCAACGCGGCGGGATTTCGCCCGCCGCTCCGCATAACAAGGAGAGATGTCTTCATGATCAAAGCGATCGCCGTTTCTTTTCTGGCGCTAACGGGAATATCCGCGGCTTTGGCGCAGCCGGCCTTACCCTCGCTATTCGTTTCCACAATTACGCTACCGCCGGTGGGTTTGGGCGCCACGGAAACGCTCGAGGTGAACGTCGTGAATCTGGCGCCGAATTTTAATAACGGCACGCCCGCATCCTGCACCGGCACGATTACGTTTCTCAATGCGTCCGGAACGGCCATCGGCTCCGCTCAGACGTTCACCGTCACAGCCGGTCAGACGTCTTCCGTTCGGCTCTCGTTTGCGAATGCCGGTGGCACGGGCACGCGGACCGCGGTGCGCGCCACGGTCTCGGTAACCCCGGCGACGACCACTCCCCGCCCGCCTTGTTCCCTGCAGGTTTCGGCGGCGACTTTCGACACGAGCAGCGGCGCCACTCACGCGATTATTGGCCCGGTGAATCAGACATCTGGCTTATTCACGCCGGCGCGTCTTCCGATCGCCCCGTAGGACACGCTTCAGCTTGTCTTTACGGCGAATTGGACAAGCTTCCGCTTGCCTAATCCGTCCGTAAGCTTGCCCCCGCCCTCACGGCCGGGGCTGAAGGTGGGCACGACCGTGTTCCAGCGTTCGCACCCAGCCCCGGCCGTAAGGCCGGGGACAAGCGCCGGTTGAATACCTATCGACGGATTACGGGCTTGCCTAACCGAATTGACCGTCCGGCTTCGGCGGTGCTATCCTCTTCGATGCAGCGGCAGGAGGTATTCGATGCGCCACCGTTCTTTGTTATTCCCCGGCATTATCGCGCTCGCATTCTTAGCGGGGATTTCCATAGACGGTCAGGCGCCCAAGGCCCCGGCTGCGAAGTCACAGCCCGCCAAGCCGGCGGCACCCAAGTCCATCGCTGCGAAATCGACAGGCACGGCAAAGGGACCAGCCCTTCGCACCGCGTGGGGCGATCCGAATCTGCAAGGGACTTGGTTCGTGCTCGCGAATGTGCCTCTGGAGCGATCCGCCGCAAATGCGGGCAAAGAATTCCTCACAGACGCTGAAGTGGCCGAGTTGAACAAAGAAAAAGCAGTGGACCCGGGACGCAACGCGCGGTCGGCTAACGCCGCGCAAGACGTGAGCGGAGCTTATAACGCGGTATTCAACTCCGTCCTGAAAACAGGCAAGCGGACGTCGATGATTATCGACCCTCCCGATGGTAGAATCCCTCCGCTGGCCGCGGGGGCGCAAGGGCAGGGCTTTGGAGGCCGCGGTGGCGCAGGCCGTGGGGGAGCCGGTCGCGGCGGCGCCGCCGCCCTCGGCATCGCTCCGGGCCAGAACGATAATCCTGAAACCGTCGCGCAATCGCCCCGTTGCCTGGGTGTTCCCATGCCATTCCTGCCTCTGAACACGCTGTTTGCACAGGGCACGGTGATGCAGGTCGTGCAATCGCCTAAATCGGTGGGAATCTACATGGAGGACGATCACGCCGGCGGGGGCAATCGCGTCATCTACATGGACGGCCACCCGCATCCACCCTCAACGCTTAAGTTTTACTTGGGCGATTCGCGCGGCCACTGGGAAGGCAACACGCTGGTGGTCGAAACGACGAATTTCGAGCAGGGCTTTCGCGGCTCCAATGTCGAAACTTACAAGATGATCGAGCGCTTCACCCGCGTGGACGCCAATAACCTCAGGCGCGAGATCACGTTCGACGATCCCAAGACGTGGACCCGGCCTTGGACCGTGGTTATCGAGATGGGGAAGACCGACGACAGCCGGCACATGATCTTCGATTCCGCCTGCCACGAAGGTAATTACGGTATGACCGGCATCCTGGCCGGCGCCCGGAAAGAGGAGCAGGCCGCGAAGAAGTAGCGCGGTCGCGCCAGTAGGTCCTACCAGCGCCGGAAACGGCCAACCCCAACTCCGAAGTAAACACCGGGGTAATAGCCGTAACCGTAATAGGGTCCCCAATACGGATAGGGAACCGGATACCCGTATGGAGCCGAATAGCCGCCGGCGTACGGAGCCGAATAGCCGCCGGCCGGATAGGGCGGGCGGCGAACGAGCGCGGGCTGCTGATTTTGGCTGTATTGGACCGGGGCGCCTTCCTGGAACGACTGTGGAGAACTAGTCGTAGAGATCGTCTCGGCTGCGCTCGTGCGGAAGGTCAGAACCGATTCAGGCGGTATGACTGTGGGATGGCCGTGGGTCATCAGAATACCCGCCAATGCCGCCACTCCGCCAGCGGCAGCGCCGATCGCCGCCCCTGGCCCGCCTCCGGCAACGGCTCCAACGGCCGCGCCAAAGCCGGTCGTTCCGATCAGGGCGCCCGTGTCTTGGCCGTTCCAACCCGGACCGGTGCTAGCTACCAGCGCGGTTCGGATCGGCAGTTGATTCCCGTTCACCAGCGTCAGATTTGTCAGACCGATTTGGAGCCGCGATACGTTCTCCCCATGATGGCCTTTCTGCGCGTCGGCGACCGTACCAACCACTAACTGTCCGCGCTGCGCGACCACGTACCCATCGACCACTAATGGTTGAACCAGCGTGCCCGTGAAGTTGTCCCCCACATGGTTCCTATCCGAGGAAAGGAATTCGTTGAGCCGAACGACGATGAAGGTTCCGGACGGCACGGTCAAGGTTGTGGGCGGCAACTGAGCCGGGTAGGGATTCGGCTGCGGGGGCGCGTTCTGAAGCGCGGGCGCCTGGCCGGTTCCGCTTCCGCCGCCGATTCGTCTCCAGCCTCCATCCTGCGCCGGAGCGCGAGCGGGAACCGCCTGCCCCAGCACCATACCCGCCGCAGCCACCAAACCGAAAATCGTCCGATGTCCCGTCTTCATTGCCGTCCTCTCTCCAAGGCGAATCCAGCACGCCTCTCGCCACTCGAGCCCGCGCTGTAAATCTCTGAAAAGACGATAAAAAATGCGCGAGACAGCACGCTTCAAAACAACCGCCGGTGGTGCATTTAAGCCACTGCGGGAAGGAACGGCTACGCGGTTCGCCGACTCGCTTCCGGAGCCACCGCGCCAAACCGCCGCTCCCGGCGTTGGAATTCCGTGATCGCGTCAGCAAGATCGGCGCGGTCGAAATCCGGCCAAAGGCGTGAGGTGAAAACCATTTCGGCGTAGGCGCATTCCCACAGCAGGAAGTCGCTCAAGCGCTGCTCCCCGCTGGTGCGGATCAGCAGATCGACGTCCGGGCCGAGGAGCGCGGTGAGCCTTTCCTCCGGGGGAATCTCCGCATGCGAGATTCGGCCCAAGGCGTTCAAAATGGCGTGACGCGAGGAATAATCGATCGCCAGCCTGAGCAGCAACCTGGCGCCATGCGCGGTCCGGCGCTCGGCTTCCTCCAGCATTCCCACCAAAGGCGCCGGCAAGCGATCGCGCCTGCCGATCGCCTGGAGGCGGACGCCATTATTAATGCAGCGCTGCGTCTCCTGAACCAGATAGCGGCCCAGCAGCTTCATCAAAGCCGAGACTTCGCCGGTGGGGCGGCTCCAGTTGTCCTCCGAAAAAGCGTACAGCGTCAAAACCGAGACGCCCAGATCCGCCGCGGCTTCAACCGTGCGGCGAACGGCGCGGGCGCCGGCGCGGTGCCCCGCAATCCTAGGCAGACCGCGGCGGGTGGCCCATCGGCCGTTTCCATCCATGATGATGGCGACATGAAAATCCTGCATTGCCAATCCTTCGCTCAAATTCTTGCTGGAGACGGAGAGCTCGATCAACGCTTCATCGCTTGGATGAGAGCTTCCATATGATCCAGATATTTTTCGAATGCCTTGCGGCCCGTGTCCGTCAACGCGTACTCGGTCTTGGGCATTCGGCCCTGAAAGCTTTTCGAGCAGCCGATATAGCCGGCTTCTTCCAGCTTGCGGGCGTGCACGCTAAGATTTCCATCGGTCGTGCGCAGCAATTTCTTCAGTTCGTTAAAGGTCAGCGAAGTATTCGCCGCCAAGGCGCTGACGATACCCAGCCGTATGCGCTCATGGATCAGCCGATCCAGGCTGGGAATGCCGATTTGGTCCAAAGAACCGGCGTGCGCGAGCGGACTGGCCGCTTGCGCCATCTCCGATTTTTTCAGTGCAGAACTTCTACCCGCCATACTTCCTCGCGATCATTGCTCCAAAAATTATGTGTAATCCCCCGAAGCCGGCCCCGAGCCATACGTCCGGCCAGGCCACGGGCGCAAACAAGGCCGCCAAGCCGAGGGCAAGAAAACAAACGCCCATAACGGGCACCACGCGAACCGAAAACGCGCCTCCGCCAGTGATTCCCGCGCCGTAAAGCACGAGCCACACGCCGGCGATCGCGCCGAAAAGGCCCGCGCGCCACAGCACCACCGTGAGCGCCGCGCCGGCGATCAAGGGCGGCACGAAACTATACAGAAACTTGCGAACCGGCGCCGACCACAGCGGTAATCCCGCCGCACGCGCCTTGCGCTCCATCGACAGAAATCCTATGGCGATGGCCAGCGCGCCTTCAATGAGCCAACTAAGCAGCCAGACCGAGCGCGAGGGCGCATGAGACGCGATTCCGGCCGCCGCCAGGGCCGTGGCTCCCATCGCGACTCCGCCCCAGCCCGGAACGGCCGTGAACGATCCCGCGCGCTCCATGGTTTCGCGAATGTACCGCAGATGGTCCAGCGCGTGGTCGTGGAGCGGAATGGGCTGGGCTCGTTTGCGCAGAGGCTCGACGGAGGCCATGGGTCAATGATACGAGCTTCGAAAATCATTGTCAAGTACTTTGTAATCGAAAGTGAAGCCGTGAGTCGTAAATTTACGATGGCCTTAGATCGGATTTATCTGATATTCTGACCTTTATACCAACGGATGCCAATGGCGGATCTACGCTGGCGTCTTTGCTTAGTTGTCGCCTTTTCGGTGGTGGTTTCGCGTCCTTCGACCGCCACTCGCGCTGGATTGCCCGAGTCCGGCTGGTGGCAAGCAAAGGAATCCAAGAAGCTCCAGAGCGCGGCGCGGAAACAGATTTCCGCGGGGGATTATGCCGCCGCCGAGCGGACGTTCGCGGAAGGCTTCCGCCAGGCCAACGCGCACCATTACGTCGTCGCCGCCGAGCGATATCTTTCGGGCGTTGCGGGAGCGCGCCTGGCCCGACGCGATTATCAGGGTGCACTGAAGGCTTACCAAGAATCGAAACGCGCCGCCGAGAGTGCGCAGGATTGGCTCAACCTGGGCGCTATCGACTTCAATCTTTCCGGTCTCTATGAGGAGGTATGGGACCTCGACTCGGCATTCCAGGCAGTCCAGGAGGGGCTTCTAGCGGCGAATAGGACGCCGGATGCTTACTACGAGCCGGAGTTGCTGCTGCAAATCGCGCGGCTTTCAGCTGAACGAAGCGGAGAAGGGGCCGGCGGAAAGGTCGCGGCGGACCCAGTCGAAGCGCTTTTGGGCGCGATCGACGCTGCGCGGCGGCGGGACCAAGTGTCTTTGGAGGCCAATGGCTGGGGCCTGCTCGGGGTTCGCCGCCTCCAGACCGGCGATTTGAGCGCCGCCGAACAGGCGTATTCTCGAGCATTTTATTTGCGGCGGCTATTCTTTCCACGAGATCTGGGGTTTTCCTACCTGGATCTGGGAACATTGCGTCTCCGGCAGGCGGACGTTTCCGCGGCGGGCCCAAATCGGGATCGTTTGCTGAACCAGGCGGAACATTTCACCGAGCTTGCGGAGGAACAGGATAGTCGAGGGGCCGCTAGCCTGAATGCTTTCCTTCTTCGCCAGCAGGAGGGCCGCATCCGCCTGGCGCGCGGCGATTCAGGCGGCGCGCTTGAACGTTTAGGCGAAGCGGTGGATCTGGCCGGGCAGTGGCGCCGCGGCCTTCCCATGGCCTTTACTCCTATTGGAGGCGCCACGGCGGAGATCGAGGAACGAGTGTTCTCCGAATTCATCGAAACAGCTGCCGATTATGGGATTAAAACCAATAATTCCAAATGGATTGCGGAAAGCTTTCTGGCGGAACAACTCACCAAGGCAGCAAACTTGGGAGGCGGCCGGGCGCTGGCGACGGGCTTGCGCAAACGGCTGCCCGAGCGGTTTTGGCCGACTCTAGCGCAACTTAGATCGGAAGAAGAGCGTCTAGAGGCCAGCGGAATCTCCGATAATCCGCTGTGTGACAGACTCCGATTGGAGCTTACCAGCATGGAAGCGGAGGCCAACTTCGGACTTAATTTCGAAAATTCGGAGAATTTCCGCTCCGCGGAATCACTTACTCAATATCGGCGTGGATTAAGCGATTCCGAGGTGCTCCTTAGCTTCCACTTGGGGACCCAGCAGTCGTTTCTCTGGGCGGCGACCCGGAATTCCCTAAGTGTCTACCGCCTACCCCCGCGAGATCGGATCCGGTCCATCGTGCGGAGCTTTCGCGAAGCCATCGAATCCGGCAATGAGCCGGCTCACCGGGGGACGGAAACGGAGGCGGTGGATCGACGGGCGGAGGAATTGTACGCAGTGCTTTTCGGAGAATTGAACCCGCAGGAAACCGCGAAGCGGGATTGGCTGGTCTCCCCAGCGGATGCGCTGCTGGAACTGCCTTTTGCGGCGCTCGTGCCCCGGAAGGAAGGCGGTCGCCCGCTTTATCTGGCGGAGTTGCACTCGCTCAAAATCGAGTCCGGCGCCCGGCCTTCCGATTCCGCACCGCGGCGGCCATCCGGCTCGGATGGGAGCCTCGTCGCGGTGGGCGATCCTATTTATAACCTTGCCGATCCGCGATCTAGCGGGCCGACCGGACTTTGGAGGGGTTTTCGATCCTGGTTTGGGACCACTACGGCGCAGCCATCCATTCAATTGAATCGCCTGCCGGGGAGCGGCCGGGAAGCGGCCTCTGTCGCACATCTTTGGTCCCGATCCACGCTGCTGGAGGGAGCCGATGCCACCAAAGAACGTTTCGAGCAGACCCTTAAGGCGGCGCAGCCGGGAACAATCCATTTGGCGACGCATGTTCTTGCGCTGCGCGCGGACTCCAACCAGGAGTTTCTGGCTTTCGGCTTGGGCGCTCAACGGGGGCCGGAGCTTATGGGAACCTCCGAAGTGGCGATGTTAAACGTTCCCGGGGCTCTGGTGGTGATGACCGGATGCGAAAGCGCGGGCGGCGATTTGCGGTCGGGCGTAGGATTGGAGAACCTGGCGCGAGCCTGGATGCTGGCTGGGGCGCGCGCCGTGGTCGCCACTCAGTGGCCCGTCAGGGATACCGGCGGCGAGTTCCTGGCGCGATTTTACGAGAATTTGCGAAGCGACGCGCCTGCGGCCGCACTCCAGAAGGCGCAAATCGCGGCGATCCGCTCCGGGACCAGATCTTCCGCGCCGGCAGAATGGGCCGCCTACCAGGTCTTTGGGGGGGGGGTTGAATGACCCCAGCCGCCCCAGAACGGGACCATGGCTTGGGGGATACCGCGTCCGAATCCGAGGTCTATGCCGGTTTTGTGGAGTTGGTGGATCGAATCCGCTCCGGCCAGTCCGATGGCATGGAAGATTTGTACGCTATCTTCACCAAAGGCATCCGGTTCTATTTATGCCGGCAATTGGGATCGCAAGAACTGGACGATAAGATTCACGACACGTATTTGACGGTAGTGCAGGCGATCCGCCGCGGGGAACTGCGCGAACCGGAGCGGCTCATGGGATTTGTCCGAACCGTAGTGCGGCGGCACGTGGCGGCGCATATCGAAAAAATGGTGAACTTTCGGCGCGACCATGCCGAGTTGGAGTCGTCTATGCGAGTAGTGGACCCTCGCGAGAATCCCGAGGAAAACGCGATGTTGCGGCAGCGCTCGGACCTAATCCAACGGGTCCTGGGCGAGCTTTCGGACAGGGACCGCGAGGTGTTAACCCGTTTCTATCTCCACGAGCAAAGCCAGGACCAAATCTGCCGGGAAATGGACTTAACGGAGACGCAGTTCCGGCTCTTAAAATCGCGCGCCAAGGGCCGCTTCGGTGAGCTGGGCAAGAAAAAATTGACCCAACGATGTTTGGAAGGTATTGCTATGAGAGTTTCAGCGAGTTAGTTCCACTAATAGGTGTATAGGCATTGAGCTGCCACGGAGGGCGGCGTCCAGACTCCCCCGAATTGGAGACTTGACGTGCAAACACAGTTTACCTTGAAATCTCACCCTTCAGAGGATTTCCTCGAGGAATATGCATTTCGCCGTCTAAACGAAGAACAAATAGCCCCGCTTGAGGAGCACCTTCTGTTGTGCTCCGAATGCCAGGAGGCTTTGACCGAAATCGACGAATACGTGATTCTGATGAAGACCGCAACGGCTAACTTCAGGGCGTCGCCAGTTAGGGCCTCGCCCTTTAAGCAGACGCTGGAACATTTTAAGCAGTTGTTCCTCCCCGCGTTCGGATGGCGGGTTTTTGCATGGACAGCCGCGGGAGTCATGGCTTGCCTTCTGGCGGTGGCATATGTGAGCTTGCGGACGGCTGTAGCGCCCGTGGCGGTCGCTCTGACGTCCTTTCGGGGTGGCGAAAGCCTTGGCAATGGGCCTCATGCGCCTGCTAAAAGCCCTTTACAACTTCAGATCGACCCCGCCGACTCGCCGTTAACGGGATCCTACCGCGTTGAAGTTGTCACCATAGAGGGCAGGCCGGTCTGGACCGGCGAGCCGCGGGTACGCAATGGAAAATTGGAAGCAGCGATCTCGCCAGGCCTTGCAAGAGGGCTGTACTGGGTTCGACTGTATGCGGCTGCGTCGGCGGAACCGCTGAGCGAATCTCCGCTCCGCGTAGATTGAAGGTTTACCCCGAACTTCTGCGCGCGATTTCCTGGGGAATGGCCATCTCCAGTTTCTGGAAACCTCTTGTCTATCTGCCGCAAAGCGGAGCCGGTCGTCCTCAAAATGGGCCAGCTTCACACACCGGGCCTTGATCGTTGAATCTCGGATCGATCGCGGTCCAGAGGCGCGAACAGATCTTTCGGAAATCGGCACGGTACGCTCCCCCTCCCGGACCTGCGTATCGCAAGACGGGTAACCCCTTCCCTCTTTACATAGATCCGATCGGAATATATACTTTTTAACGTATTTCCTCTGCGGTTCTCCCAGGTCGCTGCGGCCCGGATTCAGGCCACTGGAGATGGAGGTGTGTTCCGATGCGGTTGGTTGCCGGCGATAGCCTGAAGCGGTTCGGGACGCCGATATTTGTAATAGCTCTTATGAGCGCGGTCGCGTTATGCCAGGACGGTCCGCAAGTCAACATCGTCCCCCGGTTTAGGCCGGCCCCGGACCGGCAGAATACATCCTTTCACGAGCCATCTCTCCACTTGGACGTGAAGATGGTCATGATTCCCGCCAATGTTACAGGTCCCGACGATCGCCCTGTCCTGGATTTGCATAAAGAAGATTTCCATGTGTTTGAAGGGGCGGTGGAGCAGAAAATAGCGTCATTTTCCATCGACCAGGCTCCGGTATCTTTGGGGATCGTCTTCGATTCGAGCGGCAGCATGCGGAATAAGCTCGATAAATCCGTGGTGGCGGTTCGGCAGTTCCTCAAAACGAGCTTGCCTGGCGACGAATTCTTCCTGGTGCAGTTCAGCGACACACCGGCGCTGCGGGTTCCATTCACACCTAACGCCGACGACATTACCGATAGCCTCGGCTTCGTGCAACCGCAAGGATGGACCGCTATGTACGACGCCATCTGCCTGGCTGTGAACCAAATGCGATTCGCGAAAAATTCGCGTAAAGCTCTCTTGATTCTTTCCGATGGCGGCGATAACAATAGCCGCTACAACAGCGCGGAAGTAATCGATATTTTGAGGGAAGCGGACGTCAGGCTGTACGCCATCGGACTTTTCGATAGCGCTCGTTTTCTCAAGAAGGCCGCGGAGGATACGGGCGGCGCCGCAGTGGAGGTGCAAAATTTGAAAGATCTGCCAAACGCGGTGGACACGTTGAGCACGCAGCTCCGCAGCCAGTACCTACTCGGCTATTATCCCGCCGAACCTCAGAACGACGGTAAATTTCACGCGGTAAAGGTTCTCTTGAGCAATGCGGCCAGCCGGCTCAAGCTCCGCACTTCCTGGCGGCACGGCTATTACGCGCCGTATTAATCGCTCGTAACCGCGAGAGATAACGGCCAGTTGACGTTCACGCGCGCCTCGCAGGCTGCCAATGCGCTTCGTCAATCGAAGTCGCTTCCGCGGGTCCCGTTCCGCGCGAACGCCCTTCGAACTCCAGAAAGTAGCTGCCGATCATGTGACAGATGATCACATGCGTATCTTCCACGGTCCCAAAATTGGTGGATCCCACCGGGATCGCGACGTTCGCCAGGGCCGCCAGCTTCCCACCGTCCAATCCAGTTAGGGCGACGATTTTGCAGCCCAGACACGCGGCATATTCAAAAGTCCGTAGAATGGAAGCCGATTTGTCCGAGGCGCTGATTCCTACCACCACGTCGCCAGGCTCAGCAAAATTTTTCACCTGCTCCACAAACAGCTTCTCGGAACTCGCGGTATCCCCATCCGCATCCCATTTCCAGGCTCGATCGTCTAGCGCGAAGATGCGGAACCGCACAGGCCTTTCGAAGCTCGAGCAGGCGATCATATCGCACAACACCTTCGAGGCGGTGGATGCGCTTCGGGTCCCGCCGCAAACGAATATGTTGCGCCTGCGCGCGCGAGCGTGCTTGAACAGATCGATTACTTCAACGACTTTTTCTAGATCGATGCTCTCGACCGCACTGACGATGTCCGCTTTGTAGCGCGCTGGAAAATTCATACGCCCGTAAACCCGGCCCGGTCTCGGAGTCTTACTAGAAAAAACGATGAACTCCGCCCTCGCTTGCTTTAGATTCGGCTCCGCCTTGGGGCTACTTCACCGCAGCTTCCCAATCGGACAAATAAATTGATCCCGGGTTCGCACGCCGAAGATCCAGCGTAATAGCGTGGTCCAAGAAAGGCGACGCTTATGGCGATTCTGGCCCGTGCCGCATTATCGCTCAGCCTTTCGGCTCTGGCGTTCGGTCAAAGGGCGCTGCTGCCCGGCGGATACGGACGCGCTCCTTACCGCGGTCCGGTGGCGACTCCGCCGAACTCTCCGGGGATGCAGGCGCTGAAGTTTTCGCGCTCGCCCGAGCGGCAACATCCGTCGGGCAACCGAAACAACCCGACCGTGGTGATCGTTCCCTTCGCTACGTACGGATATGGCGATCCCGGCCCGCAGGAGGTTGCTCCCTCGGTCGGGTTGCCCGCTGTGGCCCCTCCCGACGTCGCGCCGCCCATGCCGACTTACGAATCTTCTCCACCTCCGCAGGGGATTCCGTGCATGGCGCCGTACAACCCCGATGAAGGCACACAAACCTGCCTCGACGCTCGCGCCGAGCCACCGCCGCCGCTCATCGTGCGAGAAGTCCGCCCGACCATTTATTTGATTGCGCTGAAGAGCCACACGATTGTGCAGGCCCTCGGATACTGGGTGGAGGGAAGCACGCTTCATTACATTAGCTCGACTTTTGGGTTGAACCAGGTAAGCCTCAGTCTGGTGGATCGAGAATTTTCGCAGCGTCTGAACGACGAGCGCGGCCTCGAATTTAAACTCACCGCGACCAAATCGGGCCCGCCCATTTCTCCGATTCGTGCCCCGCAATTCTTCGCTTTTCGTTCACTCTTTCTTGAGGCTGCCTGAGAAGGGACAAGTCTTTCCTCTAACACTGCCCTGAAATGGGCACGGATTCCGGCCTCGCGGAGGGCCAGGGCCGCTAAGCCGCTGTGAATGCGAGAACTCGAATGCGAGGGCCGCGGCGGTAAACGGAATGCCTTCGGAGAAGCCCTGATGGAGGACTCCGATGTTGGAAGAAAGCAATTATACCGATCGGGATCTCGTATTTTTCGCAAAAGAGGGCGACGGGCATGCATTCGGCGAATTGGTAAAGCGCCATCATCGTTTTTGCGTGGGATTGGCCTCGCGTATCTTGAGGGATCGCGGCGACGCCGAGGATGAAACACAAAATGCATACTGGAGCGCGTTTCAGCATCTGAATCAATTTCAAGGCGAGGCCGAATTTTCGGCCTGGCTGGCGCGAATTGTGGTGAACCACTGCCTGATGCTGCTTCGAGCGAAGCGCCGGGCTCGCTTCCTGCACCTGGACGCGGGCGTCCCCGGATCCACCAGGGGCCGCATTGACCTGCCGTCCTGGAGACCGGATCCCGAGGGCGAGGTGGGAAATCGCCAATTGCGCCAGGTTCTCGAAAAGGAAATTCGCCGCATTCCTTCTCTATTGCGGGATGTGGTGTTGTTGCGCGACGTTCAGGAGTTGCCGATCAGCGAAGTGGCCCGCCGCCTGGGAATCACCGTTTCCGCCGCGAAATCGCGCCTTTTGCGCGCTCGCATCGAGCTGCGGCAGCGAATATTGCGCCATTGTGGCCGGTCCGGAAGAGCCGGCCTGACCATGCCCGCGACACCTCACATAGATCGGCTTCGGGCCTGCTGAGATTCCGGATTGAACCGCGAAAAAAGAATGGGCCGGAACGCGGCGGGGAAAATTGCAGATTCGGGGGGAAGCGCGGGCTCGCGCTCGCTGGGCGGTCCGGGGTTCCATTGGGTTGCTTGGTATATGAATTTTCGAGAAATTGCGATTCAAATTATGAAGCTTGCGGGCGGGGGAACGCATCAATCCACTCGCTGCTAGACAGGGGCTCAAGGATGCCTATGAAACCCATTATCTCTACCATAAGCTACGTCCAACGCTGTCTAAACTCTGCCGGTTACCCACCAAACACAACCACAGGGCATCCTTGAGCCATGGACTCCGGAGACAAATATTTGCCGCACCTCGCATTAACGCGACTTCGCCGCGAGACCGGAGGAATCCGGCCGGTCGCGAATCTTATTCCATTTGACGTGAGTTGCCGCGCATGCCGCCGGTCTCCGAGATAAACCATCGAGGCATTGTTAATCGAATATGACAACAGAGAATTACGGCCAGGCCTACCAAACCGGATTCCGGCGAACGGTCGGGTTTCTTCTTTCGCAGGGACTGCGTGGAGATTGCGCGCGAGACATTGCGCAAGCGGCCTGGGTTCGCGGTTGGGAACGGCTGGATCAACTGCGGAACGAGCGAATGGTGCTGACCTGGGTGAACAGCATCGCCTTGAATCTCTACCGCCACTCAATCCGAAGCGATCGCGCTAGCCAGCGCGCGCTGAAGGCTTTGCCTGAGCTGAGAACGACCGACGGCCCCGATCTCGCGGCCATCGATCTGAGGCGGCTCCTCACCTTTTGCCGGCCTTGCGACCGGGCATTGCTCGAGCAGCAGATGCGTGGAGCCAGCGCGGAGGAGATGGCTCGCGACATGGGCGTCAGCAACACGGCGATCCGCATCCGCCTGCTGCGGGCCCGGCGCTCCATGCGCATCGCCGCGGAAATGGGGCGGATCCAGCTCTTCCAAGGGCACGATTTCGGCCTCCGGGTGAAGGAACTCGCCAGGCCCGCCGCGCGCGCAGCCTGAATTGCCGCCGATCGCCCCGCCGCCCCCCCTTGTGGGAGGCCTATCCGGCGCGGACCGGCAAGCAATCGACGCCTGGAAGAACCGCAACATTTCATAGCGCCCGGGGGGCTGGTCCGGCATCGACAAAAATGTGGCGATAAATTTGCAAACCGCTAAGCACCTCACGACCCCGGGCCGGAGCGACTCTCAGGCCCCCCAGCAGCCGGGACCGGGATCTTTGGACGTTACGAAGGCCCTCGATCGGCTCACCTCGAGCCGGGGGATGAGACGCGCCGAGAAGCTTAGTGAGCTTCTTCATTTCATAGTGGAGACGACATTGGCCGGGAACGCCCACTACCTGAAGGAAACCACCATCGGCGTATCGGTGTTCAACCGCTCGCCCGATTACGATCCCAAAAGCGACGCCATCGTGCGCAGCCAGGCCTGCCGGCTGAGAGCCAAACTCAAACGATACTACGCGACGGACGGCTATCGCGATCCGTTGATCATCGACATCCCGAAGGGGCAGTACGCGGCGTCCTTCTCCTGGCGCGCGGGAAAGACAAGCGAACCTCACGCGCTGACGGTCGAGCAGCACTCTCAGACTTCAAGGCGCTGAAGGAGCTTTGGACGTGCGTCCTCGGCGCACAATCCAGCAAGCCACACAATTCGATGGCCTGCCCCACCCGGATTCATGCGGTTGCCGGAGCGGCTACTCCCGTTCCTCGCGGATGTGGCGCCGTTCCGACCACGTGCCTCACCTGGTCGGCGACGAAGGGCTTCGCCAGGATGTCGTATCCGCCCAGCGCGCGAACCTGATCGCGCAAAGCGTCGCCGGCTTCCCATCCGGTAACGATAAGGGAAGGCGCGTCGGCCAGCTCCGCGATTTGACTCAGAATATCGCACCAGGCGCCATCGGGAAGGTTAGCGTCGCAAAGGATCACTTCCGGGCGGTCGCGGCACAAAAACTGGATCGCTTGATGGCAGGAGGACGCTTCGGCGATGCGCCAGGCCGGATCGCTCAAAATTCGGCGAAGCGAGTCATGGTCCTCCGCGAAGGCGCTAATGGAGAGAATGCGGCGAGGCTTCGGCTTCAGCGCCGGATCGGCGATAGCTTTGCGCGCCGCAGCGGGGGGAGCGGCAACCGGTGAGTTCGCTTCCCTTTGGATCATTCGATGCTCCTCTCCTGCCCTTGCCTCTGCATTGTTTAAAGATGCGGAAAATGGTCATCGAGATGTAACGATTTGCCGGGATGGCGCGCCTTTTGCGCCGGCGCTAACGCGATGAAGCGAAATAGCCACTCCGCGCCCGGACGTCCAGAGGGCCGAGATCCGGGCGTTTTGCAATCACCTTGATCGAGTGATAGCCGCCGTCTTCCTTGCCTTTAAATCCCAACGTATACTGCTGTCGTATTTCGCGCGCAATCTTAAGGCAGGTCGCAGTGACTTCCTCTAACGCCGAAGGGAAGTAAGCCTGGCCTCCCGTGACTTCGGCGATCTGGGTAAGGACGCCAGGGTTCCGGTCGCGATTCGCCTCGTCGTAAATGCCGATGCAGTAAATGACGACCCCGGCGCTCTGGGCCAACTTCAGCACTTCGTCTAAAGTTTGTTTGCTCGAATTATCGCCGCCATCGCTGATCACCAGAAGAACCTTCCGCTCCAGCCTAGATTTCCGGCAGTGGCGGACCGCCAAAGCAATCGCGTCGTAGAGGGCGGTGGTCCCTTCGGCGGAAAAGCGCGACAGCGCCTTTTCCAGTTCCGGAATGCTGTCGGTGAACGGCTTGTCCGGAGGCAACCCAAGGCGCGCCTGGTTGCTGAAATGGACCACGAACATTTCATCCCGCGGATTGCTCGCTCGCGCGAAAGCAAGCGAGGCCGCGATTACTTCCGAGCCTTTGTTCGCCATGCTCACGCTGTTGTCGACCACGATCCCCGCGGCCACGGGCGCGTCTTCCGGCTCGAAACTCGAGATACTTTTCGGGGCTCCGTCGACGAACAATTGAAAATCCCGCTTGCTCAGCCCGGATACGATTCGTCCCGCGCGGTCCAGCACCGTGGCATGCACCAGGATCAGATTCACGTCGAGACGAAATGCCGGCGCCGGCGCGTTATTAGGGGGCTGCCCGTCTCCAGGGCCGGAAGGCGCCTGGGCCAAGCCGCCGCAGAACATCGCGATCGCAATCGCCGCGAAGCACGATGGCGCCCGCGCGCTCCGCTGCCTCCGCGGAGGACCTTGTGCGCCCCTCAAGTATCTTCGCTGCAAGGTCTTGCCTCTGCGATTGGGGATGTGCCCGCCGTGCCGCACGAGGCACGATTTCTCCGCGCCATGGGCTATTGGAAACCCCAAGTCACCCCAACAAATGAGTCCTCCGGTCCCAGGCGTCATCTACCTTGACAACGGCGTTCCAGGAGCTGGATCGCTTGAAATTGTTGCACTTGGGGCAGGTCTCGCAAAAGGAACAGCATGCGTGTTTCATGGTTGGAATTTATGCCCTTGCTTGCGGCGACGGCCTTCGCTCAATGGGGCGGCAATCGCGCGGTGGGAAACGATCCCTCCGCCGGGGACCGCTCTTCCAGCGTTCATGGCCAGGTCTTCTGCGACAATGCGATGACCGGCCGATTGACCGTTGAACTCACGCCATCCAACCGCGGGGGCTTCTTTCGAGCCGATGTCGAAGGCGATGGGAGATTCGAATTTCGCGGGCTTGCCCCGGGTCAATACCAACTACAGCTTACGGGAGTGGCCGGAACGGTGATTTACGAGGAACCGGTGGTCATCACCGGCGGATATCAGAATTTCTCTATTCAAGTGCCGGCCTCCAAGAACGCCCAGGGGAAAGCGGCCACGGTTTCGATCCATCAATTGATGCACAAAGCGCCGCCGGAAGCGCAAAAGGAGTTCGAGAAGGGCCAGTCCGCTTCGGCCAAGGGCGATCCAGCGGTCGCCTTAGAACATTTTCGAAAGGCCGTGGCGATCGATCCCGAGTTCGCCGACGCCTTCAACGGCATAGGCTCAGCCTACGCCGCTCTCGGCCAGTTCCAGGAAGCCGCGGATCAATTTGGCAAAGCGATCGATCTTGTGCCCGACCATCCTTCCGCGGTGGCCAACTTGAGCATTGTGCTATGTAAACTCGCGCGATTCGACGAAGCCATCCAAGCTGCGCGCCGGGCGCTGCAACTCGATCCAGGTCTTTTGAAGGTCCGCTACGTGCTGGGCTTCAGTTTGGCCAGGAATGGAGGCGACCAGGCCGAGGCGCTCGATAATCTGCTGCGCGCCGCGCCGGAATTTCCACAAGCGCATCTGGTTGCGGCGAAAATACTGATCGATTTCGGCCGGCGCGAGGAGGCCGCTGAGCATCTGGAGGCATTTCTTCGTGGCCCGTCCGCCAAAGAAAACGAAGAGGACCGTCAGAAAGCCGAATTATGGCTCACGCAGCTTCGGCAGAGGTAAAAGATCGACGGACCGGTTCGGCGCTTTTGTGGAGGCGCCAGACGCCCGCGCGTTGGGCCGCGGCCTGGCTTGCGAATTCGCTTCCTGAGCCGGCGCAAACGACACGGCGCGAAGGCAGATGAGCTCGGAACGCATATTGGTGGTGGAAGACGACGAAAGTCTTCGGCCCATTCTGCAAACGCAGCTCGAGAAACTCGGTTACGCGGCTGCATCGGCGGCGGATGCCGAACAGGCCCTCGACGTCTTGAAGAAGTCCCACCAAAATCTCGTAATCACAGACCTGCAATTGCCGGGCATGTCCGGAATCGGATTAGTGAAAAGGATTCACATCGATTTCCCGGGAATACCCACCATCGTGGTGACGGCATTCGGAACGGTGCAGAGCGCCGTCAATGCCATGAAGGCCGGAGCTTACGACTACGTCACCAAGCCCGTCCACGGTTACGAGCTGAGCGCGCTGATCCGCTGTGCGCTGAGCGGGCAGCACGTCCACGGGGAATCAGTTCACGTTCCGGGGCGCGATCGGGAGAATTATGGATTCGATCAGCTCGTCGGCTCCTCGGTCGCTCTAGGGCGAGCGCTGGACACCGCCGCTCGCGTCGCCGAAACAGACGCCACGGTGCTGATTCTGGGAGAAACCGGGACGGGGAAAGAGCTGGTCGCCAAGGCGATCCATCACCGCAGTGCCCGCCGGACGAAGGCGTTCATTACGGTGAGCTGCGGGGCGATCCCGAAGGAGTTGCTGGAATCCGAGCTATTCGGCTACACCAAGGGTTCTTTCACGGGCGCCGTTGCGCCCAAGAAAGGCAAGGTGGAGATCGCCGACGGCGGAACCCTCTTTCTCGACGAAATTGGGGAAATGCCGCTCAGCTTGCAAGTCAGAATCCTGCGTCTGCTCCAAGAACGTGAAATCGAAAAGATCGGCGCGACCGTGCCTGCGAAGGTCGATGTGCGGATTCTCGCGGCGACTCACCGTAATTTACACGCAATGGTGGAAGAAGGATCGTTTCGAGAGGACTTATATTACAGGCTTCTAGTGGTCCCCATTTCCCTGCCTCCACTACGGGAGCGGTTTGGCGACATTCCCCAATTGGTGGAGCACTTTTTTCAGAAATTGAGGATCAAGTATGGACGCTCCAGCCTGTCTCTGCCACAGGACTTGCTTCCTTACTTGTTCAATTATTCGTGGCCGGGAAACGTGCGGCAACTGGAAAACGCCATGGAGCGGATCGTTCTGCTGAGCGAAGAATCCGGCGTGACGATCGAATCGCTGCCCGAATTTTTGAAACAACCACAGTCGCCCGCCGGCGACGTCCTGCCAGTGAGCCTTCCCGAGGCCGGCCTAGACGTCGAAGTGGTGGAAAAGCAACTCATCCTGCAAGCCTTGCAAAAATTCGGCGGGAACCAGACGCGCGCCGCGCATTTTTTGAACATGAGCCGGAGAGCGTTTTCATATCGCCTGAAAAAGCACGGCCTGGGAACGCAAATCGCACAGCTTCCCGAGCACAAATACCGCAACTTGTAGGCCGCGCGGGGGATGTAACCCCACATTCTGGATCGAACCCCGATATCCGGGCGTCGCACATAATGCGGCCGTACGGGAGCTACAGGGGAATTGGTCGTGACTGCACGTACAAACCTAATTTGCTTCACCGTAAAGCCTAGATGGAGAATTATTGATGACACTCTCAATAGCAAAACGCGTATTAGCCGCGTCCGCAACAATTGTCTTAGTGGTAGCCGCCTCCGGTTGCGCGACAAAAGGCTATGTCTCTAAACGCATATCGCCGGTGCAAAAGAAAGCGGATCAGACCAGCGCGGTAGTGGCGAAACAACAGAACGAGATTTCCTATCTCAACGAGCGCGTAGCCACGACGGACAATCGTCTGGCGAGCGTGGCCACCACGGCTCAGCAAGCGAACGAGACCGCCGGGCAGGCGCTCCAGCAAGGACAAGCCAATTCGGCGTCGATCCAGAACAATTCATCCACGATCGAGTCGCACTCGTCGCAGCTTGAGACGCACTCGACCGAATTGGAGAAGTTGGGCGGTCAGTTCAACTACAGCCTGGTGGAAACGGCCAACGTGACGTTCGCCGTCAATAAATCGGATCTGACCAGCGAGGGCAAAGCGGCGCTGGATGCGATTATTCAGAAGGCGCAAGCCACGCCGCGGTCCATGATCGAGGTAGTAGGCTTCACCGACGACACCGGTCCCCGCTCCTTCAACTTGACCCTGAGCCGCCGGCGCGCCCAGAGCGTGGCGCGTTATCTGGTTTCCAACAACGTGTCGCTCAAGAGCATTTCGCTGATCGGCATGGGTAAAGAGCAAACGCCGCAGATGCTGGCCGCGGACTTCGAAGCGTTCAATCCCAACGCCAGCAAGAGAGAGATCCGAGCGCTGGCGCGGCGCGTCCGTGTCCGGCTCTACGCGCCCGGCGGATCGTCGACGGTAAGCTCGTCCGGTGGCGATTCGTCCGGTGGCGACGCCTCCGCGGACTCCGCAAGTCTGCAGAAGTAACCGCTGAAAGCGCCCGGCTGTTTTCGCCGCGCGCAATCTCCTCCACAACGGCGCAGTAAGAGTCCCGCTCTCAAAAAGGGAAGCTCTTACTGCGCTCCAGCGTTTGCCCCCCAGAACGAGGCGGGATAGCCGTGCCGCTCACTCGATTCGTAAAGTCCGGAACCCTGTGCCTGATCTGCCTGCCGCTTGTTTCGGCCCAACAGGAGCGCGCGTCCCAGTTTCGCGTGAACGTCGATATGGTGACGCTCACGTTTACCGTGACCGACGGCAAGGGCAAGTATGTGCGCGGCCTCAAGCCCGGCGATCTGCTGCTCCGGGAAGATGGCATCCCACAAAAGATCGCGGGATTCGCGGAGGGCGCGGAGCCAATGGCTCGCATCGGAGACATGCCTCCGGACGCGCTTGGCACGAAGATATTCGTGTTGTTCGATACCAGCAACTGGATGTACGCCGGTTTTCCATACGCCTCCGACGCTATCGCCGACTTCGTGCGCAGGCTGGACGAAACCGATTCAGTCGCCATTTACAAATTCAGCCGCAACCTGTTCCGCGCGGTCTCGCCGACCGGGAATCGGGAACGAGCATTATCCGCCGCGCGCAATTCGGTGGCCGGCGACGAGACCGCTCTCTTCAACTGTCTGCTGCTTACCCTGCGAGACGCTTCGAAGGCGGCTGGCCGAAAGGCGATCGTGGTCTTTTCGAACGGCCCGGACACCGCCAGCATTGTCAGTCCGGACGACATCGGCGCCGTTGCGGAGGACGAAGGCATCCCAATTTATGTCGTTTCCACCGCGGACCAGCAAAAGAACCCGGCTTTGGCGAGTGCGCTCCGGCGACTCACTGAGCGCACGGGAGGCCGGCTATTTTGGGCGTGGACATGGAAGAAGCAGGCCGACGCGTTCACGTCGATTCGCGAAAGTCTGGCTAGCTCCTATACCGTCGCCTACTATCCGGCGCCGAATCCCAATCGGGGCTTCCGCAAGATCGGCGTGGAGGTCGTCGGCGATAAGGGAAAGAAATATCGCATTCGCGCGCGGGCCGGATACCACGCGCCCGTAAAGCCATAGCGCGAATCGAGATCCCAGCGTGAGCCGCGGGTGCGAATCGGGACGCTATTTCTCCGGTATCAGCTACAGCAAACTGGAAGCATGTTGAATCTCTGGACGCTGGGCGGCCTCTCGTGGCGGGAGCTGTTGTGGCGCACAGCGCGGGAATGCTGGGATGACGAGGTATTCGGGCAGGCCGCGCGGCTGGCCTTCTATCATTTCCTCGGACTGTTTCCGGCCCTGCTGCTGACGGTGCTAGTGCTGGCGAGGCTTCAGCATGCCGGATCAGACCTGTTGCAGACGCTCAATTCATCGGTGCAGCGAATTCTTCCGGCGGGCGCTTCGAATGCGCTGATCGAATTTCTAAACGACATCGAAACGCGGACCGCCGGCCGGGGAGTCTGGTTTGCCGTGGTGGGGTCCCTCTGGGCCGCCTTCAACGGCACCTGGGCCGTGATGTCCGCCCTCAACGACGCCTACGAAGTGAAAGAGCACCGGGAGTGGTGGAAAATCGCCGCGATCGCCGGCGGGCTAACCCTCACGTTCGCCCTCTTGGGTTACATAGCGCTCGCCGTCCTGCTTCTGGATGGAAGATTCGAGAGCGCCACCCGATTCGACGCGATCTGGCGGGTTCTCGATTGGATCGTCGTGGCGATATTGCTCCTGGTGGCCTTCGCTTTTCTCTACCGTTTTGGGCCCGACCTTCTCGACACGAAAATTCGCTGGAGCACGCCCGGAGCGGCAATTGCGGTAGCCCTGTGGGTGGGGGCGTCGCTGACGTTCCGGGCCTACGCGGAGCATGCGGCGGCGAGTTACGGCGCGACTTACGGCTCGGTGGCGAACATAGTCATTCTGATGCTCTGGTTTTATATCACCGGAGTGGCGATCCTGATCGGGGGCGAAGCGAACTCGGAAATCGAGAATGCGGCGGCGCAAAATGGGCATCCGGACGCCAGGCGGCCGGGAGAACGCCGGCCGGGCGGAGATCGCTTGCCGCAGAAATCGTAACCACAGAAATCGTAACCACATGCCATCCGGCATGGATTCTTATATAATGCGCTGGTGCGGCCAGCCGAAGTCCAAGGCGGACCGTCAAACACTTTTGGAGCCCACAATGCCGACTAAAGTAAATTCCATTAGCGAGTTGCTGGTTGCCGTGCTGCCTTCGGGCGTGAATCTGATCGACTGCGCGGATTCTTGCGGAGATACCTGCGGAGACACGGATTGTCCCGGAGGATGCTCCGGTCCGGCTAGCGGCTGTACAAATACATCCAAGGGCATGGGATCGGTCGCCTGTTTCCAATGGATCGTCGACCCAGCCGCGCTCGTCGAGTTGCAAAACATCCTCGTCGGGGCCCTCGCGCGTACCGAGGTATTGCGGCTCGTGAATGCCGGCCGCCCATCTAAAGAGAAAGTGAATGAATTGGAAAAGCGCTTTTCGGCGGCGGTGGAGGCGGTTCGCAAGCGCTAAATTCGCACCCGGCCGAAGACGTGCTTCCGCTCAACGATATTACGGAACGTGTGTTCCGCCCAAATCCGGAATATCGTTATCAGGGAAGGGATAGTGTTGCCAACGCGGCCGTCAAGGAACTGATCTCGCGCCCAGGAGTCGCCGGAGTTCTACGCGCGCCTACGGGCGAGACGAAAATCGTGGGCGAGGAAGTCGCGGTCTTGTATGAGGATTTGACGCAAGCCGCGCGGCTTTCCGGGCCGCTTCTTGAAAAGATTTCTCGCCACTCGACGGCCAACATCGTTTTGGCGGCTTTGGTCCTGGATAAAATCCTCGAAGTCCAATCGGACGGCGGGTACGTCTCCGGGGTCGAAGCGCACGCGGTGATGTTCGGGAGGCGACGTGCGTACGAACCGCGTGACGCGATCTCGCTGCTCTCCGTGGAAGCCCTGAAATACGGCCAGGCGCTTCGGCTTTCCGACGCCTATCTGCTCGCGGGAAGGCTGTATTGTTTCAACCGGCGCCCGGCGTCTTCGTCGTGGAGATTTAAGCTGCCGTCGCGGCAGTCCGTTGCGGAATATCTCGGAGAGGCGAATGGGGACTGGGCGCGCGCTCCCGCCGAACCTGAACGGCCCGAATGGCTGATCTGGCACGCGAAGGCAGCCCCGGGAAGATCGCCGGGCGAGCCGCAATATAAACTCTATATTAGTCCCGAGCCGGCATATTTGAGAGAATCCCTGAGCGCGGCGCTGCCCGCGCTCACGGCCTCCGGCGCGCATGCGTTCAAGACCGGGGCAGATCTTCACGGGATTCTGCGCCCGGACAAGTTCGTCGCCTATTTTTCGAACCGCGAGCGCATGTTCGAAGCGGGCTTGCAAATCGGATCGAGGCTAAGCGGAGTCCCCGCGCAAGGCGTTCCTTTCACAGCGGGTATGGAGGGCGGCGGAATCGTTTCCTGGGGAATCGATCCGCCGGCGCATGCAGTAATTTTCCCCTGGAGTGGACGGAGTTGGCGCTGTTGGCTTACGGACCGGCTGGCGGCGGCTTTAATCGTCGCCGGAAGCGATTCGGCGCCGGTCCCGGCGTGGGAATTCGCGCTGGACCGGCTTCGCCTGGACGGCGTCGATCCGGCGAACTGGGAGCCTGATGCGGCGCTCTGGCGCGCAAAGGATTCAAGCGCATGAACCGGATGCTGGAGGAGCCGTTGGTGCTCCCCGCCGACGTTCTCATCCTTTCCGCGGACGAAATCGACCCGTCGCTCCTGGATCGAATGGAATGGAACGAGGGAGACCGCGTGGTCACGTTCCGCAACGCGAGAGGCTCGTCTCATAAAATCGACGCCGATACCGCGGGATTTCTGGAGCATTTCCGCGAGCCCCGGACGATTCTTCAAGCGGTGTTCCGCCACAGTATTCTGCGGAACCGCGAAGCGCCGGAGGTGCTGGCGGCTGTCTTTCCGGTGCTAAGCAAGCTGATTCAAGCCCGGCTGCTTGTGCTGGCGGATTCCGAGGACGCCTCTCCTTTGGCAGCGGCCTACGAAGCGGGCGCGCGGATCGGACCTTTTGAAGTCGAGCGCTGTGTTCAGTTTCTGGACGACACCGAAGTGTATCGCGTCCGCGACGACAACGGGGGCCGATGCGCGCTGAAAATCGCGGGACAGAGGCCGCGCCTGTCGAGCTTTGGAACGCTAGAGCGCGAAGAGGCGGTTTTGCAGAGGCTCGGCGGCGCGCATACGCCGCGTCTGATGGACGCCGGAGTTTGGGACGGCAAAAAATATCTGGCGACGGAATGGTGCGACGGAGTGAACGCCGCGGCGCGCGCCGATGCGCTCCGAAAGAATCGCGATGGCGATAGCCGGCCGGCCCTGATAGCCCTCTGCTGCGAGATCGCCCGCGCCTATGCCGGAATCCATGCGGAGGGAGCGATTCATTCCGACGTTCACCCGCGCAATGTTCTGATTGCCACCGATGGGTCGGTGAAGCTTGTCGATTTCGGGCTCGCAAACTTCTACGGCGCCGAGTTCTCCTTGCCGCCGGCTCCCCGCGCCGGCGTGGGATTTTACTTCGAACCGGAGTACGCCAGGGCGAAGCGTTTGGGCGAAGCGGAGCCCGCGGCGACGGAGGCGGGCGACCAATACCAAGTGGCCGCGCTGATCTATTTTCTTTTGACGCGCGCGCATTACCTGAATTTTCACCTCGACCGTGTTGCGGCCTACCGGCAGATCGAGATCGAGCCGCCTCGCCCATTTCTGGAGTGCGCCTCGCCCGCGTGGCCGACGGTCGAGGCGGTGCTGGCGCGCGCGCTGAGCAAGCAGCCTGAAGCGCGGTATCCTTCGATGGGCGAGTTCGAGCGCGCGCTGCGGGAAGCGGTGTCCACCGCCGGCGCCCGCACGGCCGCTCCAAGCTTCGCCGCCGCGGACCCTGCGGATGGCCGGCAATTCGTCGATTTCATCGTTCAGCGATATGGCGAGCCCGGCGCCGGCATTCTGGATCGCTCGCCCTCTCCTCCATCTTGTTCCGTCAACTACGGCGCTGCGGGAATCGCATACCTGTTCTACCGGCTGGCGTGCATTCGAGGATCGGCCGAGTTGCTGGCGCGCGCCGATCTATGGGCGGAATGGGCCCTCGCTCAAAGCGGCAAAGACGGCGCTTTCCACAGCTGCGACCTTCACCTCACCGCGGAAATGGTGGGGCCGGTGTCGCTGTACCACACGGCCTCGGGGATCCATTGCGTCCGTGGGTTAATCGCCCAGGCCATGGGAAACCGGGATGGACTGCTGCGCGATGCCGGAACGTTCGCCGCCGCCTCGTCAGCCGCTTGCGAGAGTCTCGATCTGACGCTTGGGCGATCAAGCAGCCTGATCGGCTGCGCGCTGCTGTACGAGACGCTTCCGCCAGAGGACCAGATGGCGCGCCCGGTTTTATCACGGTTGGGAGACGAGGTTCTCGCGGAGATCTGTTCGAAGGTCGCGAGCACGCTTCCGCTGGATGAATGCACTTCGGTCCGGCTACTGGGGATGGCGCACGGATGGGCCGGAATCCTATACGGGATCCTGCGGTGGCGATGGGCGTCGGGAGGCGACGTTCCCGGATGGGTCCGAATGCGGATTGAAGAACTCGGGGCGCTGGGGCAGCCCGTTGGAAAAGGCATTGCCTGGAGGCTACGGCCCGGCGGGGCCGCGCGCGCCCCGTCCTGGGCGGGATGGTGCCGCGGAAGCGCGGGCTACGTTCACTTGTGGAGCATGGCGCATCGGGTCTTCCAGGACCATCGCTTTTTGGAGTTGGCGGAAAGAGCCGCGTGGCACATCTGGGAAAGTTCAGGCCGAACCGGCCCCAACCTTTGTTGCGGGCTTACCGGGGAAGCCTACGCTTTGCTACATCTCTTCCGGAAGACCGGACAGAAGGAATGGTTCACCCGCGCCAGCGACTTGGGGCGGCGCGCGCTGGAAGCGGTGAACCGCGGCGTTCTGATTCCCGGAAGCCTCTACAAGGGCGATATCGGCGTCGCGCTGTTAATGGCGGATCTCGCGGAGCCTATGGGAGCGGCAATGCCGATGTTCGAGACCGAAGAATGGGCTTCCGTTGCGGGCGTTTGACACCGGCGACGCCCGTTAATAGAATTTAAACCGGCTGGTATTGTGCGCGACTGAAGGAAAGGAGCCGGTGCATGTCATACCGCAATTTCACGTTTGCCTTTGCCGCCATCGCGGCCTCAGCCGTTTTCTCGTTCGGGGCGGATTTAAACGCGGCGCGGCCGGTCACGTTCTCCAAAGATATCGCGCCGATCCTTCAGGAGAAGTGCCAGACCTGCCATAGGGAAGGCTCCATGGCGCCCATGTCGCTGGTCACCTACGAGCAGACTCGTCCATGGGCGAAGGCCATTCGCCAGCGCGTGATCACGCGGCAAATGCCGCCCTGGCACATCGATAAGACTGTCGGCGTGCAGAAGTTCAAAAACGACATCTCGCTTAGCGACGACCAGATCGCGACCATCGTGCGCTGGGTGGACGCGGGCGCGCCGCAGGGCGACCCCAAAGATATGCCGCCGCCCAAGCAATGGCCCAAGGATAACGAATGGCAGGCCGCGAAAGAACTGGGCCAACCGGATTTGGTGGTGCCCGCGGCTCCGTACACCATGCCCGCCCATCACCAGGATGTGTGGTGGCGGCCCGAGGCGAGAATCCCGATTAATGAGCCGCGTTGGGTACGCGCCGTCGAGGTTCGCCCGTCGGTTCCCGGCGCGCGCAAGATCGTGCATCACGCCGTGGCGTACCTGGTGCAGGACGACCCCGATGCTCCGGCGGCCGGGGCCAGCGCCGACGCGGATCGTCAGGGCGTCCTGATGGAATGGGCCATCGGCAAATCATACGATCAGTACCGGCCCGATACCGGCAAACTGCTGATCCCGGGATCGAAGATTTCCTGGGACGTCCACATCCATGCGGTCGGGGAAGAACTCACGGCGGGCGTCGAGCTTGGGATCTGGCTCTACAAGAAAGGCGAGGAGCCGAAATATCGCACGCATTTGACCGCGTTCCCGGGTAAAACGGGACCGAATCTGGATATTCCGCCGAACTCGCTCGTCGAGAACGAGGGTTTCACGGTATTGAAGCAGGCCGCGATTTTCGAGAATATCCAGCCGCACATGCATCTGCGCGGCAAGGCGATGTCGCTCGAAGCCATCCTGCCCGATGGGACCACCCAAATGGTCAGCTATGTCGGCAATTTCAACTTCAACTGGATGACGAATTACATTTACGCCGATGATGCCGCTCCCATGTTTCCGAAGGGCACAGTGATCAAGGTCACCACGTGGCACGACAATACCAAGGACAACAAGTTCAACCCGGATCCGGATCAATGGGTCGGCTACGGCCACCGCACGGTGGACGAGATGGCTCACGCGTGGGTGAACGTCACCTATATCAGCGACGAAGATTACAGCGCATGGGCCTCGAAGCACAAAATCGCCAAACGCTGAGAACGTTGGCAGCCGCGGCCGCGCTCGCGCTTTTTGCCGCGACTCTGGCAGGCCAATCGCTGCCTCTGGAGCCTCCGCACGATTCCGGCGCCGGAATCACGGGGGCGTTCGAAGGCTGGTTCAAGAATCCCGACGGAACTTTCAGCCTGCTGCTCGGCTATTTCAACCGAAATCTGAAGCAGGATCTGGATATCCCTATTGGCCCGGATAACCGGATTGAGCCGGAAGGACCCGACCGCGGGCAGCCGACTCATTTCCTCGCTGGCCGGCAGTGGGGATTGTTCGTCGTCAAAGTCCCTGCCGATTTTGACAAGAACAAGATTACTTGGACGATTATCGCCAACGGCAAGACCTCCACGATCCCGGCGAGCCTTCATCCGGATTACGAAATCTCCCCCCTAACGGAAGCGGCCGTGGGCAACACGCCGCCCGTTATACGTTTCGAACAGAATGGGCCGTCTGTGCAGGGCCCGCAGGGGATGATTGTGGAGCGCACGGCGTCGCCTGGAACGCCTCTGGCGTTGAACGTATGGGCGTCCGACGACGCGAAGTTCACCAGTTCATCCAGTTCGCGGCCAAAGAATCTCGGCGCGCCGGTGATGCTTCGATGGAGCAAATTTCGCGGCCCCGGCGCGGTGAAGTTTTCCGAGGAGAAGCCGCGGGTGGAGAAGACCGATGAAAAAGGCGTGGCTTTCAGCGGGAAAGCCGCGACGACGGCGACCTTCAGCGAACCTGGCGATTACGTGCTGCATCTGCTGGCCAACGACTATTCCGGCGAGGGCGGCGGTGGGTTCCAGTGCTGCTGGACGAATGCGGAAGTAAAAGTGTCGGTGAAGCCTTAAGCCGGTTGATGGCCATCGCGCGAGATTGTTCTGCGCTATTCCACACGAAACGCCAGAAGGACATTCCCCGCGCGGCCCACGAAGCTGTTGTAGCCGGAGTTGACGAACAGCATCCCTCCCACGGCGACGACGCCGGAGGCGTCCATGGTTCCTCCGTTCGCAGGCACGCCATTCACGGTTTGAAACGGCCGGTTTGTATCAAAGCTCCACACAATCGCGCCGTCCTGCGCGGCATACGCCCGCAGGCCGCCGTCACCACCGGCCGAGAAGACCACGCCCGGAATCGCCGTAATAGCGCCGCTCTGAGAAGCCGAGCAGCGCCGGTCCGTCGCGCTGCACAACTTCTGCTGCGGCGGCACGAACCAGGCTCGCTCGCCGGTCTCGAGGTTCACGGCATGCATGCCGCCCGGCTGGGGAGACAAAGCGTCGCCCGCGCCGATGTACGCGTTCACGCCATCGGCAGCCGCGCCCCACTGACCTCCCAAGCCGCTGCCGCGCCCGTAGCGATATTGCCAGACCACCGCTCCCTGTTTGTCGGGATCCAGAGCCCACAGCACGCCGGACTTTTGCGGGACCACCAGCAACTCGCGGCCGGACGCGGTCTTCGTGATGAGCGGCGCGGAGGAAAAATCGAAATCGGGACCTTCCTCATCGGGACAATTAGCATTCACCTGTTTGGGGGCTTTGGTCCCAGCTTGGCTCTCGCATTGCATCAACCAGATATCTTTAGGGATCGTCTGCTGCACCCATTTGTGCGCGCCGGTCTTCAGATCCATGGCGACGATCGCATTCATCTCCTTCTGCTCCGGACCCGCGTATCCGTTCCCGGTCCCCACATATAGAACTCCGCGCGCCGCGTCAATGGTGGGCGAGCTCCAAATGCCCGCTCCAGCCGGGCCGAGTAACTCGACCCCCTTGCTGCTCTTGCCGCGCGGGCTGGGCTCGGCCTGGATCGCATAGCTCTTCCAGCGAAGCTCTCCGTTGCGGATGTCAATCGCCGAGACGCTGCCGCGAAAGGAGCAGCAGGCGTAGTTGGGATCCTGCCCGCGCGATTCCTCGCCGACTCCCGAAGTCGGAACGTAGAGGCGCCCGTCGTATACGGCCGGAGCGCCCGTGATAACAGCGTTCGAATGCGTGTCCACCTTAAGCGTCCACAGTTGGCGCCCGGTCTCGGCGTCCAGGCCGTAGGCGTTCGCTTGTCCGTCGCCGAAGAACACGCCGTACTTGCCCGATCCCAACGATGCGACGCTAAGCGCGCCGCGTACGCCAGCTTTGGCCGTGTAGGTCCAGCGAGTGCATCCGGTCTTCGCATCCAAAGCGAACACGTCGCCGGTATCGCTTGCCGTAAACAGCCAATCGCCAACGACGGTCGGCTGGGTGCGCGCCGATAAAGCGCGCGGAAAACCGAAGGCCCACGCAAGCTTCAGACGGGGAACGTCCGCCGCTGCGAGGCCGGCGTCCTTGGCGTAGCGGGCGCTCCCAAGCGCTCCGCCCCATCCATTCCAGGAGGGTTTATTGAAAGAGGCTTCGAAGCCCGCCCCGTTCGTAGCTGTGTCGCATTTGCCGCCGCTGGTCGCAATTGCCGCCGCCAGAGGCCGCCCTGCGGCGAACTGAGCGACGGCTATACGGTCGGCGGGAGATAGTCGTTGCGCCTGCGCCGCCATTCTGCCGGTGGTCAACGCGGTCAGAATCGCTTCGGGCGCAAGTTCCCGGAGCGCTTGTAGCGACGGCGCCCGGTCGTTGCTTCCCGCTTGGTGACAAGTGGCGCACTCGCGCGCAAACAACTCGCTTCCGGCGTCGTTCGCGCCTGAGCTCCGTTGTGTCTGGGCCATTATTCCGCAGGCGAACAGGCCCAAGAGACCAACGGAGATCCCAAAGATTGTCTTCATAGTGGAATACATGTTTGGAGCGTAAATTACTATTTCAGCCGAATTTTCCCCTAGAGTCCACTCTGGAAATCGTTCCGCCAGCACCTGGGTTGAACGGCGCGCCGTCTGTCGGCGGAAGAGCGGAAGCAGAACCGGCCTTCTGCGTGAAGCCGGACGTCCGCGGACCTTCTCCGATATTTTGCTGAAAATAAAACAAAATCTTGCTCGCGTGTAGGCGCTATGGTACGCTTCATAGGAAGCGTGGGCGCCTAACCTCTCCAGTAGTCCTCACGTACCGTTCCTGTTATGAATCTGCGTTCGTTGTTTAGTCTCTTTTCCTCCGATCTCGCCATAGACCTGGGCACTGCCAACACCCTGGTCTACGCCAAAGGCAAAGGCGTGGTGGTGAACGATCCGTCCATTGTGGCTATCAATAAGGTCACCAATGAAGTGGAGGCAGTGGGAAAAGAGGCCAAGGACATGCTGGGCCGAACGCCAGGCAACATCGTCGCCATCCGGCCCATGAAAGACGGCGTCATCGCGGACTTCAAAGTCACCGAGCGCATGCTCAACTACTTCATCCAGAAGGCGCACGGGCGCAAGATGCTGGTGCATCCGCGCATCATGATCGGCGTGCCCAGCGAAATCACGCAGGTCGAAAAGCGCGCGGTGGTCGATTCGGCCTATCACGCCAAGGCCAGCGAAGTTTATCTTGTCGAGCAAGCCATGGTGGCCGCGATCGGCGCGGGCCTGCCGATCACCGAGCCTTCCGGCAACATGGTTGTCGATATCGGAGGCGGCACCACCGATGTCGCCGTGATCTCGCTTTCGGGCATCGTCTACTCCCGCTCGGTGCGCGTGGCCGGCAATGAAATGGACGAGTCGATCGTCCAGTATCTGAAACGCAAATACAATCTGTTGATAGGCGATCGCACGGCGGAGCAGATCAAGATTCAGATCGGCTCGGCCTATCCGCTGGACAAGCCTCTAACGATGGAAATCAAGGGGCACAACGTGCTGGAAGGGCTGCCCAAGACGATCACCATCGACGACGCCGAAATTCGCGACGCAATGGCGGAGAACGTCTCGACGATCATGAACGCGATTCGAGTGGCGCTGGAGCGGACGCCGCCCGAGCTTTCCGCCGACATCAGCGACCGCGGAATCGTGCTCACCGGCGGGGGAGCGATGCTGAAAGGCCTGGACCGGAGAATCCGGCAGGAGACGGGCGTCCCGGTGTCCATCGCCGAAGATCCATTGGCCGCCGTCGTTCTCGGCACGGCTAAAATGCTCACGGAGTTTAAGCTATTGAGGCGCATCGCGATCGATTAGTAGAGTAGGACAAGCGTCGGCTTGTCCTTTGGTTGAGAATGGATTTTTTCCTCAATCGCTACCGCAATCTATCCGTCCTGCTGGCGGCGCTGCTTGCGCAACTGGCCCTGCTGGCATATCAGGTGAAGAGCGGACAGGACGTTCGCCTGATTCGCATTTGGGCCGTGACCGCGGTAACGCCGCTGGCGCGATTTATCGAGGGCGGGCGCGGGGGTTTCGCCGATTTTTTCAAAGACTATTTTCTGCTGCTAAACGTCCGGGACGAAAACAAGCGCCTGAAGACGGACCTGGACCGCGCGGAAATGGAAAATCAATATCTGCGCGCGCAGCTCTCCACCGCGGACCGCGCGAGCGCGCTGGCGATTTTCCAGAAAACCTCGCAATCGAAGACGCTGGCCGCGCGAGTCATCGGCAACACCACCGATCCTAACGGCAGAGCGGTGATCGTCGACCGCGGCGCGGCCGACGGGATTCAGAAGGGCATGGCCGTGATCAAGCCGGAGGGAATCGTCGGCAAGGTGATCGATGTGTTCCCGCACGCGGCCAACGTGCTCCTGATCACCGACCCGTCGTTCGCCGCCGGCGTCGTATCGCAGAAAAATCGCGCGCATGGCACTCTGAAAGGCCAGGGGCAGAGCACGGTAATCGTGGATTACATTCAAAACGAAGAAACGGTGGAGCAAGGCGAATGGTTTCTGACCTCCGGCGACGACCTGATTTTTCCGCGCGGCATTCTGGTGGGGCAAGTGACCGTGGTCCGGCCAGGCAAAAGCCAGAAAGAGATTTACCTGACGCCCAGCGGCATGCAGAGCGGTCTTGAGGATGTGTTGATCGTTTTGGACGGAGTGCATGGGACGATCACGGAAGCGCCTCTGCCGAATCAACCGGTGCATCTGCTCCCTCCGCCTGGGGATGCGCCGGCCGCGGACCCATCGAAAGGTGTCTCGAACCAATCCGGCAGCGCGGGCGGAGGAGTCGCCGCCGCTTCCCAGTCCGCCTCTACGGATCTAGACCGTCTGGTGCAGCGCGACCGGGCCATCGGCGCCGCCCAGAACCACAAATTCGGGGACAAGAATAGCCCCGCGCCGAATTTCAATGCGGCGCCCGACAAAGCGGCCCGTCCCCCGGGCCCGGCGCCGGCGTCCTCGCCAAATCCATGACCGCGCCCCGTGGCGGATTTCGAGACTCCACGAGCGCCGCCGGAAGCTCGAAATTCCATTGGATTGTCATCGTCGGGGTTCCGCTCGCCGCCATTCTGTTTCAGGTTTATGTGCCGCGCTTCGTCACCGACCTGGCTTATTTGGAATTGCCTCTGTTGGTGACGGTGTACTTTGCCCTAACGCGCCGCTCGCCCGTCGCGGGCCTTCTTTACGGCGCGAGCGTGGGCCTCGCCCAGGATTCGCTGTCGCATCATTATCTTGGCATGTACGGCATCGTGAAGACGCTGGTGGGCTATTTCACGGCCTCTGTGAGCCAGCGGTTCGACGTCCGCAACCCTGGAGTGCGGGCGATTCTCGCCTTTTTCTTTTACTTCTTTCACGAATTCTTCTATTGGGTGCTGGGGCGGGGGCTCCTTGGCCAGGCGCTGGATTTCGATCCCGTTCGAACGGTGGTGCTCGCGGCGCTGAATGCAGCCGTCGCCGTGCCGCTGTTCCATATCTTGGATAAACTGAAGGCTACGGAGTAAGCTTGGTCCCCCCGGATTATCCGCTCGATCCCGAAAGGGAGCAGGCCCGTGAGCCATCCGCTCGCCTGCTGCGCGACGACACGCGCTTCGCCCTCGGGCGCATCGCGATCTTTCAATATGCCGTCGTCGCGGTGTTCCTATTCCTCCTTGCCGGCTTCTGGATTCTGCAAGTACGCGATCACGAAGTCAACAGCGAGCTGGCCGAGCGCAATCGCGTAAAAACCGTGCCGCTGCCGGCTCCCCGCGGCAAAATCCTAGACCGCGACGGCCGCGTCATCGTCGACAATCAACCGTCCTTCACGGTCATGCTCTCGCAAGAGAATTTAAAGAAGGAGCATCTGGACGCTATCGCCGCCGGGCTGAGCATGGATCCGGACGAGGTGAAGACGCTGGTTGCCCGTTATGCCTCCCGCTCGCGGTTCGCCTTGATTCCCCTCAAACAGGAATTGACGCCGCGCGACCTGGCATTCGTCGAATCGCATCGCGATCCGGAAACCTTCCCCGAGATGGAGCTGGTACAGACGCCCCGCCGTCTGTATCCGCAAAACGGCCTCGCCGCGCACGTCATCGGCTACGTGGGCGAGGTGAGCGATCAGGATTTAAACAGCCCCGAGTTCGCGAAATATTCTCAAGGCGAGCGCGTGGGCAAGTTCGGGCTGGAGCGCCAGTACAACGACATCCTGATGGGCGTCGATGGCCAGCGCCGTGTGGTGGTGGACAACATGATGCACGAGCGCGCGGTGTTGGAAGACGTCGAAGCCACGCCGGGGCGGAATTTGCAAACCACGCTCGATCTGGATTTGCAGGCTGTGGCGGAACTTTCCATGGAAGATCGCAAAGGCGCCGTGGTGGCTCTGGACCCGCGCAATGGCGAAGTGCTGGCCATGGTGAGCCGGCCCACTTTCGATCCGGGGATTTTCAGCGGGCATGTCAAATCCAAAGATTGGAACGACCTCATCGAAAATCCCGACAAGCCGCTGATGAACCGCGCGATTCAGGCGCAGTTCGCGCCGGGCTCTACGTTCAAACCGATTGTCGCGTTGGCGGGTTTGGAGACGGGTGCGCTTGAGCCCAGCACAACGTTTTACTGCCCTGGCAGCGCCGTCTTCTATGGAAAAACCTTTCACTGCGATCTGAGGACGGGCCACGGCACACTGGATCTGCATCACGCCATCGTGCATTCCTGCGATGTTTATTTTTTCAACGTCGGAAACCGGCTGAACATCGACACCATCGCCCAGTATGCGCAAATGGCGGGGTTGGGAAAAAAGACGGGCATCGATCTGCCCTCTGAAGCCGAAGGCGTGATTCCATCGACCAAATGGAAGTTGCGCACGCAGCGCGAGAAATGGTTCGCGGGCGAAACCATTTCCGTGGCCATTGGCCAGGGGCCGGTGACCGTCACGCCGATTCAGTTGGCGACCGCAATCGGCGGAATGGCGATGGGAGGCGAATGGCATCGGCCGCATCTAGTGAAGGAAACAACGCCTGAGTCTCCGCGGCATGGGGATCTGCACGCGGAGAACATCGCCACCGTCGTTTCCGGAATGTACGGCGTGGTGAACGAAGGCGGCACCGGCGCCTCCGCGCACATCAACGGAATTCAGGTTTGCGGCAAAACCGGCAGCGCGCAGCGCATTTCCAATGAACTGGCGAAATCCAATCGGGCCCTTGCCAACGAGCTGAAAGACAACGGCTGGTTCGTCGGATTCGCGCCTTGCGACCACCCGGAGATCGTGGTGGTCGCGTTGTACGAGGCCAGCGAGCATGGCTATCTCGCCGCGCCGATCGTGCGCGATGTGATCAAAGCGTACTTCGACAAAAAGACGCGCTTGACCTCCGTGGAGAAGCCGCCGGAACTGGCGCTCTTCCGGCAGCCCACGATCTCTCATTAGGCGCGGCGGCCACGATGTCGGCGGACATCGGCGTCCCAGGAATGGACACGCCGCCGCTGTCACTCAAGGCTTGCCCGTTTGTTCTGTTACGGGTTGGCGCGGAAGGAGACTTGCTCCAAGCCTCCCATGCTGCGCGACTTCCTGTATGCCTATCGCGTTCTGAGAAAGAGCCGCATCGCGACGGCGGTGAGCATTCTGGCGCTGGCTCTGGGCATCGGAGCGAACACGGGATCTTTCATCGCGGTGAATGGGATCGTTCTTCATCCTTTCCCGTACCCTGATCTCAATCGGATCGTGACCGTTTGGGGAGCCCTCCCGAAGAACGGCCTCAGTCGCGCAGGAATCGACCCCGCCGACTTTGAAGACCTGAAACGGCAGAACCGCACCTTCGAATACCTTGCCGCCTATGAATACTGGACTGTCAATATCACTGCGGCAGACCGCCCGGAACCCGTTCAAGCAGCGCGCGTGGGCGCGGACTTCTTTCAGATCTTCGGAATGAAGCCGGACATCGGCACGACATTTTCGGAGAGCGAATCGGGAAACGCCCATATCGCGGTTTTAAGCGAGGGATTGTGGCGCACCCGGTTTGCGTCGGCGCAGGATATCGCGGGTAAGACGATCTCGCTCGGAGGCCAGAACTATGCCATCGCGGGCGTAATGCCGGAGGATTTCGATTTCCCTCTGGCCGCCGACGTTTGGGTTCCTCTTACACTGACTCCCGCGGAAAGAGCCGACCGTGTCGATCGCACTCAGTTGGCTGTCGGAAAGCTGAAACCGGGCGTGAATGCCGCGCAAGCCGATGCGGAGATGCGAAGCCTGGCTGCCGCGCTGGAACGAGAATACCCAAGGACCAATGCGGGCTGGAGCGCGGCCGTCGCGCCTTTGCGCCAACTGGCCGAGAGCGTAACGAACCGCTTTATCGAGGTTCTATTCGTCGCGTCCCTCTTTCTGTTGCTGCTGGCTGGAGCGAACATCGCCAACATCCAGCTTGCTCAGGCGATGAACCGGCGGAAAACCATCGTCATCGAAGCGTCTCTTGGCGCGAGCCGCCTGAGGATCGCCCGATCGTTATGCGCTCAGAGCGTACTGCTCTCTCTCGCCGGAGGCGCCGCCGCTTTGGTCGCCGTCATGTGGATGAACGACGCCAATCGCGCCTCGTTCCCGGCGATGGTCTACCGGATTGTTCCCGGTTTGAAGCAGTTGCGCATCGATTCCACAGTGGTTCTGTTTACTATCGCCCTTTCTTTGCTTACCGGCATATTGTGCAGCTTGCCCGCGATCGCGCACCTGCTGGGCGGGCGTTCTTCGCCGTCCTTGACCGAGGCGCTCACTCAAGGAAACCGGAGCGTCGCCGGCGACTCGGGCCACCGCATGCGGAACTTGCTGGTAACCGGCGAGATGGCGATGGCTTTGCTTTTGCTGGTGGGCGCCGGGGCGATGGTCGACACGTTTCACCGCATGCTGCGGTTGAATGTCGGATTCAATTCGGCCAACTTGCTGACGGCTCAGATTTCGTTAGCCAAGCAAGCGTACTCGGACGACCCCGCCATTGCCGGGTTTTTTAACCGGCTGCTGGGCGAGCTGTCGGCCATCCCCAGCGTGGAAAGCGCATCCCTGGAGATGGACAACGGTACGGCGGCCGATTTTAAGATCGAGGGCCGCCCCGATCCGATGGCGGGCGATCCGAAACCCGACATTCGAATCGTCGACGCACGTTATTTCCGGACGATGCAATTGCCCCTGATTGCCGGACGCGCCATCGAGGAACGCGACGCCGCCGGCTCGACCCCCGTGATTGTGATCGGCAAGAGCGTTGCCGATCGCTACTGGCCGGGCTCCGACCCGATCGGGCGCCGAGTCCGCTTCGGGCAATCTCCGTGGCTCACCATCGTTGGCGTTTGCGGCGACACGATTCAGTGGTTCACCAATGAGCCGGAGCCGGCCGCCTACACTTCCTACCGGCAAAAGCCGATGGTGGACGCGCGCGTGCTGGTGCGCACCGCGGGCGATCCCAGACAGGTGGAAACCTCTGTCATTGCGAAGGTTCGAGAGGTTGATGCGAGCGAGCCGGTATTTCAGATGAAAAGTATGGAGCAATTCTATTCAGAGGAGCGATCGGGCGTTCAGGCGGCCGTCGGAGTCATGGAGAATAATGCCGCCATCGCTCTCTTCCTGGCGCTCACCGGAATTTACGGAGTCATTTCGTATTTCGTCAGTCAAAGGACCAGAGAGATCGGCATCCGAATCGCCGTGGGAGCCGCGACATCCGATATTTTGAAAATGACTTTGGGAGAGGCTTTCCGTGTGGCCGGGACCGGGCTGGCGATTGGCGCGCCCGCCGCGTATTTCCTAATGCGGGCATTGTCGAGCGCGCTATACGGCGTTGTCGTCGTAAAATGGACCACGTTTTCCGCTGTTACGGCGCTGCTGGCGGGGGCCGCCTTGCTCGCCGCGTATCTTCCAGCGCGCCGAGCTGCGGCGGTCGATCCCGTGGTCGCATTGCGGAACGAATAGGGCGCCGCGACGCATGATATGATTCCCCTCGATGTGAGCGGGAGGCATAAATGCGAGCGTTTTTCTGTTTTCTGTTTTCAGCGGCCTTATGGACCGGGGGAGCGGTCTTCGCTCAGGACCGGATGCCGCCCATCCCCGCGGACAAGATGACGGAAGCGCAGAAGAAAGCCGTCCAGGAATACAAGCAGCTTCGCAATCAGGATTTGACCGGACCGCCTTGGTCGGTGATCCTCAGGGTCCCGGACCTGATCGTTCCCTCGCTGCAACTGCGCCTGCACAATCAAACCAACAGCGCGCTGAACCCGAAGCTCAACGAATTTGCAATTCTGATCGCGGCGCGCGAATGGACCAACAATTTCGAATGGAACGCTCACAGCGCCGCCGCGACGCGCGCCGGATTGAGTCCCGCCATCATCGCGGCCGTCGCCGACGGCCGTCGCCCGGACAACATGGCGGAGGACGAAGGCTTGCTGTACGACTTCTGCACCGAACTGCTACATCGCCAAAGCGTCAGCGATGCGACTTACGCCCGCATGCTCGAGAAATTCGGCGAACCGGGTATCGTGGAGGCCGCAAGCCTGGAGGGTTATTATACTTATCTGTCGATGATTATGAATACGGCGAGATCTCCGCTCGCCGCCGGAACGAAGCCCCAGCTCACACCTTTTCCGAAATAGGAGGCGATGTGAAGTCTCAAGCGATTATCGGTTTCACTATGGCCGCGGGCTTATTTGCGCAGACGCCCGATTTCCGCAAGCCCCCCAGTGTGGAATGGCCGCTCGTCGGCGGCGATTGGGGAAACACGCGCTACTCCACTCTCGCGCAGATCGACACATCGAACGTCAAGACGATGAAGGGCGCGTGGATGGCGCGCTTGAACTCCGGCTTCGGCGCGGGCTTTTCGCAGCAAGCCACTCCCGTGGTGAAGGACGGCGTGATCTATCTTCCCACAGGCGAGCAGGATCTGTTCGCGATCGACGGCAAAACAGGCAATATCTTGTGGAAGTTTTCTCCCGGCGCCGATCCGAAAACGCCCGACAACAAAGCCAAGAGGGGCGTGGGACTCGGCGAAGGGATGGTTTTCGGAGCGTATCAGGATATCCGTAAAGTCTCCGCCGGCACGCCGCCGCCCGAAAAGCCCGAGCCTGTGACGTATCTCTATGCCGTCGATCAAAAGACAGGCAAGCTCGCCTGGCGTCACGAAATCGGCGAAGATGTTCCGAAAGGATTTCGCAAGTACGTCGCGTTCCCGCCGACTTACTACAAGGGCTTGGTTTACATGAGCATTTCCGGCGGCGACGGCGGCCTGCGCGGCCGTCTGACCGCTCACAACGCCAAGACGGGCGAGCAGGTTTGGCGCTGGGACGCGGTCCCCGGGCCGGGCGAGCCTGGCAACAATACATGGGAAGGCGAGTCGTGGAAGACCGGAGGCGGGGCGATGTGGGTGCAGCCGGCCATCGATCCAGATCTCGGCCTGATCTACGTAAATACCGGCAATCCGTGGCCCGACTACAACGGCTCCAAGCGCGGCGGAGATAATCTGTATACCTGTTCGGTGGTGGCGCTGGACGCCATGACCGGCAAATATCGCTGGCATTTCCAAAGCGTCCATCACGACCTGTGGGACTTCGATATGCCCACTCCCCTGATTCTGTTCGATCGAAGTTATGACGGTCAGATGCGCAAGGCTCTCGCGGCGCATTCCAAGCAAGGCTGGGTGTACATTCTCGATCGCATCACCGGAAAGCCGCTGCTTCCCATCGAGGAAAGGCCCGTGCCGCAGGACGAGCGCCAGAAGACCGCTGCGTCGCAGCCCGTTCCCAGCGGGGATCCCACCGCGCCGCAATGCGCCGAGCCCATCCAGGGCTTCCAGCGCGGCTGTATGTTCACGCCGGTCTGGAGCGACACCAATATCGCTCAACCTTCCGCTTCGGGCGATTGGGCGCCGGGGGCGTACGATCCGCGAACCGGCTATTTATTCTTCGCCACGGAAGTCGCCACGCGCAAATTCAGTCCAACGGGACGCGTCAGCATCCCGGGCAGCCGCGAATATGGGCTGATCACCGCGATCGATTCCAGCAGCAACAAGAAAGTCTGGCAAGCGGAAGTGCCATATCCCGCGGGATTCGGCAGCGGCGTGTTGGCCACCGCGGGTGGATTGCTGTTCCACGGCGGAAGCGACGGCTTCTTCCGCGCATTCGATTCGAAGACCGGCAAGGAACTCTGGCGTTTTCAAACCGGCTTCGGCGCGGACGCGCCCGCCGCCGCTTATGAAATCGACGGCGAGCAGTACGTGGCGATCGCCGCGGGCGGCAGCCGCGACGGATCTCGCGAGGCGCGCGGCGATCTGGTGTGGAGTTTCAAGCTCGGCGGCAAGCTGAATCCTTTGAATGCTCCGCCAGCGCCCCTGACCATCATCAAAACCGCCGCGCCTCCGGGCGCGCGCGACTGAACGCGCGTGGGGCAAGCGATCGGTTTTGGTCGCCTGCCGTCTTTCTGTGCTCAGGCGGCCCAAACGACGATGGCCTGCCCCATCCCGCGTCGGCCTTTTCGGCGCTATTCGTAGTATTCCGGCGATTTCTTCAATTGATTGAACGTGAGCAGATCGTGCTGAATCCACAATTTCGCGCCTGCTTCCTTCATGAGGGCATCGAGCTTGGCGCGCGACGCTTTCTCCGTGGCGGAAACCTGACCGCCTGTGTAGTTGAAGTCGCGGTCCGTGAATTCCACAGGGTAGTGATATAAATCGCCGCTGAGCACGATCGGCCCGGTTTTGGCCAGTTTGACGAACAGCGACTGATGGCCCGGCGTGTGGCCGGGGGTGGCAATGATGCGCACAGCGCCATCGCCGAAGACGTCATAGTCGCCATCGATGATCTTCGTTTTACTGTTCTTGAGAGCGGCGAACCTCGGAGCCGCGGTGTTTGCCTTCTCGGGCGGCTTTTCGGGAAACATCACGTCGCGCTCCGCCTTGCTCACCAGCCATGTTGAGCCCGCGAACTCGTTTCCGTTCGCGGAATGGTCGTAGTGATTGTGCGAAAGCGCCAGATACGTAATGTCGGCTGGTTTGTATCCGATCTCCGCCAACTGGCCGCGTAGCGTCTTGGAGACAGTGGCCCGCGCCTCGGTCGTGCCCCCCGGTTTCACGAGATCGTCGGGAATGACCCCTGTATCCCAGAGGAGCGTTCCCCGCGGGTGGACGATGAGATACGCGGCAACGGACATATCCGTCGTAGTCACGCCGTGGTCCAGCAGAGCCTGGGGATTAGCGCTCTTCAGCCGGCCGCAGTCGAACACATATAACCGGAGGGAAGAAACGGCTGGCGGGCGATTTTGACCCGCCAGGATAGTCAACAAGAAGGCAGCGAGAATCCATCGGCGCATGGCAGCACATCATATCACCGAGTGGCGGACTCAACACTCGCGTGTGGTAAGCGCCCATAGAATCCATAACGCGGTGCAGATTCCCATCGCCAGCCACGGACTGAATGGCGCCGCTATGGCGGCCGCGACATAACCGGGAGGACCAAACCGGTAGCTGCGCCGCAGGCGAACCATGGTGGCCTCGGAGGCGCGCGGATCGCGGATCGAATCGCGGAACGCCGCCCATAAGAGAAGGGAGTAGCCGATCGCCACCAGCAGGAAGATTCCCGCATACAGACTGCAAGCGGCTGGGGCGGCCGGCGTCTCCAAATATTCGGCCACCACCGCGGTGGGAAATGGCACCAGCGTCACCAGCATCAGCAGAAAACCATTGGCGAACAGCAGAGTAACATCGGAGCGCCGCACTAGCCGGAAGATCAAGTGATGGTGCACCCACATCACCAGAACGGTAAAGAAACTGGTGACGAAAGCGAAATAACTGGGCCATTGACCCAGCAAACCCGCGGCCAGGGAGTGCGACTGCGCCTCCTGCCCCGCGAGATGGGGCGTCTTCAGTTCCAGCGCCAATAGCGTGATCGCAATCGCGAAAACGCCGTCGCTGAACGCCTCCAGGCGCGTGGTCTCTTTTTCAGGCATGCGGAGGCAGATTCATTCTCGCATGAACTGTTTCGAACCCAATTTAGCTTGGCTCCAACGCGGACGAGGAAGAAGTATCGCGCGGACCTATCGTTTCTCCGCCGCGCGAGCGCCGGCCAGGATATTCGTCATCGTGTAGTTGCCTTCGTGGCAGGCATATTCCAATAGCGTATCGTTGCTTCTACTGAAGGAAAGCTCGCCCGTCCAGGGTTTGGTAAAAGCCGTTGGATCGTCCACAGTGAAGCGGTAGATAAGCGTGTCGGGGTCGGTGCGCGTCAGCCATTCGATCAGGTGCATGTTTTCGTCCGCGCCGTAAAAATTGTTAACGCCGATAAAATTCGTGGTGTCGATCGTCAGCGTCCCGCCTTCCCAATGGCCGCGCGAATCGCCCATGTATCCGCGAACACGGGAATCGGCATGCGAGCGAGTGGTCAGAGGAATGAGCCGCCATTCATGCATCATCTCCTGATCGATAGCGACAAATCCGGCGCCCTGGACAATCCGCAGAAAATTATTGTTCGGTGATGGAATCATCGGTAGATCGCGCGAGATGCAACGGATACGCAGCGCCAAATCTTCCGGGCCCGCCGGGCCACGGCTGGCGCCGGCGGTGAGCGATTGATTTGCGGCGATACGCCTCTTGAGCGCGTCCGGCCTTGAGGGGATTTTGCCGTCGGGCGGGTCGATCACGATAGAGGTGCGGCGGCTGGCGACCACACCGGTGGCTCGATCGCGCCAAAACTCGTTATAGTTGCGGCGCAGATCGGCCTCGGGACCGCCATCGCGCCGGTCGCTATTGACTTCCCCCAGAACGCGCTTCTCGTAGGCGGCGGCTTCCTGCTCAGTGAGAAACTCTTTTCCAGCGAACTCTGCGGGGCGCTCCAACGGAGTCAGCGTCGCCGTGTTCCAGACTGCCTGAAAATCCGGCTGACCATCGGGGGTGAACACGGGTTTCCAGGATTGCGCCCGGGCGCCGGCTGCCATCCAAAGCAAGGTCGCTGCTATGAGAAGTCGTCCGCTCTTCAATCGGCCTTTAGTTTATACGAAACGAGCGCCGGGTTCTACGGTCTCCTGCAGCCCGTGTCTCCTGCAGCCCGAAACCAAGCTCCGGTTGCGAATGGTGTAAACTCGTCCTGTCGTCTTCGCGCAAGGCGAGGAGGAAGCCAACGATGTCACTGTCCAGAACCAAGCGATTGCTCAACATTGTCCCGGTCCTTAGCGGCGCGGCCGCATTTCTCCTCCTGCTGTCGATTCCCGCCAGGACCCAGCAGGGCGCCCCCAACGGGAATTGGACCTCCTACGGCGGGGATAGCGGAAATACGCGTTACTCGCCGCTGAGCCAGATCGACGCCGGCAATTTCTCCAAGATGGAAGTGGCCTGGACCTTCAGCACCGCCAATCTGGGTCCGGCGCCGGAGACGAATCTGGAGTCGACGCCGCTGGTTATCGACGGGGTGCTTTACTCCACAGCCGGGGAGCGGCGCGATGTGATCGCGCTCAATGCCGCCAACGGCGAGTTGCTGTGGACCCATCGCGAAGACGAAGGCAGGCGAGCGGAAGTTTCGCCCCGGCGTCTTTCTGGCCGCGGACTCGCGTACTGGGCGGATGGCGACGACAAACGCATCGTCTACTTCACCACCGGCTATCGCATGGTGGAGCTAGACGCAAAGACCGGCAATCGCGTCCCTAGCTTTGGCGTGGACGGCATTGTCGATCTCAAAATGGACGACGATCAGGAGATCGATCCGATGAGCAGCGAGATCGGCATCCACGCGACCCCAATGATCGGCAGAAACACGATCGTGGTTGGCGCCGCCCACAAACCCGGCGGCGTGCCGACAAGCAAGACCAACGTAAAAGGATTTGTGCGCGGGTACGACGTCCGCACGGGCAAGCGTAAGTGGATCTTCCATACCGTCCCCAAGCCGGGTGAGGTTGGATTCGATACCTGGCTGCAGGACTCCTGGTCGTACACCGGAAATACGGGCGCTTGGGGACAGTCCTCGATCGACGAGGCGCGCGGGGTCGTGTACGTCGGCGTAGAAGAACCGACGGGCGATTTTTATGGCGGACCGCGCCCCGGCAATAACCTGTTCGGCGAAAGCCTGGTTGCGTTGGACCTCGAGACCGGTCAGCGCCGCTGGCATTACCAGTTCGTCCATCACGGCATCTGGGATCATGACAACCCCTCGCCGCCGATCCTGGCGGACGTCCAGATCAAGGGCAAGCGAGTCCCCGTGGTGGCGCAGCCCAGTAAGCAAGCCTTCCTGTACGTGCTGAACCGTGAGAGCGGCGAGCCGGTATGGCCCATCGTGGAGCGTCCAGTGGAGAAAGGCGACGTTCCCGGCGAGTGGTATTCTCCGACACAACCGTTCCCCACCGCTCCTCCGCCCTATGAGAGGCAGGGCGTCGATGAAAGCGACTTGATCAACTTCACTCCCGAGCTGCACAAAGAGGCGCTGGACATCGTGAAGCATTACAAAATGGGTCCGATCTTTACGCCGCCGGTGGTGAGCAAGCCCGAAGGTCCTTGGGCGACGCTGGTCTCGTCGCTCTCGGGCTCCAACTGGATGGGCGGCTCGATCGACCCGGAAACCGGCATCGTCTATGTCGGCTCCAGCCACGGAATTATCGGCATGGGTCTGGTGCCCTCGGGAACCCGTTCTGATGTCGGCTATATTTCCGGGCGGGCCCCGGGCGCACAAGGCTCGCTGACGGTGGAAGGATTGCCGCTGGTGAAGCCGCCCTATTCGCAGATCTCGGCGATCGACCTGAAGACGGGGAGAATTCTCTGGCACGTCCCGCACGGCGACACGCCGGACAACGTCCGCAATAATCCGGCCCTCAAAGGGTTGACGATTCCGCGCACCGGACGCGGCGGCGCGGCGATCACGCTGGTGACCAAGACACTGGTCATCGCCGGAGAGAAGGGCGTCGTGACGATGGACGATGGCCGCAAGGGCGCCATGCTTCGGGCCTACGACAAGGCGACCGGGCAGGACGTTGGCGCGGTCTATATGCCGGCGCAAGCGACCGGCGGCCCCATGACGTATATGGTGAACGGGGTGCAATATATCGCGATCGGGATCGGCGGCAACATCAACGGACGTAATCAGGCGGAATTCATGGCGTTCCGGCTGCCGAACGGCAACGCGGCTAAGGGTAGGAAGCCAGCTCCGTCACCTGAGCAGTAGGCTCTAAGCAATCGCTGGGCGACGGCCTGGAACACCGGACAACATTCCAGCCACGCTGATGTCCTCGTCGATTTCGGGCCATCGGACGCCCTGGCCCTTTCCCAGGATCTCGAATTTCGCTCGCTGCTCTGCACTGGCTTCGGAGAGGCGCCAAGACCAGCTTAGGGGCACACTGATCGTCCGCCCGTCGGTCAGGCGCGCCGTGATGAGGTCATCTGAAACCTCCACATCCAGGATTCGCGGTTCTGCGCTAATCGCAATGCTCATTCGAAGCGGCTTTCGATTCGCCGCGATCAATTGGCGGATCTGACCCAGTTCCCGCGCCGAGAAACCGTCATTGCTCGCCAAAGTCAAGGGATCGAGCCAAGACTTGCAAAGCCGCTCTTCCCTCTGCGTGAACATGCCGAGGCTCATTGCAGTCGAAGCTGTAAAAGAAAAACCTGTGCGAGCCATCGACACGTTTGATCGTCGGCATTTTCTATTATCCATCGAGCGGCACAAGTACGTGGAGGGGCGGTGACGATGGAACGGCTCACGATTCCGCGCACTGGATACGGCGGGGCGGCGATGCGGAATTCGTAGTCGAAAAATCATGCCGGACTGAAACACCAGTCGTGCCGACCCCATCCACGCTTCGTAGGAAGGAGATCTAATGGACGATCTGGAGCAAAGAATCAGGCTTGGTGTGGGTTCGGCGGCCGCCGCTGCCGCGATTTTCGCGCCGCTCGATTACAAATGGAAGGGGATTCTTACGGCGATCGCCGCCGACGCGATCCTCACCGGAGTTTACCGTGTCTCTCCAATCAGGAGGCTCATCGGCTGGTAAAGCATGGCAGCGCGGCATAGGAGGAAGTCAGAGACCCTCTTTGCCGCGCTAAAATCCCACCGGCCTTCGGACATCGGCTGGCGACCGTACGAAATCGCAAACGGCGGCGCACCGAGCCTAGCCGCTCGGGGCTATGCCTTCCCCGCCTCTTCCTTCTTTAGCTTGTCCCGCTGCTCCTTGAGGATTGCCTTGCGGCTGAGCTTGATCTTGTTGCCTTCCAGCGCCAGCACCTTCACCAGGATCTGGTCGCCTTCGTTCAATTCATCGCGCACTTGCTTGATGCGGCTTTCCGAAATCTCGGAAATATGCAGCAGGCCGTCGGTGCCGGGGAAGATTTCGACAAACGCCCCGAAATCGACGATCCGCACCACCTTGCCCAGATAGGTCTTGCCGACCTCCGCCACCGCGCAGATATCGGTGACCATTTGGATCGCGCGGTCGGCGGCGGCGCCGTCGGCGGAGAAGATCTTCACGCTACCGTCGTCTTCCACGTCGATCTTGCAGCCGGTGGCCTCAACGATGCCGCGGATCACCTTGCCGCCCGGGCCGATCAACTCGCGAATCTTGTCGGTCGGAATCTGCATGGAGAAGATGCGCGGAGCGTAGGGCGACAGGTTGGTGCGCGGTTTATCGATGGACGCGTTCATCTTGTCGAGAATGAACAGGCGCGCGCGGCGAGCCTGCTCCAACGCCTCCTTCATAATGGCGCTGGTGACGTTGGGCACCTTGATATCCATCTGAAGCGCCGTGATGCCATCGCGGGTGCCGGCCACCTTGAAATCCATATCGCCGTAGTGATCTTCCGCCCCGGCGATGTCGGTGAGCACGGCGTATGCGTCGCCTTCCTTCACGAGACCCATCGCGATGCCCGCGACCGGCGCCGAGATCGGCACCCCCGCATCCATCAGCGACAGCGTCGCGCCGCAAACCGAAGCCATCGAGCTGGAACCGTTCGATTCCAGAATGTCGCTCACCACGCGGATGGTATACGGGAAATCTTCATCGTCCGGAATCACCGCGGAGAGCGCCCGCTCCGCCAGAGCGCCATGGCCGATTTCCCGCCGTCCGGCTCCGCGCATGAAGCCGACTTCGCCGACGCTGAAGGGCGGGAAATTGTAGTGCAGCATGAATCGCTTTGAAGTCTCGGACGGATCGAGCAGCTCGATCCGCTGCTCGTCGTCTTTCGTACCCAGGGTGGCCGTGACCAGGGCTTGCGTCTCGCCACGCGTGAACAGCGAAGAGCCGTGTGTGCGCGGTAGAACGGAGACCTCGGTGTCGATTTTCCGGATCTCGTCGAAGGCTCGGCCGTCGGGACGCCGCCGGTCCTTGAGCATTTCGTCGCGGAAGATTCGCTCTTTGAGCCGGTCGAACAGATCGCCCGCTTCTTCCCGCTGTTCTTCCGGAAGCGCCTCTACCGCCTTCTCTTTGCATTCGTCCACGCGGCGATAGCTTTCCAGCTTCTCGTATTTTTGGGTGTTCAGGGCGTCCTGAAGCTCCGCGCGAATGGCCTTGGCGATCTGGTCGTAGAGTTCCTGATTGATCGGCGGCGGCACGAATTCGGCCTTCTTTTTGCCCACTTTGGCGACCAGCTCGCGGATTCCCGCGGCGATTTTCTTGCAGCACGCGTGTCCGAAGTCGATCGCGGAGAGCACCTCGGCTTCGGTGGCCCCTTGCGACCCGGACTCCACCATCACGATGCCTTCGTCCGTTCCCGCGACCACGATATTGATCTTCGCGGCCTTGGTCTCTTCATAGCCCGGGTTCGCGATGAGTTTCCCGTCCACCATGCCGACGCGAACTCCGCCCAGCACGTGCGCGAACGGAATATCGGAGATCGCCAGCGCGGCGCCCGCGCCGATAATGGCCAGCGTCGACGGATCGCGCTCCGGATCGGCCGAGAGCACCATCCCGATCACCTGCGTCTCGTGCGAATATCCTTCCGGGAACAGCGGCCGGATGGGCCGGTCGATCAGACGGCTGGTGAGAATTTCCTTTTCGGTGGGACGCCCTTCCCGCTTGATAAAGCCGCCGGGGAACCGGCCGGCCGAGTATGTATACTCGCGGTAGTCGACTGTGAGGGGGAAAAAGTGGGCGCCGGGTTTCGGCTCCGGGGCGGTACACGCCGACACCAGGACCACCGAATCGCCCGACCGGACGATCACGGCCCCATTGGCCTGCTTGGCCATTTTCCCGCTTTCGAGCGTGACAATTCGCCCGCCGCCTAAGTCGACTTCAACAGATTGCAACATTTTTTAGTTTCCTTTTAATCTTTGCCCAATCGAATGGGCCCGCCGCGCTTTTGGCGCCGCGGCCTGCTTCGATCAAGATGAGACTGGAGGGTTTCTGAGGGGGGCCGGCCGCCAGGGCCAGTTCTCGAGAATCGATCCCAACGTTAGCGGCGAATGCCCAAGCTCTGAATCAGAGTCTTGTAGCGTTCCGGACTGCGGCTGCGCAGATAATCCAGCAACCGCCGGCGCCGCGCGACCATTTGCAACAGTCCACGGCGGGAATGATGGTCCTTCGCGTGCGCCTTGAAGTGATCTTCAAGGTCCTTGATGCGCCGGCTCAGGACAGCGACCTGAACCTCCGGCGATCCAGTGTCGGTCTTGTGGATCCGGAACTGGGAAATCACCTTGGACTTCGCTTCTCTCGCCAACGCCATTCGGAAATCGATACTCCTCGTCTTTTCTTAACCGTTAATTTCAGTTCCAAGAATAGCATATGCGACGAGCTTTAGCGCGTCCTTTGGCAGCCGCGGGCAACCCCAGCAGGCCGAGGCTTGTCGTACTCTGAACCGGACAAGCTGGAAGCTTTGTCCTACTCACGCTGTCCCTGGTTGTCTCCACGGAATTGCTGGATTATATTTGTCTTGAGAATAAGCGAGACACTCCATTTGTCGGAGGATAAATATGCGAAAGCATTCCGTGTCCGCAATGTTGGCCGTCTTGGCTGTAGCGGCGTCCGCGCAAACTCTGGTGAGCTCCCGCCGCCTTCCCGACGGCGGATTCGCGACATTTCGCCCCATGGACTCGATTCGCCCACCCCTGCTCGCGGCGCCCGTTTCCTATGAGCTCCACTCTGTACGCGTTCAGACGCTGGAAGACGGAACCCGCACCACCCATACCACGCGTCTCGAAAGATTCTGGCGGGATTCTCAAGGAAGAACGCGGCTGGACAGGTTCTACATGACCCCTGAGTATGAGGCCAATCCGAAATTATCGATCTGGCCATCGGCGGAAATCGCCGACCCGGTGACGGGATTCTGGTACGCGCTGGATCATCAACAAAAAATCGCGCACCGCGGACGGCTGCCCAATCCCACACCGGCCCCCACGCCTCCGGCCCCTCCCAGTTCGGTCGTCTCGGAAGATCTCGGCCCGCAAACCATAAGCGGAGTGGTCGCCCAAGGCCGGCGGACCACCATCAGCACGCGGGGCAATAATGGTCCGCTTGTTATCACCACGGAAACCTGGACTTCGACCGATCTCCAAATCACGATGGGCATAAAGATCCACAATCCCCAGGCAGGGGACACCACAATGGACCTGCAAAACTTTAGCCGGGCGGAGCCGGACCCAACGCTGTTCGCGTTGCCCGCGGACTACAAGATTGTAGATGAGACGTTGCCGTTCACGATTAGCTGGGGACGCGTGCCCGCTTCGACGAATCCCGAAAGTGCGGGCGGAGCGTATCGCATCGGCGGAGGAGTTTCCCCTCCTGTCCCGACCTATCAACCCGAGCCGCGCTACGACGAGGAAGCGCGCAAGGCGAAGATTCAGGGAACAGTGCTGCTCAGCTTGATCGTCGACGAAGCGGGCAAGCCAGTCAACGTTCGGGTCACTCGCTCCCTTCACCCGGGGTTGGACCGAGAAGCGATCGAATGCGTCTCGACATGGCGATTCAAGCCCGGGATGAAGGATGGAAAACCCGTACCGGTGATGGCGAGCATAGAAGTGAATTTCCGGCTGCTCGATGGCCCCAATCAGTAATTCACGGACGGACTAGTGCCCGTGGCACTTCTTATACTTCTTGCCGCTGCCGCAAGGACAAGGATCGTTCCGGCCGACCTTTGAAGCCGGGGCTGGAGGCGCGGCCTCTTCCTCTTCCTCCTCGTCTTCTTCCTGCGGCGATTCTGCCTCGAACACCGGATCGAGACCGAACAGGCGCAGGCGTTCATCGATGCCGAATCTCACTAACCGGGCCTCGGCTTGCGTCAAATGAGCGATGGAATCGATCTTGCGCAGCATTCCTTGGGCGCGGCCGCGGGTGGTTTCGCCTGGCATGGCGATTGCGTAGGCGAACAGCGCGTCTTCGCGGAGATCCTCGTAGTCGAAATAAGAGGCGATTTTTTCCGCCTCGGACGTCAGGCGGAAGTACCCGGCGCCACGCAGAGCCTGGCGCGTAATTTCGGGGTTTTTGTCGTCGAGATGCGGCGCGAAGTACTTCGCGAAAGGCTTGTAAATCGACCGCCACATCGCTTCCAAAGCTTTGGCCCGGGCCTCGCCGCCCTCTTGGTAGAGCGCTTCGATTCGAGAACGAACTTCGCGTCTTTCGACAACGCCGTAGAGACCAACCGCGGCCCCGCCACGCTCTTCCACGGGACGCGCGGAGTCGCTCAAGATCGCAATCATTTGGGTAGAAATGGCCGGGGCGTCTGCGGCGTCGGCTAGCGACTCCCAAGCACGCCCGCGGACGTGCGGATCGGGGTCCGATTGGGCCAGTTTCAGCAGGGCCGCGCGTGCGTCGTCTTGCAACTCGGCATTGAAAAAACTGTAAGCCGCGGCGGCCCGAATCTCCGGGTCCCCCGACGCAAACATCTCAATCCGCTCGGAGCCCGTCAGAACCTCGAATTCAGGCAACTCGCGATCGGGATATTCAGCGAGAATATCGAAAGCTTGCGGCTCATACGACGGTTCGGGCTCGTCGAGTTGGGCCAGGGCGTACGTGAACTCCCGGCGCAGCTCCGCATCTTCTTCGGGAATTTCGGCGAGCATTTTTTCCAAAGCCGGCCGCGCGGCCGGATCCCCGTATAAACCAAGGCAAAATGCTCCATCGGCCGCGTCGAACTCCAACCGTTCGAGCAGCCCATCGAGCACCCGCGCATCTCGAATCCGCAGACCCGCCAGCAGAAAGGCGACATCCGAGCTTTCTTCCTCGTCCAACTGGCGATAGAGCGCGAGCAGCGGTTCGACGGCCTTCTCTCGGAACGCGAGTACGGCTTCGATAATGGAATCGTCGATCTCGAGCGGCTCCCGGCGGATCGCATCGACAAAAAAGTCGAGAGCTTCGGGCGCGCGGAAATAGCGCAGTAGATCGGCGACAACCAAATCCAGATCGACGCGGTTGCCGTCGCGCCGCTCGCGCGAGAAGGCGACGATATCCGCGATGGCTGCGCCATCCCGGTCAATAATGGATTTCAGCAGGCGGCGGTCCGCCGCCACCCAGCCGCGCCCGGCCGCGCGTAGCAGCTCAATGGTGGGAATTTCATCGTAGTGGCCCGGATCGAAACTGGCCACAGGCCAGGGACCACTTGCCACTATTCTTCCCTGGTGACGTGAATCGGGATTTCGACGGCGACCTCGCGGTGCAGCCGCACGCCAACCTTGAAATCGCCGAGCGTTTTGATGGGTTCTTCCAGTTGAATTTTCTTGCGGTCGATGCTAAAACCTTGCTTCTCGATCGCAGCGGCGATATCCGCCGCCGTCACCGAGCCGAATAGCTGATCGTTTTCGCCCGCTTTCTGGGAGATCGTCACTTCCAGGCTCCCCATCATCTTCGCGAGATCCTGGGCGTCCCCCTGAACTTTGGCTTCCCGGCGCAGATGAGCCTGGCGCTCTTGCTCCACGATTTTTTTGTTGGCTTCGCTGGCGGGCACGGCTAACCGGCGGGGCAAAAGAAAATTCCGGGCATACCCGGCCGCCACCTTCACCACCTGGCCGCGGTTGCCGACCTTGTCGATGTCTTCTCTCAAAATTACTTCCATAGATCCTCTCGCAGGACAAGCTTTAGCTTGCCTATCGGCAATGGCCAAGCCTTAGCTTGCCCCGCCGCAATCTTTAAACGGACAAGCTCAAGCTTGTCGTACGTTGCATGGACAAGCTGAAGCTTGTCCTACTTTCCTACGGCGAAGTTGAAAACGGGACCAGCGCGATATTGCGCGCCTGCTTGATCGATTCCGCCAGGCGCCTCTGGTGGGGCGCGCACACGCCCGAGATGCGCCTGGGCGTGATCTTTCCCCGCTCGCTGATGAACGCCATCAGCAGGCGCACGTCCTTATAGTTGATATCGTCGATCTTCTCGACGCAAAAGCGGCACATCTTTTTGCGCCGGAAATACTGCTTTTTTCCGCCGAGAGCCTTGTCTCCGCCGGTGGGCCTCTGAGAGGCCGCAATGGGGCGTCCGCCACCCGATCTCTGTTCTGGCATAATTAGTTTCCCCTCTTACTCATGCGCCACAGGCTCGTTTTTGGCCTCCGCCGGCTCCTCGGGCGCGGCCGGCGCGGCTGGCATTCCGGGAAGTCCGGGCGCGTGACCCGGCTCGGCGGGAACAGGCGCGGCCGGCGCCGCAACCGGCGGCGGTGGTTTACGGGCTGCGCGTTTCGCGCGCGCCTTCTTGCGCTTGTCGATCTTCTTCTGTCTTTCATCGACGCGGACCGTGATGAACTTGATCACCATGTCCGTGACGCGCAGCCGGCGCTCGACTTCCTTCACTAATTCCGCGGGCGAGGTGAACTGCACCAGTACGTAGATGCCCTCGTTGTACTTCTGGACCCGGTAGGCCAGTTTGCGAACGTTTCCGCCCCATCTCTCGGCCTTTTCCACGGACCCTTTGCCGTTGGCGATCAGATCCTTCATCTGACCGATGAACGTTTCGACCTCCTCTTCCGGCGTATCCGGCTTGAGTATGAACAACTCCTCGTAGACTCTCATTCTTCCTCTTCTTGTAAGCCTTGGGCGCGGCGGTTGAAAACCGCCATGGACTTTTCGACGCCTTCAGCGAGTATGGATTCCACGGCTCTGGCCCCCAGGGCCACCGCTTCCTCCACTTCCTGCTTCCGCGCCCGGCTGAAGCGGCCGAGCACGAATTTCTTTCCCTCCCCCGCCGAGCGGTCCCGGCCGGGAAGGTCGATTCCCATGCGAACGCGGGCGAACTTCATCGTCCCCAGGCTCGCGATCAAGCTCTTGACCCCGTTATGTCCCGCGGCCGAGCCTTCCGGCCGAATCTTCAAGCTGCCCCACGGAAGGTCCAGCTCGTCGTAAACCACCAACAACCGGTCCGGCCCGATCTCGTAGCGTTCCAGCAATCCCCGCACGGCCGAACCGCTAAGATTCATGTACGTCTGCGGCTTGGCCAAAGCCACCTGCCGCGCGCCGATCGACCCTAAACCGACCCGCGACATGTCTTCTTTCCGGCTCACCCGAATCGCGTGCAATTCAGCCAGCCGGTCGACCACTAAAAACCCGAGGTTGTGCGGCGTATTTGCGTATTCTTCGCCAGGATTTCCGAGGCCGACAACCAGAAAGTCGATCATGCCGGTAGGACAGGCGTGAGCCTATCCCACTACTTCTTTTTCTTCTCCTCGGCCGCAGGCGCCGCGCCTTCCTCTTCCTTCTTGCCCTTCTTAATCACTTCCGGTTCCGCCGGAGTCGCAGCGGGGGCGCCCTCGACGCCTTCGGCCGCCGCCGGAGCTTCCTCGGCCTTCAACGCCACCACGTGCGAAATCACCGCATCCGGCGGGCTGGTCAGCTTGATGGAAGCGGGGATCGGAACGCTGCCGGCGCGCACGCTTTGACCGATCATCAACTCGCTCACATCCACGCTGAATTGTTCGGGAATATCGTCGGGCAGGCACTCGATCTCGATATCGCGAGTGACCACCTCGTGCAACCCGCCTTGAACCTTGACGCCCGTCGGCTCTCCGACCGTGATGACCGGCACCCTCACCGTAATCGGCTTGGTTAGATCGATGCGCTTGAGATCCACGTGGAGCAGATTGTCCCGGATCGGATCGCTCTGCCACGCCGCGATCATTACGGGCGTATTCTCGCCGCCTTTCACCGCGACGTTGAAAATGGTGTTGTGTCCGGTACGGCTGTGCAGAATGCGGCCGATCTCCTTCGGGTTAACGGCCACCGCCACGGCGCCATCGGAGACGCCGTAAACGATGGCGGGCGCCAGTCCCGATGCGCGCAGCCGCCGCGCTTCATTCTTGCCGCGCCCCTCGCGCGGCTCGGCGGTCACAGTAATATCTTTCCTCATCTCCGTTCCTTACTGGCCACTGGCCACTATACAAATAATGTGCTTACCGAGCCGTCCTCGTGGATCGATTGAATCGCTTTGGCGAGCAACGGCGCCACCGAGAGTTGCTTGATCAGAGTGCAGTTATCCGCATCCTCGTTCAGCGGGATCGAATTGGTGACGATCACTTCCTCGATCTCCGAATCCTCAATTCTTTCCACGGCCGGACCGGATAAAACCGCGTGCGTAGCGCAGGCCCGGACGCTTTTCGCGCCTCGCGCTCTCAACGCTTCGCCAACCTTCACCAGGGTGCCCGCCGTATCGATCAAATCGTCCACGATCAGGCAGTGCTGGCCCGCCACTTCTCCAATCACGTGCATCACCTCGGCGACATTCACTTCCGGCCGCCGTTTATCGATAATCGCCAGCGGCGAGCCTAAACGCTTCGCGAAAGCCCGCGCGCGCTCCACTCCGCCCGGGTCCGGCGACACCACCGTCAAATTCCCGCCCTTCAAATCGTCGAAATAATCGACCATGACGGGAGCGGCGAACAGATGGTCCACCGGGATATCGAAAAATCCCTGGATTTGGGCTGCGTGAAGATCCAGCGCCAGGATCCGGTCGGCGCCGGCGCGCTCGATCAGACTGGCGACAAGACGCGCCGAAATCGGCATGCGAGGCCGGTCCTTGCGGTCCTGCCTTGCATACCCATAATAGGGTAGCACCGCCGTAATGCGCTCCGCCGATGCGCGCTTCAGGGCGTCCATCATCAGCAGTAATTCCATCAGGTGGCGATCGACGGGAGTACAAGTGGGCTGAACCACAAAGACGTCCGCGCCGCGAACGTTTTCCTGAATTTGCAGATGGGTTTCACCGTCGGAAAACTGCTTTACAGTGGCGGCGGCAAGCGGGCAGCCCAGTTCGTAGCAAATCTCGGCGGCCAAAGCCGGGTTCGCATTCCCCGTGAACACTTTGAAGTGGTTAAACCTCATCGTTTTTACAGGCGGCGGTTCGAGTGCTGGATGCGGACGTACGAGTTTTGGCGCGGCCATAGATCATCGTGAAGAACCAAAGCGCTCCCAAGTTGTTTCCGCGACAAGCCGCTTAACCTACCACGGCCAACCAACGCCCGGCGCGCGCCGCGCCGTCTTTTGGAACGCCCGGTCCCCTTTACAATGCCCTTTCAATGCGGCTCCGCCCACTCAAAAGCGGCGCCTTATGCGAACTGCCGATGCGCTTCCGTTCGTCCGCGCGCCCGCTGGACCGAATATCGACAATCTGGCCCGCACTGTGCCGAGCTGGGGATGCCGCCGGAAAACGCTCGCTTCTAAGCCGCTGACGCTAAACGCGCTCGCCTCCGCCGGAAGCCCCATGCATGCGTCCGGACGAAGGACCGGAAACTTTTAATGCTACGCGAGGCGTTTGTGAATGTCAAACGCGCCACGCCTTGTGTGTCAAGCCTTGTGTAAAACGCGTAAAACGCTTGCCGTCACGCCAATGCCAGCCCGGCATCCGCCTTTAGAGCCATCCCCGCAAACTCGCCGCGGCCAAGCTTCACAAATGCCGCCGCCGCGATCATCGCTGCGTTGTCGGTGGAAAGCCCCGGCGCGGGGAAGAACGCCGAATAAGGCAGATGGCTGCTTTCCATGGCATGGCGCAGGCCGGTGTTGCAGGCCACGCCACCGGAAACGATGAGGCTCCGCGCGCCGATCTCTTCGGCGCTGATCGTGGCGCGGCGGAGCAGTTCTTGGATCACCGTGCTCTGGAAAGAGGCCAGCAGGTCCAGCGTCACTGTAGGCGTGACAGCCAGCCACTGCTCGGCCGAGGGCCGCGGAACGGATGCGAGCAAGTCGCGCCGCGCGGCAACCTCCGAGGCCATGTCGCGCGATTCGAACCAGCGCAGCACCGCCGTCTTCAGGCCGCTGAAGCTGAAATCCAGCGAATTGCCCTTCATTTTCGCTAGCGTGAACCGCACCGCATCGGGGTTGCCGTGGGGCGCCAGCATATCGATGATGGGCCCCCCGGGATAACCGAACCCGAGGAGCTTCGCGACCTTATCGAACGCCTCGCCCGCCGCGTCGTCGCGCGTCTTGCCCAGCAGGCGGTAAACGAATCCCTCGCGGACTTCGTAAAGGTGCGTGTGGCCGCCGCTCACCACCAGCGCCAGCGCCGGGTATTCCACGGAATTCTGGCTGGCGACCGCATGAATGTGCCCCTCGATATGATTCACCGCGATCAAGGGCAGTCCGCGCGCCATCGCCAGCGCCTTGGCGTAGGTGATGCCGATCAGCAGAGATCCCACCAATCCCGGCCCTTGCGTCACCGCGATCGCGGCAAGATCGTCCAGGCTCGCGCTCGCCTCCTCCAGGGCCAGCCTCACCACCGGGACAATCGCCCGCAGATGCTCGCGCGAGGCCAGCTCCGGGACGACGCCTCCATAACGCGCGTGCGTCGCAATTTGTGAGCTGACCACCGATGAAAGAATGCGCGAGCCGTCCTCCACCACGGCGGCGGCGGTTTCGTCGCACGATGTCTCAATGCCGAGAATGCGGGGCATGCGAATGCACTCGGGCTGCGCAACCATGATACGATTCCCGTGATGTTCTCCCGCCGTCGAGCCGTTATCCTGTTTGTGGTGGGCGCCGCGCCGATCATTGCGCAATCCCTGGTGGGCCGGAATTACGGCCGCTCGATGACCATCGCCCAGCAGGGCATTGTTGCGACCAGCCAGACGCTGGCGTCGCAAGCGGGAGCGCAGATTCTCGCCGCCGGAGGATCGGCTGTGGATGCGGCCATCGCCGCCAATGCCGTGCTGAGCGTGCTCGAGCCGATGATGGACGGCCCGGGAGGCGACCTGTTCGTGCTCTACTGGGACGCCAAGACCGGCAAGCTCACAGGGCTCAATTCGTCCGGCCCCGCGCCTCGCGGGCTGACTCCACAGTTCCTCGCGCTCAAGGGCGTCAAGACCATGCCCGTGAGCGGCATTCACAGCGTCACCGTTCCGGGCGCGGTGCGCGGATGGGCGGCAATTCACGAGCGCTACGGAAAGCTTCCGTGGAAGGATCTATTTTCGGCGGCGATCGCTTACGCCGAACAAGGTTTTCCTTTGCCCGAGGCGATCCACGAAGAATGGTTCACCGAACGGCCCGGAACGAATGAGGAATCGAAGCGTCTGTTTCTTCGGGACGGTAAGCCGCCTGCAATAGGCTCGGTGTTCCGCAATCCCGATCTGGCTCGCGCGTACCGGCTGATCGCATCGGAGGGTCCCGACGCCGTTTACAAGGGCGAAATCGCGTCTGCGATTCTGGCCACTTCGAAGAGCTTCGGCGGGACCATGACGGCCGAAGATCTCGCCGCGTTCGAACCCGAGTGGGTGCAGCCGATCTCCATCGACTATCGCGGATGGAAGGTTTACGAACTGCCTCCCAACGGCCAGGGCATGGCCGCGCTGGAAATGCTGAACATCATGGAGACTTCTGCCGCGGATCCGAAAGGGCCATTCACCGCCGCCGAACTGCACAAGCGCATCGAAGCGATGAAGCTAGCGTATTCGGATTTGCATCGCTACAATGCCGATCCGCGTTCGCACGATGTGCCGGTGGCGGCGCTGCTCTCCAAAGAGTACGCTCGCAAGCGGGCGGCGCTGATCGATCCGGCCAAAGCCAATTGCGGCGTCGCGGCCGGGCAGCCCATTGGAAGCGATACGACGTACTTGACCGTGGTGGACCGCGACGGCAACATCGCGAGCTGGATTCAGAGCATCTACAGCCAGTTCGGCTCCGGAGTCGCGGTGAAAGGAATGGGCTTTGAGTTGCAAAATCGCGGCGCGGGCTTCACTCTCGATCCGAAAAGCCCCAACGTGCTCGCCGGAGGGAAGCGTCCGTTCCACACCATCATTCCCGCGTTTATGGAGCGCGGAGATGCGCACATCGGCTTCGGCATCATGGGCGGCGCGAACCAGCCTCTGGCGCACGCCCAATTCGTGTCCAACGTGGTGGATTACGGAATGAACGTGCAGCAGGGTTTGGAATCGCCCCGGTTCACCAAGAGCACCGCCGCCGGATGCGAGTTATCGATTGAACGCCGCGTGCCTGCGGCCGCGATCGCGGACCTTTCGAAACGCGGCCACAAGCTCGCGGTCCGGCGCGAATATACGCAGGAGATGGGCCGAGGCCAGGCGATTTTGCACGATTCGAAGACGGGCGTCAACTACGCGGCGTCGGATCCGAGGGCGGATGGGTCGGCCGTGCCGGAGCCGATTGTGATCCTAAGCCAAGCCGAACACTGAAAACCCGGCAGCGCGAAAGTGGCGGTCGAAGGTCAGCGCCGCCCGAATGCGCCGCCGCTGCATAATGGCGAACGAAGTGCAATCCGTGAAGCTCACGCCTTGATCTGCGTACTTCCGCATCCAGCTCAAGGCCTCCAGTTCGTCCTCGCGCGTTGATTGTACGATTTCGATAGTTGGAGCCGAATAAATCTCCGCCACACGATCTGTGGCAAAACGATAGCCGGCCCTACGAGCGAGCGTGGTCGCCATTTCGTCGAGTACGTGGTTGCTGGTTGCGACGGACCTTCCGCGTCTCGCCCACTCTCGCACCGCGGCGTCGTGATACTGGTCGTCCTCCAGATACAGCGCGAGAAAAACGCTCGTGTCCACGAAGTTCATCGGAAAGCGCTCCATACAGAATTTCATCGATGCGAGTCGACCAGTCGCTAGGCCCGCCATCCTTAAATGTCTTCAGATTGTCTAAAAACGGATCGCCCGTGAGTTTGCCGGGGCCAAGCTTGGAAACGGGCGCCAATTCGGCTTCGACGGCCCGGCGGATCAGTTCCGCAAACGAGATCCCCTGCTCGCGCGCCCGCAACACGGCGCGCCGCTTAAGGTCGGGCGGAAGAACGATGGTGGTCCGCTCAGGCATAATTATGTATATATAATAACATAACTGGCCTCAGCCTCCCTCCGCCGCCGGCACCTGCCATCGCCCGCTCTGCCATTCCAGATTGAAATTCTCGCCCAGGTACACCCGCCGCACTTCCGGATCGTTCCCCAGCGCGTCGGGCGACCCCGACCGAAAAATCCTGCCTTCATTGATGATGTAGGCGCGATCGGTAACGGCGAGCGTTTCACGCACGTTGTGATCGGTCACCAAAATTCCGATCCCCGACCGTTTTAGATCGTTGATGATTCTTTGCAGTTCCAGCACCTGAATCGGATCGATGCCGGAAAAAGGCTCGTCCAGCAGCAGAAAATTGGGCTCGATCACCAGGCTGCGGGCGATCTCCACGCGCCGGCGCTCGCCGCCGGAAAGCACATAGCCCTTGCTGCGCCGCACCTGCTCCAATCCCATCTGCCCGATCAATTGATCCATCCGTTCGCGGCGCTGCCGCCGGTTCATCCGCCGCGTCTGAAGAATCGCCATGAGGTTGTCTTCCACACTGAGCTTGCGAAAGACCGAGGCCTCCTGCGGCAGATAGCTCACTCCCAGCCGCGCCCTCTGATACATCGCGAGCGGAGTGATGTCCCGCTCGTCCAACTTCACCTTTCCGCCGTCGGGGGAAATCAACCCGACAATTATGTAGAAGGAGGTCGTCTTGCCCGCGCCGTTCGGGCCAAGCAAGCCCACCACCTCGCCCCGCTCCACCCACATCGAGACGTTGTCCACTACCTTGCGGCCGCGATATGTTTTTGTGATTTCCTCGGTTTGAAGAATCCGCACTACGCTTTATTGTCCTATGGGAGCCGGGCTTGATCCTACTTGTGCTTTTTTCGGATGACGGTCTGGGCGGGTTTATCGGGTTCGCCGTCCACCAGCAGGCGGTCGTCGTTGGCCCACCAGGTCAGTTTCTTCCCGGCCGTCTTCCCTCTTACGCTATCCACCACCAGCGGCTGCCCGCCTTGCAGAATCACTTTGCCTTCGCCGGCATAATATTCCGCGTGTTCGCCCGTACCCGTGCGAGTTCGCGGCGGCGCGCCAGGTTTGCTCACGATGCTGTCGATCTTCACCGCTCCTTCCGCGAACGCTTTGTCCAGCGAAGAGTCGGAATCTTTATCGTTCAAATAGGCGCGAATTTCTTTCCCGGTCACGGTCAGCCCCGGCCGCGTAAGCGTCGCGCCGCCCGAATACACCGCCAATCGCGTGTCGTCGTTGTAGGTCATGTCGGAAGCTCGTACTACCGTAAAAACGGGCGCGCTGCCGGCTTGGCCGCTGGCAACGGGTCCCTGGCCGTTATTCTTATCCACGAACTGGCTGACCACCTTCCCATGGGCTTCCATGGTTTGCTTTTGCCGGTCGATATCCAGCTTGTCCGCTTGCACGCGATTGGCCCCCTGCCATGCCACGACCTGTTCCTCGGGACGGCCCTCGTAATGGATCTTCTTGTTATGGTCGGTCGCGATCATGCGCTGTGCGCGCGCCTGCATCACGTCGTCTGTGGAAAGCATCGCGGAGGACTTGCCTTGCTTATCCGGCTGCCGCGTGGACGCGACGTGCCCGTCGGCGGTGTAATCTCCCGTTTTCTGATTCATCACGATCCGGTCCGCCGCCGCCGATCCCGTCGGGTCCCAAGCGCGCGCCGAGCCTTCGAGCGTCATCAAGTCCTTCTGTTGTTCAAGAATCGCGCGATCCGCGCGCGCCTGGCTGTCGCCCTCCTGATAGCGGAAATCGGTTTTCTGCTCCACGCGCGTAAGATCGCCCGTCGCTGGATCGAATGTGGCCAGAATGTCTTTGCTTTGGGTGAGCGCGGGCGCGGGGGCTGGCTTGCCGGCCGGGGCGCGCTTGTCGGTGCGTGTTGACACATTCACTGAACGGAACGACTGAATCCGGTTTTCCGGCCCATAAGCGATCCAGATCTTGTCGCCTTTCAGATTGCGCTTCGGCTGGCCGGGGGCGTTCGGAAGAAAATCGAGTGTGCCCGCGCCATCGGTCTCCGCGCTTTCGATCTCCTTGCCTCCCGGACGCATTTTGAGCCGGATTGTTTCGCTCCGCAGGACACGGGTCTCGGGCTGCGGAGCGCCGGGTTTCGTCAGCGGAACCGATTCCGCTACGCTGCCGCCCGTCACCATGCCCTTGTCCAGGATGCTTTCCTTGCTGGCGATGTCGAAGTCCATCTCCAGATGATTCCCGGTCACTGTCGTCCGGCCCGTGTCGGAAGAAGAAATCAAGCGAGCGTGCTGCTCGCCGTCGATGTGCCGCATCAATCCGCCTTCGCCGAAATGCAGCCCCAGCAACTCCGCCCCGAATTCGACTCGCCGCCCCGGATCGTCCTGAACTCCGCGAGCCGCCTTCGCGTCGGCGTGATCGATTTCGCCCTTGTTGAGCGTCACCACGGACAAGCCCGCGTCCAAATGCAAACTCTCGCGGGTAAGTTTCGACCAAGGGAACAAACTCACCTTCGCTTCGCGTTCCTGATATACCGCTTCCCCGGCTTCCATATGCATCGGCTTGGCGCCGGGATTCTTGCCGCGCCAGTCCAGGGAAACATCGTGAAGCAGGTGCAACTCGCGCGTATTGGGATCGTACTCGGCGCCCATCGCCGACCCTCCGCCGGTGTCGAGTTCAAAGTTCGCTTTGCGGTCCGTCGTAACGCGGCCCGTATCGCTGGCGAAATGCACGCCCGAGGACTGAATCTTCACGATGCGCCCCGCGGGAGGACTATCGTCCCTTAGCCCGAGCGTAATTTCCACCTGGCCGTCGGAATACAGCGACCGGCCGGCGATATCGAATTGCGCGGTGTCGCTTTTGACCAGATCGAACTGCGAGGCGCCTTTCTGATACAGCTTCAAAACGACCCCGGTCAATTCCATCGTGGACGGCTCTTTGATCTGCCGGTATTTCTCCCAGCACACCTGGACGCGCGGCCGGTCGCCGTCGTTCTGCGTCCAACATCCGTTTTGCCCCCGCCCATCTAGACCGAGTTCCAAGGCCGGCAGAGGCGCGGGCGCGTCTTTCGCCTGCCTCGCCTTGCGCTTGATGTAGGTGTCGCCGACAAAGGCCACTATGAGACACATGGCGGCCAAGATGAGCCAGCGGCCGAGGCGCATAACGTGACCTTCTTATCGTAACGCCGCGGCTCGGCCCGTCTAAATTAAGACCGGCGGGCGGCTCAGCCGCGCGCTCTGCTCGCCGCCACCGGCTGCGGCCCCGTTTGCGGAGCAGGCGCCGCTGCGGCCTCCGCGCGGATCATCCCGAGGTCTTTGCGCAGCTCCAGATCGATCTTCTTGCGGATATCGGGATTGTCCTTCAGGAATTGCTTGGCGTTCTCGCGCCCTTGGCCGATGCGCTCGCCCTTGTAGCTGTACCAGGCGCCGCTTTTCTCGACCACGTTGTGCGCCGCGCCCAAATCGATCAGATCGCCTTCCTTCGAGATGCCTTCGCCGTAAATAATGTCGAATTCGGCCTCGCGGAAGGGCGGCGCCAGCTTATTCTTTACGATCTTGACCTTGGTGCGGTTGCCGGTTACCGTGTCGCCGTCTTTGATGGCCGTGATGCGGCGGATATCGGCGCGAACGCTGGCGTAAAACTTCAGCGCCCGGCCGCCCGTAGTGGTCTCCGGATTGCCAAACATCACGCCGATTTTTTCGCGGATCTGGTTGATGAAAATCAGGCAGGTGCTCGACTTCGAGACGATGCCGGTGAGCTTGCGCATCGCCTGCGACATCAGCCGCGCATGAACGCCCATGAAGCTGTCGCCCATTTCGCCGTCCAGCTCGGCCTTGGGAACCAGCGCGGCGACGGAGTCCACCACCAGCACGTCGATCGATCCGGACGTGATCAGCGCGTTGGTGATTTCCAGCGCCTGCTCGCCATAGTCCGGCTGCGACACCAGAAGATTATCGACGTCCACGCCAAGCTTGCCGGCATAAATCGGATCGAGCGCGTGCTCGACGTCGATGTAGGCGCCCATGCCGCCCGCTTTTTGCGCCTCGGCCACCACCTGAAGCGCGATGGTGGTTTTCCCGGAAGACTCAGGGCCGAAGATTTCGGAGATGCGCCCTCGCGGGAACCCTCCGATGCCGAGCGCATGATCCACCGAGATCGATCCGGTGGAAACCGCGGGCACGGGCGCCACCGACTGCGACCCCAACCGGATCACCGAACCCTTGCCGAACTGCTTTTCGATCTGGCTAAGCGTGGCGCCTAGAGTGCGAGCGCGTTCTTTTTCGTCCATGGGAGGTCCTTCTCGGGGGAAGCTCAATTATACCGCCCGTTTCAGAACCGGACCTTCATCCCAAGCTGCACGTTGCGCGGACGCTCCGTCCCGGTGATCACGCCGAATTCCTGCTGGCTGAAGTTGGTGACCGGCCTCTGAAAATTCGGGCGATTTAAAAGATTGAAGGTCTCCACGCGAAGATCGGCGTGGACGCGCTCGCCGATCGGAAAAGACTTGGCGAACGACACATCCCAGTCGTTCAATCCGGGAGCGCGGTTCTCGGGCAGATAGCGGCTGGAATTGCCGAAGGTAAAGGGCGGCAGATTGGCAAGTGCCGCTCGGTCGATGTAATTATTCAAGCGTTGCTTCACGCTCCCCGGCGTCCGGCTGGAGCTGCCGGTGCGGTTGGGCGCCGATACAGGTCTGTGTTTTACGTCGTGCAAGTCATAAAGTGCTGGGGGTGCGGTCGCGCCTTCATAGGGTTGGAAACCAGATCGCGTCGCACTCCGTTTTGCGCGAGGCTACCAAAGGCGTCAAATTGAGGTTGGCGCGCGTCGGCCATGGCCGCTTGCCACCAGCCATCTTCGGCCAAGATCGGACAAAGCGTTTGTGGCCGCTCTTGGCGCTTGCGGGAAGGCCGGCTTCGCTCCATTCTGGCGTGGAAAGGAGAACCATGCATTCCAAATTTTCACGCCGGTTCCTACCGGCTCGTTTCACATCTGCGGTCCTCGCCGTATCTCTCATGGCTACGGCGGGATTGGCTAGAGCGGAAGATCGCGAATATGACTCGGCCGGCCTGACAGGATCCTGGCTCGTGAAACTCCACTTTGTCACACCGTTCACGGCCGACCTTCTGGCGCTTGTCCTTTTCAACAACGAAGGCACGTTTATAGGATCGCTTCAGGGCGATGGAGCTGGACCCGGTCCGGCCGAAACCCCTGCATATGGTGTCTGGAAGCAGACCGGGACGAACGCCTTTACCGCCACAGCTCATGCGATCCAGGCAGGGGCGGACTCCAGCCTCCTCGGACTCTCTACCCTGACCCTGCAGCTGACTCTGGGTGCGAACTCCAACCATCTCTCAGGTACGTGGCAGTTCAAGACCTTGGATCCAAATGGGAATATCACATTCCAAAGCGGGGGAACCTTGACGGCGACGAGAATTCAGATCGGTGACCACTAAGCAGATCCCTTCACTCGTACGTAGTACTGCCTTCACACTGCGTGCCCGGCGTGGCGGCATCGATCACGGGATTCAGTTCCCGCGCCGCCGCCCGTGACGGAAAAGAGCGTGGGGTGTATGGCGATCCATTTGGCTTTATCGGTAGACCTTTTGGAGCAGTTGTACAACCTCGTGTCAAACGTCGATGTGACTTCCCGATCGCACGCGACGAGGCCAAACTTCCGATATGCCAAATCGGTTTTTGGCATTCTTTGGCGTTTGCCGGACAGCCGGCTTCGCTCCATTCACTCGCGATGAAAGGAGAACCAT
>DATBIA010000075.1:0-38389 GCA_036557165.1 Bryobacteraceae bacterium
ACCAAATCACGCTTCTTTTGCTCTAACTCCGCCAGAGTGGGGGACATGCGAGGCTCCTTTATACTGAGCGTAGCGCATACGCACAGAACCGCGCCACAAGAAAATCCGCCCTCGAATTGCCCACATTTATGTCGCGCACCCTCCTACGGCTATTTTGCAGACGCCGCGTGGCAAAATAGTTCAAATGGGTGATATGAAATTGTTCCCGATAGCTGTGGCCGCCATCTTACTTCTTTCGTCTTGCGGCAAAACTGCGACCGATACCCGGCACGCCAGTGTGGAATTGCGCGACGGGACCAGCGTCTCCGGCAAGGTGCTGTCCAGTTCAGCAAGCGAGCTCCAAATCGCCGGCGACGACAATGTGACGCACACGATTGCGCAGGCGCAGGTGCGATCCATCGAATATGACGATCCGCCCGAGACGGCGGCGGCAACGGCCCCGGCCCCAGCCGCGCCTGCCACATCTGGCGCTCCGGCTACGCCGGCCGCGCCGCCTCAAAGGCGCGAGCTTCGTCACCGCGATCATTACCATCCCCCCGAAAGCGCCATCACCACCACGACCTACGAATTGCCCGCCGGGACCCAGATCTCGGTGCGCAATGAAGAGACGATCGATTCGAGCAAAGTGGCCGAAGGCCAAACATTTCCTGCCGAAGTAACGAAAGACGTCCTGGACGCGATGGGCAACGTGGTTGTTCCCGGTGGCGCCAACGCGGACATCGTGATCCGGTCGGCATCGAAAGGCGGCAGAATTCGCGGCGCCTCCGACCTGGTGCTGGATCTCGCCTCGGTTTCGATCGATGGCCGGGAATATCAGCTCAGCACAGTCGATCTGGCGCAGAAGGGCCGCAACGGAGTCGGGAAGAACCGGCGCACCGGAGAATTCGCTGGCGGTGGCGCCGCCATCGGCGCGATCATCGGCGCGATTGCGGGCGGCGGCAAGGGCGCCGCCATTGGAGCGGGATCGGGCGCGGGCGCGGGTGCGTTGACGCAGGTGCTCACCAAAGGGACCATAAAAGTGCCTGTGGAGACCGTGCTCACATTTAGGTTGGATCAGGCGCTGCGGGTTCAGGGCGCGCAATAGCTTTTTGGCCCTTCCGGGCTTCACCGAGCGTGAACTCGGACATGTTCGCGGACGCCGAAGCATACCAACGATTTATGGGCCGCTGGAGCAGCCTCGTCGCGCCGCGACTGTTGGACTTCGCGGATGTGCCGGATAGGAGCCGCGTGGTCCTCGACGCCGGCGCGGGAACAGGTTCGCTGGCGTTCGCGATTGCAGAGCGCTCCGGGCAAGCTCGTATCGTCGGAATCGACCCCTCGAAAGAATACGTCGCATACGCCAGCGCTAAGAATCTATTCCCGAATCGAGTCAACTTCGAAGTTGGAGATGCGCAGCAGTTACGCTTTGCCGATTCGAGCTTTGAGGCGACGGTTTCGCTGCTCGTATTCAATTTCATTCCGGACGCGGCCAAGGCCCTGCGCGAACTCCGCCGCGTGACTAAGCCCGGAGGGAGCATCTCGGCGGCCGTGTGGGACTACGGCTCTGGCATGCGGATGTTGAGGATCTTCTGGGATGCGGCCATCGCAATCGACTCCGCCGCGGAAAAACTGGACGAGAAGCGCATGCCGTTGTGCCGGGCGGGTCAGCTTTCGGATTTGTGGCGCCAGGGCGGTTTGGAAGATGTCAAAGAGCGGCCCATCGATGTCGTTATGAGGTTCGAATCGCTCGCCGATTACTGGGAGCCATTTATGGCTGGGCAGGGACCGGCGGGCGCATATGCCCATAGTCTCAGCCGCGTTAAGTTGGAGGCGTTGCGCGAGGAGATCAAACGCCGAATTCCAACCCCCAGGGACGACGGTTCCTTCGATCTCCCCGCCCGGGCGTGGGCCGTGCGCGGCCTCGTTCCGGATCGGCGTTGAGAAAGGCCCCGGGCCCTCACACATTTCCATGCTGCGCCGGCGTGCCGGCTGAGCGTCTTGGTCCGGACTACGAGAGGCCCTTCCGCGCCTTCAACTCTGCCAGAAGTTTTTCGACGGCGTCTTCCTTTTCCAGCGCCGCCAGCCTTTCATCCACGTCGTCTTCCATAAGTTGGGCTTTGGCCTGACTCACGGCTTCGGCGTGGCTCACCTTTTCGCGCGCACGGTGGAATGCCCCGGATTCAAGGCCGTCGCCCGAGCCCATGCGCGCCTCGGATGCACGGCTGAGCGCCTTGGCGCGGCGGTGCTGCGCGATGAGCACGTCGCTCTTGCTCCGCGCCTCCGCCAGCTTCAGTTCCAGCTTGCGCAGCGCCGTCTTCAGATTTTCCACCTGCGCCGTCTGATCCACGATTTGTTCGGCGAAGCTTGCGGCGACGCGCTGCGCCGTCATGGAGCGCTCCAGGGCGGCGCGCGCCAGATCGTCCTGTCCCTTGGACACCGCCAACTCGGCTTTGCGCACCCATTCCTGAGCCGACTCCTCGTGCTCCTGCCGTTTCTTCATCAGCATGTGCTGATCGGCGATGGTGATGGCCACCTGCGTTTTTACCTGCAATAGCTGATTCTGCATATCCAGAATCAACTGCTTAATCATTTTCTCCGGATCTTCGGCCTTATCGACCAGGTCGTTGAGATTCGCGCGAATCAGCGTCGCGACGCGTTCTAAAAGTGCCATGAAACCTCCTTACGCTTTAGCCGACTTCTCCGCTTTATCTCCGATAAGCCGGACCCTGCTCAACAACTCGGACAACGGCATTCCGCTGAGTGTTTCGAACAAGGCCGGAATCTGCGCCGCCATCTTGGTCATGTCGCCGGTGATTTTGCTCATTCCCGAGGCGTCGCCGTTGCCGGTGGAAACGATGGTGATCTTGTCGATATTCGCTAGCGGCGAGGCCAGCGCTTTCACCACTTCCGGCATCTGGGTAATCAGCTTGTCGAACACGGCGGCCTGGTTGTACTCTTGATAGGCCTCGGCTTTGACGTTCATCGCTTTGGCTTCGGCTTCGCCTTTCTTCAGGATGATTTCGGCTTCGGCCTCGCCCTGAGCCCGGATCGCGGAAGCCGCGCCTTCCGCCTCGGCAATGCGGCGCTGCCGCTCGGCGGCGGCCAGCGTCTCGATCCGCTGCCGCTCCACTTCCGCCTGCTTCAGGCTGCTGGCGATCAGTTCTTTTTCGTGCCGCAGAATTTCGGCCTCCTGCACCTTGATCTCGTGCTCCTTCTGCACTTGCTGCACCTTCACCGCTTCGGCCACCACCTGCTGCTGCATGACGTTGGTTTGGATGTCGTAGGCTTTATCGGCCTGCGCCTGCTGCTTCTTGGTGGCTTCGAGATACTGCGCCTTCTTGATTTCCAGATCGCGAAGCGATTCGGCCTGCTTGGCCTGGGAAACGGTTTCGGCGAGAACCCGCTCCTGGGCGGCTTGAGCCTTGGCCACCGCGGCGTCCCTTTCTGCGGCGGCGCGCTTGATCGAGGTATCGCGCTCGGCCTCGGCGGTGGCGACATCGGCATCGCGTTTCACGCGCGCGATGTCGGGGCGGCCCATGTTGGTGATGTATTCGTTCTTATCGCGGATTTCCTTAATGGTGAAGGAAATCACTTCCAAGCCCATCTTATTCATGTCGTCGGCGCAAGTGTTGCGGACGCGATCGCCCACCATTTCGGGCTCTTTCACGATCTGCTCCACTGAAAGCTGCCCGATGATGCCGCGAAGATGGCCCTCCATCACCAGGCGAATCAGGCCTTCGCGCTCGCTATCGCTCTTGGTGAGAAACTGCTCGGCCGCGGTTGTGACCGATTCGGGGTCGGACTTCACTTTGATCTGGGAGACGGCTTCCACCGTAACGGCCACGCCCTGCATCGTGTAGAGATCCTGCTGCGGAGCGACATCGAAGGACATCAATTGCAGCGACAGCTCGCGATAGCTTTCAAACATCGGCCAGATTACCGTGCCGCCGCCTTTGATGACGCGGGTGCCGCGCATTCCATACACGACCAGAGCCTGATGCGGTCCGGCTTTCCGGTAGAGCCGGGCCAACATCGCCATCAGGAACAGGATGGCCAGCACCATCAGGCCGGAAATAACCAGAACTTCAGTTGAAATATGCATACTCACTCAGGCTCCTTTGCCCAGCACTTCTCCTCGGAAATTCGCGCCGCGACGGAAGGCCGCGGCAACAGTCCTTTCGAGCGACGAGGCCCTCGCCTCCTGGGCGCTCTCCATCGGCGAATCTAGGTGGCGCCGCGATCATTGGAAATCGCCAGTGCGTCCGCGCCGTACGGAACTTCGATCGAACAGCGGGTCCTCGTGGGGATCCGCGCGCCCCGTAAGCTTGCCCAAGAACCATAGCGCCACGCCGGCGCCGGCAAGGCCGCCCGCGGACGCGATTAATAGCGCCAACACGACAAGAACGGCCAGCGCCAGCAGCCCGGAAAGCACCAACACCTCGGGCGAGATATACATGCTCAAGCTCCTTTGCCCAACACTTCTTCCCATCGCCGGACATAGGCGATGCCGTGTTCATAGCGGGTCACAACCACTTCGGTATCGCGGGGAACTTCGGTCGCATCGTCGCTGCGGGCTGCAGTGGCTTTGCGGGCGCCATCCCGCACATACACGATTTCACCCACGCCGCGCGAGCGAATGGGACTGGTTACGCGGCCTAAAACCCCGACCATCAAGTAATCGGCCGGGTCCATGGGCCGCTCGTGAGCGGACAGTTTTCCCAAAAACCACAGGACTACGCCGGCGCCGGCGAGACCGGCGGCGGAGGCGATCAGCAAGCCCAGATAGGTCCAGAGATCCGAATACCGCTCGAGCAAATAGCCAGCGCCGCCAAACCACGCCAGGAAAGCCGTAATCGCGGCGAAATTGAATCGCGAGGCAGCGCCCCGTCCTCCGCCGCGCCCCACCGCGTAGCCGTGACCGTGGCCATGACCCTGGAAATGCCCTCCGTGCGACGAGCCGGCGAAAAACGAGACCAGGCTCAGCAGAAAGCCCACCAGAAACGTCGCGAGATAAAAAGTCTCCCAACTCAAGAGGCCTCCTTCTTCTGCGCGGCGATGCGCGCTCCCGGCGCTAGAACGCCCATGAGCCGGTCCACCAGGTGTGGCGTATCCAGAATCGCTGCCATCAGCACCAGGCAGCCGCGCGAATCTTCGTGTTCCGCCAGCTTCAGCAGGGCCTGGCTAACATGCGTATCGCGGGCGAACCGCTCGGCGCCGCCAATCAGCCACAGATCGAGCTGGTCCTCTTTCGCGCGCAAGCCGGAAACCAGCTCGGAATGAAAGCCCTCGGGATCGTCCACCAGGTAGCCGGGATGCACCCCGAAAAAACCCGCCAGCAGCATGCGCGTCGCGTTGGTTAAATGCGGCCGCGTCCCGTTTTCGATTTGCGAAAGATAGCTCTGGCTGACGGCTTGTTTTTTTTCGCGGCGCATGGCGCGAACCACTTCCTGCTGGGTCATCTCGCGGCCGAGCCCGCGCAGCGTTCCTTCCACCAGCCGGAGATACCGGATTTTCTGTCCCAGTCTCATTATGACAATCTGAAATAAGTCTATCACAGATTGAAATATTCTGTCAATAGCAAAATGCGGGCGAAGCTCGAGGGCGGGGAGGGCCTCTTTGCGTCCCGTATTGGCCGCCCGGCGCCAGGGGCGCCGGAGCCGCGGTCGGCTGCAACCCCAATCGTCTCCGGCGCGTCTGTTAACCTGATCTTTCCGCGCGTCTGTTAACCAATATTCCGTAAGATGAAGTCATTCACGCTCGCCCGCATCGTCCCTTGCGCCATCTTTTTGCTCCCTGTTCCGATCTGGGCGCAGATTCAGCAGGGATACATTGTCAGCACCGTCGCCGGCGGCTCCAATGGCGCGCTGAACCTGTATGGGTTTTCGGGAGACGGCGGCCCCGCGGGAGCGGCGCAGCTTGGCCAGCCCGCCGGATTGGCCCTGAATAGCGCCGGCAACTTGTATATCGCCGATCAAGGCAACAGCCGGGTCCGTCAAATAACGGTGTCGAACGGCGAGATCAATACCATCGCGGGCACGGGCACGGCGGGATTCGCCGGAGACGCCGGGCAGGCGACCGCCGCCGACTTGAATTCGCCCTTGAGCGTGGCTGTGGATTCCTCCGGGAACGTCTACATTTCCGACACCGTGAACAACGTGATCCGGAAAATTACGAAAGACGGCAACATCAGCACGCCGGTGGGCAACTATGGCGCGGGATTCGGATTCGGCGGCGATAACGGGGGGCCCACGGGGGCTGTGTTCAATCAGCCGGGTCCCATCGCGTTGGACTCCGCCGGAAATCTCTACATTGTCGACACGTTCAACAATCGTGTCCGGAAGGTGACCTGGAGCGCGAACGTCATCAAAACCATCGCCGGAAACAATGCAAGCGGCGGCTATTCGGGCGACGGCAAACTGGCGACTTTGGCGGGATTGAGCGGGCCACGCGGTCTGGCGGTCGATTCCGCGGGCAACGTCTATATCGCGGATAGCAACAACAACGTGATCCGCAAGGTGGACGCCGTCAGCGGGATAATTTCGACATTCGCCGGCACCGGCCAGGGCGGGTTTTCGGGAGACGGCGGCCCTGCCACCAGCGCGAAATTGAATTCGCCGCGCGGGTTAGCTGTCGATTCCGCCGGGAACCTTTATATCGCCGACTACTTCAACAGCCGGATACGAGTGGTGACGAACGGAACGATCAGGACGATCGCAGGGTCCGGCATCTTTGCCTGGGGCGGCGATGGGGGCATCGCCACACTGGCGGCGTTCAATTTCCCCTCCGCCCTCGTGATCGACGCTTCGGGCAACATCTATGTCTCCGACACGCAGAACAACGCGATTCGCCTGCTGACTCCGGCCCCGAGCCCACCGATCATCAGCAAGGGCGGTGTTCAGAGCGCGGGGGATTTCGGAGCTTGTTTCTCCGCCGCCCCAGGCTCATGGATCGAGATCTACGGTTCGAGCCTCGCGCCGGATGCGCGTTCGTGGGCCACGGCGGATTTCAATGGAAACTTCGGCCCCATCAAGCTCGACAACGTTACGGCGACCATCGGCGGGCAATATGCTTTCATCAGCTACATCAGCGGCGGGCAGGTGAATGTGCAGGTGCCCACCGCGATCGGCCCCGGAATTCAACCGCTGTACTTGAGCACGGGACAGGGCACGTCGGGACAATACAATCTCACGATCAATCCACTGGAGCCGGCGCTGTTCGCGCCAACGTCCTATAGCATCGGTGGTAAACAGTACGTGAAGGCGATGTTCGCCGATGGGACGTGGGTGGCGCCGCCCGGCTCCATTCCGAATATCACCTCGCGGCAGGCCAAGCCGAACGAGACCATCGTGATGTTCGGGATCGGCTTCGGCCCCGTGGACGATAACGTCCAGGCGGGCCAGATCGCACCCGGGCCCGATAAAATCACGACGCCGCTTCAGATTCTGTTCGGCCAAACCCCCGGGGCGATCGCTTATCAAGGATTGGCGCCGGGTTTGGTGGGCCTCTATCAGTTCAACGTGGTTGTGCCGAGCGTCCCGAACAGCGACGCGGTGCCGCTGGCGTTCAATCTCGGCGGCTCCACGGGCTGCCAGAACTTGTACACCGCGGTTCACGATTGAGCCGGCGGCTATGGTACTGTAGCCGCATGCAAAAGTTTCTTTCGCCATTGTGGACCCGCCGGCAGGTTATGGAAGCGCTCGGACTCGGCGCGGCGGCGGCTGCGATTCCTTCGGCGGCAAACGCGCAGGCCCCGGAATTTCCCAAGGGCGCGATCATTAGAACGCTCCTCAAAGACTATGCTCCCGAGGAGTTGGCGGGCGGCGCGACGCTATTTCACGAACACCTGCAGTTGGGCCGCGATTTTAATGCAAAGTTCGGCGCGGCGGCAGCCGCTGTGCGCGCGGCCAATGGCCTTCCGCCCGCCCCCCCGCGCGGCGGCGGCGGTCGCGGGGCCGCAAAAGGTGCGCCTCCCCCGGACATCAACCACAATGTGGACCTCATGTCGGAAGAGATCGTCAAAACAAAAAACGCGGGCGTGGCCTGTATGGTCGATGCCGGACACCCCGACATGGGCCGCGACATCGACTTCATTCGCCAGGTCTCGATGAAATCCGGAATGCCGATCGTCGCCGGTGGCGGGTTCTACTCGCAGCCGTTTTATCCGAAAGAGATCTCCACGATGAGCGAGGAGCAGATCCTTAAAGCGCTCATCAAGCAGGTAGACGACAACACGATGGGCGTGTTCGGGGAGATCGGCTCGTGGGACGAGATCACCGCGGACGAGCGCAAGGTGTTTCGCGCCGTAGGCAAGGCTCATGTCGCGACGAACCTCTCGATCTTTACGCACACGGGGATTCCCGGCAAGTCGGCGCTGGAGCAGCTCGACATTTTGGAGGATGCCGGGGTGAAGCCGGATCGCGTGGTTATTGGACATTTGGGAAATCTGGTCGATTCGAATGTTTATGTCCATAAGACCGTCTGTAGACGCGGCGCGTTCGTGGGCTTCGACCGGCAAGGCGTCAACGACACGCAGCAGGTTCCGATGGTCATGTCGCTCATTGAGGCGGGTTTTGCCGATCATCTGATGTTTTCGGCGGACGCTTCGAGCGGCTACGCGAAAACGCTCACCGTGTTTGTGCCTAAACTGAAGGCGGCCGGCGCCTCCGACGAGGTGCTGCACAAAATCATGGTGGACAATCCCCGCCGGTTCCTGGCGTTCGTTCCGAAACGGCCTCGGAAGAAACAGAGCGCGTAAACGGAAGCCGCGCCATCGCGGCAGGGATTCCGAGCCGCGACCGCAACGGAGCGGTCATTGGGGCGCAGGATGCCTGAAACTCTGGTCAGCGAAAAGAACCCGCTCATGAAAGAGGTGCGGCGCGCCATCGCGCGCGGGTCGCTGACCGGGAATGGATTCGCCGTCGCTGAAGGATTCCACCTCCTCGAAGAGGCGCTTCGCAGCCGGTGCGAAATCGCCGCGGCAATCGCGGTCTCCGGCGTCCAGGACGACCTGTTGGCTCGATTGCCGAAAACAACCCGCGTGATCGAGGTGAGCGAACGAATTTTCAAAACGGTTGCTTCCACGGAAACGCCCCAAGGCGTCGTCGCGCTGATCCGTCCGCCCGCCTGGACGTTGGATCAATTGATTTCGCATCGATCGTTGATCGTGATTCTGGACGGCATTCAAGACCCGGGCAACGCGGGCTCGATTGTGCGCGCGGCGGAGGCGTTTCGCGCATCGGGCGTAGTGTTCCTCAAGGGCAGTGTAAACCCATACAATCCCAAAGCCCTCAGAGCTTCGGCGGGTTCGATCTTCCGGCTCCCGGTGGTGGCCGGAATGGAAGCCGGCCCGCTTGCCTCGGAGCTGATGCGGACGGGCATCCGGATTTACTCCGCCCTTCCTCGCGCGGAACGAACGATTGCCGCCGTGGATCTCAAGGAGAGATGCGCCATTGCTATCGGCGCCGAAGGACACGGGGTCGGCGAGATTCTTCGACGCGCTGCCACCGGCGCGCGCATTCCCACCTGCGGCGTGGAGTCGCTGAACGCCGCAGTCGCAGCAGGCATACTGCTTTATGAAGCGAGCCGGCAGCGCGAGGCATTCCATGAGCCTCTTTGACGCATCTCCGCTCAATCCCTCCGCCGACATAAAGCTCGACGCCTCTCGCCCGCTTGCGGAGCGGATGCGGCCGGAACGCCTGGAGGACTTCGTCGGCCAACTCCACATCCTCGGCCCAGGCAAGCCACTGCGCGTGCAGATCGAGCGGGACCAGCTCCAATCGATCATTTTGTGGGGGCAGCCGGGAGTCGGCAAGACAACGCTGGCCCGATTGATCGCGCGCATGACGCGCTGCGAATTTGTGCCCTTCAGCGCCGTGCTCAGCGGGATCAAGGAAATCAAGGCGGTGATGGCGGATGCGGAGCGCGTTCGCCGCATAGGCCGGCGCACGGTGGTGTTTGTGGACGAAATCCACCGTTTCAACAAAGCCCAGCAGGACGCGTTTCTTCCGTATGTCGAACGGGGCGACATCATCCTGATCGGAGCCACCACGGAAAATCCGTCCTTTGAAGTGATTTCGGCGTTGCTCTCGCGGTCCAAGGTTTACGCGCTGCGGGCGCTTTCGGTGGAGGAAATCGTCATTCTGTTGGAGCGCGCGTTGAAGCTTCTGAATTTGACCGCTCCCCATCCGCTTTTGGAGCAAATCGCCGTTTATTCGAATGGGGACGCGCGCACTGCCTATAACGTACTGGAACTAGCCGCGACGGTGGCGCGCGATGGCGCGATTGGGCCGGAAGCGGTGGAAAGCGCGATGGAGCGCAAGACGCTGCTCTACGACAAATCGGGGGAGGAGCACTACAATCTGATTTCCGCGCTTCACAAAAGCGTGCGTTCCTCCGATGCCGACGCCGCGGTGTACTGGCTGGCGCGAATGCTCGAAGCCGGCGAGGATCGTTTGTATATCGCGCGGCGGTTGGTGCGCATGGCGATCGAAGATATCGGTCTGGCCGATCCGCGAGCGTTGGAGCAAGCCATCGCGGCGCAGCAGGCCGTGCATTTTCTCGGCGTGCCGGAAGGCGATCAGGCCCTGGCGCAGGCCGCCATCTATCTGTCCGTAGCGCCCAAATCGGACGCGGCTTACCGCGCTCTGAACAAGGCTATGGAGACGGTCGCAAACTCCACCGCCGAGCCGGTTCCCATTCAGCTACGCAACGCGCCGACGCGACCGATGAAAGAGTGGGGCTACGGAGCGGGTTACCAGCATGCGCACCAATTCGACGACGCCATGAACACGATGGAATGCCTGCCGGAGAGCATACAGGGAACGATCTTCTACGAACCGAGCGCCCGTGGCATGGAGCAACGCATCGCTGAGCGGCTCGCCGAAATCAGAGAGCGCCGCAGGCCCCGCTAATTTTCAGGTGGCGCACGTCCTGCGGTCGTGGCTCAGAATGAGTGCTTGCAGTTACACCTACTTGCCGAGCCGCGACCGCGAGGGAGCGGTCATCTGACGAAAATGGGCGAAAGCATGCGCCAGGGTTCTGGTACCTCCAGTCCGTTGAAATAGGCCGAATCCGCTATTGTCCGTTTTTCCCGCTTGCGCAAAAATCCTTGAGTGACAGGACAGATATACAAGATGGCGGAACGAACGAGCAGCCCTCGGGAGCGCCGCCAGTCCGAGCGTTTTCCGATGCAAAGAGACGTACGATATCAGGTCCTCGCCAAACGCGGAGCGGAAGAGAAGGGGGAAGGCAAAACAATCAACATATCGAGCCGCGGAGTTCTGTTTACTTGCCCGCGCGACTTACAGCCGGGCAAGCGGGTTCGGCTATGCATCAACTGGCCCGTCCCATTGAACGACAAGTGCGCGTTGAAATTGGTGGCCCGCGGACGCGTGGTGCGCTCGGAGGAGGGTCGCGCCGCCATCGAGATTCAACACCACGAATTCAGAACTCAATCCGCTGGAAACGCCCAGGCGGAACAAAACTGCTCATGACATGGCCTTTTCTCCTTGAATGACTCTTTCCCTTTCCTTGGGGGCGCGCCGGGAACCGAATTCCTGGCGCGCTTTTTTTTCGCGGCGCCCTCTCGCCCGTTGGCGCCGGTAATCTGGCCTGTAATCTGGCCTGTAATCTGGCCTGTAATCTGGAAAGACATGGTCCAGGCTTGGTATCTGGTTTTGGTCGCCGCGGTCGCGGCGGACCGGCTGATCGAAATGGCCTACTCGCGAACCAACCAGAGACGGCTTAGCGAACGCGGAGCGCGCAAGGTGCGCGATCCCGTTTTCGCCGGAATGGTTCTGCTGCACGTTGCCTATCTCTGCGCGGCGCCCATCGAAGTCGCGCTTTTCCGGCGAGCCTTTCTGCCGTGGCTTGGATTTCCGGCGCTGATCGTGCTCGCCGCCGCCAACGCTCTGCGCATCTGGGCGATCCGCGCGCTCTCGGTTCACTGGAATATGCAGATCGTCGCCTCGCAGGAGTTCGGTCCGGTGTCCACGGGTCCCTACCGCTGGATCCGGCATCCCAATTATGTGGCGGTGTTCTTCGAGGTGCTTGCGCTTCCGTTGGTTCACACCGCATGGGTTACCGCGTGCGTTGCGACGTTGGGGCATGTCGCGCTGCTGCGGCGCCGGATCGCGGCGGAGGAGCGGGTACTGCTAAGCCATCCGGCCTATCGGCTGCGCATGGGCGGCAAGCCACGATTCGTACCCTCTCCCTGGACCTGAGATTGCTTCCATGACGCCATGGACCGCGGCGAGATCGGGCGCAATGTCAAGACCTTCGGCGTGCTCAAGACGATTCAAGACCTTGGCTTACGGATCCTAAACCGTATCCTGCTATTAAAAATCTTAAAAGGAGTCGCGATCTCAAAGCCAGATCCGAATTTTACCAAGTGCGCGGAAAATTACCGCGGTTTGTTTTTGGACCGATCCATGCTCATGGAATTCGCCGCGGATCCTCAAAACGAACTGACGGAAATGTTCGTGCGCGAGGCGTTCGACAAAGGGGACGAATGTTACGGATTCCTCTGCGGCGATTCGCTCGCTTCCTACGGATGGTATTCGCGCGAGCCCACGCCTATCCATCCCCCCGAGCTCATGCTTTACTTCGAGCGCGGGTACATTTACATGTACAAAGGCTTCACGCACGTGAATCATCGGGGTCAGCGGCTGCACGCAGTGGGCATGACCAGGGCTCTCGAAACGTATCGCGCGAGGGGCTACAAGGGCATCGTTTCATACGTGGAGTGGAACAATTTCGGCTCGCTTCGATCGTGTTACCGGATGGGCTATAGCGATTTCGGCGCGATCATGGTGTTCAGGCTCTTTGGGCGTTACTTCGCTCATTCCAGCGCGGGCTGCCGGCGATATGGATTCAGATTGGAGCGCCGCGGACGGAAGTCTTCTCGGGAAGAGACCAGACCCAAAGCGCGAGCAACGGCGCAGCTATAAAGGGAGCGTCATGCCGTCGCAGGTGCTACGGTGAATACTCGATAATTGGCGACGCGCTCAGCGACGCTCGGCGAGTGAGACGAGCAGCGCCGTCGCAATGACGACCACGCAGCCGATCACGTTGTACCAGAGGAACGCGATATTGGTAAATTTGGCGGCGGCAAAGATAGCTGCCTCTCCCGCCAGAACTCCTATGAAAGCTCCATTCGCGCCCACCCGCCGGATGAAGAACGCCAGCACGAAAACGCCTAGCATTCCCCCGTAAAATAACGAGCCCACCTGATTCACGGCTTCGATGAGCGCTCCGAATCCGCGCACAGCTCCCGCGAAGCTCGCCGCGTATATTCCCCAAAATGCCGTGGCCCAGCGCGACGCCAGCATGTAATGCCGATCGGACGCGTTCGGACGCACGTGTCGCGCGTATATATCGATCACGGTTACGGTGGCGAGCGAGTTGATCTCACCGGCAATGGATGACATAGCCGCCGAGAAGATCACTCCAATCACCAAGCCGACCACGCCGACGGGAAGGTAGTGAGTCACGAAAGAAAGAAAGATATAGTTTGTGTCGTTGTCCCCGGCGATTCCGCTGGCGGTGGAGCGAGCCGCATCCAGCTCGGTTTGGGCGGCGCGAAATTGAGCCGCCGCGGCCGAACGGGTCGAGCCGTCCGCCGCGTCCTTCACGCGGCGAGCCGCGGCCTGGCGCGCGTCGAAGGCGCGATCGAACCGGCTCTGGATCGCGGGATATTGCGGAGAGCTTTGAACCGCCGCCAGGCCGACCGGCTGAAACAACAGCGGCGGGCGGACAAAAACGAAGAACACAAACACGATCGCACCCAGAAACAAAATAAAAAATTGCACGGGCACTTTCGCCATCGCGTTGAAGAGCAAGCTGAGCCGGCTCTGCCCGATCGATTTGCCGGTAAGATATCGTTGCACCTGGCTTTGGTCGGTTCCGAAATAAGCGAGCGCAAGGAATGTGCCTCCGATCAGGCCGCTCCAAACGTTATAGCGGTCGTTCCAGTCGAAGCCTGTGGTGACCGCGTTGAGCCGGCCCGCCGCGCCGGCAATCTTCACCGCGTCCAAAAAGGAGACGTCGGCCGGCAGCGAGGCGACGGCGATGAGCAGAGCGATAATCAGCGCCGCCATGATCACGATCATTTGCTGCACGTCGGCCCAGGTGATGGCCTTGATCCCGCCCAACGTGGTGAACATCACCACCAGAGCGCCCATGATGAGAACCGTAAGGCGGTAGGGCCAGTCGAGAATCACGCTCAGTACGATGGCCGGGGCCGATAGCCCGATTCCGGCGGCGAGTCCTCGCGAGATCAGGAACACCGCGGTGACCAGGATCCGAGTCTTCGCGTCGAAGCGGCCCTCCAGGTACTGGTAGGCCGTGTAGACTTTGGCGCGATGAAAAATGGGCACCGCCGTCGCCGAGAGAATCACCATGGCGATCGGAAGGCCGAAATAAAACTGCACAAACCGCATTCCGTCGGTGTAGGATTGGCCGGTGGTGGAGATGAAGGTGATGGCGCTGGCCTGCGTGGCCATGATGGAAAGGCCCATCGCGTACCACGGCATGGTCTTGCCGGCCAGCAAATATTGCTTTACGCTGCCCGATCCGCGTCCACGCCACAAGCCGTAAAACACCAAAAAGGAGAGCCAGCCGAACAGGACCGCCCAATCGAGCGGCCTCATGGTGCGAAATGACTTGCGAAGAAATAAAAACCGACAACGACGCAGGCGGTGTAGCAGAGCACGAACAAGTAGGCCCGAGACCAGGACGAAAATACAGGCGGTGGATCTTCGGCGAGCGGCTCTCGATCGGGCGCGGGGAGATTGTCCATCACTGCTGTGCTTTGGCCGCGCTCAACATGTTCGCGAACAGACGATATGCGCCTGGAATTCCGCCCGGTAATTCGCGGAACCAATCGTACGCCGAAAAGATGTAAGCGCCCGTTCCGTATTTGACATACAGCATGCCGCCGGGGTGCGGCTCTTCGCCAGGGTCGTGGGATTCCAGGACCGTCAGATATTTGGGATCCCACTGGTCGGCGAAATTGAGGCCGCGCTCCTGGACCCAACCCTTAAAATCCGCGGAGGTGATCTCGTTCGGCTGGTGCAAAATTGAGACCTGCGGATTGGGGAAGGCCACAATAGCGTCCTCGTCGGTGACGCGGTCATTACTGATATGGATCGAGTACGGGCCAATGTGTTCGAGCACGCCACCCTCGCCGGCGGCGCCGCCCTCTGCGTTGGCAGCCGGAGCGCCTGGCGTGGCTTGCGCTGCGCCCTGACCGCGTCCCGGGCCTCGTCCTCCGCGACTGGCGGGCGCGGCCTTTCCATTTTGCGCCGCGGCCTGCGCCTGCGGTTGCCCGGGCGCCTGGGCTCCCCGGCCTCCGGCTCCGCCTTCAGCGCGATTATATTGCACCACCAGCGTGCCGCCATTCTCAACGTAGGCGAACAGCCGCTGATAATTCGCCCGAAGGTCTGCTCGGACATTCCACGCCCGAACTCCCGTCACGATGGCGTCAAATCGAGAAAAATCTCCATGCGCTAGATCGGCCGGAGTCAACAGAGTTACGTCGCAGCCGATTTGGCGAAGAGAGCTGGGTACGTCATCGCCCGCGCCCATCACATAACCGATATTTTTCGAGAGTGTCTTAATGTCCGCGTGCACGAGCGACGCTTCGGCGGAGGGGAATAGCGTTTGCGCCGGGAAATGCGGATAGTTGATGACCTCCGTCCCCGAGCCGACGCTTCGGGCCCCCACCTGCGCCACCGCGCGAACGCGGCCCTGCGCGGCGCCGGCCGGAGGCGTCAAATCGAATGCAAGCGTCACCTGCTCGCCGGTTGCGGCGAGATCGAAATGCCGCGAGGCAGGCTCGGCTTTCCAGCCCGAGGGGATCTCCAGGCGAGCGTCGCCCGACACCTTGCCGCCGTTCGACTTTACAGGCACCTCCACGCGCCGGGGACGATCGTCCGGGAACACGATCGAGTGCTCGCTCAGGTCCACGGCGACCGGCGGCTCGATCGCCAGCGGCCGGATCAAATCGCCATAGACGGGATCTGTATAACGATAATGCACCGCCCGGGTCAACTCGATTTGCTGCCCTGCGATCTTCACGTTGAAATGCGCTTCCAGAACCGGCGTGTTTTCAGGCAGTCCGATATCGCGCGGATCGCGCACGGAGTAAAGACTCCCGTCCTTCGGCAGATCCAGCCAGTACGGCTGTGAATAAGGCTGATTCTCCGGAATGCGGACGTTGAGCGTATACTGGCTCGGCTGATTATTAGCCAGAACCGCGGGAGCGAGATTCAGCGCGGGCGCGCCTTCCATTCCGGAAAGCTTCACACCTGTGAGCGTCACTTGCGCGGGCGAGCGCACCACAGCGGAAATAGAAACTCGCAGATTTCCACCTGGGCTCACCGCAAAGTTCGACGCCTGCGCCTCCAGCGATAGCGCGGAGGCTAGTGCCATGGTTTCGTCGAGCTCGCGCAGTTTTTGCGCGGCCAATGGGTTCTTCGTGCTCTCCACCAGACCGGCGATGATAGGCCGCGCTTGAGCCAGCGTAGGGAGCAGACCTTCGGGATGAGCCGGCGCGAACGAATCGAGCGCTTGCTTCAACAGCACGCCCGCGCGCGCGCCGCCAGGGAGCCGGTTCCAGGTGGTATCGATGCCGTCGAAGAGATCCTTCTTCGCTTTGTCCCCGCCGACGGTTACGAGGTAATTCTTCTGGCTGCCCTTGCGCTCGGCCGATCCCTGCCCCTGGCTGCGGTTCGTGCTGCGGCTCATGCTGCCAATTTCGCCGAAGGAATAACCAAGCTCCGGCGAATAATCGCCGACGTCAATTTCCAGCCGGTCCTCAGGGGGGAACTCTTTTTCGGCCTCGGCGTTTTTGCCCTTATCGGCGTTCTTTCCCTTATCCGCGTTCTTTCCATTGTTGGGCCCTTGCAGGCCGAACGGATTTTCCATGATCCGCTTCGCCTGCCAGGGCTGCACATAGGCGAGCTGCTCGGGGAACTTCTTCGGATCGGCCGCCGCCGCAAACGCCTCTTTGCCGAGAATCGCAGACACCTGATGATGCCCGTGACCGTCGCGCGGAGTCCCGGTGAAGCACAGCACGATCACGTCGGGCCGGAAGCGGCGGATATTGTAGACCACATCCCCTAGAACAAGGTCGCGCGGCCATTTGGTCAAAGTTTCCGCGGCGGTTTTGGAGAAACCGAAATCGACGGCTCGAGTGAAATACTGCTCTCCGCCGTCGATGCGGCGCGAAGCGAGCAGCTCCTGGGTGCGGATGATGCCGAGCTCGTCGCCCTGCTCCGGGCCGATGAGATTCTGCCCGCCCTCGCCGCGCGTCAGCGAAAGATACGCGGTGCGGGCATGCCGTCCGCGCGCGAGCCAGGCCAGGAGAACCTCTCGATCGTCGTCGGGGTGGGCGCCGATCATCATGACGCTGGCGAGCGTGTTCAGCCGCTGAAGCGACTGCCGCATTTCGATCTCTCCGGGAAACAGGCGCTGTCCTCGAGCGGGAATAAACAGAGCCACAATCAGTGCAACCGCGGCTGGCAACAACAGAATGAGGCGCTTGCGTCCCATAGGCGTTGACCTATTCTATCGAAGCCGTCGCCGGAGGGCGGGCTTAAGCCCGCGCGGCGCTTCAGCGCCGCTTGCAGACGAGTCCACGGGGTGGATCAGGCTTTAGCCTGCTACCCGGGGACTTGAGTCCCCGTTTTTCGCGCCATTCAGCCGCTGAAGCCCACCTTCCGACCGCCGTAAGGGAACGTTCCTTGCAGATTGCTGCAAGAGCAAGAGTGCCTGATTCCGAAGAATTTCAGCCGTCGCCGATATATACTGGTGGCCCCGGAGGACCTGCCATTGGATCACCAGCCATTTGCCACTTCTCTGCACGCCGCCGCGAGTTACCAGCTCGGCCAGCCGGTTCTCGTAACCTTGGAAATCGAAAACAACACTGGCCAGGCGTACCAGATCCTCAAGTGGGGCACGCCGCTCGAAGACCCACTTACCGTGGATTGCTTCCTCGTGAGCCGCGATGGGCAAATCCTGCCATACGATGGCCGGCACGTCAAACGAGGCGATCCGTCTCCAGACTCTTACGCCCTGATCGGTCCCGGCGAAAAGCTCTCCCATTCTGTCGACATTTCGCAGGCATACGCCATCGACGCTCCCGGCCACTATACGGTCACGCTCAACGCGACTCTGTTCGATGCCTTCCCTGTCCCAAGCCATGCCAAGCAACCTCCACGCCGGCGCAGGGATCACCAGCACCACAAGCTGCCGGAGAGCGCCGTTTCCTTCGACGTCGTGGATGGCGCGCAACCGAAACTCACCGCTGGTCAAGCGTCGCGCCAAGCCGCGAAAACGAGGAAGTTCGCCAAGAGCGCTGCAAAAACGCCCAACTTCGATGGCGGAACCCAAGCGGAGCAGGACGATACTCTAATCGCTCATCAAAACGCGCAATACTTCTCCGCGCTAGCGGCCGAACAACTTACCGACGGTCCCGACAGCTCCAATGCGCTCTATCAGACCTGGTACGGCGTGTTCGACCAGGGACGCTACAACGAGGTGACCGGCGACTACAACAACATCAGCGGCAATCTCCTCTCCAATACCGTCACGTACAACCTGACCGGGGACGGCTGCGCCTCCGACGACTTCGCCTACACACATAAGGGCGATGACACCGTCTGGCTCTGCGACCTCTACAAGAGCGCGGACCAGATTGGCATCGACTGCAAGTTCGGCACTCTTGTTCACGAGTGGAGCCACGCCGTCGACAGCACGGACGACAACGCCTATGGCGAGGCCGCCTGCCAAAAGCTTGCCAACGACGATCCTCAAAAGGCCGTGGACAACGCCGACAGCCACGAATATTTCGCGGAGAATAACACCCTCTCGAATTACGGCAAGACTATTACCGTCGTGACCGACCGCGACACGTTCGGCAAAGACGAAATCGACGCCATGTTTCTTCAGGCCAAGCCCGCGGTGATTCCCGAGGCGTTCTATGTTCAGGCCGACGGTTTCTGGCCCGATAAGCTGAACATTACCGCCGCTTCGCTCGGAAATTCGCCGAACATCAAGCCCACCTTCACGCTGACCCCCGCTGTCTCCGGAATCTCGATCGCCGTTATGTCGCTTCAGGCTGAAGACCCCGCGTTGCCCATAGCGCCGCAGCGTTTCACCTGGGTCTGCCAGATTTCTTTCTCCGACGATAGCGGGTTCCCCACCAGTCCCGGCGCCGTCCAGGACATTACGCTGACCGCGGACGTTAACGGCTTTTCCGGCAGCGCGCAAATTCATCTAATCGATGAGCCGAATCCATACGAGATCGATGGCGCCACCTCCTGGCTCAGCACGGACGTGCGGGTGTTCCAGATTCGCGATGGAGATGGGCGCTTCAACGCGACCCTCAATTCCGGCCCTTCGGCGTTCATCAAGCAAGTCATCGGAAACTTAAACTCCGGCAACTCCGCGGGAGAAACCTTCGATAGCATCTCCACCGACGAGCAGACCAGCGCCCTCGAGCTTTCCCAGAAAGTGAACGGCACGGGGGTCTTCAATTTCGCCGTCGCGAAGGTGCGCTACCGCGGAACCACCGACATCCCCAACGTGCGAGTGTTCTTCCGGCTATTTCCCACCAACAGCACGACGACCATATTCGACGCCGGCACGACGTACCGCCGGGCGACGAGCGGAGGGAACGCAATTCCGCTCCTGGGGCTGAGCGGCTCGGGAGATCTCTTGACGATCCCGTGCTTCGCCGAAGGCCGTGTTGATTCCTCGGTGGCCGATCTGACTACGCAACCCGACCCCGCCAACGTGCAACCGATCGTCCACGACCCCGGTGGAAACGAAGTTGCCGCGTACTTCGGCTGCTGGCTCGATATCAATCAAGCCGATCCCCAGTTCCCCAATAAGCCTTCGCCCGCCAATGGCCCTTGGACTTCCGGCCGCAAGTCCGTTCAGCAGCTCATCCGCAACGCTCACCAGTGCCTGGTGGCCGAAATCGCCTTCGACCCCGATCCTATTCCCCCCGGCGTTGCCCCTTCGCAATCGGATAAGCTGGCGCAGCGGAATCTTACCATCGTGAAGTCAGCCAATCCGGGCTTCGACGCCTCGCGCCGCATCGTAACCACTTTTGAGCTGCGTCCGGCTCCGGCCATTCAGGCGCCGAATCCGGGCCCGGATGAGTTGCTCATCGAGTGGGGCAACACGCCTTCGGGCAGTTTGGCCAGCATCTACATTCCCGAGATCTCCGCTAGCCAGGTCCTTGCGCTCGCCGGAAAGCTCTATCCCAATCACAATCTCACCCAGCTTGACGATCAGACGATCCAAATGCCTGTGGGCGGGATCTCCTACGTGCCGCTGCCTCCAGGCGCCGCATTCGGCATCACGGGCCTGCTCACCGTGGATCTGCCCGATACCGTCCGCAAGGGCGACGTCTATAAAGTCGTCGTCCGCCAGTTGACCGACGCCTACGCGCCGCCTCCCATCGTCATTTTCAAGACCGGCCAGCCAGGCCCCCTTCCGAAGAACCAGGACGATTCGCAGAACGGAATCCGCTGGCGCCGCGTTGTAGGCAGCTATCAGATGACCATTCCGGTCAGCACCAAGGACGTCATGCTCGCGCCGGAGCTGCGGCTATATTCGGTGTTGCTCTGGATCCTGAAATCCGTTCCCGCGACGGACCGATGGTATCCCGCCTTCAGCCGCTACGTGAGCGCGATCGGGACCCGCGTCGGCGCCCTCGGCGGCTCGCCGGGGACTGTCCAGCCCTCTCCCGATGGGTCCGGCGCCGAGCCCTCGCCTACACCCGAGCCGGTCCGAACCCGAAGATACGAGGGCAAAATCACCGGCTTGGTCTACGACTGCTTCGGCGATTTCGAAGGCTTCTTGCTAGATGAATGCGGCAAGGAGCTAAAATTCGAGGCGCGCGAGCACCGGATCGAAGCCCTGGTCCGCACCGCCTGGCGCGAGCGGATCCTGATAGACGTGGTGACGACCACGGCTCATCCGCACAAGCCCGTGTCGATCGTTTTCCGGCGAGCGCCCGAGCCTTTCCAGGCGTAGCGACGATCCCAAGCGGGCCGGCAGTGGTAACCAAGTCCGATCAAATCTGCGGCAAATTTTCAAGCCGCTGAAGCCAATCGTGAAAATGAGGGCATTGCTCTCGCATCTTTTGGATTCCAATGGCCTTCGCGGCCTGCAATCCTTCAAGAACCTTGCTGTATCCCGAATGAGCGTTGATGATGCGTTTGGAAGGAGCCGTTTCTGGACCGTCGGCGATGTCTTCTGGAGTTCGAAAGCCGTCCCGGATTTCCCTGAAGTGCTTGGCCAAATGGGATCTGCCCATCGAGTGAGCTAACCCTTCCGGATCGGCGAAGAATAAGGCTTCGAATTCATACAGCGAAAGATAAGGAACGAATCGGATGTCCGGCCTGAAGTCAGAAATCTTGCGGCAGATGTCCTCTTTCATCGCGTACTCAATACGTTCAACTCTTTGGGTGCCAGTAAGGTTCCCCGGGACCGGCGTGCCCGGAAAGCCTTTCCCCAATCCATAGAGGTCGATCATGGTTGTGCAATACGATCTTCGGTCCTGTTTGAGGACGTTCACAATGTCTCGCTTCACGCGCAGGTATTTCGGCCGCCCGTAGATATTGATTGGGATCAGAAGAAGCCCTGCGGCAAGAGCGTTTCCGCCAACGGCCCTTTGACAAAGCTCTCTTCTGTCTGGCCTTCTACAATCGTATAGACGCGGCGCACTAGCTTCGTTCGTCGCCGGAAACGGGCTCAAGGAGACGATCTTCGCGAGGTCTGCCGCCGAGGACATTCTTCCGCCAAAGTTCGCCTAGCGTGTAGTCTTCGAGCCATTCAGAAAGTTGAGCTGGATCAAGCCTTCGGAACGTGGATTCGCCCTCGGTCCTCTCGACGATTATGATGTCCTCGGGCGTAAACTCGTCCAGGAGAGGCGCGGATTGGGTGGAGACGATTATTTGGGCAGAGGTGGATGCCTGCTTAAAGAGGTTTCCTAAGAGCGTTAGAGCGTAGGGATGGAGGCCCAGTTCCGGTTCATCGAAAATGATCGTAGCGGGGCGGAAGAGCTGGGGCTGAAGCAGAGCCGTGGCCAGGCAGATGAACCGAAGGGTGCCATCGGAAAGTTGATGTGCCTGGAAAGGGTAATCGGAGCCCTGCTGGCGCCATTCCAACCGGATCTCATCCGGCTTGGTTGGGATCGGCCGAAGGCTGAAGTCGTCGAAGAATGGGGCGGCAAGTCGAACGACATCTCGAATTTTTGCATAACTGCCTGGGTGCGCCTGTTTGATCCGGTAAAGAAACGAAGCCAAATTCTCCGCGTTTGGGCGGAACAACTCGTCGTCGTTAAGCGCGTGTTGACGGCGTACGGCGGCGGTCAAGCTCGTGTCGTGGAAATGGTACACCACCCAGCCCGATATCGATTCGAACACATAGCTCGGCACGCCGCGCGAGGCCCCCGTGACGCCTTCGTCGTCCTTTCGATCTTTCAATCTGGATTCGGGATGCCCGGAACCAAGGCGCGTGTAGTTTGTGCCGTAGTCTCCAAAGAAAACAGCATCCTCTCGCGCAAAAACGAGGCGGTTGTCAACCGTGGGAGCGAGGGCGAACTCATATCCGTTCAGCGCAAAATAGAGTCTCCCAACGAATTCTCTCGTGACCTTCGGTCCGAGGAAAAGCACCCCATCAGCGCCCCCTTCCGACTGCTGAATCGCAACTTGCAGCCGTTGTTCGATCATCTCTCGAAGAAGCCGGAAAAACCAACGAAATTGCTTTTCCCCGCCCCATTCGCGCCAATTAAGACGTTCAGAGATTTAAGGGGGAAGGCATTTAGCTTCCGAATGGATTTGTACCCTTCGATAGTCAGCTTCTCAAGCGCAGCCATTCGGAATGCTCTGCTTTAGGGTATCGAAGTCGGGCGCGGCGGCCAAATGGCTGGATCTGCCGCTCGTACAGGATCAAAACGGTACGTCGTCGTCGCTGATGCCCTCGCTCGGCGGAGGCGCGGCAGCGGCGGGCGCGGCGGCTGGGCGCGAGCGCGGGGCGCTCCGCATGGAAGGCTCCTGGGAATATTCGTCTGGAGCGGCGGCGCTATCGCCGCGGCCGCCCAGCAGAATCACATCGTCCGCGACCACCTCGGTGGCCCACACTTTTTTCCCGTCTTTGTCGTCGTAGCTGCGCGTTTGCAAGCGTCCTTCGACGTAGACTTGTTTCCCCTTGGTCAGATACGGTGCTACGTTTTCTCCCCGCCAGAGCACGACCCGGCTCCAGTCCGTTTCTTCTTTCCATTCCCCCGTTTGCTGGTCCTTCCAGCGGCGGCTGGTGGCGACGGAAAACTTCGTCACCGCGACTTGCGAAGCGGTGTAGGCGGTCTCCGCGTCCCGTCCCAGATGCCCGACTAAAATCACTTTATTTACGCTACGGCTTGCCATGATTTTGCACTCTAGCACATCGCGGAGGGCGGGCTTCAGCCCGCGCGAGGCTTTAGCCTCGCAAACCGTCAAGCGGGACTGACGCCCCGGCGGGCTTCACCACAACGATAACGGCAACGGCCCGGGGCTGAACGCTAGCCCGATGGTCGCACGATAGGAAGTGTGGTTGTACACCAGCGACTGAATGTCCTGGTGGCGAAGGTCGTATCGCGCCGTCAGATGCAGCGCGCGCGCCAATGTGTAGGTGAATCCGGCGCCGCCGTTTGCTTGGATGTAGGTTTGCAAATTCTGCCCGACGCTTTTATACGAGAACTCCCCGCCGGAGACCGTGAAGCTTAACTTCCGCGATCCGGTATAGCTGAGCGCCGCTTCTCCGCTGTCCTGGCGGGACGCAAGATAGACCCCGTTGCCGGGCGTCACGTATTGCGAATAGCTCAGACTGAGCAGCGCTCGATGGAATTTGCGCGTGAGCCGCGCCTCGCCGGCCGGGAAAATGCGCCGCGCATAGAACGTCTGGGTGGTGGTCGAGACGCCGAGCAACGCCGCGATCACCGGGTCCACGGCGACCTGCTGCAATCCTTGCACTTCCGCTTGGAACACGCCGGCTTGAAGCGAAAACGTCCAATACTTCGACAACTGCGTGGCCCAAAACCCCTCATACGTGTTGATGTCGGATTGCCCAAACGCGCTGGGATAGTCGAAGTGCAAGTGCTCGAACATGGCGCCCACCGTGGTCCGGCGCGTCAGCCGGTGCTGCAACGATCCGCGCAGAGAGTAACCGTTCAGGCCCACCAATCCCGGAGCTTGATAGCGCGCAAGAAAGCCCTCGCCTCCCGCCGTGACACTCGTATGCGCGGAGAGTAAATAGGTTGCGCTGACGCCGCCCTCGCCGAAGTAGACGCGGTCGTCGAACAGCAGCAGACCCGGCCGGTCGACCAAGCCGTAGACCGGCAGCCCAAAATCCGTTACCGCGCCGACTCCTTGTGAAATCGTTCCAGCCGTCCCCTTCATATCGAAGAACAGGCGCTTCGATGTTTGCACGGTGTAGCCCAGCGCGAGCCGCTGATCGCTGCCATCGAGGCTGCTTTTGCTCGAATAGTGCCGGAATGTCCCCCGATAATCCAGGCCCAATTGCGCGTGCTCCCATTGGTGGACGCCATAGGCGCCCAGGGTGGCCTCTTCTCCGTAGAGTCCGTTGAGCACAACCAGATTTCCTTTGGAATCGACCGCATACGGCTGGAGGCCGGTATCGTAGATCGCGGAGGCGTCCGCGTAAAAGCGTAGGTCCACCGGGTCGCCGCCGCGCGTCCCGATGTCGCTCGCCGAATGAGTTGGAACGCCCGGCCCTAAATTGTTGTTAAACTGCGCGAGCATAGTGGCGGCAGACACGCAAGCCAATGCGGTTACTTGAAATTTCACGGTAATTATCGAGTCTCGCAACGCCCGTCAACCCGTGTCAAGCACGGAGGGCGGGCTTTAGCCCGCGCGAGGCTTCAGCCTCGCTCTTCCATACGGTGGAGCGGGCTTTAGCCTGCAACCGAGGCTTCAACCTCGGCCCCGACACCCGAGCGGAACTGGAATCCCGTCGCATCCGCCTGTGGCCCCGTGAGGAATCCGCATTAACTCCACAACTCGTCGATTGGTCCGTAGGTTCCCTGCGATGCGAAGGGGACGTATTCAAATCCCCGGTGGAACGGATCGTCCTGCCGGACTGTAGTCCAATCGATGCCCATGGCCGAATAGATGGTCGCTTCGATGTCTTCGGGCCATACATTGCGGGGGCCGGAGCCGCCACTGCCGTTCCACCCAAAGTCGGTAATAGCGGAGCCGTCCGGGCTCGTTGTGCCGATGACTTTTCCACCCGTTACGCCCGCTCCGGCGAAGACCGCGGTTTGCAGCACATAGTGATCGCGGCCTCCGGCGGGCGTGAGTTTTCCAGGAGTGCGGCCAAACTCGCCGGCCATCACTACCAGCGTCTCGTCCAGCATCCCGCTCGATTTCAGATCCGTCAGCAGCGCGCCCACACCGCCGTCGAGCTGCGGACCCAATGTGAACATATTGTTGCCCTTCGGATTCTGCGTGCCGTAAATGTCCTGGTGCATGTCCCAGCTTCCGAAGCTGATCTGCACAAAGCGCGTTCCCTGATTCGCGGCCAGCAGTTGCTTGGCCACCAGGCAAGCGTTGCCGAACGCGGTTGAGCCGTAGCGCTGGCTATCGGCCGCCGTAAAGCCGAACGCCTGCTGGACGGCGGGATTGTACATCAGACTGTCGGCCTCGCCGTAAAAATCGTTGTAATCGCTCAAAGCCGTCCCGTAAGGCGCATTCAGGCGCAGCGGATCGTCGATTTGATGCAGGCGGGCAAGCATCGTCTTAAACTGCCCGCTCCCCGTTTTGTCGAGAGGGTTCGCGGTATCCGGAACTCCGGCGCTGGTGGTGCCGTTTCCTTCACTCACGCGAAACGGAGCGTAGGTGGCCGGAAAATATCCTTCTCCTACACCCGAAGGCGAGTTGAGCGCGATGAAAGCCGGGAACACCTGCCCGGGCTTGCGCAACGATTCTTTCTCAATCGCCACCACGCTGCCTATATTGGGAGCGATATTGCCCAGGGCAGCGGCGGGATTGCGCCCGATCTGCGTCCAGGTTTGCGCCAGCGAATGGACCAGCGCATGTGCGTTCATAGAACGCACCAACGCGATATCGGAAAGCTGCGCGCCGATCTTCGGAAACAGGCCCATAGGCCAATTCACCGCGCCGATCATCGCCGGACTAAAGGTGGACGGAGTAGCGCCGGGAATCATCTTCAGATCGAAAGAATCCCACGGGCTGATCGCGCCGGTGAGCAGAATAAAAATGCAGTTCTGCGCCGTGTTCTTCGTCACCACCCCTGCCTGTCCGGCGCCGCTCTGCGCCTCCACGCGGCCCACCAGATGAGCGCCGGTCAGCCCAGCGCCCGCGACCTGAAAGAAGCGCCGGCGCGTCAGAAAGGGACGGTGATAAAAGGGCGTGCAGAGCTGCGGGTATTTTTCCGCGAGATCCTTCGGCTTGAATTTCGACGGTCCGTATAAAGGCTCGTAGTTCATGCGGCGCTCCTAGTAATTGAAGACGAAATCGACCTTGTTATACAGGCTCCAGATGAGATTCTGAGCCTCCTGCGTCCGGTTGCTCTTCAGGTTTTGAAGCGCGGCATTCATTTCGGCCTGACTGGGAAGGCGCGACAGAATCGTGATGAACAGGCTGTTGATCAACTGGGTGTCGGTCTGCGGCAGCACTAGCTTCAGCAGCCCGGTTGTGGGCTGCACGCGGGACATTACGAAGTTGTCGTTCATCAGCCCGAGAGCCTGCGAGATGGACCCATCGGGTTTTCGTATCTGATCGTCGCGATTCCCGCGGAGGAACGAATCCAAGAATCGGGCGACCGCTCCGTTGGCGCCGTCGGGAATGGCGCGCGGCTCGGGGAATTGCATGGCGTGGCTAAGAGGTCCCCAGGTCGCGTTGTTGTATGTGGGGATCACGCCCGAGCTCATCACGATGGCGTCGTGCAGCTCCTCCGACCAAAGCCGGCGGATAAGATGCCGCCCGAAAAGATTGGCCGTACTGGGGTCCCAGGTTCCGTTGTAGCGAGAGGAAAGTTGGTACGTCCGGGAATTGACGATCTCCCGTTGAAGCGCGCGCAGGTCGTATCCGCTGTCGATAAAGTCCTGCGCCAGCGCGTTCAGTAGCTCGGGATTTGACGGCTGCAAAGTGCACGGCGCGGTGGGCGGGCAATTCGACGGAGGATTGTTCGGGTCGAGCCGCAGCGGATCGAACTGGTTGGACGGGCTCACGATGCCCAGATTGAAGAAGTATTCCCAAACGTAATTCACTGTGGCGCGCGCAAACTGAAAATCGGAGGTAATCATGCGGGCCAGGGCCACTCGGTAGTCTTCACCTGATTTCGGCGTCGCCCCGCTAAGAATGTACACAGGCGCCACGGTCGCCGTGGAGTTCGCCGCTCCCCGCAGCGGACGGTTCCCGGTTTGCGTGTTCAGTTGATAATCCTTCGCGATCGTGTCCTGCATCCTCCATTCGCTGGCCTGGCCTGAAAGCCGGGCCGTGCTGGTGCGCGACATGAACGACGCCATGCCCCAAGCCTGCTTGCGCGAAGTGTAGTAGCCCCACAGATTGATGGAATCCAGATGCCCGCGGCCGTCGTGACACAGCAGGCAATTCAGGTTCGATAATCCGAGAAAGGTAGTGGCAGTGTTGGCGATCTGCTGATCGAAATTGTCCTGAATGGGGCCGCCGGTGACGACGCCGCCAACAAGATAATTCAGTTCTCCCTGCGAATAGCTGTCCGTCCCTTGAGCGGAAATAATCTCCCGCGCCATCTGATCGTATGGCTTGTTAGCCGCGAGCGACGACCGCACGAATTTGTTGAACGCCATCACGCCGGGAAGCCCCCGCTGAATTTGCGTGTTCACTGAATTGTTCTGATAGAGATCGCCGAACCACATGGTCCATTTGTCGAGCCAGTCCGGAGAACCGATCAAGGAGTCCACCAGCCGCTCGCGCTTATCGCGGGCCGTGGAGGCGACGAAATTCAGCACGGTTGTGGGCGGAGGGATGTGACCGGTAAGGTCAATGTAGACGCGGCGGATGAACTCATAATCGGTAGTGGGCGGCGCGGGTGTGACATGCGCTTGAGCCAGCGCGGGGAAAATCAGCCTGTCGATAGCGCGGCCGGAGGGATATTCCTCCGGATGGGAGCGCTCGCCGGGCGGTTCCTTGCGTGGCTCCGTCGCGCCCGCCGTGACCGCGTCAACCGAGGCAAGCCGCGAGGCAACCGCCGCGGTAAGCTCGGCTTCCCTCCGCGCCCTTCTCGACGCCTCGTTAAAACGCTCGCGCTCCGCGCCAAAATAGGGGCAGTTCGGATCGGAAACCTCCGCAAATCCGACGCTCAGCAGAAGCGCCGCGCCCACCAACACTCCCGCTCTTCGAATCCCCGCCATGCCGCATGCCTCCGTACTGCTATACAAACCCTTTCACCCCGAACGAGTTGCGCAGTCAGAGATACTGTACCTCTTCCTCCAGTACAAGTCCATAGTTCCTCTGGACCCTGAGTTTTAAGGTTTCGATCAGTTCTTTCACGGTGCGGGCCGTTCCGGCGCCGCAGTTGTAAATCAAATTGGCATGGTAGTCGGCGACGCGGATCGAATCGCTCGCCATCCCCTTTGCGCCGACCTGTTCCAGGAAATAAGCCGAGGGGACTTTCCCTTCTCGAATCACTGCCTTAGGGATCTGCTCGCAGAGGGCGCGGGGAAGATCGGCGAGGATGAGGTTTTTAAAAATGCTGCCCGCGCAGCGCAGTTCCGGTGGATATTTCTGATTTCTTATCTTGAGGATACCGTCCGCGGTCGCCTTTAGCCCGTTTGGTTCGGCCCGGTCCAGGCGCAGCCCGGCGGCGACCACGATCCACTGTTTTTGGGCCTTAAAAACGCTCTCCCGGTACCGAAAATCGCAATTAAGAGTACCGATTTCGCGGAACTTCGATCCATCGAAGAACCGGACCCATTCGACGCGTTCCTGGATCGAGTGGCCATAAGCGCCTGCGTTGCCGTAAATTGCCCCTCCAACCCAACCGGGGATGCCCGTCATCGTTTCGAGCCCCTTTAAGCCCTTTTCGATGCTGAAATCGACCAAATTTTGAAGCGAAGCGCCCGCTTCAACTGCAATCGTCGCGCCTTGAACATCGATCCGGCCCGCTGTATACCGCAAAACCGCGCCCGGAAAGCCTTCGTCGGAGGCGATGAGATTGGTGCCGCCGCCGATCAGGGCGTAGGGATACCTGCTGTCGTGCAGCGCGCCGATCACGGCGCCAAGGGCTCGTTCGGAAGAAACATCCACAAGCATCCGCGCGGGTCCGCCGATGCCGAACCGGGTCAGGGTCTTGAGGGGAACGTTTTCCGAAATCCGCAATCCGGGGATTCCGGAAAGGCACGAAAGCATCCTATCCTAAACTTACCTTATGTTCTCTGGATTTCCCCCCGAAGCGCTGAAGTTCTTGCGCGCCCTGGCCCGCAACAATAACCGCGAATGGTTCCAGCCGCGCAAAGAGACGTTTGAAACCAAAGTCAAGGCCCCGATGATGGAGTTGGTCGAAGCGATTAACGCGGAGTTCGTTCGCTTCGTGCCGGATCACATCACCGACCCCAAAAAAGCGATCTACCGAATTTATCGCGACACGCGGTTCAGCGCGGACAAAACCCCGTACAAGACACACCTGGCGGCGATTTTTCCTTGCCGCGGAATGGAGCGCCACTCGAGCGCCGGATTCTATTTCCACATCGCTCCCGCGGCCCTCGCTGTGGCGATGGGCGCGTACATGCCGGGCCCCGAAGAACTGTTCGCTATCAGGAACTGGCTCACGGAGCACCACGAAGAGTTCAATGCCGCCTTGAAATCGCCGCGGAAAACGATGGGCGAGCTGCAGGGCGACTCGCTCGCGCGGAGTCCGAAGGGTTTCGACCCGGCTCATCCGGCGAGCGAGCTGGTGCGGAGAAAGGCTTGGTTTTTTGGGGCCGAGCTGCCGGCGGAGATGGCCGAATCGCCGAAACTGCTGGATGAAATAGTGAAGCGATTTCGCGCGGGGGCTCCGGTAATAGCGATGCTGAACGCTCCCTTAATCGGAAGAGCGAAGCGAGCTTCCGCGGACTCAGCGGCTTTTCGAAATTAGGGCCTGGGCCCCGCTGACTCGCGCGGCGAACGCGGAAAGAGGAAGCTCGCCGGGGACCAGAACGCGGCCGACGCTCATCGTGTCCGGTCCGAGGCGATCCTCCCCGGTGAACGCCAGCGCGTATCCGGCCTCGCGGGCGGACGCTGCGACTTCGCCGGAATAATCCACGCTCCTTCCGTTCGGATACGCCAAGGCGTAGCAGGGCGATTGCAACTCCCGCTCGATCGTCTGCTTGCTCTCGCGCAGCTCCGCGCTCGCCTCTGGGACGCTCAATTGAGACAGGATGGGATGCTCGACGGTATGCGAACCAACTTCGATTCCAAAGCGGCCCAGGCCGCGGACCTCGTCCCAGTTCATCGCTTCGAATTCTTCATTTCCGTCGACCGAACGCGCCAGGTTCTGCGAGCGCAGATAGTTCAAATATTCCAGGCGAGCTTCGTTGGGAATGGTTTTGCATTGCTCGACGGCGCGTCTAGCGAGCAAGCGCCGCTCGAACGGAGCCTTCGGGACGGCGGCGGGCCGGTCTTCCAACGGCAGTCGGATTTCGTCAACCTGCCAATCGAGAATCCGCAGCGACATTTCGTGAAACCAGAAGAAGCGTTTAGTTTCGATGTAGCCCGTGCTCACGAACACGATCGCCGGAATGCCGAAGGACTTGAGGATCGGCGCCGCCACGGTGAGATTGTTTTTGTAACCGTCGTCGAAGGTCACCAGAAAAGCACGGGGCGGCAGTTCGGTTCCATGAATCAGGAAATCGCGGACTACGGATGCCGATACGGGTTCGAAGCGGTTGCGACGCAGATAGTCCATCTGGCGGCGGAATTCCCCGGCGCCGATTCCCAGGCCGAAGTTGGGACTGTCGGGACGGGGCGCGTGGCGGGTGACGCCGTGATAGCAGAGCGTCAACAGAGGGCCCGAGCGCCACTTCCTGGCCAGACGGTTCAGCCCGAGCCGCTCGGCGGACTCGAAAACGATCCGTTTGGCGATTTCGCGCATTGCATCAATTATGCATGGGGCGCAAGCTCGCCCATCAGTTGCCGCTAAACTGGTACGTGGCCCGGATTCCCGGAAAACATTTTCTCCGCAATCTGGTAGAGCGGCGCGCGCTGGTGGCGCAACTGGTGCGCCGGGATTTCGAAACGCGCTATGTCGGCTCGGCGGCGGGCTGGCTCTGGGGTGTGGTGCACCCGCTGGTGATGCTGCTCAGTTGGGTGTTCGTCTTCCAGATCTGCCTGGGGATGACGCTTCCCTCCGGCGGGGTCACGCAGAGCTATTGGATGTTCGTATTCTGCGGCTATTTGCCGTGGATGCTGTTCAACGAAACCGTCGCCCGCTCGGCCGGCTCGCTGGTGGAGCAATCCAATCTGATCACCCGCACCGTTTTTCCCTCCGAAGTGGTGCCGGTCTCGATCTTTCTTTCTTCTCTGATTCACCATTTGATCGGCTTGGCCGTTGCCGTCGCCGCCGCTGCGATCGCTCTAAGGACTTTCAGCCCGATGATTGTGCTGCTGCCCGTTTACATGTTTTTCGTCGGACTGCTGGCGGTGGGCGTCGGCTGGATCGTGGCGAGCTTGCACGTGTATCTGCGCGACACCGGGCAGGTGCTGAGCGTGGTGATGACTCTGTGGTTCTGGCTGACTCCGATCATGATCGACGAGCAGAAGATCCCGCGGCGCTTTCAGCCTCTGGTGGCATGGAACCCGATGTCATGGGTGGTGCGCGCCTATCGCGAACGCTTGCTCACCTCCAGTTGGCCTCACTGGCGCGAGATTGCGGTGCTCGCGGCGTATTCCGGCGCGGTGTTCGTCGTGGGCGGCCTGTTCTTCCGTCATCTGAAGCGCGGGTTCGCGGATGTGTTGTAACTCGTGAACATTTCCCTCGCGCTCCTCTCCGGCATTCTGCTGATTCTCGCTTTCCCCCGCGCTAATATGGCGTGGCTTGCTCCCGTGGCGCTCACGCCGATTCTCGTTTCTTGCGCGCGCGAGAAGTCGTGGAAGCTTCGCTTTCTGAACGGCTGGGCCGGCGGATTCGTGTTTTGGTTCGGCGTCTGCTATTGGATTCAGTTCGTACTGGAAGTCCACGGAGGCTTGGGAAGATGGCTGAGCTGGCTGACTTTCGTCCTGTTCGCGGCGCTAAAGGGCCTGCACATGGCCGTTTTTGCGCTGCTCGCGGGATACCTGCTCAAAAAGACATGGGCGATCCCCGCCGTCGCCGCGCTGTGGACCGGCCTGGAGCGGACCCACGGAACGTTCGGCTTCGCGTGGCTGGATCTGGGCAACGCGGGCATCAATATGCCTTTGCCGATGCGTCTAGCGCCACTCGTCGGCGTGTACGGACTTTCATTCGTATTCGCAGCGCTTGCGTGCGCCGTAGTGTGCGTTATCATGCGCCGGCCGCTGCTGGAGCTTGCATGGCTTGCGCCGCTGGTGGCGCTGCCGTTTCTTCCTTCCCTACCGCCGCCCGCGCCGGCAACTCAATCGGTACGCGTGGTCCAGCCGAATATCGACAGCGAGGCTCAATGGACGGAGAAATCTCTAGCCGAGCAAGAGAAGCGTCTGGCGGGGCTATCTTACGATCCCGGAGTTCCGCTCATCGTGTGGCCGGAAGCGCCCGCGCCTTTTTATCCTTCCGACCGCGACTTTCGCGATTTCGTCTCACGCGTGGCTCGCGAATCGAATGCGTATCTTTTGTTCGGAGGAGTCGGCCATACCGCCGCGGGCGAGCCGCTCAACTCGGCGTTTCTGGTGAATCCTTACGGCATCATTACCGGCCAGTACGACAAAATCAAGCTTGTTCCGTTCGGCGAGTTCGTTCCGCCGCCCTTCGGATGGGTGAACCGCATTACGAAAGAGGCCGGGGATTTCGCGCCGGGCAGCAGGATCGTGGTCTTCAGCGTGAACGGACATGGATTGGGAGCGTTCATTTGCTACGAGTCGGCATTCCCGCACCTGGTGCGCCAGTTCGCCCGCGACGGCGCGGAGGCGCTGGTGAACCTGTCCAACGACGGCTATTTCGGAACCAGCGCCGCCCGGGAACAACATCTGGAGGTGGCGCGAATGCGGGCGGCCGAGAACCGCCGCTGGATTCTTCGCGCGACCAACGACGGCATTACGGCGACCATCGATCCCGCCGGCCGCGTGACGGAGCGATTAGAACCGTATCGCGAGGTCGGAGCCACCATGCGGCTGAGTTATGTGGATACGCTCACGCCATACACGCGTCACGGCGATTGGTTTGCATGGGGTTGTCTGATCGCGGGCTTAGCATGCGCCGTATTGTTTCAGACGGAACAGGATAGATCTGCTCGGCCGAAGAGGCCCCGCTAGGCAAAGCGATCAGCGTGACGCCGGCTAAGGCTGGAGGCGAAACGGGCCGTGAGATTCGCATCGACATGGTCCTGCGGGCATTTCCTTACGAATCACTATACTCACCATTCGGCGGTTGTAGAAATCTCGATAAAGCATAAAAAACAGTCCGCACACGCAGCTCACAACCCGATTGCTGATCACCAGCGACGACGGACCTTGCGACCGATGCGCGCCTGCTGTGAACCTCTCGTTCACGTCAGCTTGACCTTCGGATGCTCTGCTCATCCCGTTGTCCGCACTGCTTCAAATCCGCGCCTAAGCCGCACATGACCTTTTCGCCGGCTCGTGAAGCTGAGAGGGCTCCGAAAATGGCCACTGCCAGAATCGAAACTCTCGTCCTCTAATCCGCGCTCCCGTTACTCCCGTAAATCAGCGTTCGCTGTGAATCGCCGCAGGCCTTGTATCGACCTGGCCTCGTCCAGCGGGCCGAGTCAAGAAAGTTTGGCTCCTCGCTGGCGCAACTCCCGCCGGTTTTTCGCTTACTCAAATGAGGGAAGGAGAAATTCAAAATGCGCAACAAAATTCAAGAGGGATGCTCTGGTTCGACACTTTTCTTGGGGGCGGCCATGCTGCTGCTTGCGGCAGGGCCGGCGTTGGCGTTGACGCTAGTGAACCCAGCGGCCGGCTGTGCCCAAACGCTCCACATTGCCGGGGAGTATGTTCTGACCGGCGACCTGAATTGCTCGGGCACGTTCGGCAATGGCATCAACATCACTGCAAGCAACGTGATCTTCCATCTCGCCGGTCATACGATTTCGAGCACAGACTGCGATTTCACCAAGAACATCAGCGGGATAGCCGTCCCGAGTGGGAGCTCGAATGTGCGGATCGACGGCGGCACGGTCAGAGGGTTTAACGATGGGATCCTCCTGTATTCCTCAAATTCCGTCGTGAGAGGCATCAAGTCGACGGGAGCCTGCGCGTTCGGTATGGCGATATCAGGCCTGAACAATCGGGTTGAGGGGAGCCTAGTGACGGCTAGCAAGGGTGACGGCATTGGGATCGGATCAGCGAGTGGGGTCGTCATTACGGAAAACGATATCTCCGGCAACTTTCGAGTTGGAGTCGACATCTCCAATTTCTCGAACAACAATCTTGTCTCCGTGAACATTATTAATAACAACGGCATGGCTGCGGGCACCGGGGGTGGTGTCGCGATCTTCAATGGAACGAACAATCTCATCCGCAACAACACGGTCAACAACAACTTCGACGGCATTCTGATCGATTCCCCGCTGAACACCGTGGAGACGAACACGGTGAACGGGAGTGCGGGCAATGGAACAAACGGAGTAGGGATCTCGATCAACGCGGCTGGCGCTTCAACGGTGGTCCAAGGCAATACCGTTCTCGGTAGCAGCGCAGTGGACATGAGCGACACTAACCCGGGGTGCGGCAGCGACGTTTGGCGGGGGAACACTTTCCAGACCGGGAAGGCAGGTACTGTACTGAACCCCGTATGCATCCGATAGGAACTCCCTTCGCGTAGTGGCGGCCATGCATGGAGGCGTCTGTGTGGGCGCCAAATCGCGGTCTCGTTGGCTACGCGACGATTCTAAAAATACCGGGCGGATCGTCGCACGCCGAGGCTCTCAGTCTTGTCAAGTATTGTCTAACACAAAATACTTGACAAGGCCCGGAACTAAGCCGCGTGACGGGCACTCGATCGAGTTCCGGCGCGGCTGTGCTTCACTACTCTAAACCAGTTCGATTGTGACTCGGCGCCCCACCATCGCTGCCGCTCGCTGCAGGCTCGACAGCGTTATGTCGTCCTTTGCACTCAGGAGCCGGTCAACCTGTGTGCGGCTGGTCTTCAGCAGCGTTGCCATTTTGTTCTTCGAGATTTTTTTCTTCTTCATTGCCTCGGCGAGTTGCCATGCCACGACTTCCTTGACCGCCTGCGCCTCCTCAAAAATGCCCTCCTTCTTGAGGAAGTCATCGACGCTCGAACCCATGTTTTTCTTGCTCATTGCTCCAACTCCTTCTTGCGCTTCCGCGCCCGCGCCAAATCCTCATCTGGCCTCGCGCGGGTCTTCTTGATGAATCCGTGCAGCGCGACGAGGCGCTCACGGTAGACGCAGAGCAACACGCGCGCCGTCCGCTTCGTCGGCAGATCCGTCCGAATCCAGAGGCCGCTTCCCATCGCGCGGCACAGCGGCATCCCTACCGGCCAACGCCATTGCGCTCGCAACAGATCCGTGCCTATTGCCTGCCTTTCCTCTTCCGGCAGTTCCTTCAGCCATTCCCGTACCGGCTCGCTTCCGGCTAGCGTGCGAAAGAAGATCAGCGGAACTTTCTTCGGCTGAGGATCGTCCGCCATCTCGTGTACCGTACTTAGTACATTGTACCTTAAAATGTGCAGCCAGTCGCTATGGTCGCTCGATATCGCCCAAGAGGTCTTCCATCGCCAGCTTGGGTTACCGTCTCAAAACTCGTGTGTCTCACGATTGGGTGTCACTCCAAGCCTTTCAGCGATGGCGCAAAACTTACCCTTTCTGAAACGTGCACGTTGTCGCTCCACGCGGACCATCGGTTCGTCAAGAAGCGGACTACGGCGAGCCTCGGGTTCAGATCGGTGGAGGGCGCCTGCAGAACGATCGAGGGTTACGAGGCGGGCACGCAATCCGCCAAGGGTCAGGTCCGCTGGGCCGCTAAGGGCGATGCTGTAGCACAACGCGAGTTCATCCACACCATCTTCGGCGTGGCCGCGTAACTCCCACGCGGCGGCGCACATCGTAGCCTCCCCGCCCTCGCTATTTGCAACAGAACCCACCGGTGAATCCTGCGGCGGGAGCCGGCAGAGGCCGGGGCGGTGGTCCCGCAATCCGTCCCTAAGCTTGCCCCCGCCCTCACGGGCGGGGCTGAAAGCGGCACGACTGTGTTCCAGCGTTCGCACCCAGCCCCGGCTGTAAGGCCGGGGATAAGCGCCGGTTGAATATCTATCGACGGATTACGGTGGCCCTCAAGCTGTACCCGCCAGCGCGTCCGAGATTCGTGCCATGCTGGAGAACGCAGCCTCCAGGAAGCGATTCGGTCATACGAAGGACGACCCCGTGAAGAAGCCCTCTTGGTCCAACGCCATTCTACTTGCCATGATCATTGTGGCGGTTGCGCACGGGCAGGCACAGCGCGGCCCCGCAGTTCCCCCCGCGGTTCCTCAGATGCGCGGCGACGGTCCTTCACCTCCGGCCAAGCCTTTTTCGATCACGAGGAGCGATCCCGCGCTCGACAACATCATCTCGCCGGGAGCGAAGCTGGTGGAACTTGGGCGGGGCTTTGGTCTCACCGAAGCCGGGTTGTGGATCGCCGAGGGGCCCAGTGGCTACTGGATTTTTGCAGGCCTACTTGACAATGTCCTCTACAAGGTCACGCCACAGAAGCAGGTCTCCGTGTTCATGGAGAGGGCTGGTTATACCGGCAACGATCCCGATCATGTCGGCGCGCAGACTCGTTCCGGCCGCAGTCATGTGCTTCTGATCGGTCCGTCCTGCACGGGCATGGATCACCAGGGCCGCGTGATCTGGTGCGCCGACAACGATCGGCAAGTGATGCGCCTGGAGAAGGACGGCACGCATACGGTGTTGTCCGGCGGAATGGACGGCCGCAGGTTCAGCGGCCCGAACGACATCGCGATCGCGGCGGACGATGCGGTCTATGTTACGGACAACGATTTCGGCCTGCGTGACGGCGGCAGGAATCCCGACAAGCAGCTCCAGAATGGCATCTATCGGATTACGGAAGGCAAGACGACGCTCGTGCTGAGTGGCGCGGATCTCGGTGGTACTCCGAATGGTATTGCGCTGTCGCCTGATGGTAAGTGGATGTACCTGTCCACTGCAAATCGTCAGATGCGGCGATATGCCGTCAAATCCGATGGCACGTTAGGCTCATTTACCGTCTTTACCGAAGGCGCCGGCATCGGTGACGGCGAGAAGACCGACATGGCAGGCAATCTGTTCTCGACCGGCGGAGCGGGCCCCGGCATCATCCGCATCACGTCGCCTGAGGGCAGGCTGCTCGGCACGATCAATCTGCCCATCTACGGCGGCGAGCCCAAGAGGCAGATCTGTGCAACGAACGTCGCATTCGGCGGTCTGGATGGCAGGACCCTGTTCATAGCGGGATGCGATTCCGTCTACACGATCCAGTTGAAGGCGCGTGGGATCGTGCCGGCGCACAACGTGAAGAAGTAGGAGCATATATGTATGTCAACACGCGTATTGCAGGCGGTATCCATCCGGTGAACCCCGGGCCGGTGAACCCCAGGTCTGCCGTTCTCGCCGTGGCGCTGGCGGCACTCGCCGGCGCCACAAGCGGACAAGTGAAACCTAGCGTGAAGGCGCTGACGCTGACGCCGATGGACTACATCGAAATCCGGCAGCTCGTCAACCGGTACGCGTTTGCCGCCGACACGGGCAGCAACAACGGATACGACTACGCCGATTTGTTTGCCCCGGACGGCGAGTTCGTGCGGCCGTATGCGAAGGGGCGGGAGCAGCTTGCGGCGTTCGCGCGCGGTCCGAGTCTTGGTCCGGACAACACCGTGCACTACATCATGAACCATGTCATCGAGCCGACGGCGGATGGCGCGATCGGCAAGGCATACGTCATCGAGCTCAATTGGAACATCGCGCCGGCTCAGGCCACCGGCGGCACCGGTGGCGGACAGGGAACCGGGCCCGCGAACGGGTGGGACCTCGTGGGCCGGAAAGCCGGCGAGCTCACACGGATCGGCGGACATTACGAAGATGTCTACGTCAAGACGCCGGCAGGGTGGCGATTCCGGAAGCGCGATTTCATTCCTTCGACGAGTGGCGCCGATCCCGCGCCGTTGGCGCCGCCGAGCATTCCAGCCGACGCCGCGCCGATCGACACGCGCGCGCCCGTGG
>DATBIA010000076.1:0-13985 GCA_036557165.1 Bryobacteraceae bacterium
CCCGAAGAGTTTTGATACAGTTCGCTGCGGAGAACGGTTATGATACAGTTTTGATACGGACTGAGGAATTGGTGTAGCAGAAGTACTTTGGAATCAATGCGGGGACGTAGCTCAGATGGATAGAGCGGTCGCCTCCTAAGCGACAGGTCGGCAGTTCGAATCTGCCCGTCCCTACTTAACTCACCTTAGGCTTATCCCGCCGCCAGCAAGGTCGTGACGAACGGCCGGGAATTGGCATCTCCCAGTTGGGAAGGGTGTTCAAGGGTCTGGTCCATTTTCTTGCGGCAACCGGCGACCTCGGGATATTCAGCGCGAAAGCCACGCGCGAGCTGTTTCGTCCGCCCTGGGAATTCGGAGAATGGGCGCGTCAAATCGTCGACATCGGCACGCGATCCACTCCGCTGATCGTAGTGGCCGGTCTGGCGCCAGGCATGGTGGTGGCGATGGACGCGCGTGGCTCGTTGGGCCGGTTCGGCGGATAAGGGCTGGTTCCCGCGGCGGTCAGCATCGGCATGTTCCGCGTTCTGAGTTCGCGGGTGACGGGCTTGCTTATTTGCGGGCGCGTGGGCGCGGGGATCGGAGCCCAGTTCGGCAGCATGCGGGTTACCGAACAAATCGATGCGCTGGAAGCGCTCGGCGTCGATTCCTTCAAGTATCTGGTAGTTACCCAAGTTGTGGCATGTGTGATCGCTCCGCCGGTCCTCACGGTCTTGATGGATTTTTCGGGTCTGGTGGGCGGGATATTCCGATCAAGGCTCGCCGGAGGAAGAATACCGGATCTCGGAACAGCGGGCCGAAGCCGTCCGCGATTATCTGACGAACCGTTTTCAATTAAAGCCGCAGTACACGGGCACGATGCCTTTGAGCGATTCGGCGCCGGAACAGACCGGGCAAACCCGTTGGGACGGCGTGTCACCGGTCATGCTCACTTAGGCGCACGCTTTAGCATGCTTGCGAAGAGCTTTCCGGTTTGCGGACCCCGGGGTGCGAGTCCGTTCCGGACGTTCCGGACAGCTCGCCGAATCTCAACCGTGGGCTAAAGCCCACGGCTGCACGCTAAAGCGTGCGCCACACCACAGGGACAAGGCAAGGATAAGCTGAAGCTTGTCCTACTCCGCTTTGTTGGGGTACCCTGCACAAAGGAGCACCCGCATGTATTCTCGACGCGACTTTGGCAGAATCGCCCTCGCCGGCATTCCCGTTACGGCGGCGCTGGCCCAGGCTCACAAGCTCGATTCCAAAATCGCCGGCGTCCAAATAGGAGCCCAAACGTACAGCTTTCGCGATCTTCCGCTCGATCGCGCCATCGCCGCGATCGCGGAAGTGGGGTTGGGAGAGTGCGAGCTGTATGCGCCCGCGCATGTCGAGCCGCCCTCGCCGCCCGCTCCGGGCCAGAGCCAAACGGACGCTCGTAAGGCCGCGCGCCAGGCTTTGCGCGACTGGCGGCTGACCGTGGCGCTGGAAGAATTCCGGCAGGTCCGTAAGAAGTTCAACGACGCCGGCATCCAAATCTACGCGTATAATTACAGCTTCGTCGACGATTTCACGGATGAAGAAATCGATCGGGGATTCCAGATGACGCAGGCCCTTGGCGCGAATATCATTACGGCTTCGTCCACTCTGACATGCGCTAAGCGCGTGGCGCCCTTCGCGGAAAAATACAAGATGACGGTGGCGTACCATGGCCACTCCGATATACGCGATCCGAATCAGTTCTGCACGCCCGACAGCTTCGCCGCTGCGCTGGGGATGTCGAAGCAGTTCGCGGTGAATCTGGATATAGGACACTTTACCGCGGCCAACTTCGACGCCATGGAATACATTCAGGCGCATCACGACCGCATCGTTATCTTGCACCTGAAAGATCGCAAGCGCGATCAGGGCGCGAACCTTCCCTGGGGACAGGGCGACACGCCCATCAAGCCTGTGCTCCAGCTTTTGCGCGATAAGAAATGGCCCATTCGCGCATACATCGAATACGAGTACCGGGGCGCAAGCGATTCGCTTACTGAAGTGAAGAAATGCTTCCAATATTGCAAGGACGCCCTGGCGTGATGGGGGCGGCGCTGGTGTTTTGGGCGATCGCGCTCCCCGCGCAAGTGCAACTGATCTCGCGTCCGGTTCCGCCGGCCGACGCCGTGGATCGCGGCCAGAAGCTGTTTGTCGCGAACTGCGGGTTCTGCCACGGCGCGACGGCCCGGGGCGGCGAGAGCGGACCGGACCTGGTGCGCTCGGTGATTGTACTGGACGACGACAACGCCGAGCATATCGGCCCCGTGATCCAGCAGGGACGGACGGACAAGGGCATGCCGGCGTTCGATCTGCCTCAGGCGCAGGTCGGAGATATCGCAGCCTTCCTTCGCTCCCGTACGCAAACGGCGATTGACCGGCGGGCGTATGCGCTCCAGGAATTGAATACCGGCGACGCCAAGGCCGGCGCGGTCTATTTCAATGGCGCGGGAAAATGCAATACGTGCCATTCGCCCACCGGAGACCTCGCTGGAGTGGCCGCCCGGTATGAAAGCCAGGCTTTGCTTGAACGATTCTTATATCCGGGCCGTGGCCCACGGCGCAAACCTGTGCAGGCCACGGTGAAACTCGCCTCCGGCCAAACCGTTGCGGGCGACGTGGAATATCTGGACGATTTCACGATCTCCATTCGCGACGCGGAAAATAACTATCGATCCTGGCCCCGCGAAAGCGTGCAGGCTACTCTGAGCGACCCTTACGCGGCGCACCAAGAACTGCTTCGCAAATACACCGACGCCGACATGCACAATCTGTTGGCTTATCTAGCGGGGCTCAAATGAGGATGGTTTCGCTATTTCTGTTTTCGGCGGCCTTAGCCGTGGCGCAGGACTCCGGCTGGAACACGTACAACGGCGATTATTCGGGCCGTCGTTATAGTCCGCTCGCGCAAATCGATGCCTCCAACGTAAAGAATCTCACCCTGGCGTGGACTTCGCGCTTCGCCACGCCAGGCGCCCCGCAGCAGATTAAGGCCACGCCGCTCGAAGAAGATGGCGTCCTCTATTTCGCCGTCCCCGATTACGCCTTCGCCGTGGACGCCCGCACGGGCCGCGAAATCTGGCGATTTCGCTGGGAGTCGCAGGGTGGCATCCACATCGGCAATCGAGGCTTCGGGTTGTACGAAAACTGGTTATTCTTCGAAACTCCGGACTGCCATCTGATCTCGCTCGACAAGCGAACCGGCAAGATGCGCTGGAGCAAAGAAATCGCCGACGTGAAGCAGGAATATTTCTGCACGCCCGCCCCGCTGACGATCCACAACCACATCCTCACGGGCGTCGGCGGGGATTCGCTGGATGTCCCTGGATATCTCGAAGCGCGCGATCCTGAAACCGGTGAGGTGCAGTGGCGCTTCAACACGACACCCCGCGCCGGCGAACCCAACGCGGACTCCTGGCCCAGCAAAGTTTCGATGGAGCACGGCGGCGGCATGACCTGGCTTTCGGGCACCTACGATCCCGAGCTCAATTTGTACTTCTTCGGCACCGGCAACCCGAATCCCGTTCATGCCGCGCAGAGCCGCAGGGGAGACAATCTTTACACCTGCTCGATTGTGGCGCTGGACCCCGACACGGGCAAGATGGCCTGGTATTACCAGGTTTCGCCGCACGACACGCACGATTGGGATAACGTCGAAACGCCTATCTTGATCGACGGAACGTTTCGAGGCCAGCCGCGCAAGATGCTCGCGCAAGCCGCGCGCAACGGATATTTTGTGCTGCTTGATCGCACCAACGGAAAGAACCTGCTGACGGCGCCGTTCGTCGATACATTGAATTGGGCGAAAGGGATCGATTCGCTGGGCCGACCGATTCCCGATCCGGCCAAGGAGCCGAAGACCGACGGAACGCTGGTTTCGCCGGCTTCGGGAGGCGCAGCGAACTGGCCCGCTCCGGCCTACGATCCACAAACCGGATTGTTCTACCTTCACGCCACTGCTTCCTGGTCGGTGTATTATCTGACCGACACGGACGCAAATCCAGAAGGATACGGCGGCCGCGACGACGGCTTGTTTTCACGGAACATGCTTCAGGCGATCGATATTCAAACCGGAAAGATCGCGTGGAGCCACGTTTATTCCGGGCCGGGAGGAACGCGCTCGGGCCTGCTGAGCACGGCCGGCAAGCTTCTGTTTGCCGGCGATCCATCGGGAAGCCTGATCGCCTACGATCCGGCGAGCGGAAAAATTCTCTGGCACGTGAAGCTTTCCGCGGCGGTAGGCAACGCGCCGATCACGTATCGGCTCGATGGCCGGCAGTATATTGTGACAGGCTCGGGCGACATGCTTTACGCTTTCGCGTTGCCGCAATAGCGCGCGGATGAGTTTCCTGGAATTCCAGATCAATTCGAGGCTCTGCCCCTCATTCGCATCCCTCGATCCTTAACTTTTCAAAATCGATCGCGAGAATTGCCCTAACCTGCTCCAACAGCGCCGGCACGTCTTCCGTCGCTGTTTTCCATAGTTCATCGAGATCCACCGAGTCGTAGCCGTGAATGAGGCGGTCGCGCATGCCTGCAATGTCCTTCCATGGAACTTCTGGATGTCTCCGGCGCGTACTTGGCGACACTCGCTTCACGGCCTCGCCGATTACCGCGATCTGATAACAGCAGGCGGAGAGCAACCGGTCGTCCCGATCGAGATCTGATCGGCTCGCCTCCCGGGTATAGTCGATAACCCTTAAACATGCCGCAACCAGATCGTCGAGAGTTGCTATATCGTTCCTGTCATCCGGAGACATAAACGGGCACGGCGCCGCTTAGGATCGCGTTCCGTCGCAGCGCGTTTCGGCTGCTCTCAATAGCTCGGCGGCTGACAAGATCGACCTTCCGCCCGAGCAATCCGGCAAGTTCATCCTGCATGCGTTCGTGCTCGAACAGGCCCCAGCGCGAATCCTCAGCGAAGGTAACCAGAAGGTCGACGTCCTCGGCTTGGGAGGGGTCGATAAGCATGGACCCGAACAGTTCGAGTCTCGTTATTTTCCATCGTCGGCAAAACGCGTCCAACCGAGATTCGTCCACCGGCAACCGCTGCAACAGTGCCATATCAACCCAGAATAGCCCGAAGGAGGCCGGAAGCCTTGAAATCTGCTGCAGGAGTCAATCCAGGTCGGCAAGCCAGAGCTCGCGCCTGCCTTCGCGGCTCGGCGCCCAAATGATGCGCCCGTCCGGGGCGACGTCGAAGCCGATCAAATCCGCGCGGAACGGTCCAATGGTGGAGATTTTCCGCCCATTCGATCCATCGCTGGAAGCAAACCAGAGATCGAACCAATCCGCACGATCGGCGGGGCGAAGAAAATAGATCCGCCGGCCGTCAGAAGACCACTTCGGCGCTAAACCATCGGCGATTTCGCGGCACTCGTTTTCAACTGCGCGACACATGGCGACCCGGCTTGCGACAGAACCGCGGTTCCCGGTTTCGCCCATAATGAAGCGGCCATCCGGCGACCATTGCTGCCGGGAAAGAGCTAGAGGGAGCGGCCGCTCCTCTCCCGTCTTTAGATCGCGCACAAACGTGACGAGAGGTCCCTTCGGCCCCACCGATGTATAAACCGCCGCGCGATTCCAAGGATCGACTTGAGCCCAGTTCTGCTGGCCGTACGCCCACTGCGTCACTTGAGTTACTTCGTCTGCCGCCACCGCGAGCTTCCGGAACGACAGCTCCGGCTTGACGGTATAGAAGTAGATGAATGAGCCGTCCTTCGACCAAGCCGGAAGGATTTCCTGCCCGTCTCCGCGCGTGATCTGCCGTCGCCCAATGCCATCGGCGCCTACCACGAACAAGTGTGGATCGCCATCCACCGGCTCGAAAAAAGCGATTCGCGAGCCGTCCGGAGAAAACGATGGAAAGCCGATCGTCTCCCGCTGCGTGAATAATTCCTTCTGCGTCTGCGACGCCGGATCGAGAGTCGCGAGGCTCCAGCTCGTGCGAGCATTCGTGTAAATCAGCCGTTTTCCGTCGGCAGAGATGGCGGGCTCGATGTCCTCTCCCGCGCCGCTGGTGAGAGGTTGAGCGGCGCCTCCCGAAGCCGGGGCGCGCCATAGAGTGAAACTGCCCGCTCGCGCCGAGGAGAACACGATCCAACGGCTGTCGGAAGACCAGGTCAGCCCCCGCGTCTCCACGTGATCGAACGTGATCTGGCGCGGGCGTCCCCCTTCGGACGGAATCACCCAAATGTCGCCAAGCGGCCCGACTGCGGCATTGAAGAAAGCGATCATGCGACCGTCCGGCGAAAAAGCCGGCGCGGTCTCCATGGGGAAGAATCGCTCGGGAACGCCCGCCAGCCGTCGCGGCGAGATGCCATCGGCGCGCGCCACCCAGATGGCTCGTTGCCGGACGAACAACAGGCGCGAACCATCAGCCGATAAGCTGGCGGCGCGCCCATCCTCCACGATTCTGTGAGCCGAGCCGCCCAGCGGCGGCACGGACCATAGGCCCTGCCCGGCCCGCTCAAACAGAATCTGATCGCCGCGCGGGGACCAGATGGGCCGAAGGGCGCCCGTTCCGCCGTAGGTGATCTGGATTGGGCGGCCCTCGGCGAGATCCTTCACCCAGACCTGCGCTGTTTCCGCGTCGTCTGCGGAGGCGCTTTTGCCTATAAACGCGATCATCGTTCCACCGGGCGAAAAACTGGCCGCGCTATGGGAACCTTCGAACGTCGAGATCAGCCGTTGATGCGTTGGGCGGGGAGTCCGCGCGGCAGATCGCATCCACCAAACACCGGTCGCGGCCAACGCGACGAGAAGAGCTGCTGCGCCGGCGAAAAACGCGCGACGGAAATCAGGCGCGTGCGGCGGCGCGTGAGTTTGGCCGTTCCTCCGCTCGAATTCGGGCCGATAGCTTCCTTTAGGTACGGTTACAACCAGCGCGTCTTCGCGGCCTTCGCCTTCGTAGTATTGCCCCAGGCGCTTGCGCAGCTTGGTCGCCTCCACCCGGACGATCGCGTCGATCCGAGGATCGTAGTTCTCTGCCCGGCCGTAGACCTCGACGCCAATCAAGTATTCCTTAATGTTGTCGCCGCGGCCCGCGAGGGTTTCCTCGACAATGAATTGCAGAAACCGGGTGATCCGTTCAGATTTAGCGAACCCGGCACTCGCCGCGATTTTGGCGACTTCGGCGTGAACAGCTTCGGTATTCGCTGAGAAATCCCGGGGCATTTGCTTCATTCTGGCGAAGCGCTAACCGTTAGTCAACACCCGCAAACTCCTGCAAGCGCAACGGAAAAAATCACAATATCCGCGGGGACACATATGGACTTAAAAGTTTGGATCATACCGGTTTTGGGATCGGCAATCTGGGGACAGGCGCTCAAATTCGAGCCTGCCGCGGTCCTCGGACCGGAGATTCCCGATTTTCAAGTTCCCCGGCCACCCGTACTTGCGGACTTCAATGGCGACGGGATTCCCGACCTGGTCGTTGGCTCGAGCGGCTCGGTCTGGCTGTTTCTGAGCGTCGGCGGCGGCCGATTCTGCCCGCCGAGGGCGCTGGGCGCTTTTGGTCCCTATGCTGCGGCGGATTTGAACGGCGACGGATACGCGGATATCGTGCTGGGCGGAGACTCGACGCGCGTCCTTTTTGGCGCCGGGGACGGCACATTTCCCACAGTGACGGAGATCGGCCCTAGCAGCCAAACGGTTCACATTGCGGACCTTAACCACGACGGCAAACCGGACATCGTGCTTCGCGCCGGGGATTCTTTGTTCGCCTATCTCGGCAACGGTGACGGATCGTTTCAAACTCCCACGGAGACCGTGCTCTCCGCGGACACATACGGCTCCCTGATCGGCGATTTCAACGGCGACGGCATACCCGACGTGCTGCTTCCGCCCCCTGACACTCAGATGCCGCCTCCCTTTCAACACCCTTCCGCCTCAACGCGCTTCGAGATCCTGCTGGGCCAGGGTGACGGAAGCTTCGTCCGCCGCGCCACGTCCCTGTCTTTCAACGGGAACGCCACAGGCGCTACCGTGGTTGGCGACTTCAACGGCGATAAGATCTCCGACGTCGCCTTTGGCGGCAATATGATCGCATTGGGCAACGGAGACGGGGATTTTGGCCAGCCGATCGCGGTTGCATACGGCGACCTGACGGCCGTCGCCGACCTGAATGGCGACGACATTTTAGACCTTTTCGTCACGAAACCATACGATCCGTACTACTACGACGGGTACACCGCGGTGATGTTCGGGAATGGCGATGGGACCTTCGGCGATCCAAAGCCGATCATGGCCGGGCGCCCCGTCGATTCCGGGGAAATGGCGATTCTGGACGCCGCGGACCTGGACGGCGATGGGGTCATGGATCTTGTCGCCGGTTCGTGGTGGAAGAACTCCATACGCGATATCTTTGGCGGCGACGGTTTATGGGCGCTCTTAGGGGACGCGGACGGCACATTCCCGCGTGCGCAAAAGATCGGAGGGGTTGTGTTTTTCGGAGCAGTGGCGGCGGCCGACTTCAACGGCGACGGCAATCGTGATCTCGCCGTGAGCGATTTCGGGGGCGCCGTGATTCGCCTTTACATCGGCCGCGGCGACGGGTCTTTTGAACCGGTCCGCAACTACGACGTGGGATTGCCGCCGGCCGCCATCACGGGGCGGGATTTCAATGGCGACGGGGCCGCCGATCTCGCCGTGCTGACGGCCCCTGGCCCCTTGAAGGCCTCTATTCCCCTGTTGTTCGGCGCTCCGGACGGTTTTGCGGAGCAACCGGGAGCTGTTGCCTTGCCCGAGCCGGTCTTCATTGGCGCGCTGCTCAACGCGGATCTCAATGGCGATGGAAGAGGAGACCTCGTCGGGGCCGCGCCCGAACTGTGGAGCGGATTGAGCAACGGCGATGGCACGTTTCGCCAGACACGCTACGGCTTGGAGGGGGCACCGCGCATTTCGGGGCCGTTGTTGACGGCGTTTGTCGATGGAGATTCATACGAAGATCTACTCGCCGTCGGACCCGGCGGCTCAAACGGGCAAGAGTTATTCGTTCTGCTAAGCAAAGGCGATGGGACGTTCCGGCGGGTCCCCTCGTTTTCCTTTTACGGCGGAATCTATGGAATCGCCGCCGCCGATTTCACGGGGGATGGCATCCTCGATGTGGTGGTCACAAATTTGTTTGGAATGTATTTCCTTCGCGGACACGGCGATGGCGCATTCGATCCGCCCGCGGCTTTTGTCTCGCAAGGCAATCAACCGGACCAGCAGTACGCGGCATATTCGGCGGACTTCAATGGCGATGGCAAAACGGACTTGTTGACCTGCGGCGCGTTCTGCTCAATTCGCCTGGGCAACGGCGATGGAACCTTTCAATCGCCGCAGCGGTTGGACTTCGGCAAGGCCGGCTCCGGCTTCCTTCTGGCGGATTTCGACAACGACGGTCTGATTGATATCGCGGTGGGAGATAGCGGCAAGATCGAACTATTCCTGAATCGCAGCCAGTAACGCCCGGTTTGTATGGCCCTTGACGCCATATGGTGTTCCAGGTCATAATACGAATTGAAAGCACGACTGCTCTTCCATCAGCGCCTAGACTACGACGATGGAGGCATCGTGGAGATGAAATTGTGGCAAGTTCCATCGGCGGTTCCGCCGTCGAGCCACCGATTAAAGTACTCACTCTTTTATGGTCGCGCCGGAATTCGCGAAATTGGTTATGACAACGAACGCGGAAAGGGAGACCATAGACATTTTCGCGGCTCCGAAACAAGCTACACATTCTCCACAGTCGAGCAACTTATGGAGGACTTTTGGTCCGATGTTCGGGCTGTAAGGGGCGCATCAGATGAGCAAAGTGAAGATCGGCGTAGGCGGCGAATTTGAGAAGGAAGCGGCGCGCCGATTCATCGAAGCCTGGCGCCGCGGCGAACGCGGAGAGAAATTTCAGGAGAGGCGTTTGGCGTTTGAAAGCTGGGAGGCGCTGGCGCGTGTGCTGACCGCGAAGCGTATGGAACTGTTACATTACGTGCGCCATCACAAGGTCTTAAGCATTCGCGCGCTGGCAAAGGCTCTGGGACGCGATTACAGCAATGTGCATTCCGACGTTCAGGCTCTACTGGCCGCTGGGCTTCTAGACTCCTCCGGCGGCGGGGTACGCGCCGATTACGACTCCATAGAGACCAGAGTCGCGATCTAGAGTTCGCCAAGTCCTACTTCTTCTTCAAATTCACTCTGGTGGACGGACCCGTGGGGACCGCGAATATATTGTCGGTCAGGTCTCGATTGATGCTCACCGAATCGGCAAAGATCTGGTAGATGCGGTCGCCGTTGCGCTCGCGTGTGATCTGGTGCGGCCACTGGACTCCGCCCGAGTCCTGATAGCGGGCGAAGCGCGTCACTTCCTCGTTGCGCTCATGCGTCTGCGGATCGCGCCAGACGAAGGATTGCCGCACGGGAAGCTTGATGGTCGGGTGGAAGTAGACCGTTACGACGCGATTCTGCGAGTCGGTGATGTCCACGATTTCCACCGGCTGATTCTCGATCACGTCCGCGCCCTTGGATTCAAAAATCAAGCCCGGCTCATGAAGCCTTATACGTAAAATGTAGAAAATGTTGCGGAGAGTCGTGTCGCGATAACGCTCGAGGCGATCCTTAGCCACATCCTTCGCGCCTCGGAACGTAACCTCCCATCCGCCATCTTCGCGGAAAAGCGTAAAGCCCAATTCTTCGTTTTTGCCGAACGCCTCGCGCTCGCGCACGGCCAACTGCTCGCCCGTTTTTCCCTCGGGAGGAGTGAGGTATCGGGTATAGATCGTCGCGATGGAAAGGCCGGAGAGCGACTCGTGATAGAAGGAGTATGCGTTGCCCGACTCGATGCGATCTTCCATCTTGAGGAATTTGTCGCCGCCCAAAGCGGCGACCGCGTCGTCGATCACCTTCTTGGCGCGGATCTCGCTCTTGCTCTGCGTCTGGCCGAGCGCGAAAAGAGGAAGCAAAGCGAGGATAAACGCCGGCTTCATGGCTTCTTGCTCAAATCCTCCGCTTTCAGTCCGGTGTTGAACTGGTAGTCCGAAACCGTGACGTCCCCGAATTTTTTCCCATTCTGCTGCATCGAAACTTTGAACGGCATCTTGAGGCCGCCCGCGTCACGCCAATCGGAATAGGTCTCCACCACCTCCGCCGGACCTTCGCGATAGGTCTCTTTGAAGGGCAAACCGCTGGAGGAGTCGAACTCGATCTTCACGGTTTCTCCATCCTTGGTCGAAATTTGAACCGTGTGATCGTCAAGGGCGCTTACCGTTCGCGAGCCGTCGCGAGTCGAAAGCACCAGCGCGTCCATCTGCCGGAACAATTCTCCTTGGGCCTGTTTCAGGATCTCGCCGGGCATGTTTTGAACTCCTTGCGGCGTCGCGAGCCAGCCCGTTTTCCCGTCGGTGAAGGCGATCATCTTTCCGATGGGCGGAATCTCCTGCTCCTGCCGGAAAGTCGACGGGGCGACATACCGGTTAGTCTGCTTCATCTTCATGCCGCCGGCGGATGGATCGAGCGCCAGTTCGAGAGTCTGCGTTGAATCCTTCACCGCCGCAAGCTTGTCGACGCCGCCCATGGATTGCGCGGCGCGATCCAGCAAAGCTTTGCCGCGACCGACGCTAGCGGGATCGGCAGGCGCGGCCGCTCCCTTCGGCTCCGGAATGGTCAGATCGATTTCAGTCACCTTGGCATTGAAAGCCGTGAGGGGAGTTCCGAAATCCTTAGGATTCCCTACCGCCACGATCGCGAGCTGGTCCGGCTGGAAATGAACCTTCGCCACGCGCAACACGTCCGCGCGCGTCACCGCGGCTACGGCCTTTTGATACTGCAGAAGAAAATCTTTGGGATAGCCGTAGTATTCATACCGCAGAATGCGGCTCAGCGTCTTGGCAGGGCTATCGAAGTTGAAGACAAAGCTGTTCAACTCGGCGTCCTTGGCCTCTTTAAGCTCCTGGTCGGTTACTTCACCTGAGCGAATCTTATCCAGCTCGACATTAATCGCTTTCAGCGTGTCTACGGTGCTCGCCGATTTGGTGCTGCCCACGATGCGAAATGTGCCCGCGTGGTCGTAGGTGGCCGACCAGACCGCGGCGATGTTATACGCATATCCCAATTTGGTTCGAATCTGCGACATCAGACGGCTGCTGAAGCCTCGGCCGAGAATATTTGCGGCCACTTCCAGCGCCGCGTAGTCCGGATCGCGGAAGGTCCCGCCTAGCTCGCCGAGAGAGAAAAACGTTTGGGTCACGTCCTGCTTCGATGCAAAATAGACGCCCGGCGCGGGTTTCGCCGTCACTTTCGGGAACGGCGGCGCCGCGGGTTGCTGGACGGTCCAGCCTCCGAATAATTTCTCGAGCTGATCCTTCATCTCCGCGGCGTTGAAATCGCCATAGACGGCCAGCATGACGTTTTTCGGGAAATAGTAGCGGCGATAGAACGCGATCAGGTCGTCGCGATGGATGTGTAAGAGATCCTCATACTCGGTCTGCCAGCCATAAGGCGTATCTTTGCCGTAAAGAATTCTGGCGAGCTCGCGGTCGGGTATCCCTCTCGCTTCGTCGTTGCGGCGCGCGATCGCGCTGCGCATCTGGCTCAGCTCCAGGTCGATCTTGTCCTGGCGGAATTCGGGATCGGTCAACACATCTTTGAAAGCCGCCATCACCGTTCCGGCTGATTCCTTGAGCGCGCTGAAGCTCACCGACGCGCTGGTCTCGCCCATGTTCGATTCCACCGAGCCCGCGACGTTTTCCAACTCCTCGTCGAGCTGATCGCCTGTTTTGGATTTCGTTCCGCCGGAGCGCATCACGTCCGCCATGATCTCCGAGAGCCCGCGCTTGTCGGATGGGTCGAAAAGATTGCCCGTGCGCACAAGCGCGAGGCCGCTCACCAAGGGCAGCTCGTGATTCTCTAGCATGAAAACGCGTATTCCGTTGGAAAGCGTGGCCTCCACAGCCGTCGGTACCTTCACTTGACCGAGCGGAGGATACTTCAGTTCCTTATAGGAAGGAATCCGGGTGGATTGCTGCGCGAAAGTGCAGGCGGCCACCGTTAGCAGAATCGAGAGGCGGAGTTTCATTTTGCGTCTCCCTGGGCCTGCGCGGGCGCGTAGGTGTAAGCAATGGTTCTGGAATTTTGAACGAGATAGGTTTTGGCCACCCGCATCACGTCGTCCGCGGTGACCTTGTTATAGTCGTCAAGCTCCGTGAAAAGCTTGCGCCAATCGCCGAAATTCGCTTCGTAAGAGCACAATTCCGCCGCGAGTCCCGAATTGCTGTCGAGCTTCCGGATCAGCGCGGCGCGCAACTTGGTTTTCACGCGCTGGAGAGACTCGGGGTCCACCTTTTCTTTCTTCACACGATCGATAATCGCGTCGATTTCCTTTTCGTTCTCTTCTATGGTGTGACCCTGAGCCGGAGCCACAAAGAAGATGAAGAGCGAGGGATATTTTCCACCGGGAAACGTGGCGAGGCTTTCCGACTCGAGAGCGATTCGCTTATCGCGCACCATGTCCTTGTAGATAATGCCGGTGCGCCCGTCGGAGAGGATATCGCTGAGCACGTCGAGCGCGGCATCGTCCGGCGAATACTGATTGGGACGCTTGTAGCCCTCCACCAAAAAGGGCTGCGCGGCGGAGGCGACTGCCGCACGCTTTTCGCCGAGCTGTTGCGGCTCGACCGTCCGCACGATGGGCGGCGTTGGACCCTTGGGAATCCGTCCGAAATATTTTTCGGCAAGGCGCTTCGCTTCGGCGGGATTCACGTCGCCGGCGATAGCGATCGTCAGATTCCCAGGCGTGTAATAACGCTTGAAAAACTGCTCGGCGTCGGGCCGGCGCAGATGTTCGATATCGCTGCTCCACCCGATTGGCGAGACTTTGTAGGGATGGGCGGTGAAGGCGGTGGCCAGCAACTGCTCCACGAGCTGGCCCACGGGACTCGATTCCGTGGACATCCGCCGCTCCTCGCGCACCACATCGCGCTCCTTGTAAAACTCGCGCAATA
>DATBIA010000077.1:0-113369 GCA_036557165.1 Bryobacteraceae bacterium
GCGCCCGTTTCCAAGCGGCGCACCGCCGCCAATTTAAACTCTTTCGTGAACTTCCTTCGAGACAGACTCATGGCTCTCTTCTCCATTCAATGAAATTTGAGCCTTAACTGGTTGTCTCAATTTTGGGGGCCACTCCAGTCCAACCTGATGGCCTTGCTGCGCCACCAACTCTTTGTGTACCGCGATTTAACCGCTTGGCTGAATGCGCCCTTTGAGCCGCCTCCGTAAACGTCGACGGTCGAACAACTGTCTTTGGCGCCGGCCTAAGTTGGACACCAGCCTGGGACGTTAAAGGGGTCTGGCTTGAGGACTGCCCGAAATCAGGAGGTTAACTCGTTTGGTTCCAACCGGCGTCACTTCGCCCGTCGGCTAATTTGGACAGCACTGGCAAACGCTCGATCGCGCAAACGTGGGAGACACAATATAGGTACGTCATGTGCCAAAAATGTGGTTCAAGCACAGCGGCATCCCGCAGGCCAACGCGAGATGCCACGCTGTTGCTGCCGCTTGGGAATTTTAGGAATCTTCCCGCGCGTCAAATCGAATTTCTGCGCGAGTTTCCGAGCGCGCCCACCGAGTTCACCCGCGAGCTCCATCTATGAGGTAGCTAGACGTGCAAGGTTCGGATGTGTCGCAGCAGGGCGTCCAAACGAGCTCGGGGAAGTATTCGATTCAGTCTGGGTCCAGTAGCGATCCAGCAGATCCGTCGATTGCTGACTTCTAAGGCGCGGCCCAGTCGCGCGGCATCGCGCCCGGCTCCGGCAATCGGAAATGGCCTGAGCCTTTAGGCTCGATCTGACGCCTCCGCTCATAGGGGACCGCCGTGTCGACCACCGCGCGCCGCTTGGCGGGTGAAGTCGGCATCGAATGAGCACACCACAATTCCGTAGTGCGGGATCGAGCCGCTTTGATGCGGCCGGACGAAATGCCTTCGGTTCAGAGAGACCAGAATACGCTTGTTCGACGCAGAGAAAAGCAACACTTCGTTATCGGGAACCGAGCGGTTGGCGTTTACCCGCCTCGTACGATGTGAGCACATCGTGACCGAGCGCTCGCAATTGCTCCACGACCGGGATCGGGAAGTTCTCGTTCGAATAGAACCGGGCCATTCAGGCCGATTCATTCTGGCGGATCTGCTCATCGATCTCATCGACATGCGCCCGCGCGTAAGCCCACGCATTCACGAGATCTTCGGCGCGGAGAGAGGGATAAGATCGAAGCAGCGTTTCCTCTGAAACGCCATCTCTCCGGGCGCGTTCAAGCAGCCAAACGGGAATGCGGGTACGAGTGATGCAAGGCTCGCCCCCACAGACATCCGGCCTTGAGTCGATGCCGGGAAAAGCCCCTTCGAGATCTTGAACCACCCACTTCAAAAGTGTGCTTTTTCGCCCTGGGATAACGAGGGAAGGAGCTTCTCTACCTCGCTCAAACTTAGCATCCAATGGAAAGCTTACCGCGCCGCCAGCAACGCGCGCAGATGCCGCGCCCGCTCCGGCGACCGCAACTGCCGGAGAGCCTTCGCTTCGATCTGGCGGATGCGCTCGCGCGTGACGTCGAACTCCTGGCCGATCTCTTCGAGCGTGTGCTCCCGCTCGCAGCCGATGCCGAACCGGAGACGAATCACTTTCTCCTCTTTGGGAGAAAGCGTCTTCAGGATATTGGCGGTTTCGTCGCGGACGTTGGTGTCGATCACCGCGTCTACGGGCGAACCCACCCAGCGGTCTTCGATCAGATCGCCGAGCGCGGACTCGCCGTCCCGGCCGACCGGGGTCTCCAGCGACACCGGGTCCCGGGAAATGGTCTTCAGCTTCTGAACCTTCTCGACGGGAATATCCATTCGCCGCGAGATCTCATCGTTGGTCGGCGCGCGGCCCAGTTCCTTTTCAAGCTCGCGAGTGGCTCGCAGGAACTTATTCATGCTCTCGTTCATGTGAACGGGAATGCGGATCGTGCGCGATTGGTCCGCAATGGCTCGCGTGATTGCTTGCCGGATCCACCACGTCGCGTAGGTCGAAAATTTGTAGCCGCGGCGGTATTCGAATTTATCGGCGGCGCGCATCAGCCCGATGTTGCCTTCCTGGATCAGATCCAGAAGATGCAGCCCGCGGTTAACGTATTTCTTGGCTACCGAAACCACCAGCCTTAGGTTGGCCTCCACCAAATCCTTTTTCGCGCGCTCGGCCTCGATCTCCCCGTGCCGGATGACGGCTAGCGTATGCCGTAAGTCGGGTAGAGCGGCGCCGGCAGCCTGTTCCCGTTTGCGGATCTCCCGCCGGATTTCCTTGGCCTTGGCTTGCGCCGTCTGACTGGTCCGGCCCTCGAGTTTGGCCAGCTCCAGTTCGAGATGCGATACCTCTTCCGCCGCCCGCTCGATTTCTTTTGCGAACTGTTTCCACTGCGAAATATAGAAGGGAATCTTGCGGATGGTTTGGGAGACCTCCACCCGCGCCCTGGAGAACTTTCCGCTCCAGCGGCGGCGGAGCTTCTTGTTGCTCACCGCCACAGCTTCGAATTTTTCGGTTACCTGGGCCAGCTTCTTCGATTGAAGAATCATGTCGGCCAGATACTGCTCATATTCGGCGCGGCGCTTGCCATAGGCGGCGCTTTCTTCTTCCAGATCGCCGCCCATATCCACAAAGGCGTCCAACTCTTCCGTTCCCGCCTTGATCTGCTCGGCGATTTCCACAGCCCGCATTTGGACCAAGGCCGAGCGGCTGATCGCCTTTTGCATGCGTAGCTTGCCGCGCTCCATCCGGCGGGCCAAATTGACTTCGCCTTCCCGCGTAAGCAGCGGAACCGCCCCCATTTCACGCAGGTACACGCGAACCGGATCGTCTGTATAGATCGACTCTTCCGCCGGATGCGAAGCTGCGAAATCCTCGCCTTCGTGCGCTTCCTCCGGATGGAAGAATGATGTATCCTCGTCGAACGGAAGCCCTAGCGGCTCGCGACCCTCGAACTGGTCCTCAAAATGTTCCACTGATCCCGCCTTCCCCAATCCAGCTTCTTCGCTAAACATACTCCATCATGGAGCCCCGGTTGGGGGTACTACATACCACCACGCACGGTAACCGACTCATTTATACACGTTTAGGAACATCTCCCCAGCGAGAAGTCCCACGCTACTCTTTTTCGGCCAGTCTAGTATAACAGCCTTCCGCCGATAAGTTAAGTCTCTATTTCAAAAGATGTTCCTAAATGCTATAGGTTACATACCCAGGCAGCGCCGGCCAATTTTTAAATCTGCCGTTCAGCAGGGAGACCGGCCCGAATGGGCTATGTACCTACTGTGAGATGATGAACAATGCCCCGCGCTAAACAGTTGCCAGGACGCTTTTGGCGCCTGATCGGAGCGACGTTCCTAGGCTTTCTGGGATTTGGGACCGTCTTGCCGCGACTGGCACCCCATGTTCGCCTCGATCTCGGAGGATCCGATCGGACCGTAGGGTTTGTCATCGGAACTTTCTCTGTCGTCGCTCTTTGCAGCCGCATCTTCGCAGGCCGCCTGGCAGACCGGAGGGGGCGGAAACGCGCTTTCCTCACCGGCCTTTGTAGCTGCACCTTAGCCGGCGTCGCCTACTTATTGCCGTGGGGCATCGGCGGCATCTATTTGGGGCGCGTTTTGCAAGGGATCGGCGAAGCTTGCCTGTACACCGGGGCGGCGGCGTGGGCTGTGGAAGTGGCGGGCTTGCAGCGGAGCGCCCGAGCCCTGGGCTACTTGAGCAGCGGCATCTGGGGCGGCATTGCCGCCGGGCCATTGATTGGCCAGTTCCTCGGGTCGTTCGAAGCCGCCGCTACATTCCAGGTCGTTCTGGCGCTGAGCGCGGCCGGGCTCCTGATCGGGCTCGACGAAGATTACCATCCGGCGGATCATGCCCGGCGCCGTGGGTGGCTACGCCGCTCTCTGGTGCCCGCGGGGTTGTCGATCGGGTTCGTGAATGTCCATTACCCCGTAATCACCGGTTTTTTGATCCTGTACTTGTCTCGGCGTGGAAATGCGGGTCCGGCCGCGTTTTCCACTTATGCGGGGTTCGTGCTGCTGTCGAGGTTCTTTCTGGGAGGACTGCCGGACCGCATCCATCCCAGCATCACCTACTACACCGGACTGGTGGGAATGGCGTTGGGACTGAGCATCCTCGCAGCAGGACCGGCTTTGAACGGCGCCATCGTGGGCGCCGCGTTGCTGGGATTCGGGTTCTCGTTCCCCTGGGCTTCGATTGCCTCGACGGTGCTGCGCCGGACGCCGGATGGGGAGCGAGGCTCGACTGTGAGCGTGCTGAGCGCGTTCTACGACCTGTTCGTCGGTATGAGCTCATTTTCCGCCGGCGTGATCGCGAACGCTTTCGGCTACGCGTCGGCCTTCGTCATGGCCGTTTGCGCTTTGGCGGCCGCGGCTGTCGCTGGCCGGTTCGTATTCGCAGCCGCGGACGCGGCCATTGCGAGCCAGGTCCCCGTGGGAATTGAGCGTGCCGCCGCTTCCGGGCCGGATTAGCTTATGGATGAGATACCGCGCGCTTCATACCATCAAACCGCGGACCGCTAGCTCGGCTCGAGCTTCAATGGCGCGGTCGACGGAGGTCTGTCCCGCGAGCCAAATAGCCAGATCCGAGAGTCCTTCCTCCACGGGCATCATGGGTTCCCATCCCAGAACCTTGCGAGCTAGCGATGTGTCCGCGAAACAATGCCGGATATCTCCCTCCCGGTATCTGCCCGTAATTACGAGCTCGATATCCGTTCGTCCCATGGAGCTGAGGACGAGCTGCGCGGCCTCCTTCACCGTCACCGCCTGGCCGCTCGAAATGTTGAAGCATTGTCCGGCGGCCGACGGCGTCTTCAGAGCCAGACGGAACGCTCTCGCCACGTCATAAACGCTTACGAAATCGCGTTTCTGAAGTCCGTCCTCATAAATCACCGGAGCGGAATCGTTGAGCACGCGGGATGCGAAATTACTCAACACTCCCGTATAGGGACTCGACAAAGCCTGATTAGGTCCGTACGTGTTAAATAACCGCAGAGATACTGTGGGTATTTCATATGCGGCGCCGGCGATGAGGCACATGCGTTCCTGGTCGAATTTCGAGAGCGCGTATATGGAAGCGAGCGACGGTGGTTTGTCCTCGGCGGTCGGGACCGGAGTGAGCGGCTCACCGCGCTCGTCCCGCACTTCCCAGACGCCCATCTTTAGCTGCCTGACCGTGCGTTCGGGGACATTCACGAAATCTCCGGCTCGATTGCGATAGCGACCCTCTCCGTATAGGCTCATGCTTGACGCCACCACCAAGCACTCCACCGGATGAGTGCTGAGCGCTTCGAGCAGGCACGCGGTTCCGGAATTATTCACGCTGGTATAGTCGGCCATGCGGTACGTGCTTTGACCGGCTCCCACCAACGCGGCGAGATGGACCACCGCATCGACACGATCGAGAGACCCCTCGAAAACCTCGGGTTCGCGGATATCCCGCGCGATCAATTCCACGTCGCGGTGAAGATATGCGGGACGCTGCCGGTCCGGCCCGTGGACCTGAGGGATTAAGCTGTCCAACACGCGAACGGAATGACCGTGCGCCAGCAACTCGTTTGCCACGTGGGACCCAATAAATCCCGCGCCACCGGTAATGAGAACCTTCATCCTCCTCGGTTAGAGAAAAAAGATGGCGGTGTTGTTACATTTATCGCTGGAAGCTACTGTGGCGGCATCACATTGACGAACGTCTCCTTGTGCTTGGCCACCTTCGGCTGCCCGCCGCGGGTGGTTTGATCCTAAACGAAATCAATATCCAGGAATCATCGGACGTGCGCCGGCTGAACCGTTAGAAAGACCTGCGACGCCTTCTCGGCGTACGAAGCGCCGACGCTCACGCTCGTCGGTTGCCAAACTCTCCCCGCGGTCAGCGAGAATGTCGCGGAATTTGCACCCGCGGGCACGATTACGGAGGCGGGAACAGAAACAACGTTTGGGTTCCCACTCTGCAACAGAATGGTCGCACCAGCGGTGGGAGCAGGCGCTGTGAGCGTGACCAAGTTGGCATGAAGCGTGGCGCCGCTCGCTATCGTCGTGTTCGCGAGCGTCACGGAAGCAAGGGCCGGCGGCGCGGGGCGTATCGTGAGGTCCGTTGAAACGGTCTGCCCGCGGTAAGTGCCGGATATCTTAACCACCGTCGGCGCGCTCACGGGCGAAGTCGCGATGCTGAAGCCAGCGGAACTCTCTCCGGCAGGAACCGTGACGGCCGCCGGAACCGTAGCATGTGGATCGGACGACGCCAGTGCGATAGACGCCCCTTGTGATCCAGCCGTCCCTATCAAAGTGATCGTGTTCCCAGTGGTGGTCGTTCCGCCAGCTAAAGAAGATGGATTGACGCTCAGCGAGCCAAGCGTCGGAGGAACGGGATTGATGGCGCACCCCAAAATGGGTCCGCCGCCGTTGTACTCGAAAGCGCCGATATCGACGATTCCCGAGGTCCTACGAATTTCTCCACATGTGGGATGGACATATTCATCCGCCGGCATCAAAGAAAAACCGGACCCCGTCCCCGGAGCCGTGCCCGCGTCGATGCCCGCCGAACCCGCCATCAGATGGTAGTCGTAACCCGCGGCGTTCACGAAGGACGGTGTGCCTACAAAGTTAGTCGTCAGAACGGCGCTGGCCTGATTCGTAACGGCTCCGCCGCCGCTGAAGAAATTATTTTCTAGAAGCGCTGGCGTCGTGTCCGCGGCGGCGATGAAAACGAACATACCGCGGCCGAGGCTATTTACGAACGTATTATTCACCATGTAAAGCGCGTGAGAAGGATTGCCGGCGGTGGCTCCTTCCTCCAGATAAGCCGCCATGTTGGAGTTCTGCGTGGTTGGCGATTGCTGAATAATGTTCCCGACCACGTAGCTCAAACCTCCGTTGGGAATGTCCAGCTCGAAACTGGCCGATCCGGTTTCATCGGTCAGGCGATTATACAGAATGTAGTTCGTGGCGGCCCGCGACTTCACCAGATGCCCGACTTTCGCCTGGTGGGAATAGCTGAATTGCAGCGTGAATTGTTTGACGTTGCCGATGTACATGTTGTGCGTAAATCCATCGCCGTAGCCGTTGCGCGCGAACTCGCTGTACTCGATCAAAATGGCGCTGTTCGGGTCGGCGCCGGTGAGAATTCCCTCTTCGTTATCGTGGATGTAGCAATTCCGCACAGTGAGATTCGGTCCCTGCTGCCGGATAGCCGCGCCGTTGTGGCTGGGGACCGCGGCGCCGCTGAACTCGATATTTTCGATGAGGGTATCGCCCCCGGACACCACCCAGATTCCCTTGCCTTGCGCGTTATTGCCGCCGGCGTCGATGTGAGGCCGCCCGTTCACGCCGCGAATCGTGAGATTGCTGGTGTTGATGCTGCAAACATCGCCGGTATAACTGCCCGCGGCGTCGATTTCGATTACGTCGCCGGGCTGGGCCGCGGTAATACCCGCGCAAGGCATCGCGTACTGGCCCAGCGGCCCCACCGTGATCGTAGCCGCGGGCGCAAACAGCGGCAGCCATAGGATGGAAAGAAGCGCCCATATCCGGTGCTGCAAATGTCGCATTCAAATCCCCTTCCCCCAATAAATCGAGCGGACAAGGCGCCCGCGGCCGCCTTCGGGCGGCTTTTTAGGAATGGTTTCGGACGCGGCTATGAAAACCGGCCGAGGCACAGTATGGCACAGGGGAGGACGCGCCGCATCCGAAAAACATCTGCAAACGCCGGAAAAATCGCATACAATTTATCGTTGGTCACGTGAGGAACAACATGGTACTAAAATCATCGATCGCGGCGTGTTTCGTCTGGTTTGGGATGTCGTTGATAGCGCAGGGGCAGGAGACGTATAAGGTCCGGCTTTCGCCCGTGCCCGCCGACCAAAAGACGCGGCCCGATCTGACCGGGTCTGGATCGCTAACCGCTACGCTGGCGGGCAATAAGCTCACCATAAACGGATCGTTTACGGGCCTCAAGGCGTCCGCGACGAAGGCCGAGTTACACAGTGGAGTCGCGGCGGGCGTTCGGGGCCCCGAGGTCACCACGCTAACAATCTCCAACGCGACCGGTGGCACGATTTCCGGCTCGGCCGAACTGACTCCGCAACAGTTGACCAATCTGCGGAAAAATGGATTGTATATTCAGATTTACAGTGAAAAGACCCAGGCCGAAGGCGTGCTTTGGGGCTGGCTGCTGAAATGAGAAGAGGCGCTCGCGCCGCAAGTGGCGCCAGGCGCGTATAGATATCGAGGAATCTCCCCGTGCGAACTCTGCGAAATCACCTGATCCTTGCTGCCGTCCTTGTTTCCGTTTGCGGCGTCTTGATTCTCACCGGGCAACAGCGCGCCGCCGGACCGTTTACCGCGGACCAAGCCGCTGCGGGGCGAACCGTCTTTCAAGCCAATTGCGCCGGATGCCACGGCGCCGATCTGGGCGGGAGGAACGACGCTCCGCAGCTCGCCGGCACGCAATTCATCGCGAATTGGGGCGGACGGACCGCGGGCGATCTCATCGGCTTCATGGAGGCTGCGATGCCTCCCGGCAACGCCACGCTCGGCGAGCAGAACTACATCAATATTGCGGCTTTCATTCTCGCCTCGAACGGCTCGCAGGCCGGCGCAACGCCGCTGGCCGCGGCGAACGCGACGCCGATCCGCACTTACGCAACCGGCGTTGTGGCGCAGCTTCAGCCAGCAGGTGCGGGCAAGCAAGGCAGGGCCGGAAAACAGGGCAAGCAGGGCAAACAGGCGGCCGCCGCGCCACGCGGACTCACCGTCGCGGGCGAGGCCAAGAACTTCACGCCCGTCACCGAAGCGATGCTCCGCAATCCGGATCCAAACGATTGGCTCATGATCCGCCGCGATTATAAGGCCAACAGCTACAGCCCACTGAATCAGGTCACCGCGTCCAACGTGAACGATCTCCGATTGGTGTGGACCTGGGCTATGAACAACGGCACCAATCAGGCCGCGCCGATCGTTCACAACGGCGTCATGTTCATCAACAATCCCGGGAATATCGTGCAAGCGCTTGACGCCCGCACCGGCGATCTTATCTGGGAGAACCGTATCGGCGAAAGCGAAACCGGCAACTCGCAGCGCGGCTTGGCGATGTATGACGACAAGATATACGTCACCACCGGCGACGCTCACATTTACGCGCTGAACGCCCGCACCGGGAAAAATGTTTGGGATACGGTGATCGGCGATCGCAGCATGGCCAATTACTCCACCAGCAGCGGACCGGCGATTATGAAGGGCAAAGTGGTCCAGGGCTTGGGAGGCAATGGATGCAGCAAGTACGGGAGCGAAAAGTGTTTCATCAGCGCCTATGACGCCGAAACCGGAAAGCTCCTGTGGAAGTTCCACACCATCGCCAAAACGGGGGAGCTGGGCGGCGATAGCTGGGGTCCACTGGCCGACGACTTCCGCGCCGGCGGCGACACCTGGATCACCGGCAGCTACGATCCAGATCTGAATCTGACTTATTGGGGAGTCGCGCAATCCAAGCCCTGGATGCGCATCAGCCGAGGGTCGGGCAACGGGGCCACCCTGTTTGCCAATTCCACTGTGGCGCTCGATGTCGATACCGGCAAGCTGAAATGGTATTTTTCGCATGCGCCCGGCGAGTCGCTCGATTTGGACGAAGTCTTCGAGCGCGTGCTGGTTGACGACAACGGACAAAAGCTCGTCTTCAGCGCCGGCAAAGCCGGTATTCTGTGGAAGCTCGATCGCACGAATGGAAAATACCTCGGCCACAAGGAGACCGTTTTCCAGAACATTTACGACTCATTCGATCCGCAAACGGGGGAGCCGCACTATCGCAACGACATCGTCGAGCAGCAGGTCGGTCAGTGGATTCAAAGCTGCCCCACGTCGGAAGGCGGCCATAACTGGCACGCCATGTCCTATAACCAGCCGACCAACCAGATCATCATTCCCGTGGCGCAAAGCTGCCAGGAAATGAACGCGCAGAAGGTCGAGTTTGTGGAAGGCGGGGGCAATGCCGGCGGCGCGGCGCGGCGCTTCTTTGAAATGCCCGGCACAAATGGCGACGTCGGCAAGCTGGCGGCGTACGATGTCCGCACGCTGAAAGAAAACTGGAAGCTGGAGCAGCATTCGCCATTCATGACTTCGGTGCTTTCCACCGCGGGCGGCGTCGCTTTCGTGGGCGACATGGACCGGCACTTCCGCGCCGTCGATGTTAAGACGGGCAAAGTCCTGTGGGACACTCGCCTGGGCACCTCGGTGCAAGGCTTCCCGTTGTCGTACAGCATCAACGGCAAGCAATACATCGCCGTGACTACCGGTTTGGGCGGCGGCAGCCCCCGCATGGTTCCGAGCATTCTCGACAACGACGTCCACTATCCGAACTACGGCGCGCAGTTGTACGTCTTTGCGCTGCCGGACCGGAAATAGATTCGTGCTGCAAAAGATCGCGCCATTCCTGTGGTTCGACGACAACGCCGAAGAGGCGGCGAATTTCTACGTCTCGATCTTTAGCAATTCGAGGATCATGAGTTCCAATAAAATAAGCGACGATGCGCCGGGCCCGAAAGGGAAGATGAAAGTGATCGCGTTCGAGCTTGAGGGGCAGGAATTCATCGCTTTGAACGGCGGTCCCGGCGTGTTCACGTTCACGGGCGCGATCTCGTTCTTCATCAAATGCGAAACGCAAGAGGAAATCGACCGCTACTGGAACAAACTGACCGAAGGAGGCGATCCCCAAGCCCAACGGTGCGGCTGGCTGAAGGACAAATACGGCGTCTACTGGCAGATCGTTCCCACCGTTCTGAGCCAGATGCTCGGCGATCCGGACCGTGAGAAAGCGGATCGTGTCACCGGGGCGCTCCTTCAGATGACTAAACTCGATATCGCGGCGTTGCGCAACGCGTACGACGGCACGAATTCTTAGCCAAAATTTCGCGATAGACTAGCTATCTAAACGGGATTCGGCAAGTCGGAGCTTATGAATTTCGAGGAAGAGGCTTTCATCAGCTACGCCCACCTGGACAACCAGGAATTGATCGAAGGGCGCAAGGGCTGGGTTTCCGATTTTCATCGGGCTTTGAAGATTCGTCTTGGCGAATTGCTGGGCAAAGATCCCCGCATCTGGCGCGATCCCAAATTGCAGGGGAACGACTCTTTCCCCGATACTCTTTCCGAGAAGCTTCAGAATGTCGCGGCGTTTCTCCCCATTCTGTCGCCGCGCTACGTCAAATCGGAATGGACACGGCGCGAGCTTTCCGGATTTTGCGCCGCAGCCGAGAAATCGACCGGCCTCTGCGCCGGCGACAAAGCCCGCATCTTCAAAATCCTGAAAACGCCCATTCCGCTGGACGAGCACCCTCCCGAGCTGCAGTCCCTGCTGGGCTACGAATTCTTCAAGATCGACGAAGAGACCGGCCGGGTGCGCGAGCTGAGCGAGATATTCGGACCGGAATTGCAAGGCGAATTCTGGATAAAAGTCGGCGACCTGGCGCACGATTTGTGCGAATTGCTGAAGAACCTGGAAGACTCAGAACCGCCGCCAAAAGAACCCGCGGTTTACGTGGCAGAAGCCACGCGCGATCAGACCGACGCCCGCGAGCTGGTGCGCCGGAATCTGAAACAGCATTTGCATCCAGCTCTTCCCTCTCAATCTCTCCCTCTGGTTCAGCCGGATCTGACGAAGGCGGTGCAGGAGCAACTATCCCACTGCCGCGCCTCGATTCATTTGATCGGCAAGAATTATGGAGCCGTGCCCGAGGGCGGGTCGGAATCGCTCCCGGAAATTCAGAACCGGCTGGCCGCGGAGCGGGCTCTAAACGGCGATTTTGCGCGGCTGGTTTGGATTCCGCCCGGCCTTCAAGTGGAGGACGAGCGGCAGCGCGAGTTCATCAGGCGCTTGAGAATGGACTCGGGTTTTCAGAATGGATCGGATCTGCTCGAAACGCCGCTTGAAAAATTGCAGACTGCTCTGTTCGACCGGCTGAATCCGCCCCCAAAGGCGCCGAAGATCGCCGCCAACGACGCCAAGCCTCCCGCTGCGCTTGCGCGAATTTACCTTGTGTTCGATCAACGCGACCAGGATGCGGTGCAGCCCTGGGCCGAGCACCTGTTCAACCAAGGGCTGGAGGTGCTCCAATCCGGGTTCGACGGCACCGAGACGGATATTCGGGAGTACCACGAAGAAAATTTGCGCATCTGCGACGCGGTTCTGATTCACTACGGCGCCGGGAATGAAATCTGGTTGCGCAAACAGCTCCGTGAAGTTCAAAAGGCTCCCGGCTACGGCCGCGCACAACCTATGCGAGCGGTGGCGGTCGCCTTGGCTCCGCCGAAGACCGCGCAGAAGCAGTATTTCCGCACGCACGAAGCGATGGTGCTTGCGCAGCTCGACGGTTTCGAGGCCGGCGCCCTCCGCCCCTTTGTCGACCTTTTGAAAAAGGAGGCAGTGAAAGAGACGGGCGCCAATGCCCGCTGAGGCGTCGTACAGTCTCGCGTCCATCCAGCCCTCCTTCAACCCGTTTCCAGGACTGCGTCCGTTCGAAGAGGACGAGGACCATCTTTTTTTCGGCCGCGAAAAGCAAATCGATGAACTGCTGGCGCGCCTCCGCACGACGCGCTTCGTCGCGGTGGTAGGGACGTCGGGAAGCGGCAAGTCTTCGCTCGTCAGAAGCGGCTTGATTCCGTCTCTGTATAGCGGATTCATGGCGGGCGCCGGCTCGGCGTGGAGAGTCGCGGTGTTTCGCCCTGGCGGCGACCCGATCAGCCAAATGGCGGCCGCGCTCAGTTCCCCGAATCTGCTGGGAAGGACCGGAGAGCTGGCGGATGTGAGCCGCGTCCTGATTGAGAGCACTCTCCGGCGCGGCACTCTGGGGCTGGTGGAAGCGGTTCGCGAGGCGCGGGTTCCGCCCGGCGAAAACGTCCTAATCGTGATCGATCAGTTCGAGGAGTTATTCCGGTTCCGCAACTCCATTGAAGGAACGCGAGCACGGGACGAAGCGGCGGCTCTCGTAAAGCTGCTGCTGGAGGCTGCGGGCCAGCAGGACGTCCCCATCTATCTGGTCCTCACCATGCGCTCGGATTTTCTGGGGGATTGCATGCAGTACGCAGGTCTTCCGGAAGCTGTGACGGCCGGGCAATACCTGGTGCCGCGCATGAGTCGCGACGAGCTGCGCTCCGCCATCACCGGTCCTGTGGCTGTAGCCCGGGGAGCCATCGCGCCGCGCCTGGTGGTGCGGCTGCTGAACGACGTGAGCGACGATCCGGATCAGTTGCCGGTGCTTCAGCACGCGCTGATGCGCACCTGGGATTACTGGGCGCAGCATCGCAACGCGAGCCGGCCCGGCGACGCCAGCGAGTCAATGGATATCGCCGACTATGAGGCCATCGGCACGATGCGCCATGCGCTCTCCCTCCACGCCGAGGAAGCCTATGCGGAAGCGGAATCGGAAGAGCGCAAGCGAACCGTGGAGCGCGCCTTCAAGGCTCTGACCGATACGTTCAGCGACCCCCGCGGCATCCGGCGGCCCACGTCCGTGCGCGACCTCAGCGCGATATGCGAGACGGAAGAGCAGGACTTAATCGAAGTAATCGAGTTGTTCCGGCGGCCCGGCCGGTGTTTCCTGATGCCTCCGGCCGCGATTCCGTTGGAATCGGAATCGATCGTCGATATCTCGCACGAGAGCGTGATGCGCTGCTGGGATCGGCTGATCGGCTGGGCCGAGGAGGAGCGCGCATCGGCTTCCCGCTACGTGCGTTTGTCGCGCGCGGCCGCCTGGTGCGAGGAAGGCACGGGCGAGCTGTGGCGCGGCCCCACGCTCGAAATGGGCATTCAATGGCTTAAGCTCCAGCACCCGAACGCAGCTTGGGCCGGGCGCTATGATCCCTCCTTCGAGCGCGCCATGGATTTTCTGGAGCGCAGCCGGGCCGAGCGCGATCATTTGGCCGACGAACAGCGCCTCTTGGCCGCCCAGCGCGAAGTGGATCGAAGAAGGGCGCTCCGGCGCACCCGCCTGGTGGCGGTGGCGCTGGGCGTATTGCTCGTCGTCGCGGCGGTTTCCTTCGTGCTGGCCTACAACGCGCGCAAGAGCGCCGAAAGAAGCCTCAATGACGTGATTCAAGCCGTCAATACCATGCTCCAGTTGGCGGGCAGCGACTCGCGCACTGCCGCGGACATCCCCCAAGTGGAAGCGATTCGCAAACAGCTCGCCGATACCGCCCGCAAAACGCTGCTGCCGATCGTCGAGCACAGGAAGAACACCGAGGATCTGCAGGTCTCGATGGCGCAGGCGCACGTCCGCCTGGGCGATATTAACCGCATTCTCCAAAATTCGGACGACGCGATCAAGGAATATCAAACCGCGATCGCTCAGCTCGATCCATTAGTTCGCGCTCATCCGGATCAGCCTCGCTACCGGCAGCAACTGGCCAATGCTTATAACTGGCTGGGGGAATCGGAGCGCCTTCTCGCGGACCGCCGCCAGGACGCCGTGAAAGCTTACGAGTCGGCGATCATGCTCCAGGAAGCGCTCGGCCAAGCTTATCCCGCGAATCTCGATTACCGGCGGGATCTCGCCCGCGCGCACTATAACCGCGGCATCGCGCAATTCTATGGCGGACATGCACAAGAGGCGGAGGCGGACTACCAGGCAGCTATCGGCATCCTCCAACAAATGCTGGACAAGCCGGAATATCGTCAGGATCTGGCTCGCGTGTATAACGATCTCGCGTTATTGCTCACCGCCCGTAAAGAGGCGCAAAAGGCGGCCGGCTATTTCGGGCAAGCCATCGCCATCAATGAAGCGCTCGCAAAGCAAGATCCCGGAAACCGCGACTATGCTCTGGATTTGGCCGATTTTTACCAGAACCTGGGCATCCTGCTTCGAGATCAGAAACAATTCATGGAGGCGGAAACCAATAACGGCAAGGCCATCTCTCTGTATGAAAATCTGGCCAGACCCGCCCCGGCGTTCACGGCAAAGCTGGCCTATGCGCACACCCTGCGAGGGCGCATTGTCGCGTCGCGAGGCGACCAGGCGGGGGCCGCCAAGGAGTATCAAACCGCAATCGATACGTTCGCGAAAATGGAAGCCGGCGGCGGCGATGATTTACCCGCGGATTTTCATCTGCAATACGGGGATTCCTTGCTGTATTTGGGAAGCTTATGGTACTCTGAAGGGCATTCTGAGAGGGCAGTTCCGCTTCTTGCGCAAGCGGCCACGAATCACGCTGCCGCGCGCTCTGGGAATCTTTCATACGACTATTACCTGCTGACGCAAGCCTACCTGGACCAAGGTTCGGCCGACGAAGCGAAAGATGCGTTCGCCAAATTATCGGAGTCGCTCAAGCTCCTGCCCGTGGCGGATCGGAAATCCTACGAGGGCACAGTGAAGGATTTCGAGAAAAGGATAGAGCGGCTTACATCCCGCCGGGGCCGGCGTAATTAAGGGAGGGAAGTTTGAAATTCCCCACAGTGGTTGGATTGCTGTTTTGCTCTCTCTTAGTGGTGGCGCAACCCACTCTGCCGGATCTTTCGATGAGCGCCACCGGCTACATCGAGAACCCGTTCGTGGCGACTCAGATCCGCGTCCGCGCGGACGCGGGCTGGGACAATCCCACTCCCGATCGCGCGGAGTACTTCTATGCGAAATGCGGATGCTTCCGCTTTCTGGGACTCGACCCGAACGCGCCGGGGCCTGGTCCGGGCATCGTGACCAACCTGCGCTTTCAGGAATATTCCGCAGCCGTGGAATACGCGATCATCCCGCGGTTTTCCATGTTCGCGGAAGGCCCGCTCCGCGCGATTCAACCGATATCCTTCGTTCCGGCCGGCGGCAACGGCGGCATCTTTCCGGATCAGCACGGGTTTGGCGATTTCCGCTCAGGATTCAAATGGGCCGTGGACCCGAACCCCAATCGCTACATCACTTTTCAATTCAGAGCATACTTTCCCACCGGCAACCCAGCCCGGGGACTGGGTACGAATCATTACAGTATCGAGCCGTCGCTGTTGTTCCAGCGCACCCTCACTCCGCGAACTAGGCTGGCCGGTCAAGCGACCTTGTGGATACCCATCGGCGGGTCGTCCAACGCGCCTGTGAACAACGGCCAGTTCTCCGGCGACGTTCTTACTTACGGGCTCGGCCTGACTTACGATCTTTCGGAGCGGCGCACGGGAGTCCGCGTCACGCCCGCTCTGGAATTCGTGGGATGGAATGTGCGAAGCGGCAGCGTGACGGAGGCGACAGGCCTTGTGGACGCCGCTAACACGAATATCGCTAACCTCAAAGGTGGCGCACGAGTCTACTTCGGTGCGCACGATTCGGTGTATGCAGGATATGGACGCCAGTTAAGCCACATCGGCTGGTACCGGGACTTGGTTCGAGTGGAGTACCGTCACACTTTTTGATCGACCGCAAAACGCCGCACCGGGTCTGTAGAATTTGCAATACCCAGAGAGGATTTGGGCGGCAACTCACTCATTGCGCTCGGCTTTCATTTGGCGCCCAACACGCCCCAAATCCCCCGTGCAACCGGTGATCGTGCGGATTTGTATGCTGAGCCTGGGCGCCGTTTTTGCGCCGGCGAATGCTCCGCTCGCATTTTTTGGGGCCTCGCGCCTGGTGCAAGAGTACTCGAGTCGTTCGAAACCTCCCACTCGCCCCGTGAGCCTGGCGCAAATACGCCACGATTCCGAGGGCGCCCAGCCGCAACCGGGGGCGCCGCATGGGAACCTACCTGTCGTTCCAGCCCCGGAACCAGCCTCGCTCTTGCTCTGCGGCACGATGTTGGTGGGAGTGGCGATCGTTCTGCGCCGCAGACGCGCGGGCGGCAATCCACAAAGACTCGACGATCCAGTTCCGGGCCAAGCACCCAAAATCGTAGCCGCCCGCAAGTAGAGCGCATCGTTCGCCGTCCGGTTTCCCACCTCGGTTATCCTAATCGTGAGCGCAATGAGTTCGCCAACCGAGACGCCCACCCCGATTAGCAATCCGAGCTGGGACCGCGTGCAGCTTGCCCGCCATCCCAAGCGTCCGCACACGCTCGATTACGCGCAGCGCCTGTTGACTAATTTCGAGGAACTTCACGGCGACCGCGGCTTCGCCGACGATCAGTCCATCGTGGGGGGCATGGGTTGGTTCGACGACCGCCCGGTGATGCTGATCGGGCAGCAAAAGGGCCGGGACACCAAACAAAAGCTGCTCCGCAATTTTGGCATGCCGAAGCCGGAAGGCTATCGCAAGGCCATGCGGCTGATGGATCTGGCGGCCAAGTTCTCGCGGCCTATTATTACGCTCCTCGACACGCCGGGCGCCTATCCGGGCATTCACGCCGAGGAGCGCGGCCAAGCGCAAGCCATCGCCCATAATCTTCGCGAGATGTCGCGGCTCGGCGTTCCCGTGCTCACGGTGGTGATCGGGGAGGGTGGCAGCGGCGGCGCGCTCGGCTTGGGCGTGGGAAACCGCGTCTATATGCTCGAAAACGCCGTCTATAGCGTGATTTCACCGGAAAGCTGCGCCGCGATCATCTATCGCGATTCCGGACAAGCTCCCTCTGCCGCCGCGGCGCTTAAAATGACCGCGCCGGACCTGTTGGAGCTCGGATTGATCGATGCAATTGTGCCGGAGCCGGGCGAGGGCGCGCATTCCGATCCCGACGGGGCCGCGGAAGCGTTGCGCAGAGTTCTACGCGAGGCTCTGGCGGAGCTGAGCAAGCTCGACTCGCGGCTGCTCATCGACGAGCGCTATGAAAAATTCCGCCGCATGGGCTCCTTTTTCTCCGAATCCGCATGAAGAAACCGGTTCTGGTGGGAGTCATCTTCGCCCTGATCGTCCTTGCCTACGTCGTTTATTCGTCCATGAATCTGGCCGGACATCGGGTGGAAGTCTGCATTACCTACAACGGGCGATCGTCGTGCCGCACCGCCGCGGGCGCGACGGAGGAGTTCGCTCGCCGCACGGCAACCACCAACGCGTGCGCGGATCTCGCTTCGGGCGTCACCGATTCCATCGCGTGCGAAAATACTCCGCCCACCAGCGTGAAAGTGTTGAAGTAGCGCTACCCTTCTGGGTTAATCTGTAATTGAAATGGCGACTGCTCTTAATCCCGGCATCGGCCCCATTTGGCCCATCACCGTGGAGACGTATCACGAGATGGCGGACAAGGGCATTCTTCATTCGGGTGATCCGGTGGAGCTCCTGGAAGGAATCATCGTACAGAAACCTGTGAAAAAACCGGGGCATAGTTTTTCTAATGGTGCATCACAAGCTAAAATTCAACGCGTGCTCCCGTCCGAATGGCGTCTGCGGACTCAGGAGCCGATAACCCTCTCCACTAGCGAACCCGAGCCCGATATCGCCGTTGTCCGCGGCAAAGCGCGCGATTACCGCAATCGCCACCCCGGCCCGGACGAAACGGGCTTGGTGATGGAAATCGCCGACACCTCGATCGCTCGGGACAGCATCGTGAAAAAGCGCATCTATGCGTCCGCTGGAATCCCGTACTATTGGCTGCTCAATCTAAAGACCAGTTCGCTGGAGGTTTACTCCGCCCCGCGCGGCAAGGAGTACACGCGGCGGGAGGTTTATAACTCCCAACAATCTGTCGATCTGGTGCTGGATGGCAAGGTCGCCGGGACTATCCGCGTGCGCGATCTGCTTCCCTGAGCCCTCAAGGCTGTAAGTGGATGATCCCCCGCTGGATGGCCTTCGTTGCCGCCAGCGTCCGGTCGTCAGCGCCCAGTTTTTTCAGAATGCTCTTCACGTGATTTTTTACCGTATCTTCGGCGATGCGGAGATGAAAAGCGATCTGCTTATTGCTCAACCCTTGAACGATCAAGCGCAGCACTTCCATCTCGCGCGTGCTTAGATCCGGATGCGGCGATTCGGCATCCAGCGTCGCGCGCACGCTTGCGGGCAAATACTGCCGCCCTGTGTGAACCGCGCGAATCGCCCCGATCAGATCGTCGTGCAAAACGTCCTTGGTGAGATACGCCTGCGCCCCCGCAAGCAGCGCCCGCCGAATGTCCTCATCCCCGCCGAAGGTGCTTAAAGCCACAATGCGGGCTTGCGGAAAGTCCGCCCGAATCGCCGCGATCGCCCCGATGCCATCCAGCACCGGCATGCGCATATCCATTAACGCCACGTCGGGGCGATGCCGGGCATAAAGCTCCCGCGCCTGCTCGCCGTTTTCCGCTTCCGCGATCACGGCCATATCGGGCTGCGCGTTCACAATCGCGCCGAGCCCCGCTCGAGCGATCAGATGATCCTCGGCGATCAGAATCCGTATGCGCGCCTGGGGTTCGGGATGCAAACCGCGCCTGCCTACTTGTAGTTTGTTCCCGGCGCCGCGGCGCCTATGGCAAGTACGAACGTCTCTCTCATGTGTTTTCCTTGCAGGTTTACTTGCTTCCCACGGCCTTTGCCGCGGCTGCCTTCTTTTCTTCGGCGCGTGCGCCGCTCAAAGAATCGAACATCGCGTAATTGCCCTCATGGCACGCATATTCGAAATTCCGGTAGCCGGGCTCCTGCGTCATCGGAAACGATATCTTGAACGGCGCGACGAACGTTTTCGGATCGTCTACCGTCGCCTCGTAACGGATTTCGGTCGGACCGGTGCGGGTGTAGCGTTCGATTAATCTCATCGCGTCGCTCGTGGGAGTTCCGTTTCCATTTCCGTTGATGCCCGTTTTATCGCCCAGAAAATTCGTGGTCTCTACTACCAGCGTGTTGCCCTCCCAATGGCCGCGGGCGTCGCCCATATAGGAACGGACGCTCGCGCTCGCATGAGGACGGCCGTTCAACGGAATCACGCGGGCTTCATGCACCATCTCCTGCATGATCGTCACGTAGCCCGGCCCCTGCACGATCTGCTGCCCATTGCCATAAATCACCGGGATGATGGAGCCAGTCACGCCCCGCGTGATGCAGCGGATGTAGTAGCTGAAGTCGGTATAGGAATCGGCCTTGGGATTGTTAATCCCGGCGCCCTCGGGGATTGGCAGCATCCGGGCTGCCGCGGTCAGATCGGGCATCCTGCCATTCGGCGGCCAAACTACCAGCGATGTCTGCTTGCAGGGCCGCCTGGCCCGCTCGCCCCAGTGTCCCGGAGGACCCGTTCCCACTCGCGCATCGGGCGCGACGGTTTCCACCAGATCGTTTTGCTGTTGCCGCTCGATCTGGGTCTCCCGCTGCCCAAGCTCCTGTTCGGTGTAGTACTCTCGATCGCCGAGATTCACGGCCCGGTTCATCGGCGTGCCGATGCAGTCGTCGCTAGTCCAGGTGCCCTGCAAATCCGGATCGCCCCACGGCGTCTTCGGCTGGGTCCAGGTTTTGGTCGCGGACGCCGCTTTGCTCTGCGCAAGCCCTGGCATGGCGCTCACAGCCGCCAGGGCCGCTATGGACACGATGAATCGATAGCTCATGCGCTTCTCCTTCCCTCTAATACAACCGCTTCCTTGCGGTCGCGGCTCAGCAAGCGTTTCCGAGCCGCGACCGCAAGGGAGCGGTGTTCACTAAGTTCCGCAACTAAGCGCTACTTCTTCGTCAGATCTCCGTAAATTAACTCTTCCGCGTATTCAACTGCGCGTTCTTTGCCTTGCGGCGGTAAAGCGCCGTGTTGATCTTCCACGGCCGGGTATAGATCGTCTTGTCGTCGTGTCGCCTTCCCAGTGTCCGTTGGAGGTTCCCATCCAGGTGTCCACCGACTCTGGTTGGAATTTTCCCATATTGACCACGCGATTCGACGTCGCATATTCGTAAGCGAAGGCGATATCGCGCTGCGATTGCACGATCTGGAACGGAAACGGCGGCACCAGCAAATTCCGGGTCCGCGAAAGGTGACCCATAACCTCTCCCACCTCGCTATTCTACTTCCGCCATCGCCGATTCGGGATCGTGAACAGGCTTGGGAGCAGGCGCGGAGACCGGGATTCTCACCTCCACCTGCGTGCCCATGCCGCGCTGGCTCGATAGAACAAATTCGCCGCGGCACCTCGCCGCGCGTTCTCGCATTCCTAGGATTCCGAATTGTCCGCTCGACGCCGAAAACGTGCGCGGCGTCTCAAACCCTAAGCCATCGTCCTTTACGCGCAGGTAGACGAAGCCGTTTTCCCGGCCCAGCTCCACTTGAACCATTTTTGGCCGCGCATGTTTCACCGCGTTGGTAACTGCTTCCTGCGCGATACGAAGCACATTCTGCTCCGCCTCCGGAGGAAGCTGATCTTTTATTTCCGTCACCTCGCAGCGCAATTCCACCGCGCTTCCCACCACCAGGCGCCGGGCGGACGCCATCAACGCGGAGGGCAAATCCTGCTCCTGCAGATCGGCGGTCCGCAAATCCATCACGGAACGCCGCGCTTCGGTCAAACTATGGCGCGCCATCTTCTGGGCCAGATTCAGATGCTGACGCGCGCTTTCCACATCCTGATTCAGGCGGATCGCCACCGCATCCAGCTGTGCGGAGATGCCGACGAATCCTTGCGCCAGCGTATCGTGAATCTCGCGGGCCAATCTGGCGCGCTCCTCGAAGACCAAAGCGAAGCGCGCATGAATCGTCCTAAGGCGCAGTCGATACAATCCGTATGCCGCGGCGCCGAGAAAAGCCCCGCACGCCCACGGAAACCAGCTTGCCTCGAAGAACCGGGGCAGAACTTCGAACGGAAATTCCGCCTGGCTGGACCCTCCTCCCGCCAGCGACGCCAGCACTAGAAACCGGTAGCGGCCGTGCGGCAAAGGATTATAATCGATCACCCGGCGGCTTCCGGCGGGAATCCAATCCGAATCGAGCCCCTCCAATTTGTAGGAATAACGAACACGCTCGGGCGCGGTCAGATAAACGCCCGTGTAGCGGAACTGAACCCGTCCCTGACCGGGCTTCCATCGCGACGATTGAGCCGGTTCCACCGGATGGCCGTTCACCGCGACCTCCACGATGTGAGTGAGAGGCTCCGGGAGGTTCGAGCGCGCCGCAAGCGCGGCTGCGCCAGGATTCACTGTCGCGAATCCACGGCCTGTGGGGAACCAGAGCCGTCCGTCGCGCGTTCGCGTGCCTCCGCCGCCCGCCGGAACCGCGGGAGCGCATTGAGCGCTGCGGAGGCCGTGCTCCACGCCATAATTCTGCGGTGTCAGAACGTGAATCTTGCCGGCCCTAAAATCCCAAAGCTGTTGCTTAAGTACCCGGCAGATTCCGCGTGGCGTGCTCAGCCATACGCTCCCGATGCCGTCCTCTTCGACGTGCGCCACCGTATCGCTGAGCAAGCCATCGCCGGCTCTATAGCTATGGAACGAGCCGTTGCGGAAGACTGCCAGCCCCCCTCCCTGCGTTCCGATCCACAAGGCGCCCTCTCCATCCATGTACAGTGAGCGGATCTCATTCGCTCCCAGGCCGTCGGCCGTGGTATAGACCTGCGTCACATCGTGGCCGCCGCCGGCGATACGCCACAGCCCTTTGCTCATGGTGCCGGCCCAAATGCTCCCATCCGGTCCTTGCGCCAGTGCGACTACGAAAGTGCCGGACTCGCCTTTTGGGAGGATGGGCCGCCATCGCTCTCCGTCGAATTTATAAACCCCGCTTGCGGAGGCCGCCCAAAGATGTCCCCGAACATCCTCTAACACGTCGTAGACTACCGTGCGTCCCACCGGATCCGGAACGGAATAATTGATGAAGCGGCCTTGATGCATCCGGCTCACGCCCCCCCGGCTGGCGATCAGCAGATCGCCATCGCGAGTATCCCGGAGCGAGAACATCTCGTTGCTTGGCAGACCGTCTTCTGTCGTGTAGAGGCGGAACCTTCCCGGAGAAAAGGCCGCGAGACCGCTGTCGTGGTATCCGATCCAGATCTGCCCATGAACATCCTGGTGGACTGCGGTAGGCTCATCGCTCGGCAATCCCTCCGAGCGGCCGTACATCGTAAAGAGATCGTCGCGAAGGCGGCTCAGCGCGCTATTGGCGCCTACCCACAGGTCGCCTTCGCGATCCTCGAATACCGACCAGACCCAGTCGCGATCTTCTTTGCCGTCGCGGGCCTGGCTGACGAAACGGTCGTTTTCCAGCCGGCTCAGGCCGCCATAAGTTCCCACCCAGAGATTGCCCGCGCGATCCTCGCAGAGAGTTAAGACGAAAACATTGGGCAGACCGTCTTTGGTAGTGTACCGGCGCAACGAGCCGTCTGGCCGCAATAAGAGAATCCCATTGATTCCGGCCATCCAGGTTCCACGCGAATCGCTCAGAATCGACGTGATCATGTTCCCCGGTAAATCTCGGGGCCCCACGACCGGCACAAACCTGCCGCCTGCGCGTTTGACCACTCCGCCGATTCCGCCCGCCCACAACTGTCCTTCCCGGTCCACGTAGACGGTCTGGAGAGACTGCAGCGGCGCCAGGTCTTCTCGTGGGAAGACGATGAATTTCCCATTTTCGAAGCGCGTTAAGCGGCCGCCCGCGACGAGCCATATCCCGCCCTCGGGATCCTGCGCGATAGAGTGAACCGCCCCCGGGGGGACCCCGTCCGCGGCGCCGAACGTCCTGAATCGGCCGTTGGAGTACCTCGCCAGCCCCGCCGTGGTTCCGATCCACAGGTTCTGCTCTTGGTCCGCTAAAAGGGCATCGATGGAATTGCTCGGCAGCGGCACGCGATCGTTGCTAAAGGTTGCGAATTCGTAGCCGTCGAACTTCGCCAATCCCTCGCTGGTCCCCAGCCAAAGGTAGCCGTCCTGGGTTTGCGCGATGGCGTGCACGGTATCTTGCGGGAGACCTTGCGCCTGCGTCCAAACCGTGCGCGTATATTGCGTCAGCGACTTCGAGGGATCCAGCGCCAAAGCCGCGATAGGCGTCAACCACAACAAGATCGCCGGAATCCGCATAGCTCGTTCAATCTACCACAGCGGGTGAACCCATGAGGACAGGCTTCAGCCTGCAAGCTGGGCTTCAGCCCGGCTTCGGGCGGACGCTACTTTCCCGGCCGCTCAGCCATGAGCTTCTGCAACAGCACGACGGTTTTCTCCTCCCGGCGAGGCGCCTGGCCTTCAAAATAAACTCCCTCGGCCCATTCAAGCGGAGTGCGGCCCTGCCCTCGAGCGCCGCCATCGGTGCTGCCCGTATCTTTCGCAAACACATTTGCGCCATGATCCACCAGGAACTGCACTCCTTCCGGCACTCCCTTGAACGCCGCGCCGTGCAGCGCGGTCAAGCCCGAGGGGCCGCCGGAGTTGGGCTTGCCGTCGTTCACCGCGTTGATGTCGTTGCCCAATTCCAGGCAAAGCTTGAGCGATTCCACCAGATTCTCGTTGCGTGTGTAGACGAGGCTTGGCAGCCAGCCCACTCCCGCCGCGGCCATCAGCGGCGTAGTTTTGTCCGAGGCGTCGATATTGGGATCCGCGCCGTAGGCCAACAGCAGCCGCATCACCGCCACATCGTTCGAATAAGCGGCGCGCAGGAAGGGCGTTGCCCCGACTTCGGATTGCCACGTCGGATTGGTGCCGCCGCGATAAGGCAGCTTGGCTGTCAGGCGTGCGTTCACGTCGGCGCCTTTATCGAGCAGCGCTTTGATCAGCACTAGCGGATCCAGGTTATCTGGCTTGGCTTGGGGTACGTCCGTGGTCATCACATTACGCATATCGACAGCCCCGTACAGCGCAGCCATGCCTTTGCCGTCCGGAAGATTGGGATTAGCGCCGCGACTCAGAAGGTAAGACGCGAGCTCGAAATGCGCGTTGATGATCGCGATTACCAGCGCGCTGGTTCCATCGGCCATCGAAAGGTTTATGTCCGCCCCGGCATCGAGCAGGACGCGAACGGTATCTTTATCGTCTTGACGGGTCGCCAGGATCAGCGGACTGATGCACCCTCCGCCGGTGGCTTTGGTCCGGTTGGCGCCGCCTGCCACGCCGAATACGGGCGCAGGTCGCGGACCGGGATGCGCGGGCGGACAAACTCGCGGACCCGTGGGGGCTGCCGCTACGTTCTGGCGGGCTCTGCCTCCTCCTCCGCCTCCGCGCCCTCCGGCCGCCGGGACCTCTGGATCTGATCGCGCATTGACATCGGCGCCATGGTCGATCAGCAATTTGGCCACAGCCGGATGGGATTCTCCAGCCGCCCAAATTAACGCCGTATCGCCCCTCAGTTTCTCTTTCGCGTTCACTTGGGCGCCATGCGCGAGCAGCACGTTTACCGCGTCCACGCTGCCGGTGCGCGACGCCATCATGAGAGGCGTCTCACCCAAGTCCGAAAGCGGCGCATTCGGATCCGCCCCGGCGCTCAACAGCTTCTCGATCATCCTCGCGCTCCCGTTGATGCACGCCAGAGCCATTGGAGTGACTCCAAAGCGGTTGGACGCCTTTACGTCGGCTCCGGCGTGAATCAGCAGGTCTGCCATGTCCAAATCATCGCTTTCTACCGCCCAATGTAAAGCTGTCGCGCCGTCGGGCTGCGGAACATTCACATCGGCCTTCTGCTGAATGAGAGCACGCGCCGCCGCCAGATCGTCCCGCTGAGCCGCATCCGCCACCGCGCTAGAGGTCGCGCCAGAGCCGTTAGCCGCCAGAAATGCCGCCGCAATACATCCCGCAACCCAGAATCGAGTAGTCATAGGGCACTTCCCTTCTTCAAAATTGAAAACGCGCCACGATCGTGCCTTGGCGCGGCAGTCCGGTGGTCGCCGTATTGACCCATCCGAAGCCGGCGGTGTTGATGCCGGCCGCATTTCGGGTCTGGGTCGCAAATGCGTTTGTGCTAACAGGATTGTTCACCTCCGTCCGGTTGAATATATTGGTAAATTCAGCCCGGATCTGGAGGTTCGCCCGTTCTTTTATCGGGAAGTTTCGGCCAAGGCTCAAGTTCTCCACCGGCCGGCGTTGATATCGGTAATCGTCGTAGTAGACCGCGGCCGTGCCGAACTGCCCCGGAGGCGGATTCACCCATGCCGCTGGATTCAGCACGAAAGTCTTGCTGGGATCGAAACAGTGACAATTCAAATCCTGAGTGAAGGGCGATACGCCCGGCACACGGTTCACAAAAGCGGTCTGGAAGACGTACGTTTGGAGGTTCGAGGTGGCGGTCGGAACGTGAATGGGGAGCCCGCTGCCGTATTTCAGAAGGGCGCCTAAAGCCCAATCCTTTACCACCGCCGAAGCCAGTTTACTCGCGAAACCGCTGCCAAACGACACTTTAGGCGTAGTGTAATTTCCACTTACGATCAATAGCTGTGGCTGAGAATAAGAACTCAGGCTTTTGTCGATCTGCCGGTTGAAAACGTCCTGCGGATAGCTGTTGAAATACGCGTTGTTATCTTCCGCGCCCAGCGTCAGATTCTTGGACCAGGTGTAGCTCACCGTGGCGTCTAACCCGTGCGAAAACCGCTTGGTCAGCTTAGTCTGGAGGGAGTCGTACCAGGTATTGCCGAGCGGATTCCAGTGATTCACAACCATCGTGTACTCCGGCATCGGCCGCAAAGCTTGAGCGACCGAAAGGCCCGTCGGGAAGCCCGGATACGGCGAGCCAAACCCGCGCTGCGCCGCAAGCGCCGAGTTGACCGGAGAAGCGAGCAGTTGCAAGTCGGCGGGGTTGTTCAGGTTCAGTCCAAACGCCTGCAGCGTCGCCGGCGGTATGGCGTCGGAACTGATCCAGGACAGCGTATAAGCGGGCCACCACACGCCGCGGTTTCCTACATATGCGGCTTCCGCCACAAGATTATGAGTGATTTCTCGCTGTACTCCGATGCTCCACTGAACCACCCTCGCCGGCCATCCCGCGTGCCGGTCCAAATAGTTCGTGGGAGCGCTTACGGTCCCCGGCAGCGGCTGCTGACCGGCATAGAAGTTCGGGAATGTAATTTGATACGGCATCCCGTTGCGCAAATAGAAGGGAGGCGTGATCCCGTAAGACGGCGCGCTGAAAGTTTTATTAGAGCCGGTATTGCCGGCCGTCGAAAATTCATCGGCGGTTTGGGCGTAGGAGAGGCCGCCGCCCACGCGCAGTACGGTCTTGGGAGTGATCTGATATGCCAAGCCGAATCGCGGCGAAAACGCATACGGATAGTTTTCCGCGAGCGCGCAGTTACAGCGGCCCCCTCCGTAGCCCTCGAAGATAATGCCTCCGGGCTGCCCTCCCGCCGCCGGATTCGGCGTGGAGAGCGAGACGTCCAGCATATAGCCGTTGTGTTCTTTCAGATAGGTTTGGAAGTCGTAGCGTAGACCGTAGTCGATGGTGAGCTTGCGCGTGATTTTCCAACTGTCCTGGACAAAGCCCGCCAGCGCGTGGCTGCCCAGCCTTTGCACAGCGGGAACTGAAATATAGCCGTTGTCCGGAGAACCGATGAGGAAACTGGCGTAGGAATATCCAACGCTGCCTCCCCCAACAGTGGTCACCACCCTCGACACGCCGCCCAGCGACGGCAGGGCTGTTTCGGTGGGAAGGAAAGTAATGCTGCCGTTGGCGAATCCCTGCCCAAAAGAAGGAGATCCGTTGACGATGATTTCGCCGCCAGCCTTGTAGGTGTGATTATTGTGAACCCAGGTGAGCGTCGCAGTTGAGGTCGGCTTCAAGTTCCTCACCACGAAAGGTCCGCCGACGCCCGCGCCCACGCTCAAACCGCCCTGCGCTCCACTCAGCCCGCCGAACGCCGGGAATAGAGGCGGCGTGGCGTACGTTCCCGTGAAGCCGAGCCCGGCCACGGGATCGTAGGTTTTGAGTTGCGGATGATTGTAAACGTCCAGAAAGCCGAAACCAAGATGCAGCAGCAGCGTAGGAGTAATCGTGTAATCGACGTTGATGCGAGTGCTCTCGGACCGGATATTCGTGCTCGGTCCGCTGCCGAGAGGATACGTCAAGGCGCCGTTGTTGGGCGCCGATGTAGCGGTGTCCGACCAGTAGCCGGATAACTTCAGCCGCGCGTTGATCGAATGATCGATTTTGATCGACGGAATGGAGGACACTCGCGTATTCGAATAAATCGGCAGATAGTTGTTGACCAGCCCTGAACTGGTGGGCGGCGGAATGAAGGACTGGACCTTCAGAGCCACTGGGTCCAGATCTTGAACCGGGATCGCATTATTCAGATACGGATCGGTGTAGGTGACGCCATTTACGATCCGCGCCGTACTCGGATCGTAAATCGTGTTTTCCATGATCGATCGCCCCAAGCCGTCGGTTCCCAGCTTGCGGCCCGTCAGCACTTGGCTAAAATCGCCTTGCCGCATCAACGATGTCGGAACCGTAATCGGAACATTATTCGTGACGGCGGTTTCGCGAAACTGTTCCCAGTTGAAGAAAAAGAACGTCCGATCATGCCCGTTGTAAGCTTTTGGAATCCAAACCGGCCCGCCCAGGCTGAAGCCGTAATCGTTTCGCCGCGTTTTCGGCCGCAGCAGGTTGCCATGACCTGAATTGGTAAATGGTACACCTGCATTGAGATCCTCGTTGACGAAGTAGTCGTAAACGCTCCCATGAAACTGGTTAGTGCCCGATTTCATGGTGATGTTAAAGAGCCCGGCGCCCGCTTGGCCGAACTCCGCCGCGTAATTGCTGGTTTGGATCGCAAACTCCTGAATCGCTTCCACGCTGGGCTGGTTTTGGGAGGTGGTGGCGCGGCTGATGGTATCGGTAGCGTCCTGACCCTCCACCCTCAAGGCGCCCATATTACTCACAGTGCCGTTTATGCGGACCGCGCTGTCCGGCGTCCAGTACGCTCCCGGAATCACGTTCATTACCGACCACATGCTCCGGATTCCGGTCGAACCCACAGCGGCCGTCCCGATCCCCAACACGGGCAGGCTGTTGAGCGTGTCGCCGGAAACGTTGTGGCTCAGCTCGCCGCTTTCGGTCTTGAGCAGAGGCGCGGATTCGGTGACCGTTACCGATTCCGCGCTCGAGCCGACCTCCAGCAGCACATCGATACGCACGGTTTGCTCCACGGGAACGGTGATGTTCTGCCGGAGATATTTCTTAAATCCCGGCACGGTCACCGTCAGCTCATAGCTTCCGGTCGGAACCTGAAACACATAATTGCCGGTGGCGGAACTTCCACCCTGATAAACGTTTCCCGTTTGAGCGTTCTTGACTTCGATGGGAGCCGCGGCAACCACCGCGCCGGCGGGGTCCGCAACCGTCCCCGTGATTGTGCCGCGATCGCTCTGGGCAAACACTGGAATGGAGAGGACAAAAAGACACCCCGCAAGAGTTCGTTGAAGCATGGGACTCCCTTCTTGCAAAAACTAGGTCGAAGTATAGCCTTGGCCTATATTTCGGTCAAGAGGCCAAATCGAGTCATGCCGTTTTCGAACTCGTACCGAAACCGCGCCGGTTTAGAACTGGAATCTGGCCACGATCGTGCCTTGGCGGGGTAAGCCTGTCGTCGCGGCCGTGTTGACGTAACCGAAGCCGGCGGTAGTGATTCCGCTCGCGTTTTTGGTCTGTGTTGCAAACGCGTTCGAGGCCGTTGGGTTGTTCACCTCCGTCCGATTGAAAACATTCGTGAACTCGGCCCGGATTTGAAAGCTTGCCCTTTCCTTAATGCGGAAATTCCTGCCCAGACTCAAGCTTTCCGCCGGCCGGCGCTGATAGCGATAGTCGTCGTAGTAGACGGCGGACGTGCCCCACTGCCCGACCGGCGGATTGACCCACGCGGCTGGATTCAAAACAAAGGTCTTGCTGGGATCGAAGCAGTGACAGTTGAGGTCTTGCGTGAATGGCGAGACCCCAGGCACGCGATTCACCCAGGCATTCTGGAAGACGTAGGATTGGAGGTTGTTAGTAGCCGTTGGAACGTGAATGGGAAGTCCGCTGCCGTATCTCAAGACCGCGCCGAGCGTCCAATCTCGCGCAACCTGCGACGCCAGTCTACTCAAAAAGCCGCTCCCGATGGATACCTTGGGTGTGGTGTAATTCCCGTTAACAATCAACAGTTGAGGCTGAGAATAAGAACTGAGGCTCTTGTTTATGCCTCGATTGAATACGTCGGTGGGATAGGAATCGCCATAGGCGTTATTGTCTTCCGCGCCCAGAGTCAGATTCTTAGACCAGGTGTAGCTGACTACGAAGTCAAGGTTGTGCGAAAACCGTTTGGTCACCTTCGCTTGCAGCGAATCGTACCAGGTGTTGCCTACCGGATTCCAATGAACCACAACCATGGTGTACTCGGGCATCGGACGCAAAGCCTGGCTCACAGTCAGGCCGGTCGGGAAGCCGGGATAAGGCGCGCCGCCAAAGCCGCGCTGAGCCGCGAGCGCGGAGTTCACTGGCGAGGACAGCAGTTGCAAATCGGCGGGATTATTCAGGCTGAGCCCAAACGCTTTGAAGGTCGCGAGGGGAATGGCGTCGGAACTGATCGGAGACATAGTGTATGCAGGCCACCAGACTCCGCGATTTCCTACGTAGGAGGCTTCAGCAACCAGATTGTGCGTGAGCTCCCGTTGGAACCCGACGCTCCATTGAAGGATTCGCGCGGGCCATCCGGCATGCGCGTCCTGGAAATTGGTTGCGTTGCCGATCGTCCCCGGCAGCGGCTGTTGCCCCGCGTAGAAATTCGGAAATGTGACCTGGTAGGGCATCCCGTTGCGCAGATAGAAGGGAGGCGTAACCCCGTATGAGGGAGCGCTGAACGGCTTATTCGACCCCATATTGCCGGAGGTCGATTCCTCATCGCTGGTTTGAGAGTACGAGATTCCCGCGCCGGCGCGCAAGACTGTTTTCGGGTTGAGCTGGTAAGCCAAACCGAAGCGCGGCCCGAATGAATAGGGATAGTTGTGGGAGAACTGGCAATGGCACGTAGCCTCGAAAATGATGCCGCCCGGCTGACCTCCCGCAGCGGGGTTCGGCGTGGATGGCGAGACGTCCAACGCCTCGCCGTTATGCTCCCTCAAATAGGTTTGGAAATCGTAGCGGAGGCCGTAATCGATGGTGAGTTTACGGGTCACCTTCCAGTTGTCCTGGACAAACCCAGCCAGCGAATGGCTGCCGAGCCGAAGGGGAGTCGGAACCGAAATGTATCCGCTGTCGGGCGAGCCGATGAGGAAGCTCGCGTAAGAATATCCGACGCTGCCTCCTCCGATCTGCGTGACCACCCGCGATACGCCGCCGAGCGCCGGAAGTCCGGTTTCGGTGGGGCTGAAAAGCATATCCCCATTTGCGAATCCCTGATTAAACGAGGGCGATCCGTTGACGATCAGCTCGCCGCCGGCCTTGTAGGTGTGGTTGTTGTGGACCCAGGTGAGAGTCGCGGTCGAGGTCGGCTTCAGACTCTTAACCGCGGCAGGTCCGCCGGTTCCGATGGCGACGCTCAGTCCCCCCCTGCGAACCGCTCAGCCCCGTGAAATTAGGCATGAGGGGAGGCGAAGCGTATGTTCCCGTGAAGCCAAGTCCGGCCACTGGATCGTAAGTTCGCTGGGTTGGATGGTTATAAAGATCCACCAATCCCCCGCCCCAGTGCAACAGCAAAGTCGGCGTAATCGTGTAATCGACGTTGATGCGGGTAGTCTGCGATCGCAGGCTGGTGCTACCCGCGCTTCCAAGCGGGTAGGCAAACGCGGCATTTCCAGTGGCCGAAGTAGTGGTGTCCGCCCAGTATCCAGATAGTTTTAAGCGAGCGTTGATCGAGTGATCGATCTTGATCGAAGGGATCGCAGATACGCGCGTATTCGCATAGACGGGCAGATAGTTATTGATCAGGCCTGAGTTTTGCGGTAGCGGAACCATGGCCTGAAGCTTGAGCGATACCGGATCGAATTGCTGCGCCGGAACTGCATTGCCCGGGTAGGGGTCCGTGTACGTAACGCCGTTCACTAGGCGAGCCGTGCTCGGATCGTAAATCGTGTTTTCCTTGAGCGTGCGGCCCAGTCCGTCCGTCCCAAGCGTGCGGCCGGTTAGGATTTGGCTGAAATTGCCCTGCCGCATCAGCAGGGTGGGAACCGTTACGGGCGTGTTGTTGGTGACGGTGGTCTGGCGAAACTGTTCCCAACTGAAAAAGAAGAACGTTTTATCGTGGCCGTTATAAACCTTGGGAATCCAAACCGGACCACCGACGGTGAATCCGTAATCGTTGCGCCGCGCGCGCGGCCGAAGGAGGTGGCCATTGCCCGAATTCGTAAAAGGGACACCCGCGTTCAGATCCTCATTCACGAAGTAGTCGTAAGCGCTGCCGTGAAACTGATTGCTTCCCGACTTCATGGTGAGATTAAATAGGCCTGCTCCGGCCTGGCCGAATTCAGCGGCGTAGTTGCTGGTTTGAATCGCAAACTCCTGCACCGCTTCGACGCTGGGCTGATTGGAAGACGTAGTGGACCGGCTATAGACGTTTGTCGAGTCCTGTCCCTCCACCCGCAAGGAGCCCATATTGCTTACGGTGCCGTTAACGCGAACAGCGGAATCCGGCGTCCAATATGAGCCCGGAATCACGTTCATCACGGACCAGATGCTTCGGATACCGGTAGATCCGACGGCAGCCGACCCAGTGCCCAGGACAGGCAGGTTGTTCAGCGTGGATCCTTCAATGTTATGGCTCAACTCGCCGCTCTCCGTTTTGAGCAACGGAGCCGACTCTGTAACGGTCACCGACTCCGCATTCGAGCCGACGTCGAGAACAACGTCGATACGAATGGTTTGCTCCACGGGAACGGCGATATTCTGGCGAACATATTTCTTAAAGCCAGGAACAGTTACCGTCAATTCGTAGCTTCCGGTTGGGACCTGGAAAACATAATTACCGGTGGCGGAAGTTCCTCCCTGATAGACGTTGCCCGTTTGGACGTTCTTGGCCTCGATAGGAGCGGCGGCAACCACCGCGCCGGCCGGATCCGCAACAGTTCCGGTGATCGTGCCTCGATCGCTTTGGGCAAATAAGGGAATGGACAGGAAAACGAGACACCCCGCGAGTCTTCGTTGGAGCATGAGACTTCCTCTTTTGTTAAAAACTAGGTCGAAGTATACTGCCGGTCCATGTATAGGTCAATTGACTCATTAGGGTTAGTCCGTTTGGCCAGGGGAGCATTCCTGTATACAGCCAGGAGAGCTTTCCTATAGACAGAAGGACTACAACCCGAATTGGTCATTTACTCCGGCGAACACAGGTGTTAACATTCGACGCGTGTACAAGCTGCTGTTTGTCTGCCTTGCGACCGCATCTATCTCCTACCCACAGACCCGTCTCGCCGGGGCGGAGCCCGAACAGGGACCCCTCTCCGCCCGCGCATTTCTAAATCAATACTGCGTCGGTTGTCATAACGAAAGGGCCAAGACGGCGGGGCTGATGCTGGACAAAATGGATGTCGGCCAAGTGGCGGCGCACGCGGATGTATGGGAAAAAGTGGTGCGGAAGCTTCGCGCCGGAATGATGCCCCCGGCCGGCGTGAAGCGGCCGGATCGAGCCGCGATCGTTTCTTTGGCAAGCAACTTGGAAGCCGATCTGGACCGCGCGGCGCGGGCAAAACCCAACCCCGGCGCACCCGCGCTGCATCGGATGAACCGGACCGAATACGCCAACGCGATCCGCGATCTGCTGTCGCTGGATATCGACGCGACAGAGCTGTTGCCCGCCGACGATTCCAGCGCGGGCTTCGACAATAACGCGGATTCTTTGGGCGTTTCTCCCGCCTTAATGGAACGATACCTGGCTGCGGCATCGAAGATCAGCCGGTTGGCCATTGGCGACGCGACCGTTCAGCCCAGCGAGAAAATCTATGCCGTTCCGAACGATTTGACGCAGAACTATCACGTGGAAGGGCTGCCGTTTGGGACGCGCGGCGGCATCCTGATCAAGCACAATTTCCCCGTAGATGGCGAATACATCTTGGCGGTCGAGCTTTCGCGCGGCGGCGGTGGTGTTTTTGCGGGCGCCGGCAACACCAAAGGCGAGCAACTCGAAGTGAGTTTGAACGCCGAGCGCCTAAAACTGTTCGATTTACAAGGCGGTCCCGCGCCGGAAGAGGACACGGCGCTTCCGGGCTTGCAGGTCCGGACCGCGGTGAAAGCCGGAGAGCAGGGAGTCGGCGTAACGTTTATCGCCAAGAATTACGTTCAGGTGGAAGACACTTTGCAGCCCTACCAGCGCAGCATGTTTCCGGGCGCGGTTTGGTCGGTTCTGCCGCACGTGGGCAGCGTGACGATCAAAGGTCCGTACAAGGTCACGGGCGTGGGCGAGACAGCCAGCCGCCGCCGAATCTTCACCTGCCATCCGGCGAACGCGGAGGCCGAGTTGCCCTGCGCTAAACAAATCGTCTCCATGCTGGCGCACCGCGCCTATCGCCGTCCGGTGACCGATCAGGACTTAGAGACGCTGCTCGGCTTTTATCAGAGCGGGCGCAATAAGGGAACCTTCGATGACGGCGTCGAGATGGCTCTGCGGCGGATTCTGGCGAGCCCCGAATTCATGTTCCGTTTCGAGCGCGAGCCGGCGACGGTCAAGCCGGGCGAGCCCTATCGCGTCGGCGATGTAGAGTTGGCTTCCCGCTTGTCGTTCTTCCTGTGGAGCAGCATCCCCGACAACGAGCTGATGAAGCAAGCCAGCGCGGGGAAACTCAAAGATCCGGCGGTGCTGGAGAGGGAGGTACGCCGGATGCTGGCCGATCCGCGCTCGGAAGCGCTGGTCGACAACTTCGCCGGGCAATGGCTTTATTTGCGAAACCTCCAAAGCATATCGCCCGCCCTCGAGGAATTCCCGGATTTCGACGACAATCTTCGTCAGGCCTTCCGCACCGAGACCGAAATGTTCTTCAACAGCATTGTCCGGGAGGATCGCAATGTTCTGGACCTCTTGACAGCGGACTACACCTTCGTGAACGAGCGGCTGGCGCGGCATTACGGCATCCCGAATATCTACGGCAACCGCTTCCGGCGCGTCACGCTGGGAGCCGACAATCCACGCCGCGGGCTGCTGGGGCAAGGCAGTATCCTGATGGCGACCTCGCTGGCCACGCGCACATCGCCCGTTTTGCGCGGGAAATGGATTTTGGAAAATATTCTCGGCGTGCCGCCGCCGGAGCCGCCGCCCAACGTTCCCACTCTGAAAGAAAACGTAAAGCCCACCGACCGGAGCACCGAGACGGTTCAGGCGCCCAGCGTTCGTCAGAGGATGGAGGAGCATCGCGCCAATCCCGTCTGCGCGAGCTGCCACAAGATGATGGATCCCATCGGATTCTCGCTGGAGAACTTCGATGGCGTGGGCCAATGGCGAACGCAGGACGGACGCGCTCCCGTGGATGCTTCGGGCCAGTTAGTGGATGGCACGAAGATCGATGGACCCGCCCAGTTGCGAGCCGCCCTGAGCGTTTATTCAGAACAGTTCCTTCGCACCGTGACCGAGAAAATCCTGACTTACGCGATCGGGCGCGGAGTGGAATATTACGATATGCCGGCGGTCCGGGCCATTGTGCGCGACGCCTCTAAAGACAACAATCGTTTTTCCGCCCTGATTTTGGGAGTAGTAAAGAGTCAGCCCTTTCAGATGCGAGTGAAGAAGCCGGGTGAAGCTCAGCCCGGCGCTACCCTGGCTGCCCGTTGAATTCGAGGAGAAGAAGATCATGACGTTTGTCACCAGGAAGCATATTCCCCGCCGCACTTTTCTTCGCGGCATGGGAGTCACGCTGGCCTTGCCCCTGTTCGATTCCATGGTTCCCGCGCAGACGCCGCTCGCGAAAACCGCGGCGACTCCCACCAGCCGCTTCTGCGGAATCTATGTTCCGCACGGGGCCATTATGAAAAATTGGACGCCCGACAAGGTAGGCACGGGGTTCGAGTTCAAGCCGATTCTGAAGCCTTTGGAGCCGCTGCGCGACCATTTGCTGGTGATCAGCGGTCTGGAAGCGAAGACCGCGGGCCCCGCTCCGGGCGAGAGCGGCGGCGACCATTCGCGGTCGGCGGCGGCGTTCCTCAGCGGCGCTCGGGCCAAGCATACTTCCGGCGTGGATGTCCATCTGAACACGACGATCGATCAGATGATCGCCCGCAAGATCGGCCAGGACACGCTTCTGCCCTCGATCGAGTTAGGCATTGAGGACGTGGGTTACACCGGCATTTGTGGCTACGGCTATAGTTGCGCCTACGTCGATACGATTTCCTGGGAGACGCCGACCAAGCCGCTGCCGATGGAAGTGAATCCGCAGGTGGTCTTCGAGCGGCTGTTCGGCGATGGAGCGAACGCCCAGCAGCGCCTGGCGCGGCGCGAAGAGGACCGAAGCATCCTGGATTCGATTACGCACGACGCGGCGCGATTCCGCAAAACAATTGGACCCGGCGACCGCCAGAGACTGGACGACTATCTCGACGACGTGCGTGAAATCGAGCGCCGTGTGCAGATCGCGGTGAAAGTCTCGGCGGATGCCCCGGCCACCGACGTTCCCGTGGGAGTGCCGCAGTCTTTCGACGAGCATTGCAAATTGATGTTCGACCTTCAGGCGCTGGCTTACAAAGCGGATATTACGCGCATTTCGACGTTCATGTACGCTCGCGATAACAGCAATCACACTTATCCCGCAAGCGGCGTAAACGTTTCGTTCCACGGCGCGTCTCATCATGGCAACAAGCCCGCGGCCATCGAAACGTTCGCGAAGATCAACACTTATCACATGCAGTTGTTCGCGTACTTCCTGGAAAAATTGCGCGCCACGCCCGATGGCGACGGCACGCTCTTGGATCATTCCATGGTCTTATTGGGAAGCAGCATGAGCAACGCGAACGAGCACGACCACGCGCCGCTGCCGGTGTTGATCGCGGGCGGCGCTTCGGGGCGGCTTAAGGGCGGCCGGCATTTGAAGTTCGAGGGCAATCCTCCTCTGTCGAATCTGCTGCTGGGAGTCCTGGACAAAGCTGGAATCGAGCAGGATTCTTTCGGCGACAGCACCGCCAAATTCGAGATTTGATTTCGCTGCAAAGCGAGCACAGGACGCCGCGGCTCCTTCGGGCCAACAAACGAGCCGCGGCGTTCTGTCGTGCGCGCTCAGGAGAGTAGCCATGCTTAGATTTGCCCGCTGCCTGGCATTAGTTCCGGGCATCCTCGCCGCTCAGGACACCCGCACTGTGCTGAGCGACGCCGCTAAGGCAATGGGCGTCGAAAACCTGGGCACGATTCAATTTTCCGGAATGGGCTCAATGGCGGGAATTGGGCAGAACTTAAATCCCACGGCCGGATGGCCGACGGTGCGAGTAAAGAGCTACAACCGCGAGATCGATTTCGCCGCTACGGCATCGCATGTCCAAATGATCCACGTCCAGGGCGCCGCGGATCAGACCGTGAATCAATTTATTTCGTCCAATTCGCCTTGGAACAGCCAGTTCGAATTCTGGCTGACGCCGTATGGGTTCCTGAAGGGCGCGATGGCCAATGCATCCACGCTCACCACCGAAACGGTGGATGGCGCGAAACAACGCGTAGTGACGTTTTCTCTCCAGAACAAATATAAAGTAACCGGCTACATCAACGACCGGAATCTGGTGGAGAAGGTCCGCACCTGGATCGACAACGACGTTCTGGGAGACATGCCCGCCGAAGCCTGGTACAGCGAGTACAAAGATTTCGGCGGAGTGAAATTCCCCACCATGATCGTGGAGAAGCAGGGCGGGTTTCCCGTGCTGATCGTCTCCGTATCGGAGGTCAAGCCCAACGCGGCCGTTAGTATCGCGCCTCCCCCGGGGCCCGCTTCCGCCCCGCCGGCCCCGCCTACGGTGCTCTCTGAAAGAGTCGCCGATGGAGTTTTCTACTTGCGCGGCGGAACCCATCATAGCGTTGCGATCGAGTTCTCCGATTATGTGGCCGTGGTGGAGGCGCCGTTGAACGAACAGCGCTCGGTAGCCGTGATCGACGAAGTGAAGAAGCTGGTCCCAAACAAACCTATCCGCTATGTGGTCAATACGCATCATCATTTCGACCACTCCGGCGGCCTGCGCGCGTATGTCAACGAGGGCGTCACGATCGTCACACAGGAAATCAACAAGGATTTCTATGAAAAGGCGTTCGCGGCGCCGCGAACTTTGAATCCAGACGGCCTTTCGCGATCGGGAAAGAAGGCCGTCATCGAGACCGTTGGCCAGAAGAAAATCCTAAGCGACGGCTCCCGCACTTTGGAGCTTTATCTAATCGACCGCAGCCCTCACAACGACGGAATCCTGATGGCCTTTCTGCCTAAGGAGAAGATCCTGATTGAAGTGGACGTTTATACTCCACCCGCGCCGCCCAGCGCCGGAGCCGCGCCCGGTCCCGCGCCCGCGGTTACCCCCGCCGTGTTGAATCTGGTGGACAACGTCGAGAAGCTGAAGCTGGATTTCGAGACCATCCTCCCGTTGCACGGTCCCGGCGCCGCGACGAGAGCGGATCTCTACGCGGCTGTCCGCAAGCCAATGCCGCCGATTTCGCAGATCCTGTCGGCTGCTCCTCCGTCGGCCGCGGGAGGAAGGGGCGGGCAGAGGGCCGCCGTCACGGCGCCCGCCCCTGTCAAGACCGATGGCAAGCAGATCCTGGAAAATGCGTGCACTGCCTGCCACACGCTGGCTCGGGTTCAAAATCTGAAACTGACCAAGCCCGAATGGCAGGGCATGGTGGACCGTATGAAGGGCAGAGGCGCGGAAGTTTCGGACGAGGATACGGCAGCGCTGGTCGACTATCTCACGAAGACATACGGGCTTCCGTGAGTTTTTTCTGCCGCGCGAGGGTCCCGATATTTTGGCTGCCCTTCCTCTCCAAGCTCGATCCCCTATGCAGTCATCGCCAGCCTTTCGGCTCTTGCGGGCGTCCCTGCCCGATGAACGCGTGATATCGTAAGGCCATTCGCATGCGCACCGGAGACACCTCACTCTTTATATTCCTGACAGCCGCATTGGCCACGGCGCAGCCCAAGCCTCCAGGCGACCTCGTCATCGCCAAACAAGGCTACTTATTCGCCGGAGGAACCTATTCGGCCGGCAAAAACGCACAGGTGATGAGCGGGCAACTCTACGCCGAATTCCAAATTCCCGCCCGGCGGACTCACGCCTGGCCGATCGTTATGATTCACGGCGGCAATCAGACCGGGACCAATTTCACCGGAACTCCAGACGGACGCGAAGGCTGGGCCCAGTTCTTCCTCCGAGACGGCTATGCCGTGTATGTGGTCGATCAGCCAGGCCGGGGACGCGGGGCTTATCAAGCGGAACGCTACGGACCGCTGAGCACGTTGAGCCTGGACGCCACCCAGCAGCGCTTCGCCGCGCCCGAGCGCTACAACCTCTGGCCGCAAGCCCACCTTCACACGCAGTGGCCGGGCGAAGGCCGGCCGGGCGATCCGGTCTTCGATCAGTTCTATGCTTCGCAGGTTCCTTCCTTGAAAGACTTCACTCTGCAACAGGTCTTGAACCGCGACGCCATCCTGGACTTGCTCTCCAGAATCGGCCCGTCGATTCTGCTGACCCACTCGCAGTCGGGCGCGTTTGGCTGGCCCGTCGCCGATACGAAACCGGACCTGGTCAAAGCGATCATTGCCGTCGAGCCTAACGGGCCTCCGTTCTACAATGTCGAAAACATCGGAGCCCCCAATTGGTTCCGCGATGCCGCGGCTATGCAGCGGCCCTGGGGTCCGACCGCCGATCCCCTCACCTATTCGCCCCGCGCGGAGAAAGCTTCGGATCTTTCCCTTGTGCGGCAGGACAAGCCCGACGCGCCCGATCTGAGCCGCTGCTGGATGCAGCGTCCGCCCGCGCGGCAACTGCCGAATCTCGAAAAAGTTCCGATCCTGATTCTTACGGCGGAAGCCTCTTATCATGCGGCGTACGACCACTGCACGGTGAAGTATCTGGAGCAGGCCGGGGTTCATCCCACCTGGATCAAGCTCGCCGACGCCGGCGTCCACGGCAACGGGCACATGATGATGCTGGAGAAAAACAACCAGAGCATCGCTTCCGTGATGTCTCGCTGGCTTGCGAAGGCAATCGCGCGATGAATACTTACAGATGGATTTACCCGGTTATCGCGATCGGCGCAGACGGCCCCCGTCGCACGTCCGTTCAAGGTGGTCCGGCTCGACCCGGCGCTCGACGCAATTGTTTCCATCGATGCGAGGCTCGACATCCTTGGCGAGGACCCGTATGGATCAAACAGGGCAACGGCGGGTACCTGCTCTTCAGCGACTGCGCCGCGAACGTGATCTATAAATGGCAGGAGGGCACGCCGCTATCGGTGTACCTGGAGCGCAAAGGCTACACCGGGAACGATGTCCTCAATGTAGGACGACAATCGCGGGGCGTCTCGCGATTCTGTTGATCGGCTCCAACGGCTTGACCCTCGACCCGCAAGGCCGCTTGATTATTACGGCGATGGCGGATCGCAATGTGGTGCGGCTGGAAAAGGACGGTACTCGCACGCCGGCAAGCACCCTGGGGACGCTGCAGCTTCCCCAGATTACGGGCGAGCCTCGTCCGAGAATCTGCGCGTCGAACCTGGCTTTCGGCGGCCCCGGTAATGAGACTCTTTTTATTACCGCCTGCACGCACTTGTTCCGTGTCCGGCTGAATGCCGCGGGAATCGTGCCCGGTCCGCCGGCATAGGCATGCTGGGCCACGAGTTCGCCGGTGCGGGAACAGCGTCAGAATTACGGGCAGTGGTTTAAAATCAAAGAAGCTTGACTTGTCGGGGCGTAGCGCAGCCTGGTAGCGCACCTGCCTTGGGCGCAGGGGGTCGGGCGTTCAAATCGCCCCGCCCCGACCAACAGCATCAATCGGATCTGGCCTCCGTTAGGAGGCCATTTCCTTTTTGATGTAGATGAAATTGTAGATATGAAATGCTAGCTCGAAAAATGGTAATGCACTCGAAAATGCGTCGCTACAGCCACGTACGCGTTGAGGTCGAGCGGGTCATTGATCGCGACACGCAAACCTGCGGGGCGGCAAGTTGCTGAATTCAGTTTGGTTTATCGAAAATCGCCGCGATGGAGCGCACACGCACCAACCTTTGCGCTTCTCGAGCGCATAGGCATAGTCCCGGCTCACAAAATGTCGGCTGTTGTGGCTTTCCGCCGCGAGCATGCCGCCGATCGGCTTCGAACAAACGCCGTGGCTGGCGAATAGAGCAGGTTCCCCTGGATCTCCTCGCCAAGCAGTCCGCTGAAAATGCACTTGTCACGCTTTTGAATGAAGTGCGACTCAACGAGGAGTGCGTCACCTTAGACCAAGCCTTGGCCACAAACTTTATCCACAGCGTCAAGGGGAAAGAAGGGGTCTCACCGATCAACTTAACGCTTTATTTGACACCTGAAGCGCGAAGGGAGTGCCTCAGTTTGGGATTTCGGCCGTTTACGGACACTTCTGAGCGACGCGGTTTACCGCCGTCACGTTGATGCCGTCCGCGCCGCCGGCGCCAATCAGGAGCCCGCTCACTGCGACGCGCGAACCGGCCAACCCATCCAGGCGGGTCACCACGAACTTGAGCGGCATCGTACGGCTGCCAAGCGGCCTCGTGGCGTCTTCCTCCGAAGTCGTAACGCCTTCCCTCCGCTCGGGGTTCGTTGCATTCGTGACCACCCAGTCCGCTCCGCTGCGCGCCAGACACCCGACGACGAGAACGAGCGCGTCGGCCGGAAGCTCGGTGCTGCCGTCCTTCGGAATAATCTGCGCGCCGTCAATGGCATTGGACCTTAGCTCGGCCGTTCCCGCGGGAAAGCCGTTGGATTTCAGCATGAACGCGACGATATCCTGATACGCGGAGGCGCTCAGTGAACCTGGCGTGCCGTTTGGCATGTAGGTGCTGACGAACTCGAGCAGATCGCCGAGAGTCTTTTGCGAGAAACTTTTCCAGAATGCGTCGCCCACCAGGGGCGCCTTACCTTCTGCCGCAAGCGCATGACAGCCAGCGCAGCTTTGGCCGAAGGCCGCCATGCCGCGCGCGGCCTGAGCCTCCGTATAAACGCCGTCCCAGACGGTCCGGCGTGAAGTGCTGGTCTGAGCAGCCAGGAGAGTAGTTATGGCCGATGCGAGGAGCAAGAGTGCTGGTATTCGCAAGACCGACGCTGAGAGATACCGTCCGGAGCCCACCGCGCGCCGCCTGGACCGGCCAGACATGCTCTGCATGTGGTGATCGTGGCAGGTAACTGGAACCATGTCAAGCCGGAACGCCATTTTGGCTGCCGATGGTCTGTCTACTTCTTCGGCGTAATCTTCAACAGTTTGGCCGTCGCCGGCGGGTTCGAGTCGGTCAGCACGTAGATCATACCGTCCGGTCCAAACCGAACGTCGCGAATGCGCGCACGCACGTCCGGTTCCAGCAGCAGCGGCTCCTCGCCGATCACCTTGTTCGTACTCCAATCCATATGCAATCGATCTAGTAACTGGCCGCCCAAGCCGCCTACGAAGATGCTATCCTTCCAGCCCGGGAACTGGCTGCCCTGATAGAACGCCATGCCCGACGGTGCGATCACCGGATTCCAGTAGTAGCGAGGCTGCTCCATGCCCGCCTTCTCTACGATACCTTCCTTGATCGGCTGATTGTTGTAGTCGATACCATGCGTGATTACCGGCCAGCCATAGTTCTTGCCGGCCTCGATCTTATTCAGCTCGTCGCCGCCTTGCGGGCCGTGCTCCGTCTCCCAAAGCTCGCCATTGGCGGGGTTGATCGCGAGACCCTCGGGGCTACGGTGACCCATCGAGTAAACCTCGGGAGCATAACCCGCCTTCCCCATGAATGGATTCCCCGGGACCGGCTTGCCTTCCGGCGTGAGGTGCAAAACCTTACCGATAGTGGTGTCGTTCTGCTGCCCGTAATCCGACGGAGGCGTGGGAGCACGGTCGCCGATCACCACGAACAGGTTGCCGTCGCGGCCGACCGCGATCCGGCCGCCTTGGTTCGCGCCAAAGCGCCGGTTGCTCAGCGCCGGCATTGAGCCGAAAATGATTTTCGCGCCGGCGATCGCCGTAAGGTCGTTATTGAGCGTCGCGCTGGCCAGGACGATATGGCTGTCCATGTCGTTCACATTCTCGCTATAGGTGAAGAAGATGCGCCGGTTCTGCGCGAAGTTCTTGTCCAACGCCACATCGAGTAGCCCCACCTGCCCCTGAAAATGCACCATCGGCACGCCCTGAAGCGGCTCGGACACGGAGCCATCGGCGCTCACCACGCGCAGGTTGCCTTGTTTCTCCGTGACCAACATTTTGCCTCCGGGAAGGAAGGCGATGCTCCAGGGCGCCACCAGTTTGTCGGTGATCGTCGTCACCGCGTAGGCGACGCCGCCCGGTTCATAAGGGGCGCGCGTCTGGCCTTCCCACAAGGAGTGGTCGTCGGTTTTGCTCGACGGACGGTTGTCGATCGGTTTGCCCTTTTCGAGCTGATATTGCGGAGCGGCGCGGCCCGGTCCCCTGCCCCTGGCGGCTCCTTTGAACGCGCCTGGACCGCCGCCGGGCGGCGGGGCAGCGGGTTGCTGTGCCATCAGGACGGCGCCGGCGAGCGCAAAAGCGCCGGACAAACAGAGTAGATGTTGTTTCATGGGCTCTTTAAAGAGCTTATACCTTCCTTTCAACTATTTGCACGTAAAACGGCAGTGTGCTTCAGCGGATCGGCGATGTATACTAACTTCACCAAAAGCCGTCGATTTCAGGGAGGTTGAATTCCGTGCGCACGTCTACGCTGGGGTTTCTAATTCTTCTTTCGAGTCTCGCCGCGTTCGCGCAGAGCGATCGTGGAACAATAACCGGGACGGTTTCCGATCCCGCCGGGGCTGTCATAGCGTCCGTCCCGGTCGAGGCCCGGAATGCGCAAACCGGCGAGATTTATCGCGTGGCCACCTCGGGTACGGGCAATTACACGATTTCACAATTGCCTGCCGGCGCGTATGAGATCTCCGTATCGGCTCCCGGTTTCAAGAAGTACACCCGGCAGAACCTCACCGTTCAGGTGGCGCAGATTGTCCGAATCGATGTCGCGCTCGAGGTCGGCTCGGCTACCGAGTCCGTCACCGTTACCGAGGCCGCGCCTCTCCTGAACACGGAGTCCGGCGATTTGGCGCATAACGTCACCACGCAGTTCCTCGATCAGCTTCCCATCCTCACCATCTCCGGCAATATCCGCAGCCCAACTGTCATCGCTCAGTTGATGCCCGGCACGTACATGACCGGCCAGGAACTGCGCATTTCAGGCGCGCCCAACAACACCGAGTCTTTGCGAGTTGAAGGCCAAGAGGCAGCCAACTCGGGTATTCCCGCGATCCCCGGACAATCGCAGCAGGGCGTGGACATGATTCAGGAGATCACGGTCCAAACCAGCAATTACGCCGCCGAATATGGCCAGGCCGGAGGAGGCGTGATCAACATGACCATGAAGTCGGGAACAAACCAGTTCCACGGCAGCGGTTACGACTACATCGCCAACGAAGCCTTTAATGCGGGTATTCCCTACACGGACGCTCCTGCCGGTAAAGGAAATCCGCGGCCGCGTATCCGCCGCAACGATTATGGGTTCACCATTGGCGGCCCGGTTTGGATTCCGAAGATCTACAACGGGCACGACAAGACATTTTTCTTCTTTAATTGGGAGCAGTATCGCGAAACGGACGTCTACAACACTCTCCAGGAAACCGTTCCGACCGCAGCTTATCGCCAGGGCAACTTCGCGACCGCGATGATCGGCAATCCCCTTACTACGGATCCGCTCGGCCGCCCCGTCTTCTCGGGGGAGATCTATGATCCGGGAACAACACGAACGATAGGAAGCCAGATCGTCCGCGATCCGTTCCCCAATAATTCCATCTCTCCCAGTTCTTTCGACCCGCTTTCGGCCAAGATTCAGAACCTGATTCCGAATCCGGCCGGACAGTTTTCGAATGCCTTGGTCAATAACTACATCCCATCGTTTTCAGGCACACAAATCGAAGACATCCCGGCGCTCAAAATGGATCAGGTCGTAGGTCCCAAGGGCAAGCTGTCGTTCTATTGGTCGCGAAAATGGTTATCGCAGCCGGTGTCCACGACCTTCGGATTGGCCGATGGACTGGGCGACCCTCTTACGAGTTCCATTGCATCTTTTATTCGCGCCCACACGTGGCGATTGAATTACGACCATACTCTGACGCCTACGACCCTTTTGCACTTCGGGATCGGCTATTACGACACGGATTTCTTCGTCCCCTCCGTGACATCCACCGGCGCGATCACCAATTACAACGCCGCGCAGCAACTCGGACTGAAAGGCGCCATCGTGAATCAGTTCTTCCCCGCTATTTCCGGGCTGACTGCCACAAACGGCACTGGAGGCATGAAGAATATGGGTTCGGCTTCCAATACTCATCAGTGGACACAACGTCCCACAGCCAACGCAAGTCTCACGATGGTTCGCGGCGATCATACTTACAAATTCGGCGCCGAGCTTCGCATCGAAGGCTACCCCGTTGAAAATCTTTCCAACACCACGGGAAGCTACGTCTACGCCGCCGATCAAACCAGCCTTCCTTATCTGAATGGCCAAACCTTCGGCGGACAGACGCCAGGTTTTGGGTACGCCAGTTTTCTGCTGGGCGACGTGAAGCAGGTGAGCATCGCCAATCCCGTGTTTCCCCGTTTGGGCAAACATCAGATCGGCCTCTTCGCGCAAGATTCGTGGAAAGTCACACGCCGATTCACGCTCGATTACGGCCTGCGCTACGATTACTCGACCTATCTTCAGGAACAGTACGGGCGCGCGCCGTTTTTCTCGGGCATCACGCCCAATCCCGCGGTAGGCAACATCCTCGGAGCTGCCATTTTCGATGGTCACGGCCCCGGCCACTGCAATTGCTACCTTGCAAAGAATTATCCCTGGGGATTCGGTCCACGGCTGGGGCTGGCTTATCAGATCAATGATAAGACGGTATTCCGAGCCGGGTTCGGAATTGTCTATACAGGTACCGAGGCCAATAACGGAGCGGCGACCACGCTTGGAGGATCGACGAACACTGTCGTCGCGCCCACGTTCGGCACGGCGATTACGACCATGTCGGCGGGCATCCCCACAAACTTCGATCCCGCGCCCTGGCCGAACCTCAATCCAGGACTTTACAACATCACTTCCACGCCTGTCCCCTATGGCACGGACTGGCTCGACCCCAATGCCGGACGTCCCGCCCGGCAATACCAATGGAGCCTCGGTTTTCAGCGCCAGGTCCTGCGCGACCTGGGCGTCGAAGTGGAATATGTCGGCAATCGCGGGATCTGGTGGGAATCGCTCGGCCAGGTCAACCTCAACGCCATTCCTCTTTCGCGCCTCGCCGCGGCGGGCCTGAACGTCAACAATCCCAGCGATGTCGCTTTGCTCACGATGCCGTTGAACTCGCCTGCCGTTATCGCTCGCGGCTTGGGAAATCCTCCTTATCCGGGCTTCCCGCTCACTCAGACTCTGGCCCAGGCGCTGCGGCCGTATCCGCAATACACGACCGTCAATACGTTATTCGACCCGCTCGGCGACACCTGGTATGAAGCGCTGCAAGCGAAAGTCACCAAGCGGCTCTCTCATGGTCTTTCTTTTAACAGCACCTTCACCTGGTCCAAGACGCTCACCATCGGCACGGAGCGCGATCCCAATCCCGGTTCGACGGGCAACGCTGTCTTCAATGACGTATTCAACCGGCCGAATAACAAGTATCTTTCCATTTACGATCAACCCTTCCAATTCACGCTTTCTCTCACCTACATCACGCCGCGGGTCAACGCCAATAAGGCGGTCTCCTGGCTGGCGCGCGACTGGACCTACGGCGCGTTTCTTGCTTACCGCTCAGGTTTGCCGTTGCAGGTCCCGTTGGCGAATAACAATCTCAACCTGCAAGTGTTCCAGAACACCTTCGCGAATCGAGTGCCGGGACAGCCTCTGTTTACACAGAATCTCAATTGCCACTGCTTCGATCCCAACGCCACGTTCGTATTGAATCCAAATGCCTGGGTGGATCCGCTTCCAGGCCAATTTGGGACGTCGGCGGCATATTATGACGACTATCGCAAGCAAAGGCGGCCGGCCGAGAATATGAACATAGGCCGAACTTTTAGGGTCACCGAACGAGTGGCGCTCAACGTTCGCATTGAGTTCGACAATATCTTCAACCGTCCCGTGTGGAACGATCCGAGCAACACCAACGCCAAGGCGCCGCAGACGCGCCTTCCCAATCGCAATGCGTCCTCCGGCTTCGGCTACATCAACACGACCACGACAATCGGCGGCGCGGGAGCGGCCGCGGTGGTGGGAGTGCCGGGCGAGCGTACCGGACTGCTGGTCGCCCGAGTAACTTTCTGAAACGGATTCAGCGCTCCGCGGCAAGGCGGCCCGGGGCTAACCGGAACCCGCTTCAGCAGCCATCTTGATGATCTTCGCCCGCCGTGTAAGCAAGTCGACTATGTAGGAGCGGAGGAAGAGTCCGTCTGCGCATCGCCCAAGCCAGCCGCAAGGCGACTCGTAATCGAAGATATCGCGCATGATCGTACCGCTACCTTCCCGCGCGAAGAAATGGTCGTGGTCGAATCTTTTGAACGTGCCACTTACAAGTGAATCTCGGAAATGACGGGGCCGATCGAACGCGGTGATGACGCTCGTGAGCCGCTGTCGGATGCAGAAATGTGTGGCCTCCCAAGTGACTTCCTGACCGAGTCCGATCAAACCCGACGTGACCCCAGCCACCGCCCGTTCATTCGTCCCAGGAGTCGATCTGACGTGAAGATCAATATCCCGCGCCAAATCAAAACAGATTTCAGGTGGGGCGCTAATTGATGTGAAGAAGTCAATCACCGGCATGGACGATTCGCCCTATTTGATTGTGACGCATGGCCCCGTGTCCCCCCAAATCTACATCGGATCGAAATGCGCGGAGTTTCTATGCGGAAGAGTCGGGGGAAGCCAAAAACATGACTCCTGCGAGACGATCCTGAGTGAGACGGCAGGATCTTGGTCTCCTGGCCGGCGGTTGGTTCGGCCACTGCCTCCTTCCGGCAGTCGACTCCGCCGCAAAGTTGAGCCGTTTCCGGCTCCAAATCCCTATGTAATGTCAGAGGCCGTTTTCATGGCGCCGCAGGGCCCAGACCGGCCTCTCAAAAATCCAGCAAACGCGGAAACAAAAGGAGGAAAAATGAGTAAGAGTAGCACTATAGAAACTAGACTGGCGAACGTCAAGATTACAAAGGGGCAAGGTGTCAGCGAAGGCGCCTTCGAGCTTTCGATGGAGGTGCAAGACGACAGCGGGAAAACCACCACTTGGCCCGCCTACGGCTCCACCGCCAAAATCAGCAAGGGCTCTACCTACACGATTGATGAGCAACTCGCCCTCTTCACGATAAGCGGCCCCGTCTCCAAGACATACACCGTTAAGGCCACCGAGGTCGACGGCGGCTTGAACGGGAAGGATGACTTTGGCCAAAGCTCCATTACGTTGGACCTGACGCCCGATATGCAACTGACCCCCACGTCTGTCCTCGTCAATCTGGCAGGGGGAAAACACGGCCAGATCCAAGTCGGCTTGACTGCTGGTCCTCCCAAATAGTCGGGACGCAAACCGATCTCTCTCCTCTGGCGATTCACGCCCGGGGAGAGGGAGAGTCTATTCACAAACGTTCGCATCAACATAGGAGTTCCATGAACACGACATCCTTCGCTGCTCGCGCTCTCGCCGTCATGGCGCTTGGCATGTTACTTGTCACTTCGGATCTGGCCGAAGACGGCGAGCATTACGGCCGAAAAGAGAAATATCTGTATGTCTGGGCAGGCGACCAGGCACATCGCGCACCCGACTTTCTCGCCGTTGTCAACTTCGATGAAAATTCCGGTCATTATGGCGCCATTATCAAAACAGTTCCGTTGCCGCCTCCGGGAAATATCGGCAACGAGCCCCACCACTGCCATTTGAATGCGACCGGAAATCTCTTGGCCTGCGGTGGACTGCTGAGCGTCCTCAAAGGTCAAAACGGCATCTTCTTTTTCGACGTCACCGACGCCGCCAACCCACGCTTCCTGTTCTCCGCTAAAGCAGTGGAATCGAGCATCACGGACGATTTCCTGCCGACGGCCGGTGGCGGCTTTCTGATCACACAGATGGGTTCTGCGTCCGGCGGCGAGCCAGGCCGCGTTGCCGAGTTTGACGGCAGATTGCGCTTCGTCGCTAATCACTTCGGAACGTTCTCGCTCTTTCAAGAATGGCCCGACACGCCGCCGCTCGATGGTTTCAACCCCCACGGGATCTCGGCTCGTCCCGACTTGAACCTCATGCTCACAGCGGACTTCATCCTGCCTACCAGTACACTCCTGGGTTCGCCCGCGCCAGTACTACGCGGATCGGTGCGCGTCTGGGATTACCGCGCGCGCAAGATCATCCGAACCATCCCCGTGATGTCGCCTGACGGCGGCCCTGCCCTCGGCACCATGGACGTGAAAATAATCCCCAACGATCCTCACGGCCTCGCATATGTCTCGGGAATGTTCGACGGCCACATCTACCTCATCGATCCGCTCGCCGGAACGGCAGTCGCCGCGTTCGACTGCGACACCGTGACTCCGCACGTCGACACTCCGGTCACCGGCGGCATGGGCCAGCTTCTCGCCCTTCCCCAGAGCGGCGACCGACTGCTCTTTGGTCTCTTCCAGGCCGGGCAGGTCGGAATGCTCGATACGACTGACCGCACGAATCTGAAGCAAGTCTCGGTAGTGAGTTTCGGCAAGGACGCGGGGCCGCATAATCTTGTCCTCTCGAGTGACGACCGCCGCCTCGTGGTCTCCGACTATTTCCTTAATGAGGACGACGCCGGCATCATTCACTTCGAGGGCGATCACCGCGTCCGAGTGATCAAGGTGACGCACAACACGCTCACTGAAGACAGCCGCTTCCACCTCGATTTCAACACCGCGTTCCCCACTGGGCCAGCGCGCCCTCACGGTCTTGCCATGAAGTGAGGCTACTGCCGTGGAAATCAGCAACGATCGCCGCAGAAGGCGGGTGGCGGCCGGCGCCGGACTGGTGGCAATCGCCTGCGGCGTGCTCCCAGCAGGTTGGGCTGTGCGGTCGTCGCGAAGACCGGATCCAAACGAGCGGCCGGTTCTCTATTACGTCGACCCAATGCATCCCGCTTATCGCTCGGACAAGCCCGGCCGGGCGCCCGATTGCGGGATGAAACTCGAACCCGTTTACACGGCGCGTCCAGCTCCGGCGCCACTGACGCCCGGCAGCGTTCACTTGAGCCGCGAGCAGGAAGACGCGATACGTCTCGAAACCGAGACCATTCGTATGCGTTCCGGCGTCCATCATATGCAGACAGCCGGGCGCGTCGTCCCGATTGAAACCCTGACTTACGACGTGTCGGCCGGCGTGGACGGTTGGATTCGGAACACCTGGAACGACGAGACCGGCAGTTATGTCACTAAAGATCAAAATCTCGCCTCGTTCTACAGCAGGGACGTCTCTGCGCCACAGCAGGCATATCTTTACGCTCTTGAGTCATACGATAAGGTGCTTAGCCGATCGCCGCCAAATGCGGATCAGCTCACCCTCGCCTGGCAGCAGCTGGCAAACGCGCGCGACAACCTCCAGTTCGCCGGCATGCAATCGGGTCAGATCGACGAGCTCGGCCGGCTCCGCCGCGAGAGTACGGACGTGCTTCTCAAGTCGCCTTGCAACGGCCAAATCCTCGAACGCAAGGTTGCAGTCGGACAGAGGTTCACCAGGGGCGATGTACTGTACCGTATCGCCAACCTGTCGCGGGTTTGGGTCTTGGCGGATGTCACCTCAAGCGATGAGCTTCTGGCGCAGAGCGTGACGCGGGCGCAGGTTCGCATCCAAGGCCTTGCACCTTTGGCCGCGACTGCCACAACGATCTTGCCGCAATCCGCCTCGGATGGCCGGACGGCAAAACTGCGCCTGCGGGTAGATAACAAGGATCGAAAACTCATTCCGGGGATGATCGTAGACGTCTCGCTGGAGATCCCCGTAGCTTCCGCGATGACTTTGAGCGCCGGCGCGGTTCTCGACTCCGGGACGAAAAAGCATGTTTTCGTAGCGCTCGGTTCCGGCCGCTACGAACTGCGCGATGTGGAAACAGGCTGGCAATACGAAGACCGGATCGAGATTATCCGTGGACTTGCAGAGTGGGAACGGGTGGTCACTGCGGGGGCGTTCCTGCTCGACTCCGAAAGCCGGTTGAAGACGGGCGCCGAAAGATGATCGAACGGATCATTGAAATTTCGGCTAAGAAACGAGGCGCCGTCATCGCTCTGGTTTTGGCATTCGCGATGTGGGGCTGGTGGAGCCTGCGCCGCATCCCGTTGGACGCGCTTCCCGATCTCAGCGACACCCAGATCATTCTTTACTCGCGCTGGGACCGAAGTCCCGACCTTATCGAATCCCAGGTCACCTATCCGCTCGTCACCGCGATGCTGGGCGCGCCGCGTGTCAAAGCTGTCCGCGGCATTTCCGACTTCGGCTCTTCCTTCGTCTATGTGGTCTTCGAAGACGGGACGGATCTCTATTGGGCGCGCTCGCGCGCACAGGAATACCTGGCGGGCGTTCTGTCGAACTTTCCGCCCGGCGTTAAGACCGAGCTCGGACCCGATGCGAACGGCCTTGGCTGGGTTTACGAATATGCGCTTCAGGATGACTCCGGCCGCTTATCTCCCGCCGACCTGCGAAACACGCAGGACTCTTTGCTACGCTACCACTTGCGCTCCGTGCCCGGCGTTGCCGAAGTAGCTTCGCTGGGCGGATTTGTTGCGCAATATCAGGTCACTGTCGATCCGGCGCGTCTCCGAATTTTCGGTCTCTCCATCTCACAAGTCGCGGACGCCGTGCGCCGCGGCAACACCGAAACCGACGGCCGGGTACTGGAGTTCGGCGGCTCGGAATATGTGATACGCGGCCGCGGCTATCTGGAAGATGTGCGCGATTTCGAAGAAATCGCGCTACCCGCTCAGGACGGCGCGATCGTGAAGCTCAAAGATGTCGGTCATGTCGCCTTGGGTCCGGAAATGCGCCGCGGTATCGCCAATCTCGACGGCAAAGGCGATGCCGTGTGCGGCGTGGTGGTCATGCGCTCAGGCGCTAACGCACTCGACGTGATCCAGGGCGTGAAGCGCAAGTTGGACCAAGTCCGCCCGTCCCTGCCTGCGGGCGTCCGCATTGTTCCGGTCTATGATCGCTCGGAACTCATCCATCGGGTCATCCGGAACCTTCGCTCCACTTTGGTCGAAATCATCCTCACCGTCGTCCTCGTCATTCTCCTGTTCCTGTGGCATCTTCCAAGCGCCATCATTCCCGTCTTGACTATCCCGCTCACTCTGCTGGCGATGGCTGGTCTGTATCGTGCGACGGGCCTTTCCCTCAACGCCTTGTCTCTCGGAGGCATCGCCATCGCGGCGGGCGCGCTGGTCGATGCAGCTATCGTCGTCGTCGAACAAACGTACAAGAAGCTCGAAGAATGGCGCGACGCCGGCTGTCACGGCGATCCAGTCTCTGTCATCCTTCTGGCCATCAAAGAAGTCGCGCGTCCGGCCTACTACGCGCTCTTAATCATGACGGTGGCATTCCTTCCCGTGCTGGCCTTAGAGGGTCAAGAAGGCAGGCTGTTCCGTCCGCTCGTTTTCGCCAAGAGCCTGACCATGCTGGTCGCGGCGGTGCTGACCATCACCTTGGATCCCGCCCTGAGAATATGGATGGCCAGGTTCTGCTATCGCAAGCAACACCCCGCTGAGTCGTCGGCGTTAGGGAAAATGTTCCGCGAAGAGCGTCATGTTATCACTCGTCTGTTGACTCGCGGTTACCATCCTGTCCTCATGCGCGCCTTGCGCAACAGGAGTGTGGTCGCAGGCGCGGTGCTGTTGGCCGCCGCGATCACCGCGCCTCTGTGCCGGCGAATCGGCAGCGAATTCATGCCGCCGCTCGATGAAGGCGTTTTGTTCTACATGCCCTCCACGGTCCCTGGCATCTCGATTACGGAAGCGCGGCGTTTGCTACAGCTCACCGGCTCCCGAATCCGCAGCCTGCCCGAGGTCGCACAAGTGCTCGGTAAAGCAGGCCGTGCCGATACCGCAACGGACGCAGCCCCCCTGTCGATGCTGGAGACGCTGGTCGTCTTGAAGCCTCGCGATCAGTGGCCAGAGCGTTCCACATGGTATTCGCGGTGGGCGCCCGACTGGCTCAAGCCCGCCCTGCGCCATATCACATCCGATCGCCCGCCGGTGCAGGAGGTAATCCAAAAACTGGATGCCGCGCTGCCGTTGCCCGGCGTCGCGAACTCGTGGACCATGCCCATCCGCGGCCGTATCGATATGCTCGCCACCGGGCTGCGAAGCCCCTTGGGGTTGAAAATCTCCGGCCGCAACCCGCAGGAGATTCAACAAACTGGAGTACAGGTCGAGGATCTGCTGCGATCCGTCCCGGGCACTCGCAGCGTGTTCGCAGAGCGCATGGACGACGGGCTCTATATCGACGTCCGCTGGGACCGCGGGAAGCTGTCATCCGCCGGCATCGGGTTGGAGGAAGCTCAGGCAGCCGTCGAGAACGCAATCGGCGGAGACAATGTGACGACGGTGATTCATGGCCGCGCTCGCTACCCGGTGAATGTCCGCTTGCCGCGGGATCTCCGCGGCAATCTCGACGACCTCCGCGACGCGCTGGTAAGCCCGCGTGAAGGCCGCAACGCTGTCACCTTAGGTCAGGTTGCCACGGTAGGTATTTCCCGTGGTCCGGCGATGATTCGCGACGAGAACGGCCTGTTGACGGGGTACGTGTACATCGACCTCACGGGTCGCGACTCGCGCGACTACGTCGGCGAGGCGTCCTCAATGCTTAGACAGCACCTGCAGCTACCCCCGGAATGCGCATGGACATGGAGCGGCGAGTATGAATCGATCGATAGGACGTCCGCGCGGCTCTGGCAAATCGTTCCCCTTAGCCTGGCAGGAGTAGCCTTGCTGCTCTATTGGAGCACCCGATCTATCGCGAAGGCGGCGCTCGTGTTTCTAGCCGTTCCGTTTTCCGCGATTGGAGCGATCTGGAGCTTGTACCTGCTCAGCTACCCGATGAGTCCAGCCGTGTGGGTGGGATTCATCGCACTCTTCGGAGTGGATGCCGAAACCGGAACCTTCATGCTCCTCTACCTCGATCTGGCGTACCAGAAAAAACTGGCTTCGGGACGCCCGCTCACCAGCGCCGATCTGCGCGAGGCAACGCTTGCGGGCGCCGTTCGCCGTATCCGCCCGAAGTTCATGACGGTCCTGGCAATGTTCGCCGGGCTGCTCCCGATCCTCTGGTCCGACGGCGCCGGCGCAGAGGTTATGAAGCGAATCGCCGCCCCAATGATTGGTGGCCTTGCCACATCGTTCCTGATGGAGCTGCTGGTCTACCCGGTGTTGTATGAGTGGTGGATGAGTCGATCAATTCTGGCCTCCGCGTTCGAGCCAGTAGCCAGCCCAGTCGTAGCACTCCGCGGCTAGGGCTGCATACGTCACCGGCACCGATTCGAATTGACGTGTTTGCATTTTCCCGCCGGTCCCGTTCGTGCCTTCAAACAGTGTGATCTTCTGAGTAACGGCTCAAAATCGCTGAGCGCGCATCGATCACGCGCGTCTGGCGAACGAAGCGCGCCCTCGGGTCACCTTAGTGTTTCAGATCAAATAACGCTCCCCGGAGCATGCGTTCGCCCCAATTCGTACATAGGGAAACGGGGCCGGAAACAGCTCAACATGCTGGGAGATTGATGATATTCTATCCCTACAAGCGCCACCAAGGGTGACGAAAAGGGTGCCGCATTGGAGCAAGGTGATTTCTCCAGACTGCTGCTTGAGGCTCGTGACGGAGACAAGCAATCCCTCGATTCGCTCATCGCGGCTGTCTATACCGAGTTAAAACGAATCGCCGCGTCGCTGATGCGCGGCCGGGTGAATGGCCGCACGCTTCAACCAACCGCTTTAGTCAATGAAGCCTGGCTGCGCTTGGCGGCCGGCGACAGCAAGTGGGACAACAAGGCACATTTCTTTGGAGCCGCCGCCCGCGCCATGCGTCAGGTCCTCATTGAGGACGCCAGACGTCGATCCAGCCAGAAGAGAGCTGGTGGCGCCAAACGGGTCACGTTACGCGATCTCGATATCAAAGCCGAAGAGCCTGACGTTGACCTGCTTGCGCTCGACGAGGCGATCGCTGCCCTCGCCGATGTGGATCAGCATCTCGTCCGCATGGTTGAGCTGCGCTACTTTGCCGGCTGCAGTCTGGAAGAAGTTGCCGGCTTGATGGGACGTTCCCTCGCGGCCGTTAAACGCGACTGGACCTATACGCGGGCCTGGCTGTTTGATCGCATGAGCGCCGGGGAATCCGCTAGCTAGAGGAGGACGCCGATGCGCCACGTCCATCGGGAGCGCGAACAGACAATCTTCCACGCCTGCCTTGACCTTCCGCCCTCGGAGCGGGATGCATACCTGAAGGGCGCCTGCGGCAGCGATGAGGAATTGCGCGAGCGTGTGGGTGCTCTGCTTGAAGCTCATTCGCACGCCGCTACCTTCACACTATCCACTGCGCTTCAGCAGACCCTATGCGGAGACTTGGCGAGCATCGGGCCGTACCGCTTGGTTCGGGTGCTTGGCGAGGGAGGCATGGGTACGGTCTACGAGGCCGAGCAGATCGAGCCGGTACGCCGGCGCGTCGCCATCAAGATACTGAAACTCGGCATGGATACCAAAGAGTTCGTCGCGCGCTTCATGACCGAGCGGCAGGCGCTGGCCGCAATGGACCATCCATATATCGCGAAGATTTTCGACGCCGGACAAACCGCTGCCGGCCGGCCCTACTTCATCATGGAACTCGTGGAAGGCATGCCGCTGCTCGCGTATTGCGATGCCCACCGCCTTTCCATTCGCGAGCGTGTCGAGCTTCTGATTCAGATCTGCCAGGCTGTGCAGCACGCCCATCAGAAAGGCGTCTTGCACCGTGACCTCAAACCGTCCAACATCCTGGTCGGCTCCAACGGTTCCACACCCGTACCCAAGATCATCGACTTCGGGATCGCCAAAGCTGTCGGCCTCGAGACTCTGGATCAGATCACCGAATATACTCGCGCCGGACAGGCCTTGGGCACGCCGGCATATATGAGCCCCGAACAGGCCGGCTTTGGCCGCCTCGATATCGATACGCGAACTGACGTCTATTCGCTCGGCATCATCCTCTACGAGTTGCTTGCCGGATACCTGCCCGCGGATCCGGCGGACCTGGGCTACGCGCAATTCCTCGCCCTTCTCGAACGAGGCGAACTCGCTCCCGCACGGCCGAGCCTGTGCGTGACCCGGTCAGTAGGCGGCACGGAAACCGCGTCGGCTAGATCCACCACGGTAAACGGTCTGCGCCGGCAACTCGCTGGTGATCTGGATTGGATTGTCATGAAGTCGCTCGAAATGGAGCGTACCCGGCGCTTCGAGTCTGTCGAAGCGTTCGCTGGCGACCTCCGGCGCTACCTGGATGGCGCGCCGGTATCCGCGCATCCTCCGGGCATCGCCTACCAGCTTCGAAAATTTGTACAGCGCCACCGCGTTCAAGTAGCGGCGGCCTGCGCAGTCGCCGTCGCGTTGCTGTCCGGCGCCATCGCCGCCTCGATCGGCTTCGTGCGCGCCACCCGCGCCGAGTCGGCGGCCAAACAGGAAGCTGCCGCATCCCGTCAGGTGTCCGATTTCCTGGTACAGTTATTTTCCGCTTCCGACTATCGCACGACGCCCGGAAAACCGCCCACTGTCAGAGAGTTGCTGGAGCGCGGCGCCGCTGACGTAGAAAACCTGAAAGGCCAGCCCGCGGTTCAGGCCAAACTGTTCGGCACTTTGAGTCAGGTGTACAACTCGCTGGGCCAGTACGAAGAGTCCAGGCGATTCGCGGAAAAGTCTCTGGCTTTGCCGCAGTCCCCCGGCCGCGAGGGCGACCTGCAACGCGCCAACGTACTCTTCCAGTTGGGCGACACTCTTCAGCGCCTCGGCGCTATTCAGGAAGCTCGCAAGCTTTATCAACAGGCTTTGGACATTCGTGTCCGAATTCTCGGTGAAAATCATCTCGATGTCGCTCACGCGCTGAACAGCTTGGGCTTTGTGGACGGTCTCACGGAGCGCTACGACGAAGGCGCCGCGAATCATGAACGCGCCCTGGCGATCCAGCGAAAAGTGGGAGGACCTTTCTACGTTGACGCCGCAGTGAGTCTTCGGGGTCTAGCCATCATTCAAGACCGCCGGCACAATATCGAAGCCGGACTTAGACTCTTTAGAAGCGCCGAGGAGATCTTCGAGAAGCATTACGGCCCGGATCATCCGATTACCGCTCAGGCTCTGCAGGACGTCGCCGTCTCACTGAAAGACCTTAATAGGCCCGAGGAGGCTCGGCCCTTGTTGGAACGTTCGTTGAGCATCTTGCGCCGTGCCCAGGGACCGGATCACCCGCAGGTCTCGTTTACCGAACACAGTCTTGGCATACTCCTCGTTGCTCAGGGCAAGCTGAAGGAGGCTCTGCCGTATCTGCAGGACGCATTTCGCATTCGAATGACAACCATGGGACCGGACAATCCTCGGACCGCGGATGTCGCCGAGAGCCTTGCGACGCTATGGGTGAGCTTGGGCGAGATTGAGAGGGGCCGGGCCCTTCTCGAGCTAGCCCTGCGTGCGCATGAGCGAAGCTACGGACCCCATCATTTCGCCACGCTTGAAACCAGAGGAAACCTCGCACGTGCGCTGGTTAAGGCGAAACGCTACGACGAAGCCATCACCCATCTCAGGGCGCTGGTACAGCCGGATGTGCCTCCCGCTCTCCGGGCCAATCTGAACGATCCTGCCTTCAAGCCCTTGAGAAGCAAGCCCGAATTCCGAAAGCTGCTTGACGGCGCCCCTCTTGCCGCTGACCGCTAGCCCATCTCCGTGTTCGTAGCAAGAACTGAATCCAAGGTGCGGAGCGAAGCTGTGTATGGAATGGCGCTTCAGCGTCAAATGGAGGCGCTGGGGCGTGTAGTAGTCAGAACTTGACCTGACAAGCAAGGGTCGTCAGGCCACGTGAGAACCCATGACCTTGCAAGCCTGGCTGACGCTACCCAAGGGCTCGGCCAGCTTTAGCAAGCCCACTTTGTTCTTGACCGATGGGAGTCGACCGTCTCGTTACTAAGCGTGTTTTGGTAGCGGTCATGGTTCAAATAGATCTCATCCAGTGCTCCACCGATAAATGCGGTCCATCCCGATCCAGAGGTCCAATGGCGCAGACATATCTCGGAAACGCATCGAGATCATTTCAATTCCGGAAGCGCGAATGCGAAGACGCCCGCCGGGCCGGACAGCACGAGATATTGTTTGCCGCCGACCATGTAGGTCATCGGCGATGCCTGCCAGTTCTGCCCCGCTGAAAAGTGCCAAAGGTCCTTCCCGGAAGCGGCGTCCAAAGCGACAAGCGCGCCTTCGCTGCTTCCGAAGAAAACAGCGCCGCCCGCCGTCGCGATCAGGCCGCCCCGTCCGTTGCCGTTGAACGGATATTCCCAGACTTTCTCGCCGGTGTTGATGTCGAGCGCGCGGATGAAGTTCAGCGCACCCGGTTGATTCGGCGCCGCTCCTCCCATCCAGCGGTTATCGACAAGCGGATCGGTCTGCTTTTTGTAGATCGCGCACCAGTCGCTCGCGCGCACGTAAAAAAGCTTGGTGATCGGACTCCATGAATTCGCGGGCCAGTTGGTCCCGCCACTCGATGCGGGACAGGTGAACGTGCCTTCGTTCGTCGTCTCGTAGTTCTGCGTCAGGATAGGCCGCCCGTCTTTACCGTAACCGGTAGCCCAGTTCACCTTCACGAAGGGTTTCGCGAGAAGCAGTTCGCCGTTGGTCCTGTCGAGCACGAAGAAAAAGCCGTTGCGGTCCGCGTGCAGAAGGAGCTTGCGCGGTTGCCCGCGCCACGGTTGATCGAGCAGAAGCAGCGGCTCGGTCGCGTCCCAATCGTGGAGATCGTGGGGAGTGAATTGAAAATGCCAGCGTAATTTGCCGGTTTTTGCGTCCAGCGCAACAACACTGGCGGTGTAGAGGTTGTCGCCCTTGCGTTCGTCGCCGTTGAAATCGGGGCAAGGATTGCCGGTCTGCCAGTAAATAATGTCCAGCCCTGGATCGTACGAACCGGTGAGCCAGGTCGCGCCGCAGCCATGTTCGAGCGCGTTGCCCTGCCATGTTTCCGAACCGGGTTCTCCGCGTCTGGGAATGACATTGAAGCGCCATACGCGCTCGCCTGTCGCAGCCTCATATGCGTCAACGAATCCGCGCGCCCCTTCCTCACCGCCGGCGACTCCGCTAATTACCAGATCTCCTATAACCAGGGGCGCGCCAGTTGCGCTGTAGCTGTCTTTGACGGAACCCATTTCGACGTCCCACAGCTTGGCGCCGGTCCAACGGTCGAGAGCCAGCAGATGGGCGTTATCGGTAACGGCAAATAACCTGTCGCCAGACACGGCGACGCCGCGATTGGCTCCGCGGCCAGCTTCGCTCAGCAGGCCGTCGGTATGCGGTTGCCGGAACATCCAGATTTGCTGCCCGGTGGTTGCATCGAGCGCCCATACTTCGTTCCAGCCGGTCACGTACATCACGCCATCGACGACAACCGGCGTGGCTTCGATGCGGGGGGAACTCGGGATCGGAAACATCCAGCGGAGCGCGAGCGACTTCACATTGCCGGTGTTGATTTGCTCCAGCGAACTGTAGCGGTTTCCGGAAACGCCGCCGTGGTAGGTCGTCCAGTCCGCGCTGGGCTCGATCGCTTTCTCGCGCCAGGCATCGCCATCGCGCGACAGCAGATGGAAGCGCTTGTCGGAGGTCAGAACGACCGCGGAAAAATCGCCCTGATTCAAAACGACGCCTTCGAGAGTGCCTCCGGAAGTCAGCCTCAAAGCCCCAGGCTTCGCTGTAGGCACAGCCACTTTCGGCGAAGGCAGTTTACGATTCTGTCCAGTGAGTCCGGCCGTCGCCATGGCGGGATTGCCGCCGGTCATCGCGCGAAGCTGGGCGATAAGGGCGCTCAGATCTTGATCGTTCAGCGCGAATGCCGGCATTCCTTTTTCCACCCTACCCGCGCGCACCAGTTGCGAGAATTCGATATCGGTGTGATACCGGACGTAGGCGAGGAGCGATGGCGCGCGGTCTCCGCCGTTCGCATCGCCGCCATGACAGGTAGAACAACGGCTTTCGAATACGGCGCTGGAAGCTGTATTCTGTTGCGCGTCCAATACGGGCGCAATCAGCAGGATGGCGAGAGCGCAGGCGCGTACGGTCACTCGGAGCTCCGCTTTTGCACTTTGTTCGTCAGATTCTCAAACAGGAAGAGTCCGGTCTTGCCACCCATGGCGAGGTCGAGATCGCCGTCGCCGTCAAGATCGGCCACACCGATCTGCATGCCGGCGCTGACACGTCCACCATAGTCGACGATGTGCTTGATCCATTCGATCGGCCCCTCCTTTGCGCCCGCCGACGCCGGCCTATATTCGTACCAGTAAAGGCCGAGCGGTTCGCGTTCCCCGGGGTCCGAGCCATTGTGCGCCATGTAGCGCTTGCCCGTGATGAAGTCGGGCTGGCCATCGCCGTTCAGATCGACCATGGTCATCGCGTGCGATTGCGACCATGTGTCATCGATCATGTGCTTCGCCCACTTCCCGCCCCCCAGATTCTCCATCCAGAAGACACCGTAGTCGTGGGCCATCGAAGTCACAAGATCTTTGCGCCCGTCTCCGTTGATATCGACGACGTATATGTATCCGACGCTCACGAGATCGAACTCGGCATGGAACTTCCAGTCTCCGGAGCGTGGATCGGGCGGCGCTTCAAGCCACCCCAGCGGCGTGACAATGTCGTTGCGTCCATCGCCATTTATATCGCCGACGCCAACTCCATGGCCGTAGCTGCGCGGGCTGACGACGTGTTTTACGAAGGCGCCGTGCTTCAGTTCGAACCATGCGAGCGGGTCCTGCATCTGGTGTCCGCCCCATTGCGGCAGCACTTCGCGGGCCTTGCCGTCGTTATCCAGATCCACGAGGAAGGAAAACTCGATACTGTGGCCATCTTCGATCGGGTGTTCCTTCCAATCGCCGCCTTTGGGGCCAGGGTTCTGGTTCCACCAGATCCTGTTTCCATGCGAGGCGGAGCTGATCACGTCGAGATACCCATCGCCGTTCACATCCAGCAGGAGATCAGTGAGGTCTTCGGTCGCGTTGCGATAGTACTCGATGGAGCGGAAACGATGCTTGATCCAGGAGGGTCCTTCATACCAGTTCTCTCCGGAAACGATATCCGGACGTCCGTCGCGATTTATATCGCCGATGGCGCACGTCTCAAACGCTCCGGGGTCGAGCATGTGCCGAGCGAACGGGATCTCCGCGGGACGAGAGGCGGCCCACACAGCTAGACCAAGGAGGCCCAAACCGCCGGCGATCAGGGTGCCGCTGGATACCACTCTGAACCCGTTCATCGCCGCACCGCCTGCACAGATTCGGCGTGCTTTTCATATTTCTCCCAGCCGAAGGCCGCCATCATAACGTGGAAAATATCCGTGTTCGAGATGAAGCCGTGGATCGTTTCGGATCCGGGGCCATCCGCCATGACCGGAACTTCCTCCGCAGTGTGCTGATCTTCAAGCGAAACAATCGCGGCGATTTGCTGTGGCGTTGCCGTGGTTGCGGTCTCAACCAGGGATTCGCCTTTGATGCGGAGATCATAACCGTGATCCGCGGTCATAAGGATCAGGGTGTCCGTCTTGTGTCTCTCGGTAGCGTTCGCGATGGCTTTATCCAGGGCGACGATGCGATTCAGCGTCTTCGCGCTCTTCCCGAGATGACAATCGCTGAAAGCGATAAGGAGATAACCCTTCGGATTCCGCGACAAACGCGCAACGGCCTGTTCGACGGCCTCGTTGAAATCGAATTCAGTATCGTCGAAAAGGGAAATGACCCGCTCTTTCGATGGATCGAGTTTTCTAACGGCCTCCAGCGAATCGAGATATGCGTAATCTTTCGACGGAATCTCTTTCGCTATGTCGTGGCCCATCTTCGCAGTTGCATCCGCGATCCACTTACGGCCCGTTCCAATGACGACGTCCGGACCGTTGCCGAATTTCGGATTGAGCAACTGCTCGAAAATGTCGCCGGAATTCTGGCGATTATTGGAGTGGGCGTAGAAAGCGGCCGTGATCGCGATCGTGACGCCGGTCCGGTCGTCATTCGAAATGATGCCGGTCGAAAGGCCGCGTTCTTCGGCGTACTCCAGAATCGTCTGGAGCGTCGCGCCGTCTTTCACGCCACGCTCGGCGGAGGGCGTTTGAGAGATAACTCCGTTGCGGCCCTTGTGACCGGTGGCCCATGCGGTGGCCGATGCGGCGGCATCACTCACCCATTCCTTCGCCGTAGACGTATCGGCAAGGGCAAGGTGCGGCATCTTCTGCAGGTACAAAGCCTGGGGCTTGCCGTAGCCGTAGATCCCCGCCGCGTTCAGGCTGGAAACACCCACGCCGTCGCCGACGAAGAGAATCACGTTCTTTGCCTGGCCGAACGCCGGGGCGGCGGCGCAAGCGAGCGCAGCCAGGACAAGCGCGTTTTTGTTCATCGGATGTATTGCAACATCTAACCCTAAAGACAACCTGAAGAATGCACCGATTCACACGAAATTCATCCTGATTTGCTAGCTTCCACAAAGGGCATTTCATGAAATCAACCTATACTCTGATCGGTTGTGCGCTGCTCGCCGCGTCGAGTTACGCTCAAGCTCCCTCTCCCAAAGCTTCGAAAACTCTCGTCTTTCTCAAGGCTGCGCAAATCGACCCGAGCCGTCTGCTCCCGCCCCCACCCCGGGACGGCTCGGAGGTTCAGCAGAAGGAGATGGCCGCCGTGAGGCATCTCATCGAGACGCGGAGCCCCGAGCGGTACAAACAAGCGGTGTGGGACGCGGAACACGAGGATGCAACCCCGTTCGCCGCTGTAATTGGCGAGAGTTTCGATTTGGCAAAATTGCCCGCCACGCGCGTTTACTGACAAACGTCTTAAACGATCAATCGATCGCGGCGAGCGCGGCGAAGGATTACTTCAAACGTAAGTTCCCCGTCACGGCCGCTATGCCAGCGTCGTACCGTGAATGGACCTGCGACAACGACGATCGCAAGCCCCAGAGCCGTCCGCTGCGTTCTTATCCGAGCGGACATGCGACGCTCGCGTTTTCAGTTGGGGTTGTGCTCGCCGACCTGATGCCGGAAAAATCCCAGGCGATACTGGCGCGCGCCGCCGATTACGCATACAGCCGCGAAGTCTGTGGAGACCACTACCACAGCGACGTCGACGCCAGCCGCGCGCTCGGCACGGCCGTCGGGATCATGCTGCTTGAAAGCGAGGCCGCCAAGCCGCAGATCGAAGCTGCGCGCACGGAACTTCGCGCAGCCCATTTAACCGCCAAATAAGGGCGTCAGCGCTCTTCCTGCTTCAGGCCAAAGGCGTACACGTAGCCGTCCCAGGTGGTGACGAATATTCTTCCGTTGGATACGGCGAGGCCGCCGAAGTGAGTGAACGAGCTCAGCGTGTCGCCGCTGTTGAACAACTCCTTACCCGTCTCCGAGTCCAGCGCGAATAGTACGGCTTTCCCGGATCCAGCGACTCGCTCGGCCGTGCTGAGCGATTTGCCTGCGCCATCGACCTGGCGTACCTCTTCGCCGCTGGATAGCGCGAACACAACGCCGTTCGCGATGACCGGAGGCTCGGGGACATTCAGATCGCGCGAAACCCAGACGGGAACCAACGCGGGCGATCCGTCTTTCATCTCCACGCGAAACGCCATAATGCTGCCGTGCGGCGCGCTGCCGTTCGTCAATGGAAATGCGGCGTCGCTGTGAGGCGGTCCCCATGCCGGAGCAAAGAGCCAGCGAGCGCGGTCTTGGTCTTCCCATGTGGCGAACGCGCCCCAAAAACCGTGAGCCGCGTGATTCACTTCTTCGTTCGTGAGCAAAGGGCTACGGTAAAGCGGCTGGCGATGGCTCTCGCCGCCCAGCGAATTGGTGTCGAGCAGGAAGATTCGGCCCTCTTTTCCGCCGCCGGCGAGCAATTCCCGCCCTCGAAAAGGGAAAACGGCCGGGGTAATGTTGCCCATATCGAGATCCTTGCGCGTGAGCCATTCACGGTTTAAAGGCGTGTAAGTGTCCACCAGCTTCAATTCCCTGCCCGAGAGTTCAAGGAAAGTGTCGGCGTATTGCCCGTTCTCCGGCTCGAACGCGCCATCGCCGGTCTCGGCGAAAATGTTGCTCGAGGACGATATGGCCACTCCTGCGCGGCCCCATATACCAGGCCGGCCCGCCTGGAAGAATCGAACCGGCTGATCCGGGGTATTCAGATCTATCGAATAGACACCGGAAAGCACCGAATTACAGCGTTGCGAAATGGCCGTATAGAGCACGCCATCGGAGAGGTTCAAGCTCCAGTTCTTAGAAAACGCCGGGACAAACGGTTTCGGAGGTAAGCGATCTTCCCCGTCAATCACACTCAGGGCGTGCAGATTGCCGTCGCTCGAGATCGCATACACGACCTTCGGGCGTCCGTTCTGCACGAGCGGCGTCGCGTTCAGCGCGTAGGGACACAATGTATTCGGCTTGCTCAAAGGCGAACCAGACACGCTGAAGGTCTTGCGCCAGACGAGCTTTCCAGTATCGGCATCAATCGCCGATAGGTTGTCGGAGCTTCCAGCGACGATAACGTATTCCTTGATGCCGCGCGCGGTCTTCACCTGGTCCGTGACGATGGGCGCCGCGAGCGATGTCAACTCTTTCGGAACGTTTTCCACCTTCAGCTTCCACTTGAGTTCCAACGTCCCGACGTTTTCCCGGTTCAGTATCTTTTCGCCTTTTGCCCAGCCGCTCCGCTGCGAGTCGCCTCCGAACTCCGGCCAATCCGCCATTGAAATGCCCGCGGCAGCAAGCACAGAAAAAAGGGCCAACCAGATGGGTTTCACTTCTTCTCTCCTTGCACGATCGCCCGGCCTGATGTGCGACAGGCAACTGCAGAGTCCGCAGACTACTTTTCTAGTTCCGGTGGCAGCGGAAGTGTTACCTCGCCGGTTGCGGCCCATTCGGCTCCTCGTGTGAACGTTGCGACGAAGCCGGGCGTGTACACCGCTCGCATATCATTGCCGAGCATGGTCGCGAAAACGCGGCCCGCGCCATAGGAAAGGGTCCAGATCAATGGCTCGTCCTGCGAAGGACCCGGCGGTATTTTGGCGTTCTTCTTTCCAGTGGCGTAAAGCGCGTGATCGTCCCATCCAGTCGCGAGAACGTGAATAGTTCCCGTGGGCTGGCACTTCAGGCCCGCGTAAAGCTCGTCCGTTTTGGCCATGAAGGGCTTCATCCCGCGCGTGACAGGATGCTCCTGATCGCGGATGTCTACCTGGTAATCGTGTACAGGGGAGTGATGGCTGTCGGCCGTCCGCCAGACGCAGCCGACGAGCTTCTCGTACTCGGCCCAATCCTGAAACGAAGCGGCGGCATGGTGATACACGACAACGCCTTTACCGGAGCGGGCGAACTCGAGCAGCGCTTCCTTCGTGGTGGCGCTCCAACTCGGAATCTTCAGCTTTTCGTCGGAGTAGTTCAGGATTGCAACATCGTAAGGATTCAGAGAATCGATGGTTGCGCCGCGGAACTCTTCAGCAACGTGAACTTCGAAGCGTCCACTGTCTTCAAGCAGCTTCTTCAGATAAGGCGTAGATTCCTTCCACGGATGCGCGTCCTGCCCGGTGACGATCAGAGCCTGAATCTTGCGGAGAGCGTCGATTTTGCGAGGAGCGTCAGGGACCGCGCTCGTGGACTGCGCGGCAGCGGCGGCAGCCATACAAATCAGAACGACAGGGAGCTTCATGGAGACGTCTCCGTTTCCGTGCCGTTACAGCACAATCTCGCGGTCGGGATCGAAGTGGATGCGGCGCTTCTCCGCGTAGGAGAGATTGCCGAGGTGTGCCGCTTGCGCCGAACGATGTCCAGCCGCCACATCGCAGTTGGGAGCCTTGCCGGAACGGCAGGATTCGATGAAATTGCGGACGTGCTCCTCGACGATATCGGTATGGCACTCGACGACAACCGGCGGCGCGCCTTTTTCCGGCGGGAAATATTCCGCGCGATCGCGATCTATGCGCAGGTGGCCATGCGTGCCGCAGAATTCGATGCCGACGCGCGACATTCCGGCTGTCGCCACGTTTGTAAACGTGCAAAGCCAGTTTCCGGGATATTCCAACTGAAGGTGCAACGTATCCGGGACGGAACGGCTGTCCTTCGCGACCCAGATTCCACCGTTCATGTTCGCGGCTGAAGGACCGTCTTCTCCCATGAACATATGGACTGTGTCTACCCAGTGCACGAACTTGTCGGTGAGAATGCCGCCGCTGAAATCGCGGTAAGCGCGGAAGTTGAAGAACTGAGGCGGATTCCATTCGCGCCATCTGACCGGAGCCAGATAGCGGTCCCAGTTGAGGTCCGTGGGCTTATTCTCCATGCCAGGCGGCGTCGAGTGGCCGCCGCCTGCCTTCGGCGGATTTGGATTAGCGCCGCCCGAAGCCAAAGGATCGACGCCGCCGTCCGCCCACCAAGTGCGGACGTACATTATTTTTCCCAGCTTGCCGCTGCGAACGTATTCGTCTCTGGCCTGGATGTAATGGGCGCCCGAGCGTTGCTGCGTGCCAACCTGACAGATTCGCCGGTTCACACGCGCCGCCTTTATGATGCGAGGACCTTCTTCCATTTTCAGGGTTAGAGGCTTTTCGACGTAGACGTCCTTGCCGGCGTTCATCGCGTCGATCGCAATCGGAGCGTGCCAGTGGTCTGAGGTCGCAACGACCACCGCATCGAGTCCCGGAAGCTCCAGCAAGCGCCGATGATCGCCGAATATCTTCGCTCCCGGGGAATTCGCCGCCGCACCGTCGGCGCGGGGGCGCCACAAATCGCAAACGGCGGTGAACGGGCCGTTGACCTTCGTGAAGACCGGCAGGAGTTCTCTTCCGCCACGGCCACCGCATCCGATCAATCCAATGGAAAGGCGATCGTTAGCCCCGAGCACCCGGGAATAAGATGCGGCGGCGAAAGCCGAGGCAGTACCTATCACTTCTCTTCGCGTCATTTTGATCCACCCGCATTAAAGCATTCGGAGTTAAAACTAATCTGAAGAAACGGGTCTGTCATCGAAGATTCACGAATCAGAACCGGTACTTCAGCCCGAACTGGATCTGGCGCGCGGGCGTGGCGGTCGTGGTGATCTGGCCGAAGCCCGACCCCATCGTGATGGACGGAATTCCCAGATTCGTGTGATTAAGCGCGTTGAAAACTTCAGTGCGGAACTGGAACGACTGGCGCTCGGCGATATTGAAATCCTTCGCGAGACTGAAATCGACCGTGGCAAGGCCTGGCCCACGAAGAATCCCCACGCCGGAGTTTCCAAATGCCTGGTTGGGAACGAATCCCGGCTGTGTGGGATCGGTCTGGAGAACGATGAAGGCGTTGGTGTCGAACCAACGGTTCACAGTTCGCTGGTCCGAAGGCAATGTGCCGTTCGCAATGCGGTTGGGCCTGCTGACGCGATTGCTCCCGAGGTTCAGCAACTGCGCCTGCACAATTGTCAGCGGCAGCCCGCCCTGAAGGATGACAATCGGCGATAGGTCCCAGCCTCCGAATGCCAGATCGGCAACCCGATTGCCGCCGGAGCCGAATTTGCGACCGCGTCCATAGGGAAGCTGCCAAACCGCGGACGTCACAAACCGAAACGTCACATCGAAGTCGGCAGGTCCGTATTCGCTCCTTCGGTCGTAGCCGTTCTGGGGCCCGCGCTTCGCGCCTTGATATGTTGTCGCATCGCCGCCGGACGCAAGCTGGTCCGTGGCGTCCGCAAGCGTCTTGCCCCACGTGAAGGAGGTCAGAGCCGAAAGGCCTTGCGAAAATCGCTTTTCCAGCCGGGCTTGCAGGGAGTTGTACTTCGAATAGCCTTGGAATTCCATGTATTCAATCTGGCCGTTGAGTCCATATGGGGCGAGCGGCTTCGGCCCCACGACGGGCGCGCCCGTAGCTGGATTGAAGGTGACCGTATTCTGATTAACGTCACGGAATGTGGGCAGGTGAATTCCGCGGTTGCCCACATAGGCAACATCGAGCAGCAGATCCTTCATGAGTTCACGCTGCAAGGTGAAATTCCATTGCTCGACGTATCCGGTCTTCTGGTTGGCCTCTTCATACTGGTGCGCAACGGTTGTGGGATTGATCAGAGAAGGGCTGGTCAGATTCGCGGGAATGCCGTCCTGTAGCTGGAATAGCGCATTGGTTGCGAAAAGCGTCCCGGAGCCGGAAATCGTGGAATTAGAATTGATCGCGAATGGATAGTTGTAACCCATCAGGCCTTCCCGTCCCGTGCGGTCCGTCAGGTTGTAGAAGATGCCGTAAGCGCCTCGAACCACCCAATGGGAAGCGGGCGTCCATGCGAATCCGAACCGCGGCGCAAAATTCTTGTAATTCGGATAGACCAGCGCCTCGGAATAAAGACTGCCGTCCTTCGCGGCCACGAGCGTGTGAGTAGTGAAATCGAGTTGCTGCCAAAGGTTGTGGGCTTCGCGGGGAGGCGTGATGAAATCCCAGCGCAATCCATAGTTCAGAGTCAGCTTGCTCGTCACTTTCCAGTCGTCCTGCGCATATAGCGAGTAAGCATCCTGGTAGCGGTTATAAATAGAGTTCGAATCCTGCGCGTAGCCGGTTGGAAAACCCATCAGCAGGTCGGCGACGCCTCCCTGATAGGTTCCATTTGAGCCGCTGAATCGCCCTGAGAATGTAAAACTGCCGAGCGTGGAGCCGTTGTCGCTGATGCCAACGGTGAGGTATTCGTACTCGAAGCCGACCTTGATCGCATGCGCGCCGCGTACCGAGGAGAGCGATTGGCGAACGTCATAGGTTTGCGGCGTATTGAAGGCCGGTACGGAGGTGCTGCGGCCCATCCTTCGAAGCGAACTTCCGGGAACTGAGAAGACCGGAAGTCCACCGCAAACCGAAGGATCCGTAACCGATCCCTTCAGCCCGATCAACTGATCCGGGCATCCCGAGCCAAACAGAGGCGGCTCCTGATAATAGGCTCCGTTGCTATAGCCGAAGCGAGTGTCGGAGATCGTACGAGGCGTGATCGCCCAGGTGAGCCCGCTGGCCATGCTTTGGGTGCGGTTCTGCGAAATCCCATAGGCGTCCGATTGCGAACCTTCCGATAATCCCGCGCGGGGCGGCGGCGTGAACTGATGAGTGTTTACGAGCGAATAACGCCCAAATAGATTGATGCTCGAATTGACCGTGTGGTCGACTCGGATATCGAACTGATTGGTCTGATTGCCGGCGGTGGGGTCGCTGACATAATTGTTGTCCAGTTGTCCCGGCGAACCCGTGTTCGGAGCGGGATTGAAGCCCAGAACCTTGTATCCGACCGGATCCATAAGCCTTGGGGGAATCACCCAGCAATTCCCTTTGCCGTCATTGCATCCGGGTTGCGCGGGCTGCTGGAAATCGATTGCCTTGTCCTTCGGATCAAATGGATTAAAGATCGGCACGTTGAACAGGCCCTGAGCCCATGCCGGCTGCGGAACGCTGCTGATCTGGATGCCGCTGGTGTCGTCGCGCAAGCCCTCATAGTCGCCGAAAATGAAAGTCCGGTTCTTGCGGATCGGTCCGCCGACTGTGCCGCCAAATTGGTTGCGCAGATGGAATGGCTTGGGCGTATCGGTGCTGTTGGCGAAAAAATTCGCGGCGTCCAGGTGCTGATCCCGATGAAATTCGTACGCAGAGCCATGCACCTGATTGGTTCCGGATCGAATTACGGCGTTCACCACGGCGCCCGCGCTGCGGCCGAACTCGGCCGAGTAACCGTTGGTCTGAATCTTGAATTCCTGTAGCGCGTCTACCGAAGGCTGAAGCGCCTGCATATTCAAACCGCGATACGATTCCGCGTACGAGGTGTTGTCCAGCCCGTCCAGTTGAAAAGCGTTCATGAACACCCGGTTGCCATTGACGCTGAAGCCTCCCTTGAAGCTCTGGGCCGAAAGACGCGGCGTTTGGAAGAGAACTCCGGGCGCCAATTGTGCAAGCTGGTTGTAGTCGCGTCCGTTGAGCGGCAGCTCGACGATCTTCCGGCTATCAACCACGATGCCGCGATCGGAGGTTTCCGTTTCCGTCAGCGGCGCTTCGGCGACCACGTCGACGGTATCGCTGGTCTCTCCAACGGTAAGGGCCAGATCAACACGAGTAGTCTGGCCGACCTGGAGGACGACGCCTTCGCGAAGAATCTGCTTGAATCCCGTCTGGCTGACGGCCACGTTGTACGCGCCGGGCCGCAACCCGGAGACGAAATACAGACCCGATTCATTCGTGATCGCCGTAGTCGATATGTTCGTATCGCGATTCCCGACTGTCACCTTTGCGCCGAAGACCACGGCGCCGCTCGGATCGGATACGAGACCCGTAATCGACGCAGTGTCGGTCTGGGCTTCACAGCGAAAGCCGAGGCAAGCGAACGCAAGCGGCAGCGACAACACTCTTGCGGCATTCCGGAATCGTTTTGGAAGGAACATGAGAGGAATTGGACCATCCGCGCCTAAAAGCAATCTGAAAAAAAACCGCTGTCACGAAAGTTTCATCGGATCGGAAGAGCGCTGTAGCTCAAAGGACGAGCCCAAGGCGGCCCGACATGTAGTCGCGCATGTGCTCGTTTGTGCCGCCACTCTCGGCCATAACCCAGCCTGCGAATCCTGTATCCCGAAGGAAGCCCACGACCTGCTGGATATTCACGGCGCCGGTCCCCAAAGAGACATTGCCTGGTTTGCGCGGATGACTTTCGGAACTGAAATCCTTCAGATGTATGCACACAAGGCGCGTTCGGTACTGTTTGACTATAGCTACAGCGTCGTAGCCCGCCGAGGCGACGTGCCCTGTGTCGATCAGCAATCGCAGCCAGCGATCCTCGGTCGCGTCGAGAATGCTCTCATGCAAGCCGCGCCGGATTTCGCCCTGCTCCGGGTGGTAAGCGAGACTGACGCCGAATTCGTTCGCGAGGCGTTTGCCAATTTCGTTCGCGTGCTCCGCCCAGATCCCGACGTCCAGCTGCGCATATTCGGAGTCGTCGGCGGGCTCGTTCAGGACCGTCCCGGGCGCGATCATATGGGTGATATAGGCACCGCCCACGTCTCGCAGGAATTTGCCGAGCAGCATGTGGCGATCGATAAGTTCGCGTGTCTTCGTGGAGTCGGCCATATGGCTGAACAAAGCCGCTCCAGCGAACGTGAGATGGCGCTTCGTCATCTTTTCCCTGAACTCGCCTGCCCGTGAGGACCAAGCCTCAACTATGCCGGAGCGAGTGTCATTGAACTCGACGAAATGAAATCCGAGCGCCGCTACTGCATCGCAGTTCGACCAGTAAGTGTCTTCGGCGCTCGTCTGTCTTCCGGAATTTGCCGGCACAATTCCGGTACGGAACGGCGGGTGCGTGCTGGATTGGCCCCGCAGGAGGCGATCCTGGTTTAGACCGGCCGCTGTTAGAGCGGCAACGAATTCCCGCCGGCGCATCGTCAATTGTGTAACAGCTCAGCGGCTCCTCCGTCCTGAGTGAACCGCGCTCGCGAGTTCCTCGTAATGATCCGTCGAGATGAAGTCGGCGTGAGCCGCGATCGCGCCTTTCCAACGCAGGCTTGCCGCTTCGCGCGTGCCGAAGTTGTAATCCTTGTCCCAGCCCTGGTTTTGTTCAGGCGTCCAGCCGCTGATGGAAAACACACCCACGAAATAACCTTGGCTGTGACCATAATCGACGTATTTCTTTAGCCGATCGGCCTTTGCCTGAGACCATTCGCCCGCGCGCGTCTCACCGCCTTTTTCGATGTACGCCCAGTCGATTCCCCACCAGCGACGATAATCGTCCGCCTTTTTCGGGACGATGGTCGAGAGCGGCGTATCGTAAAGGCCATCGATCGCTTCCGTTTTCGACAACTTCTTGTCAAGATTGTTGTCGTATTTCGTCGCCGATCCGAAGGCGCGAAGTTTTCCACCCGCTGGAATACGATCATAGAAATACTGCTGCTTGATATCGTCGTGCTTGTCTTCCAGCAGGACCATCATCGGCTTCACGTCGAGCGGGGACTGCTTTGACATATCCGCCGTTTTGACAGCCGAGGTCAGCCATCCGTCGTATTTCTCCAGCACTTTGGCGATAGTTTCCAGATGCTCGGGCGGATCGTTCTTGATATCGAGATAGAGAATAATGAGCGGCCAGTTGCCGCGATTGCCTTCCGCCAGCGCCTTTTCCATAATCGGGCGAACTTTGGGGAAGAAATAAGTTTCGAGCGTCGGATCATCGCCGGTTGAGTTTTTCGGTCCATGGATGAGCCAGGATTTTCCATCGACCCATGCAAGGTCCTCTTCGATCATCAGGGGCATGCCGGCGGCCAGCGCGCGATCAAGGCGATCCGCATACCTCCCGTGATCGGGAAATGCATTGTGAGCCCACACCAGCGTACGGACGCCGGGCGCTATCGTTGTGGCCGAAATTGCGGTTACCGTGGCGAGCGCCAGCACCGCGCACAAATAGCAGAAAATGTTCGCTCTCTTCATAACGGTGGTTCTCCTCGTCTTAAAACGCAAAGCGCAGCGCGAATTGCACTTGCCGCGCGGGGAAAGTACTGGTGATCTTGCCGAATGACGAACTGGACCGATCCCCGTTCGCCGCGGAGAAGTTGGTCTTGTTCAGCATGTTGAATATTTCAGTGCGGAACTCCAGCGCCTTCCCTTCACCCGGGAGGCGGAACTGCTTGTGGATGCCGGTGTCCAGATCGAACAAAGCGTTGCTGCGGCCGATATTCCGGCCCGCATTTCCGTAGGGGTGAGTGACGTCCGTGGGGACCACGACGGTCGCGGGATTGAAGTATTGCGTAATCGATTGCTGGCCCGACGACGGATAAATATTTCCTGTGACATTGGGCCTGTAAACGGCCGAGTTCTTGCTGCCGTCCGTCGCGATGAACGCTGCGTTAGGATCGTAAGTGATATTGATTGTCTGGCCGCTCTGCATTGTGTTGATGATCCCGAGCGCCCAGCCGCCAAACGCCGCATCGAGCAGGCGCGAAGCGCCCGATCCATAGCGGCGGCCATGACCAAACGGCAGATCCCATACGATGCTCGTCGTGTTGTTGAACGGCTGATCGTAGCTTGACAATCCCTTCGAGAGCTGGAAGTTGAACAGATTCAGGGCCTGGTTGTCGCCGTTGCCCATTTCGAGCGCGCCGGATGCGTTATCGATCGCCTTCGACCACGTGAACGAATTGAGTACTTGCAAGCCACCCGAGTAGCGCTTCTCGACTTTGACCTGGAGAGAGTTGTACGTTGAAAATCCCGCGCTGAAATTGGAGTCGATATAGTCGAACTGCGCGTCGGGACGCCTTGTCTTGAGCGGAAGAGATTGCCCGGCCGCATTCGGCAGCGCCTGGTTCAAATCCGCATTTACCCAGTCGCCGACGCTGTGGTTAGCGGCGTAGCCGACATCGAGAATCAGGTTATGGGCCAGCTCGCGTTGAATCGTGAAATGCCAGTTCTGCACGTACGGCCAGCGGATGTCTTTCTGGATGTAGACGGTCTTCGTATTCACGGTGCTGAAGTTTGCAGGCGACGTGAAGCCATCGGGAATACCCAACTCCGTGGGCCGGAAGCAGGTCAGCGGATTCGAAGTCGGCGCGCACAGCGGTTCCGACGGCGACTGCGTGATCTGCGCATTCACGACGAACGGACCGTTGTAGGCAAGATAGCTGTCGCCGCCCTGGCGAATGAAGAACACATAACTGATTCCATAGCCGGCGCGAATGACCGTCTTCGAATCGATGCTGTAAGCCAGACCGACGCGAGGCGACCAATTCTTGTAGCTGGGATTCACGAGCGTCCGGTCGGCGAGAGATCCGTTCGTCGCATAGACGAGTGAGTTTGTCGCCGGATCGTAGTTCGCCATGTGATTGTCGCGGTCATAGACCGGCGTGGCGAATTCATACCGCGCTCCGAGATTCAACGTGAGTTTGGGGGAAACCTTGAAGTTGTCCTGGAAGTAAGCGAAATGCATGCGCTGCCGCAGGTGCGCGACGGTGAAGTTCGTCAACTGGTAAGTGGACCGCGCTCCGATCAGAAAATCGGAGATGTTGTAAAGCGTGTTGCTCTTTGTCGGCGTGGGGTTGGTGAATTGCCCGCCATAAATGTCTTGGCCGTAAGCGGGGTTGAAATCGTCGAGCTGGGTGTCAATCGCCTGAAACTCATAGCCGGCTTTGAGCGTGTGGCGCCCAACGATGAATGAGTAATTCACCTTGGGATTGAAAACGAGGGGGTTCTGCCACTGCGGACTCGTGTAGTCGCGGCCATAGGACGCATAACCTGTGATGTTTTGCGTGTTCAGGCCGCCGGTGAGTTCCGGGGTTGTAGGCAGCCCCGGAATGCCGTAGAGCGCAAACATCGACGGCCCGCCGTCCAGCGTCGCGGGAACTTTGCGGCCTTCGGTCTTCGACGCACCCAAGCGAAACTCGAGGATGGATGTCGGCGTAAGCGTCCAGGTGACACCGCTGGCCGTTTGCCAGTTCATCACGCGGGAAAGAATGCCCGCGCCCTGTCCGGACAGGCCCGGTATCGTGGGGGCGGCTAGTTGGTTGTAGATGCGATAGCTATAGCGTGTGAAAAACGTCAGCCGGCCGGTGAAATATTGGTCGTAGCGGATATCGCCTTTGTTATCGTTGTCCGTCGATGGGAGCAGCGCGGAGTAGTTGCTCGTGTTGCCGGGAAGATTCGGCGCAGGCAGGTCCGAGAGAACTTTCAGGCCGAAAGCCGTCAAAGCCGACGGCGGAACTACGCCGTTGCTGTATGTTGCGCCGGTATACGGGTTCAGAACGGGCACTCCGAGATTCCCCGCCCTCTGGGCAAGCGTCGGCACGCTTCCGAATGACAAGGCCCGCTGCAATCGCCGCCATCCTTCGTAATCCACGAACAGGAACGCGCGATTGTGTTTGATGGGTCCGCCGAACGTTGCGCCGAACTGGTTGGCGATGTAAACCGGCTTGGCGCCGCCCGTGGGTTTGAAGAATCCGACCGCGTTCAAATCGGTATTCCGGAGATAATCCCAGGCCGAGCCGTGATACTGATTCGTGCCGGCGCGGGTCGATGCATTGACCACTCCGCCGCCCACGCGCCCATACTCGGCGCTGTAGTTGTCCGTGATAAGCGCGAATTCCTGCAATGCGTCGGGAGAAACCTGGATCACCTGGTTCGAGAGGCCCTGATTGGAAGTGCCATATGCGTTGTTGTCGATGCCATCCAGAGTGAAATTGTTGAACTGGCTGCGCAGGCCGCCCATGTTGAAAGAAGCCTCCCGTTTCCCGAGCGCATATGCATTTCTCACGCCGGGGGCGAGCAGGGCCAGCGATGCACTCGAGCGGCCGTTCAGCGGCAGGTTCGCGATCGCTTCGCTGTCTATTACTTGCCCGCGTTCGCTGGAATCGGCCTCGATTTCCGCCGCGGCGGCGGTCACGTTCACGATCTCTTTCGCGTCCCCGAGTTGCAGCGTCGCGTTCACGCGCTGGCGTGCGCCCACGGTTACTTGAAAAGGCTCCGTTTCCGCCATTTTGAAACCATTCGCATCCGCCCGGACACGATACGAGCCTACCCGGACTTCCAGAAATTGATAATTGCCAGTGAGGTCGGTTTGCGCCTCCTGCGTCGTGCCCGTCGCGATATTGGTCAAAACAACGTGGGCGCGCTGCACCGCCGAGCCGGTCGGGTCCATGATCGTTCCCAGAACGGCGGCTGTTTCAAATTGTCCATAGAGTTGCGATACGCCCGCCAATGCGAGAAGCGCGGAAATCAGGGCAAAAACACGGCGAGATCGAGACGCTGAAATCATACTCCGGCATTAGAGCAGCCAAAGCTTAAAGCAGCCTAAAAAAACACGCGTGTCACTCAAAATTCATCTTGTTTAACTACCATGTGAAGAATGAGAGTATTGGTCGCAGAGGATAAACCTCGTCTCGCCAATCTGCTCAAACGCGCGCTGATGCGCGAAGGCTTTGAAGTCGCCCTAGCCATGGATGGCGAGCAGGCTTTGGCGATGAGCATGATGGGCGGACTGGATGTGCTGGTGCTTGACGTGATGCTGCCCGGCCGCGACGGCTTCGATGTGATTCGGAACCTTCGCGCCGCGCGGCAGATGACGCCGGCGATCATGGTCACCGCGCGCGACGCGATGGCGGACGTCGTGCGCGGTCTCGATCTTGGAGCGGACGACTATCTCACTAAGCCGTTTTCTCTGGAGATCTTGCTGGCGCGTGTGCGCGCGCTCTCCCGCCGGGGTCCCATCACCGCGCCGGCCGACCTACGCTTTCGCGATCTCGTGCTTCACCGGCGCACGCACGAATTGCAGCGAGGCGACCGGCGTGTGCCCCTGACCCGCACCGAATTCGAGCTGGTGGAGACGCTGATGCGCCGCAGCGGGAATATCGTTCCGCGCGACGTTCTGGCCGAAGCGGGCTGGGGCGGCGATGCGGACGTCAGCGATAGCACCATCTACGTTTTCATGCGGTCGCTTCGCAGCAAGATCACGCAACCCGGAGAAGAGCAGCTTCTTCATACCGTGCGCGGCGTCGGGTACAGCCTGCGGACTGAAGAATCTTGAAGAGATCGATATCCTTCCGCCTGACCTGTTGGTTTTCGGGCATTTTTCTGGCTGGCTTCGTCGCCTTTGGCATGGTCATGTGGGCCGGCCTCGCCCTGCAACTCAGCCAGGGCCGGGACCGCACTCTCAGCCGGCGCGCCGCCCGTTGCTTCGATCTCCTGAAATCGACGTGGAACGGGAGTCAGAGCCGAAAGGACGTAAAGTTTCAGGAGTTCACGGACGCCACCCCCGAAGGCAATCTGATTCTCGTTTATGACGAGAGCGGAAACCGTATGTATGCGGACCCGGCCAGCCCCGCCGCGTTTCCGTGGCCGTCCCCATCCGTAGCCGCCGGCGGCGATCGTTACGACGACAGGTGGTTTGAATCGCGCCGTTATCGCGTTCTGACGCGCCAGACGTCTATCGAGTCCCACCCATTGACGATCCAAGTGGGCGGCCAGCTCGAAGATAACCGGCAGCTTTTGGCGCGCTTTCAGGCGGGCCTCGCGGCGGCGACTCCGGTGCTGCTGGCGCTCTCGGCGTTCTGTGGATATCTGCTGAGCCGGCGCGCGCTCCAACCCGTCGATCGGCTGATTTCCGGCGTGCGCTCGATCAGCGTTCGCGATCTTTCCGCGCGCCTTCCCGTCCACCCAACGGGAGACGAACTGCAGCGGTTCGCCGAGACGTGCAACGATATGCTCGCGCGCCTTGAGAATGCCGTTTCGCGAATTCACCGGTTTACCGCGGACGCTTCCCATGAGCTACGAAGCCCGCTTTCGTTTATCCGCACGATTTCGGAATACGCGCTGCAGCACCACACTCTGGATGAAGAGACGAGGGAGGCGTTCAAGGACATTCTGGCAGAGTCCATGGAGGCCGGCGCGCTGCTCGAAGACATGCTCATCCTGGCCAGGGCCGACGAGGGACGTCTGCTGGTGACTCTTGTGCCTGTCGATCTAGCCGAGCTATTGGATGAAGTCTGCGAAAAGACGCAAATACTGGCCGGCTCGAGGGGCCAGACGTTCACTTACAGCTTTAAGACGGTGCGGCCCGTGTCTGTTGAAGGCGACCGGTCTACTCTACGGCGGCTGTTCTGGGCCCTGCTCGACAACGCGGTGAAATACACGCCCGATAAGGGCCGTATCGATGTGGAAGTCAGACGCACGGAGCACCATGTAGTTGTCGGCATTCGCGATAGCGGGGTGGGAATCCCGAAGGAGCTCCAGCCGCGTATTTTCGAACGCTTCTTCCGCGCCGACCCATCGCGGGGCCAGGCAACTGGCACAGGGCTCGGCCTTGCAATCGCTAAGTGGATAGCCGACGCGCACCACGCGACCATTTCCCTGCGAAGCGCACCCGGTGAAGGAACACGTTTCGAGGTCAGGCTTGGATGTACGCCCGCCGGCTGAGGACGCGGTGAATCAGTAAGTAAAACGAATTTGTAACTCGAGCCGCCGATTGCGCGCGTTCTCGAGAACGGAACCCGCTGGAGCGATGCGGGATCGAGAATTACCCCGTTACTGACCGAGCCGTTATCGACGGTTGCCGCTCGAAATCCAGCGTGAAGGAACTACGCTTCGAAAGCGGTCCCAAAAATGAGTTTTCCGTTTCCTGGAGAAGAAATGGCCTTTCGCGGAGGCGTAAGGATTGCTCGCGTTCCAGACCTCCGTGCCGACGCTGTAGCCAACCGACCCATGAAACTTGTCCGAGCCGGGTTTCGTAAATATCTCGATCCGGCCATAACCCAGTTTGTGGAACTCCGGAGTGAACGGGTTGGAATTGATGGGAATCTCGCGAATCGGGGCTGTCCCCCGCTGAACCCATCGACGCATATCGGTCCTCCGCCCGGAACCGTGGAAGGTCCGGTAAACGCCTGGAGATCGGCTACGAGATCTTCGGATCGTCCGAAAGGGCATCGAGATCGTCACCCTTGAGCAAGAGCGCGCCCGCATTAGAAACCGGATCGGTATTGATCGCGGGCGCGTCGCTCTCCCGAACCGCTACATAATGGGCCTCGATAATCACGCGCAATTTGGAGATCATGCCGATTGGCGCCCGGAGCCACGATCAGAGTAACTGGCTCCGGCCACGCGAGCTTTGGAGCCGCGGCAGTGATGCTGTACTCACCGGGCGCGAGGCCACTAATTGAGTACGCCGTCGGCCCCGGACATTGTGGTGCGGGCGCCTATGGCGCCGCTGATGGTTACGATCGCGTTGGGCACGACGGCTCCGAAGGGTCCATCGCTGTCCCGTGAGCGACGCATTCTGGCAATTGGCGGTGGGGGCCAAAAGCGTATAAACGAGCGACGGCGCCAACAAGGGCCGAAACATGATAGGCGTCTCGAACAGGCTGGCAACGATCTCTGAAGACAAACTGAAATTTCCAGGAGGATTGACACAATGCTCAAAGTTTTCACAATCTTCAGCTTGTCTTAAGGCTGTGCTGATAAGCTAATCGTGAAATGTGCAAAGCAACGCTCGGCCTCGTGATCGCCACATACCTTTTTGCCCAGAATCCCACTACTTGGCGCGAAGCCGCCCGATGGGCGGTTGGAGGAGACGGCAGTTGGGACTACGTTGTGACCGACCCGCCCAGCCATCGTGTCTACATCGCGCGGCAAAATCGGGTGATCGTTCTCGACGAGAATACGGGTAAGCCGATCGGGGAAATCAGCGGCATCAAAGGAGCCCACGGGACTGCGATCGCGAAATCCGCCGGACGAGGCTTTGCGACCTCCGGCAACGACGAATCGGTGGTGATGTTCGATCTGAAGAGTTTTGAAACTCTCGGCCGGATTCCCGCCGCAGAGGACGCGGACGCGATTATTTACGACCCGCCTTCGAACCGGGTATTTACATTCAATGGCGATGCGCACTCCTCGACCGTGATCGATCCGCGCGCCGGCTCCCGCATCACGAATATCGCGCTGGGGGGCAAACCGGAGTACGGCGCATCCGCCGGAGACGGCAAAGTATACGCCAATTTAACCGATACGAGCGAGGTCGTCGAAATAGATGCGAAATCCGCGAGCGTAACGCGGCGCTGGCCGACCGGCACGTGCAAGCAACCGGTTTCCATGGCGCTCGATACGGCGCATCATCGGTTGTTTAGCGGATGCCGCAGTGGCGTCATGGCTGTTTCCGATTACCAGCATGGAAAAGTCGTCGCGACAGTCCCGATCGGCATGGGCGTGGATGGCGCGGCATACGACGCTGCTTCCGGAGATGCCTTTGCCTCGAATGCCGACGGCACATTGACCGTAATTCATCAGGATTCGCCCGATCAATATCGCGTGGTCCAGACCATCGAGACCCCGCAAGGCTCCCGCAACATGGGGCTGGACGCGGCGACGCATCGCCTGTTCTTGGCCACTGCGAAGTTTGGACCCGTTCCCGCCGGCGCTCGCCGAGGCCCGGTGCTGCCAGACACATTCGCAGTGATCGTGATTGAGCACGCGCTGGCAAGTCACTGACGTCCGTCAATGCCGGAGCGCAGTTTATCGCTACTCCTTCTCCAACTTTAGGCGTCCACGGCCGATTGCCGAGAGCTTTCCCGAACTCGTCTCAGATTTCCCTTCACGGCCTGCGGCGCGCTCAACCCACACTTGGCTAGACATCGTTTGCTCCCTGTTGTTGGGTCATTATCGATGCAGGCGTCAATTATTGGGAGAGCAAGGACCGCTCTGACCTCCGCTTGCTGTATCTGAACGCCGGCTACCTGACGGCCATCGACGCGCGGACGGGCAACACCCTACCGAAGTTCGGCGACAACGGCGCGTCGATATCCGTGTGGGCCTGGACCGCGACATCGACTCCATCCCCCCGTTGATGACGAACAATCCCGGCCGTATTTTCGAGAACCTCTTCATCATTCCGTTGCCGGCGCGGGGGGGACAACTACGCCGCGGTTCCCGCCGATGTTCACGCCTACGACACGCGGACCGGAAAGCTCGTGTGGGTGTTTCATTCAGTGCCGCACCCGGGCGAATTTGGCTACGAAACATGGCCCAAGGATTTTTGGAAGACTGGCGGCGGCGTGCACAACTGGAATGAGATGAGCGTCGACGAGAAGCACGGGGGCGCCTATATTCCGTTCGGCACTGCGCGCTACGATTTTCTACGGCGCCAATCGCCACGGCCAGAATCTGTTCGCCAACAGTGTGGTGGCGCTGGACGCGCGCACCGGCAAGCGCCTGTGGCACTTCCAAACCGTGCATCACGACCTGTGGGATTACGACCTGCCCACTGCGCCCAGGCTCCTCACCGTGAAGCACGATGGAAAGACCGTCGAGGCGGTAGCGCAACCAACCAAGCAGGGCTTTCTGTTCGTCTTCAATCGCGTCACAGGCGAGCCGTTGTGGCCAGTGGAGGAACGGCCGGTGCCGCAAACGGATGTGCCGGGTGAACATACCTGGCCCACGCAGCCGTATCCCACGAGGCCGCCGCCGTGCGCGCGCCAGTCGTTTACCGAGAAAGACATCAACCCGTACATCAGCGAGGCTGAACACATCGCTACGGGGAAACCCGCGGCGCCTCCGGGGCCGGGCTCCTATATCGTATTCGCCTTGCCGCGAAAGTAAGTCTGGAGGAGGCGAGATGCGAGTTGCAACATATTTGGCATGCTTGATCGCGCTGACGCTTAGCGGGACTGTTAGAGCGCAACAAGACGGAGTCCAAACGGCGCTTCCACCGGTTATGGAATGCGGTGTTCACGGCGATATCGAAATACTGTGCGGGACACGCTCGCCGGAAGATCTGGACTCGCGCCGGATGGGAAATATCTTTTCGCCACGCAGTTCGTCAACCAGGGCCGCGGCGGGGGTGTGGGCGGCGGAATGGCGATTTTCGATCTGGCGAAGAAGACATTCACCAAGATGCGCTGGCGTATGCAGCCCTCCGCTAGGAGTCCTCAGGGCATTTGCGTCTATTGCGATCACGCCGGACAGAAGCCGTGCGATAACAATTCGTGTGGCCCGGGCACGGGCCTAGGCATCCGCGACGGTGCTTGTAGCTAATGCGGTGGCAACGGCTAACTTCCCTGTGATCTCCCGTAGCCTGATCTAATTTGCAGCTATCGCTGGGATCGCAGCAAATCTGAGTTTGATGCGACAGGCATGGCTGGCCGTGCAGCTCGCACATCTGACAGAAGCCCCCTACGCAGCGGGCAGGCTGGCAGCAATCCGTTCCCAGATGACAAGAGCCGCCGATCGCGCCGCACTGCGGAGGGTTAACGCACTGGCCGTTCTCGATCACCAGACCGGCGTTGCATACGCCAGGATCGCAGGGGACGTGCGCGAAGTCCCCGCACTCAACACAATGCCCGCCTGTCACTCCCAGCCCGCTGTCGCAGGGTTTTGGAGGAGCCACGAACTGCGACATCCCGGGAGAGCCTCGGGGCGCGGCGAGACCGGATATTTTCCGAGTAGATTCGAAGCCGATCATCCTTTATCGGCGCCAGGATCGAGCGGTCGCAAGGCGGCGGCCGGGAACAGCTTTGTTGTAACCACAGGAATCGGCTCGGGCAAGTCTCTTTGCGTTTTCATCCCAATGATGCTCAGTCCGTGCCCGCGCTCAAAGAGCGGCTGCTCCAGCGCACGTATGGACAGCGGGGAACGGTCAGATGAACCTCATCCGCCGGATTACCAATCCGGAACAGCGCTGGCCGGGGTCCCCGCAGCGGTTATGTGTGAGAGTCTTTCCGCCAGCTCCGCCAGAAGCCGTGGAACAGTCCCAGTATCCCCGCAGGAATATAGAGGATCTCGGGGATCGGCGTTGGAATCGCGGTGAGCAAGCCGAGGATAAGGGCTTTGATCCTCGCCGACTCCTTATCATCGCCGTACCAGTTGATCTGCGCGCGATACACGACGTACCCAAGCACAACGCCGGCTGCGGCCGAAACAGGCAGCAGCAAACCCATCGAAACCAGGTCGCCGGCGTTCAACATCATGTCCACGATCAGCGTGAGAATCGCGACACGTGGATCTAGTCCGAAGAGCTGGCCGAATCGCCCCATAGATCCCGTCGTTTCGGGGTCCTTATTGGGAATACGCTGGAATATAGGGACGCGCCGTACCAGCGCGGAACTGTCGATCTTTTTGCCGCACTTACCGCAATATTCATGGGTGTCCGGCATTGCCGAGCCACATTGCCCACAAGAAAGCATAGGACCCTCTGGAAACTGCCTCTGGGATCAATGGTAGCATCGCGAACTCGGCTTACTGGCGTTCCCACTCGGAAAAGCTCGTTTCGCGATTCGCTCGTAAAATGCCTATCGTGGCCACTCGGCCGGGAAACGCGCAAACGGCTCGGATCTGGCCGCGGAGTGGGCCAAGAATCCGGAGGCTGAGGTACGCCGGAAGCAGATTTACGGATCTTGAAGTGGCGATGATTGATTCGGCTTTGGGAAGAATCTAGGCATTGCACGTAAGTCGCCGCTGCCAGCACACTGAATTTACGAGATGTCCAGATAAACCTAGGGTTTCTACACAACCTGGTCAGATCGCCCACGGCAGGTTATCTGGGCGCCGGGTAAAACGGATTACCCCAGCCGCGTGCCCACCCTATAGAATGGCGGGACAGAATCTAAATTTTCTCCAATCGGATGGATACATTCTCCGCTAACGCAGCGTTCTGGTGCGCTACGACAACCCTGGGACGAAGCACCCGAAGCGAAGCTGGTTGGTTGGTCGGTCAGCGCGCCTTGGCTTTAGTGAGCATGCTGGCTCGTCCTCCCCTCCGAGTTCAAAGTAACGCTTTTTCAGGCTAACGACGCCCGGGGGCACGTGGCGGCGGAACGCTGCCGCATGAATTCAGGCATTCGATCTGATAACTAAGCCAATCTTCAGCTTTGGCACAGGACTGTGACCGAAGGTTCATTTCGCATTTACAGCGGTTTCCTACTCTTGGAGTTCAACGATGCGCTTCGAAGCCACGATGCTCGGGCGCCTTCAGGAGGTCAGACGACATGAAAAATCGAGCCATTCTGTTGGCCAGCGCGACGGTGCTGAGCGCCTGTTCGGCATTCTGCCAGGCGAAGAACGTGATTCTGTTTATCGGGGATGGCGCAGGAATATCGAGCCTGAACGCCGCCAGCATTCTCGGTTACGGTAAACCGCAGGCGCTCTATGTCCAGCACATGGGCCATCTGGCATTGGCGGATACGTCCACGGCAAAGGAATGGGTGACCGACGGCGCGGCGTGCGCTTCAGCGTGGGCCACGGGTCACAAAACCCGCAACGGCGTCGTCTCCATGTCCGCCGACGCAGAACGCGATGTGCGCGACGGCGAAATCTACAAGACCGTCATGGAATACGCCATGGAGCAGGGACTTTCCACCGGCGTGATCTCCAATGACGGCGTGGCCGGCGCGGCGGTTTCGGCCTTCTACGCCCATCACAACAATCGCGGCAAAGCGGGCGAAATCTTTCAACAGGCGCTGAATCCGAAGTTCGGAAAGGGTCCGGATGTCATCATCGGAACCGGGCGCAAACAGATCGCCGAGCAAACGGCTGCCCTTGGTCGCGACCTGAGCTCCGACATCAAAACCAAAGGCTACGCATGGGCCGACTCCATGCAAAGCCTCGAGAGGCTCGGCGCCGGCAAAGACCGCGTTATCGCTTTCATCGACGATCCCGAATTCGATTTCACCGAAGCCGTGCATCAGGCGGTCGCGCGTTTGTCCCGCAACCCCAAAGGCTTCCTTCTGGTAGCGCATTCCGACTGTCATACCGGCAAGACCCGCACATCGCTGAGCCGCCTGATCGCGCTCGACAAGGCGGTCGCCGCGACTGCGCAGGCCGCGAACCCGAACACGCTCATCCTATTTACCGCCGATCATTCTTACGATCTGCGCATCAAGGGCGAGAACCTCACGGAGACATCGAAAGCTTCCGATCACACCAAAATCGGATCGGCCGTCTCGCTCGAAGACGAGCACACCGCTGAAGAGGCGCCGCTTCTGGCCGACGGTCCGGGCTCAGAGCGTGTGCACGGATTCATGTCCAACACCGACGTCTTCCACATCATGATGGCCACGCTCGGATTCGAAAAGTAGGCGCGATTGCGACGAGCCTGACGGGAGCAAACACTCTATGTGCAAAGCCATTCATCGCGTGTTGCGTTGCATCGCGTTTGGATCTGTTATTGGCGCGATTATCGTCCCTGGGCTCGCCCAGGAAGAGCGGGCAGTAGTCACGGGCGCCATCACGGATCCTTCTACGGCCGCGATCGCCGACGCCAGTGTCGCGATCGATAACGCCGCCACCGGGTTCCATCGCGAAGTCAAAACCAACGAGGCCGGCCTGTTCCTGATCCCCGGCCTGCTGGTCGGCGTCTACGATCTCCAAATCGTGAAGCCCGGGTTCGCCAGCCTCGATTTCAAATCGTTCGAGCTCACAACTGGCCAGACCCGCACCTTCAACGCGCAGATGCAGATAGCGTCGAACGCACAGCAAGTGCAGGTTGTGGCCGAAACGCAGGCGCTCGACCAGAGCACATCCAAGATCGCTGGTGTGATCGGCTCGGCTCAAGTTTCCGAATTGCCCATCAACGGACGCGCCTGGACGGCCTTGATGGCGTTGGTGCCGGGAGCAATGGACGCCGGCGGCGGTACGCAGAAATCCATCCGCTTTGCCGGCCGCGGCAACGACGACAACAATTTCCGATTCGATGGCATCGACGCAACCGGCATCTCCAACCAGGCGCCGAACGTCGCCACCCGCCTGCAGATCTCAACCGAAGCCATCGCCGAATTTAAAGTCGACACGATGCTCTACGGCGCCGACACCGGCGGCACGAACGGAGGACAAGTTGAGGTGATTTCGAAGTCCGGCTCGAATGACTTCCGCGGCAGCCTGTTCGAGTTCATTCGCAACGACCTTCTCAACACTCGTGGCCCCTTCGATGGATCGGCTCTGCCGCCGCTTCGTCTGAATCAATACGGAGCCAACGCCGGGGGCAGAATCGTCGAGAACCGCACGTTCTTCTTCGTGGCTTACGAAGGTCTGCGCCAGCGGCTCGGAACCACGCTGATCGGCAACGTTCCCAGCAACTCGTTCCGCGCCGCCGTGCTGTCGCAGTCGCCCGCACTCGCTCCGATCATCAATTCCTACCCGCTCGGAAACCGCGGGCTTTCTTCCACGACTTCGCAGTATGTCTCGGTGGTGACGCTCAGCGCCAACGAAGACTCCGGACTCATCCGCATCGACCATCGGATCGACGATTCCACCAATTTCTATGCGCGTTATAACATCGATCAAGCCTTCCTCTCGTCCCCGAGCGGTAACCTTCTCGACCGCTCGCAAACCAGCACTGCCCCGATGAATGGCGCCATGGTTCTGTCGCATGTTTTCTCTCCCACTCTGTTCAACAACGTCGAGCTTGGAGCGAATCGCATCTCGGCGCGCAGCCACACCGATTCTCATTTCTACGACGTCACCGGAATCTTCAATGCCGTCAGTATTCCCGGTTTCGAATCGCTGAACCAACTGGCCAACTCGGTGAAGGCGCCAACCACATACAGCCTCAAGGACGACGCCACCTGGGTTCATGGCGTTCATACCGTCAAAGCCGGTATCGAAATCAAGCGAGTCGTCTACAACTACAGCCAGGCATCGCAGAATGCGCTGGTTTATGCATCGTTACCGCTGTTCCAGGCTAACCAGCTGGATCAAGTGAACTTGCTCGGCGGCGTCCCGATGCACAGCCTTCTCAAGACCGAATACTTTGGCTATATCCAGGACAGCTGGAAACTCCGCCCGGAGCTGACAGTCAACATCGGCTTTCGGTATGAGTTCTTCAACGCGTTCCACGAGCAGTATGGCCGCGATCTGCCCTTCGATCCGGCCACCTGCCCGAACGGTTACTGCCCTCAGGGTTCGGCTTTCGATTTCCCAAAAAAATGGAACCCGGAACCGCGCCTGAGCTTGGCGTGGGCGCCTAAATCGCTCCATGGAAAAACCGTGATCCGCGCCGGCTCCGGCATGTATCGGGGCGAAGGGCAGCTGGGCGACTTGAATGCTCCCAGTGACAATTTCACGCAACGGCTGACTCTTTCGAGCGCGAGTTTTCCCGGCCTGAGTTTCCCCGCCGATTCATTCTATGCCGAAGCGGCAAACTCCGCAGTCACCCCGCGTGCTCTGTCCCGTAATCTCGGCATGCCAACAGTCATCCAATGGGGCCTTCAACTGCAGCAGGCGCTGCCTGGCGGGTTCGTTCTCGATACCGGCTACATCGGCTATCACGGTTACCATCAGTTTACGCGCTGGTACATAAACGGCTGCGCGCTGTACTCGAACCCGTGCATCCGGCAGTTCCCGCAGTATGGTCCCATTGATATCAAACAGACCGACTCCAACAATCACTTCAACGCCTGGCAGAGTTCGCTGCATCGCGATTTCCGGAACGGATGGACGTTCGCGGCAAACTACATGTGGTCGCACGCCATGAACGACGATTCCACCGGCGGCGGTGAGACCGATTATCCCGAAATTAACGGCTGCCGCACCTGCGATGTCGCCAGTTCGGACGAAGATATCCGCCACACGTTCTCACTAAACACCGTCTATCGATTGCCGTTCGGCAAGGGCAAGCAGTATCTCGGCAACGGCGGCGTTGCCTCGGCAATTCTCAGCGGGTGGGAATTTAGCGGAGAGGCGGCGGCCCGATCGGGCATTCCCGTAAACATCACTCTCACCCGCTCGCCATCAGACGTTCCCGACGGTCTTTCGATCGAGAACGGTTCGTCGTTCCAGCGGCCAAATTACGTCGCCGGCCAGTCCCTGTACCCCGCGCGCCAGACCATCAACAACTGGATCAATCCCGCCGCATTCACCATCCCGCCCTCCTTGACCTGGGGTAACGCCGGACGCAACCTGATCCGCGGCCCAGCGTTCTGGCAGACGGATGCCGCGGCGTCACGCGACTTCCACTTCACCGAGCGCGTGACCGCCACGCTTCGCATCGAGGGCTTCAACATTTTCAACCGTGCGCAGTACGGCAACCCGAACGGCAACTTCTCGAGCGCCAGCTTCGGACGCATCACTACCACGGTCAACGGCACGTCGCCCACAGGCAGCGGCACGCCCCGTGAATTCCAGGCTGCCTTCCGACTGAGGTTCTGACGCCATGAAAAATCTCGTCACGATTCTGTTTTTCGCTGCGCTGACGCCGGCTGTCTTTGCACAGTCAGCTCCAAAGAAGCTTCGCTTTCTCATGCAGGCCGATATCAATCCGGCCCGGCTTCTGCCGCCGCCCCCAGCCGACGGTTCGGAGGTTCAGAAACAGGAGCTGGCGGATCTCAAGCGGCTCCTGAAAACCCGCACACCGGAACGCTTCGCCCAGGCGAAGTGGGACGATGCGCATGAAGACGCGAGTGCTTTCGCCACTGTTCTCGGTCCGGAATTTGACCTAAAGAAACTGCCGGCGACTTCAAAGCTCTTGGCCGATGTCGAAAACGACCAATCCGTAGCCGCGAGTACAGCCAAGGAATACTTCCATCGCGTATTCGCTGCTGTGCTCGACCCATCTCTCACCGATCTGAACTGCGATCCGGAAGGCGTGCGATCAGCCGGATCGCGCCCCGGTGGCCGCGGCCGCCGTTCTTACCCGAGCGGCCACGCCACGATGGGTTACTCCGTGGGACTGGTCCTGGCGGCGCTGCTCCCCGAAAACGCTCAGGCCATTGAAGCACGCGCAGCGGACTACGCTCTCAGCCGCGAATTCTGCGCCGAGCACTATCACTCCGATGTCGAAGCCAGCCACGCGCTCGGCGTTGTCGTCGGCTCCGCGCTGTTGAACAACGCCGCGCTGCAACCTGAGATCGCCGCAGCCAAAACCGAGCTGAAAGCGGCCCATCTCACAAAGGGCGCCTCGACCGTCCCGACCGGCTACCGAGTCACTGGGAACTATCCCGTCGGCGGCACGCAAACCTGGGACTACGCCTCGATCGATAGCTCTGCCCGCCGCCTCTACATCTCGCACCAGACGCAAGTCGAGGTGCTGAACGCCGATTCCGGGAAGGCGATCGGCACAATCGCAGATACACCTGGCGTGCATGGAATCGCCCTCGCCACTGGGATGAACCGCGGATTCACGAGCAATGGGTCCGAAAACAAAGTCTCGATCTTCGATACCCGAACGCTCGCGCTCATTTCGAAAATCGATGTCGGGACGGGACCTGACGGCATCTACTACGAGCCCCGCACAAAGCGAGTCTTCACCAACAACCATGGATCGCACGACATCAGCGCCATCGATGCCGGCAGCGGGAGGGTTGTAGGAACGGTGAAGGCTGAGGGTGACGGCGAACAAGCCGTCATCGCCGCCGACGGCATGATCTATGTCAATCTGGAAGACAAAGCCGAGGTGATCGCCTTCGATCCGGAATCGCTCCAGGTGAAGAAGCGCTTCCCGATCGGCGTTGCGAAGACACCGACCGGCCTTGCCTACGACGCGAAAACCAATCGTTTATTCATCGGTACGCGATCGGAACCTCGAATGGTCGCGATGGATGCGGCCACCGGCAAGGTCCTCGGCAGTTTCCCGATTGGCCAAGGCGTAGACTACGCCGCGTTCGACCCGGAAGCACGTTTGATCTTCTTTTCTTGCGGGGGCGAAGGAGTCGTAAGCGTATTCCGCGAAAAATCCGCAGACGAATTTGAGGATGCCGGAACCATCACGACCCAAGCCAGCGCCAAGACGATGGCGTTCGACCCAAAAACAGCGAAGATTTTTCTTCCCGCCGCGCAGGTCGATATGACTCCGGTCACCGATGTGAGCAGCAGGCCCAGACGCACCGTCCGGGAAGGGACTTTTGCCGTTCTGGTCGTAGGAAAGTGAACCACGCGGAAAACGTCTTGATTATCGAAGACGATCCGGAAATGGCGCAGGTCCTGCGCCAAGGCCTGGAGGAGCAGAACTACTGTGTGCTTCTGGCCGACAACGGCGGCAAGGGGCTGGAGATGGCCCGCACCGGCTTGTTCGGCGCCATCATCCTCGACGTCATGCTGCCGCTGCTGGACGGATACTCCGTCGCGCGACAGTTGCGCCAGAGCGGAATCGGCACACCGATCCTGATGCTGACCGCTCTCGATTCCACGGCAGACCTCGTCGCCGGCTTCGACGCCGGCGCCGAGGATTACCTGAGCAAGCCTTTCTCGTTTCTCGAGTTGCTGGCGCGTCTTCGTTCGCTGCTGCGCCGCGGGAAACCGCAAAGCGCATGCCTGCGCGCGGCGGATCTGACGATGGATACCGCTGCCCATACGGTGCGCCGGGGAAGCCGTGAAATCTCGCTTACGCGGATCGAGTACCTGCTTCTCGAAGTGTTAATGCGCGGCGCCGGTCAGGTCGTTTCGCGCGGCGAAATCGTTAAGGCGGTATGGGGCTCGCGCAGCGTGCTCGAGAAAAACAGTATCGATGTCTCCATTAAGTCCCTTCGGGGAAAGATCGACGAGAATTTCCCCGAGAAGTTGATCCACACGGTTCGGGGCTTCGGTTACAAGCTGGCCGCCTCGACGGAGGACTGGCTGCGATGAAAGTTCCCATTCGCATTCGCCTTGCTGCAGTCTATTGCGGTGTCTTCTGCATCAGCACGGCTCTGCTCGAAACCGGCGCATGGTTTGGCCTCAGGTCGGCAATCAACGCTGTTGTCGATCGCGACCTCAAGGCCAGGCTGGCCGGAGTCGAGGAATTCCTCGAAGAGCATGTCTCGCGTAAGCCTTTATCGAGACTTCAGACCGAACTGGCCAGTCACGCGGCGCTCCAGCCGGACTATCTGGCGATCGACGATGCGCACGGCAATCGGATCTTCCCGCCGGCGGGCACAGCGCCGTTCGGAGGCGTGAAGCCAGCCGGCCGCACCGCTCTCCGCGTGCTCGGAGCGCGGCGAACCGTGCGCGGTCAGTCGTTCAGTCTCAAGGTTGCCGCCGATCTTTCGACGCAATCCGAGGTTTTGCGGCGGTTTCGCCTCCTGCTGATTCTCTCCGCGCCAATTGTCTTCCTCTGCGCGTCCGCGGCGGGCTATTGGGTGAGCAAAAGCGCGCTGAAACCGGTATCCGATTTGGCGCGCACTGCCCGCTCCATCACCACCGCGAACCTCAACCGGCGGCTGGTTGTGCCCCGCAGCGGGGATGAGGTGCAGTCCCTTGCCGAGACGCTCAACGACATGCTCAGCGGCATCGAAGATGGCTTTCGGCGCATGGCGCAGTTTACGGCCAACGCCTCACACGAGCTGCGCGCTCCTATCGCACTGATGCGCACCGCCTCGGAGGTCGCCTTGCTTCGCTCCACCGCGACCGCCGAAACGTATCGCGAAGCCCTTCACCGCATCCTGAGCGAGACCGAAAAGAGCACCGACCTTCTGGAAGACATGCTTCAACTGGCGCGCGCCGATTCGGCGTCCCGCGCTCTCAACCTGAAACCGGTCGACCCGATCCCGGGCGTCGAGCAGGTATGGGAAGGCATTGAGCCGCTGGCGCACGAGAAGGAACTCGATCTTCGATACCAGGGGGCCGCGGCCTGCGTCCTGGTGGCTGGTGACGCGGCCTATCTCCGCCGGCTGTGGCTGATCCTGCTCGATAACGCCATCAAATACACGCCCGCTGGCGGCGCCATCCGATTCACGTGGCGAATGGAACGGGACAACACGTTTGTTTGCGAGGTGCAGGACTCCGGCATCGGGATCGCCCAAGAAGACATTCCCCACATTTTCGAACGATTCTATCGCGCCGACAAAGCCCGCAATCGTCATCACGGCGGCGCGGGGCTGGGGCTAGCCATCGCTCGTTGGATCGTGGAGGCCCATCACGGCTCCATTCATGTCGAGAGCGCGCCGGCGCATGGATCGGTCTTCCGCGTGATTCTCCCTCTTCTTTCGCAGAGCGGGCGCGGCGCTCGTCCTGCTCGTGAAAATTCCATCGATCTGGTGAACCTATGACAGCCATCCTGCGCTCCGGCGCCAAATTTGCTCATATCTGGATCGGAATTCCATTCGGACTGCTGTTCTGTCTGATGGGTCTGAGCGGCAGCCTTATTCTGTACCGCGACGCAATCGAGGCCGCGCTGCGGCCCTCGTGGAAAGCCACACAGCTTTCGAATCCAGCGTCCGTGTTGAACGAGGGGGACCGCAACATCCGGCAGCGCTGGCCGGACTCCATACCCAATCGAATCACCTTTCCACTCACTGTAGGTGAACCGTATGAATATCAGATGCGAGCCGGCGACCGCCCCATCCATGCGTACTTCGATGCCCGCACAGGCGAACTGCTCGGCACGTTCGAACTGCCCTGGCTCGACCGAATCGCCGGCTTTCACCAGAACCTGCTGCTGCCTCCCTCAGGGCGCCAGATGGCCGGCACCATCGGAATCGCGTTGTTCCTCTCCAGTCTTTCGGGCCTGACGATCTGGTTCCTGCGGAACAGAATATGGTCGAGAACGTTCCGCATCGCCTGGGACGCGCCCTGGCGCCGTCTCAGTTTCGATCTTCATCGTGCGGTTGGTTTCACCGCCAATGTCTTTCTTCTGATCCTCTCCGTGACTGGCATCTGCCTGGGATTCCCGGAAACGTTTCGTGGATTCTGCGAGATCGCGACCGGGACAGCCGGGGCCCGCGCGCCTCGCATCACGGTGCAGTCCGCCGGCATGAAAATGCCCCTCGATTCGTATATTGCCGCAGCGCTGAAGTCGGCGCCTGGAGGGACCGTGCGCGAGCTTCGCTTTCCGCAGACAGCGGATCGGCCCGTCGTGGTTCGCATCTGGCGCAAGGGCGACTATCGAAAAGAAGGCAGCAACCAGGTGAGCCTTGACCCGGCTACGGCGCGCGTGGTTGCAGTGGATAAACCCGCGAATTGGTCCGCCGCCAGAAAACTCGCTGCCATTCCCTCACCGGTCCATTACGCCGAGTGGGGCGGGCCTGTGGTCAAAATACTTTGGGCCGTTACGGGTGTTACGCCATCGATCCTTTTTGTCTCGGGTTTCTGGTTCTGGCTTGCAGGCTATCGGGCGCGAAACAGGAAGGTGAAGCGTTCCGAGCCGGCCGGAGTCCTTTCCACACGGTGAATTTTCTTCCCTCATTTTCAGAGACCTTTCAGCTTCACCGGCGAGGATGTATTATGCGGATTCTTCTCCCGCTGATGTTCGCGCTCGCCGGCGGTATCGATCTCTATGGCCAGAATGCTTCGCTGACGGGCCGAGTGCTCGATGAATCGGGAGCCGTGGTCCCCAACGCCATTGTCGTCGTCCAGGGCAATGGCGCAAACCGCAACGCCAAAACCGACGGCTCCGGCACATTTACGTTGAGTAGCCTTGCTCCCGGTTCCTATCGGATTTCCGCTTCCGCGCCGCAGCTCGCGCTGCCGGCGCCCCTGACTTTCGCTGTGCGCCCCGGCAGCAACACCCTGGACATTCAGCTCAAAGTTGTCACAGCGACCGAACGCGTCACCGTCGAAGAGAATTCCCGCCCGTCCGTGAGCACCGACCCGGCGGCGAATGCTGGGGCCATCATCATTACCGGCGCCGACTTGGATGCTCTATCAGACGATCCCGAAGACCTGCAAGCCGATCTCCAAGCGCTCGCCGGTCCCTCCGCCGGACCCAGCGGGGGCGCCATTTTCATCGACGGATTCAGCGGGGGGCAGCTTCCGCCGAAAGAATCCATTCGCGAAGTGCGGATCAATTCGAATCCTTTTACTCCCGAATTCGACAAGCTCGGCTACGGACGCATCGAAATCTTCACTAAACCGGGCTCGGATAAGTTCCATGGGACCGTTACTTACAACTTGGGCACACAGTGGTGGAATTCGCGCAATCCATACGCCGCCGCGAAAGCGCCGTTCCTGCTGCAGGAAACCGAGAATAGTTTCAGCGGACCTCTCGGAAAGCGCGCATCGTTCACCTTCGACGTCGAACGCCAGGCCGTTGACAACGGCTCCATCAGCAACGGCGAAACGCTCGATTCCAATCTCAATCCAGCGCCGTTTTCAAGTGTGCTCAAGACCCCGCAGCGTCACTGGCTGCTCGGGCCCCATGCCGATTACCGCATCAACGACAACAATACCCTAACCCTGCGATATCTCTACACGCGCGCCGCCATCAAAGACGCCGGCATCGGCGGCTTCGACCTCATTTCGCGTGGCTCGCACGTCATCACCACGTTCCACACAGGCCAGATCGGCGAAACGTCCATCCACGGCAATTTTGTAAATGAAACCCGCTTCCAGTTTTTCGAGCGGGCAAACAGCGCCACCGCTAATACCATCTCGCCCGAGATTCAGGTTTCCGGGTCTTTCAATAGCGGTGGCGCAACTCTGCCTTACGGCGCCGACACGCAGAACAGCTACGAATTCCAGAACTACAGCTCGCTTGTGCGCGGCGCTCATTTCATGCGATTCGGCGTCCGCGCGCGCGAGCAGACGGAAGACAGCCTGTCGCCTGCGAATTTCAATGGCACATTCACGTTCACCGGCGGGCTTGCGCCGCTTCTGAATGCATCCAATGAGGCTGTTCTCGACAGCTCCGGCCAGCCTATCCTAATGACGATTTCCTCCATCGAGCAGTATCGCCGTACCCTCGTGTTTCAGAATCTGAATTACAACGCTGACATGATTCGTTCGCTCGGCGGAGGCGCCAGCCAGTTCACGATCGCCATAGGCCGTCCGGGAATTTCCGTCAGCCAGTTCGATATCTCTCCGTTCTTCGGCGACGACTGGAGGCTCCGTCCGAATCTCACCCTGAGCCTCGGGCTTCGCTATGAAACGCAAACGAATATCCAGGACCACAGCGATTTCGCGCCGCGCTTCTCCGTCGCGTGGGCGCCCGGCGCGGCACGCGGTAAGGCAGCGAAGACCGTGCTCCGAGCCGGGTCTGGCGTCTTCTACGACCGCTTTGCGCTGGCCAACATCCTAACCGCCGCGCGATTCAACGGCGTCGTACAGCAGCAGTACGTGGTGAACAATCCTGACTTCTTCCCCGTGGTTCCATCTTCCTCCGCACCGACCGGCTTCGCGAGTCTTCAAACCATCGAAAGAGTGGATGCGAACCTGCGTGCGCCTTATGTCATTCAGACCGCACTCACGCTGGAACGGCAGTTGCCCCGCAACAACACGCTTGCGCTCACTTACACCAACTCATATGGCCTGCACCTGCTGCGGTCTGAAGTCATCACCGCCGCGAACCCCGTTTTCCTGATGACCTCCGATGGCCGTTACAACCAGAATCAGTTCATCGCGAACATCGACTCGAAGTTGAATCCCGCGGTATCGCTTTTTGGGTATTACGTCTGGAACCACGCCATGAGCGATACCGACGGCATCGGAACATTTCCCGCCAACCCGCACGACTTTTCCGGCGAATACGGCCGCGCCGCCACCGATGTTCGGCATCGCGTGCTTCTGGGAGGAACCATCGATCTGCGCTGGAACATCCGTCTGAATCCGCTTTTCACGGCACAAACGGGCCTGCCCTTCAACATCACAACGGGAGAAGACAACTACGGAACCACCGAATTCACGGCGCGTCCGGGGATTGCCACCGATTCTTCAAGACCCGGCCTCGTTCAGACGGAATACGGATTGCTCGATCCACACCCGATCCCCGGCGAGCTAATCTTGCCTCGAAATGCGGGACGTGGCCCGGGGATGATCAACTTCAACCTCCGCTTATCGAGAACCTGGGGCTTCGGTTCGGAGCGCGGTGGTGGGGGCTCCGCGCGATCGTCTCGCGATAGTGGCCCGGCAAGCGGTCCGGCACTTACCGCCCCTACGAGCCGGGGCCTGTTCACACAACCCTCGACGCCCCGAAAATACAACCTCACCGTCGCGATGTCGGGCAGAAACCTGCTAAATCACAACAACCCGGGCCCGATCGTCGGCAACATCGGTTCGCCGCTTTTCGGCCAGTCCAACCAGATCGCCGGGACGCCGAATGGCGAAGGTTTCCTCGAAACCGCCAACAACCGCCGCCTCGAACTGCAGATCCGGTTCACGTACTGAACCGAGCAGTCGAATCGTCACTGAATTGTCACGATTCCGTTATACTGAAGCCGAGCTCCGATGCCCGGCCGCAACAGTTTTGCTTGTCTGTGTCTCGTTCTTCCTTTCGCGCCCGCCGTATCCGCAGCGGGAATCGGCCAGGTGCCCGCGGTAACATCGGTTCAGTTTAGCGACCGCGGCGACCGCCTTTTCCGCGCGGCTCAATTCGAGGATGCGGAAGCCGCCTATCTGCAGGCGATCGAGCTCGACCGCACGAACATTCGGGCGCAACTCGGCGTAGCGCGTATTGCAGACATGATGTTCGATCCGCATCGCGCTGCCCGGTACTACTCCGCTGCGTATCAGATCAATCCGCTCGATCCCGATGCGATTCTCGGCTATGCGAATAATGTTGACGACGCCCGCGCGCGCCTGACCTTATTCGAGAATTTTCTCTCCGTCTCGCGAGATGCCCGTGCTGAGGATGTAAAAGCCCGAATCCTTATCGCCGACCGTCTCGGCGGCCACGCCGCTGTCGTTGAGGACCCGAAGCGCGTCTACCGAATTCCTTTGGAAAACACAGCGTCCGGGCCAATCTTGCACGCGCGCATCAATCGGAGCAGAGACTTGCGGCTCCTCGTCGATACCGGGGCGAGCGGAATCACGTTAAATGCGATCGCGGCATCGAAGCTACGCCTTGACTACCTCACGGACGCCGCGCTGACCGGCTTCGGCTCGGGCGCGCCCGCTCCCGCGCGAATGATGCGGGCTGAGAGTTTCGAATCGGGCGCTCTCATGATCCCCAACCTTGCGGTGAAGGTCGTCCAATCTGAATTGATACCAGGCGCCGACGGCGTCATTGGCCCCGACCTCTTCCACGATTTTCGGATTCGCCTGAACTTTCCCGCCCGTTATATGGAACTAGTTCCGTTTGACGGGCCGGACGCCCGTGCTGAAACCGATGCCTCTTCATGCATCGGTTGTCGCCGTGCGTTGCGGATTGGGCATCTGCTTTTGATGCAAGGCGCCGTCGACGGCCGTGCCGGGGGCTATTTCATAGTAGATTCAGGCTCTCCCTGCAGCCTGGTTTCAAGCAAGGTTGTGTTCGACGAAGGCGCTTCAACCGAATTTTCGGGCGTTCAGGGCAAACAGGATATACGTGCGCTCGGGCGCAGCATTACGATCCGGATCGGTAGCCGCAGCCTTGTGGAGACAACGCCTGCGAAGTTCGATAACTCAGGACTGAGTGCTCGGTACGGAACTGAAATCACCGGCGCCATCGGCTATTCCCTTTTGCGGAACCTGGCCCTGTCCATTGATTACCGGACCGGCGTCGTCAGGTTCGAGAGGCCGTAGATCCGACGCCCCGCGAACAGAAGAGCCCTTCTGGCCCTCAAGGAAAGGACATTTACACAAATACTTGACAAAACCTCCCGCGCTTCAGTCCAGTACGTCTACGTCTAAGTGTTTGCATTTCCATCCAATTGGAATGCATTCGCGGACTTTCTGCGGCACAAACCCTTGTTGGCCAGATTCCCGCAAGCTCACCGGTCCCGCCGGGGCCGGCGCAGCGCGCTTATGCGCGATGATAGGCCGTATCCGCGCGACCGCCTTGGGCTGTGTCCGCTAGGTAATCCAGCGCGGCGGCGACGCCGCCCGTCCGATGCGGCACATTTGCCACCGCCAACCCCATCTCGACTCCGCACAGCGTCCCCGCGAGCATCACATCGTTAAAGTCGCCCAGATGGCCGATTCGAAACACCTTGCCCTGCACTTTGCCCAATCCGTTCCCCAGCGACATGTTGAAGCGCTCAAGAACGACCTTGCGAAACTCGTCCGCATTTGTCCCCGCAGGCGTCAGAATAGCGGTCGATGACGCGCTATATTCGGCAGGTTCCAGACACAATACTTCCAGCCCCCAGGCGCGCACGGCGCGACGCGTCGCTTCGCCGTGCCGGGCATGACGCGCCCAGACATTCTCCAGACCTTCCTCCCGCAGCATCTGTAACGACTCCTTCAACCCGAACAGCAGATTGGTCGCCGGCGTATACGGAAAAAAGCCGTGCCGGTTCGCGTTCAGCATTGCCTGCCAATCCCAATAAGAGCGTGCCATCCGCGCAGTCTTGGACGCCGCGAGCGCCTTTTCGCTGATTGCATTGAAGCTCAGGCCCGGCGGCAGCATGAATCCCTTCTGGGAGCCGCCCACGGTCACGTCGACTCCCCATTCATCGTGGCGATACTCCATCGAACCCAGCGAGGAAATGGAATCGACCATCAGTAGCGCTGGATGCGCGGCGCGATCCATCGCCCGCCGGACCTCCGCAACACGGCTGGTCACGCCGGTAGAGGTCTCGTTGTGCACAACGCCCACAGCTTTGATCCGATGCGCGAGGTCGTCTTTCAAAGCGTCTTCGACCACATCCGGGTCGGCGCCGTGCCGCCAGTCGCCAGGGATGAATTCCACTTCCAAGCCCAGCTTCAGCGTCATCTCCTTCCAAAGCGTCGCAAACTGCCCCGTCTCGAACATCAGCACTTTGTCGCCAGGCGAAAGCGTATTGGCCAGCGCGGCCTCCCACGCTCCCGTTCCGGAAGACGGAAAGACGACGATCTTTCCGGCAGTCTTGAAGACGTCCTTAAGATCTTCCAGCAGCTCCAGCGCCATGCGCCCGAACTCTGGACCGCGATGATCGATTGTCGGACGCGCCATCGCGCGCAAAATTCGCTCCGGCACATTGGTCGGACCGGGGATTTGAAGAAAGTGGCGTCCGCTCGGAAACGACATTGGCCCATGATATACCGAGAGCGCAGCGCCATCCCAACGAATGGACTGGCCCGACTGCCAGTTGCCGATCAGTCGGCTGCCACGCGCCGAATGATGAGTTTTAGAGAGTCCGGTTGCGGATGTAACCGGCGCAGATTACACCGCGAGACGCCACGCGGCTGCTCGCGCGCTGGAGCAAACAGGGCTGGATCAAGCGATTGCAGCGAGGCCTTTACACTCCCGTTCCCATTGCATCACTCGGCCAGAGTCAGGTGCTCGATGATCCGTGGCTCATTGTGCCCGCAGTCTTCGGCCCGGCCTATATCGGAGGATGGACAGCGGCGGAACACTGGGGCTTAACCGAGCAACTCTTTCGAAGCGTCTGCGTGCTGACGACCCGCCCGGTTCGCGGAAAAGAGCGCACTATCCAGGGCGTCGAATTCACGCTGAAGCAGATTCCCAAACGGCTACTGTTCGCGACGAAAGCAATCTGGCGCGGAAAAGTAAAGATCGAAGTTTCGAATCCGGCCAAGACCATCATAGACATGCTCGACGATCCCGCCATCGGCGGCGGTATACGCCATGTCGGCGATTGCCTGGACACGTTTCTCGCGGAAGACAAAGGAACGATTGCGGACCTATTGAGCATCGCCGAGCGCATGGACAACGGAGCCATCTTCAAGCGGCTCGGGTTTCTCGCGGAGCGCCGGGGAGACCCGGAGGAACTCATTACAGGCTGCCGTGACCGGCTGACCACCGGCAATGCCAAACTTGATCCCTCCATACTGAGCCCGAGGCTCATTAAGCGCTGGCGACTCTGGGTTCCACAGAGCTGGCTGGAGGCCCTGCCGCATGATTGACCACGCAGAACTTCTCCGCCTTGCTAATGAAGTGGGACTCGAAGCACGCATCGTCGAAAAAGACTATGTCCTGGGATGGCTTCTTGCCGGCGTCTTCCGCGATCCGGCTCTTGCAGCTGCCTGGGCGCGCAATTTCCCTGGCTCGCTGCAGCGTTCGTTTCATGTCGTAATCGCAGCAAACCCTGAAAGTCTCGGAGCCAGTTCGAAATTTTCTTTGCTCTCCCAAACGCGTCTCCAAATATTTTTGATGGTTGGTTAACGGCTGTTAACCGCGCAGTTAACCAACTCTCAAAATTTCGAAATCGTCTCGGCGACCCGCCATTCTTGTCGAACTCTCTCCGTTCAATTGGTCGACGACGCTGATTCGTGCAAATGGTGGCGAACCTCGCGGAATTGGCGCACTTACGGCGATTTTTCAGCGCTCTCCGCGCTCGCCAGTCTACAGAGCGATCTATGCGACTGCTGCTGAGTTGCCGCCGAAGGGCAAAATGTCTCTGTGGCTCTCCGCAAAGTCTCCCTTTTGGCGACTTGCCTGCCTTGACGTAATCAATCAAACTACCCAAGCGTAAACCCCGGCGCGGCAGCGCGGCGGGAAACATTTCCGGTCAGAAGGAGCCTGTAGTCGCCGATGTGCTTGCGCACCTCCCGCTCAGGCTCGAAGGACGCGGCGTCCAGCAGCGGGTGCGACTCGACCAGCATCTCGCCGACCTCTTCCAGTCGCTTTCCGCGCGCATTTCGGATTCGATATAAATGATCGACTTGCACAAAATCGATCAGCAAATTCAATCCATAAGTCAGATGCGCATTAAACCTACACCAAATGGCGCCTCAAAGTCATCTGGCTCCCCATGGGAAATCCAGGTCAGCCTCCAGGAAATGGCGCGGTTAGTCCATTGGAGGATAAATGGTATGCCTTGCACGTCCGTTCGCGGCATGAACGGAGGGTTGAAAATAGCTTAACCGGCAAAGGTTATGCGGTTCTGTCTCCATTTTATTGCGTAAAGCGGCAAAGACCTGATCGAGTGGTGCATGTCGATCTGCCTTTGTTCCCCGGTTACGTGTTCTGCAACTTCGATTGGCGAAACCGGCTTCCCATCCTGAAGACTCCTGGGGTCACCACCATCGTTGGAAATCGGAACGCGGGTCAGCCGGTGGAGGCGGAGGAAATTGCCGGCATTCGAGCCATGATGGACAGCGGCCGCCCCGTGCAACCTTGGCCGTTTATACGGGCAGGGCAGCGTGTCCGTTTACGCACGGGTCCGCTTGCGGACACAGTTGGCATCTACGTTCGGGAGAAAAACTCCTCCCGGCTTATTCTTTCGGTCACTTTGCTCCAACGCTCGGTGATGGTCGAGGTGGAGCAAGATTCGGTGGAACCGCTCTTTTGAGCTATGGGGTGCTGGGGCTGACAGGCGTCCCGCCGCTGGTTGCTTCCGCGATTCCCACACCCAAACCCGCCGCCGCGCCAGCGGCTATCACGGTGACCGCCGTGATGTGGCCCGCCGTCCAAAATCCGCCAGAAGCCGCGGGTGCCGCCGCTCCCGCTCGCCCTGCCGCTCCCGCCGGCACTGCCGCCCCCGCCGGCCCCGAGCAGGCCCTGACATTCAGGGGACCGCTAAGGCTACTAGCGGGAGTGACCGCGCGATCGGAAGCGTACAGTTCCACTGACATGATCGATCTCAGGGAATAGGTAGACGAGCCGCAGAGCAAACGGAAGACCGGTTTGCCTCTGTCGGAGTCGATCCTCGCCTGCGCCCCCGGCGCCATTGATACAACGGAGCCATCGGGGAAGGTTACGACCGTCAGCGCGTTGCCCGCCGCGATCGTATCGCCCGCCATGACTGGCCAGCTCGGAACACCTTGTCCAGGGGTCACCGTGACACCGCGGAGCGTGAACGGCGACGAAGATGTCACCGACCCGATTTGACCTTGCGCCCAGATGGGGATCGCACACATCGCCCCAAGAAGAGACGCGAACACGACTATCCGATTTGGAAAGGTACGCATCGTATCGACCTCCACGTTCAGCTTACTTGTGAATCGATCCCATGTCAACCTAAAAGTGCTTGTTTGTCATACAGTTACGAAAACCAGATCGTAAACGCCTAAGGTTCGAACACTTTCCCTCCGATGAAATATGATATTCTTGCCCGATCCACATTTTCGGCCCGAGGAGGAGAAGCTTGCGGATATCCCTGCGAATATTAACGATGGTGGTATTTGTTTTCCCTTTGATGGCGCAAATCGAAAACATAGACACTGCTTCAGCCGGTTCAACGGTCAACACACCCGTGACCAAGAGCCCATTGCCGGTTAAACCAATGCCTTCCGCTTTCGTCTTACCGGAAAAGGATGCTCCCGGTAAAATCTTGTTCCGCTGGTCACTGGCTGCATTGGCGGCCGGCGACGCAGCCGATGGCATCTCCAGTTGGCGGCGCCCTGAGATCAACCCGGCCCTGGCGGCGCCGGGCGCCGACTTTGGAGGCCGTTCCCTCGCTGTTAAATCCGCTCTCCTGGGCGGCTCCCTTCTCATTGAGCGATACGCTATCCACAAGAATCCTCGCGCCCGCCGGCCTTTTGCGTGGATGAATTTCGCTCTCGCCGCGGGATTCGGCGCCGTGGCGATTCACAATTTCCGATTGCATTGAAAGCGCTCTTCGGACAAAGCGTCCGTTCAAAAATTTTTTTACAGCTAGCGCGAAAGCATTCTCATCATAGGTTTGAATAGTTGCCGTCGGGTACAGCCAGCCGGTGTACTCGAAACGGCGGTAGCGTGGGCGAAAAACCCGCGGCCCTCCTTAAAACTCGCCATGCCTGCTTCCGTTCGCCGAAGTAAGATGATCAGTTTTCGGCTTTCCGCCGAAGAGTATGACCGGCTTCAAAGCCTATGTTCCTCTCACGGCGCCTGCAGTGTGTCGGTTCTCGCCCGAGCCGCGGTGAACAGGCTTGCCGCTGGCAATCTAGCCGATCCTCTGGCTGATGAAGTCAGCGAACTACGCCGCCAGGTGCAGTCTCTTTCTCATGAATTGGACCGCATTTCCGGGGCGGTCAACGCCCGCTCGGCCAAAGCTCAAGAAGCTCCTTGAGCTATTAAGGAAAGCGCAAATGATGACACTCCGTTCGGGTTTCCTGATTTGTTGTTTAAGCATTGTCGGCGGCGCCGTGTTGCTGCCGGCGCAATCAATCCCTTCTGATCCTTCTGCTTCCTCCAAGGATGAGGGATACATCCTCGGTCCCGAAGACAGTATCGTGATAAAAGTTCTGGATATCGAGGAGATCGGAAATTCGCCTTTTCCGATTGACTTGCGAGGCAATATCAACGTCCCGATGATCGGCCGCGTACACGCCGCCGGCCTGACGCTCGATCAGTTGGAAGCCATACTTACGGAGAAGTTCAAAGAATACCTTCGAGAGCCGGTCGTGACTGTCACGATATCGGAATATCGCAGCCAACCGGTTTCAGTCTTTGGTCAAGTAGGCACACCGGGCGTCCACAGCATGCGCGGACATAAAACGCTCTATGAGGTAATTTCCGAAGCCGGCGGGCTTAAGCCGGAAGCCGGCAACAGCATTGTGATTACGCGCAAAAAGGAATGGGGCCCGATTCCGCTGCCGGGCGCTCATCCCGACCAAACCGGCGCCTTCACGGTGGCCGAACTCGATATCCACTCCGTCATGGAGGCCAAGAACCCCGCAGACAACATTGCCGTCAAACCCGAAGACGTGATCAGCGTCCCCAAGGCGGATTTGATATACGTCGTGGGTTCGGTAAAGAAAGCCGGAGGCTTTGTTCTTTCCGAGCGCGGCCACATGTCTGTTTTGCAAGCTCTTTCCCTGGCGGAGGGTCTGGATCGCACCGCCGCCGCCGCCAAGGCGCGCATTATCCGAACTTCCTCGGCAACCACGGCGCCCGCCGAGATCCCGGTGGATGTCAAACACATTCTAGACGGCAAGCTCCCGGACCTGCCCTTGCAGGCGAACGACATATTGTTCATTCCCGATAGTGCGGCTAAGAGCGTCACGCTCCGCACCATCGAAGCCATCGTTCAAGCCGGCACGGGTGCGGCGGTCTATCGGCCGTTCTAGCGCGTCGGCCCGCGGGAATGAGTCGGCCTTCTTTGCGCGTCCAAAACTTGCCTTAAATTTCGACGAGACTCCTTATGGAACAACTTCCAGCTCCGGATCATCAAGCGCTTGGCTCCGTACCCGAGCGCATCCCTCGCCCTGGATATGCTCGCGGCTATCCGGCCAATGCTTATTACGCCGGCTACCCCGATCCCATGCAAGAAGACTTGCAAGAAACCGAGTCCGGCACGCTGGTGGAGTATTGGCGCATCGTAAAACGGCGTCGAGGAACTCTCATTTTGGCGATATTCTTGGGGCTGCTGGCGGCCTTCTTGTATACGTTGCCTCAGACGCCCATTTACCGGGCCCGCGCGGCCGTTGAAATCCAGAACATTAACAGCGAGTTCCTGAACGCCAAGCGGCTTAATCCCGTCTCGGAGGATTGGACCGGCGCCGACGCCCTAACCGACGTTCAAACTCAGATGCGAATCATTCAAAGCGAAAGCCTCGCGGACCAGACGATCGATCATTTTAAGGACGCGGGTAAATTGGGCCCGCTCCAAACGAAGCCTAGCCCGCTGCTGGAGCGCGTAAAGAGCATTCTCCGTCTGCCAACCGCCGATGCCGCCGGCGTCGATTACCGAATCCGCCAGCGAGCGCTCAAAGCTCTGACCGTTCGGGAGGTTGGCGAAACCCGCATGGTGGAGATCATGTTCGATTCCGAGAATGCCGCCTTCGCTTCGGACTTTGTCGATGCGCTGGTTTCTAACTATATCGAATCGAATATCCAGGCCCGTTGGCAAATGAGCGAGCGCACGGGCCAATGGTTGTCCCGGCAATTGGACGACATGCGCGTAAAGCTGGAACGCTCCGAGGACGCTTTGCAGGGTTACGCGCGCAAGGCCGGACTGCTGTATACCGCGCCGTCGGGCGGCTCCGAGAAGACCAATGTTTCGGAGGAGAAGCTGCGCCAGTTACAGGAGGAGTTATCCCGGGCGCAAGCGGACCGGGCTGCCGCGCAATCGCGCTATGACATCGCCAAATCCGCGGCGCCCGACACGGTCGCCGACGTCCTGAACGACCCCAGTCTGCGCGAGTTGCAGACCAAGCTCACGGATCTTCGGCGCCAGCAGGCGGAGCTGATTACAGTCTATACGCCGAAGCACGAAAAGGTGCGCCGCGTAGCGGCGCAGATCGCGCCGCTCGATGCCGCCTTCAATAAGGCCCGCGCGGCCATCCTGGAGCGCATTCACAACGACTACCAAGCCGCGCTGGGACGGGAAAGCCTGCTGCAGGCCGATTATGCCGCGCAATCCAAGGTGGTCACGGACCAAGCCGAGAAATCCATTCAATACAACATCCTCAAGCGCGAGGTGGACTCCAACCGCCAACTCTACGAATCCATGCTGCAGCAGGTTAAGGAGGCCAGCATAGCCTCCGCCATTCGCGCCAGCAACATCCGCGTGGTCGACCCCGCCAAGGTCCCTTACAAGCCGTACTCGCCCGATTATTGGCTGAACTGCGGCCTGGGACTGTTCTCCGGGCTGGTGCTGGGGATTGCATTTGTCGTTATGCGCGAGCGCGCGGACCGCACTCTGCAGGAACCGGGCGACGCCGAGTTCTGGACACGTGTGCCTGAGCTCGGAGTGATCCCCAGCGCCACCGGCGGGATCGCGCGCCGTTTGTATTACGCCCGGAGCAAGCCGCTTCCGGCGCCTGAAGAGAGCGCCGATCCGGAACGCGCGGCCGCGGCGAAGGCGCTGGCCGTGGGCGGCCGCAACGGAAACGGCAGCCAAACGGTGGAGTTGATGACCTGGTCCAATAGGCCCAGCATGGTGGCCGAGGCCTTTCGAACGGTGCTCACGTCGATCATGTTCAGCGGCGAAAATGGAACTCGCCCTCGCCTGCTGGTGCTTACAAGCGCCAATCCGATGGAAGGGAAGACCACGGTTGTCAGCAATCTCGGCATCGCGCTCGCGGAAATCAGGCAGAACGTGCTGATAATCGACGCCGATCTCCGGAAGCCGCGTCTCCACGAGGTGTTCAATTTGCCGAATGAGCGTGGGCTAAGCAATTTCTTACAGAGTCAATCGTTAGCTGACGGCGATTTACAGGAGGCTCTGCGGACCACAATTCATCGAACGGCCATACCCGGGCTCTCTGTACTCACCAGCGGTCCTTCGACTTCCGCCGCGGCGAACTTGCTCCATTCACCCGTCTTGGCCGAGATGTTTTCCGCGTTCAAGAAAGAATACGACATGGTTCTGGTGGATACTCCTCCCATGCTGCAAATGACAGATGCGCGCGTGGCTGGGCGATTGGCGGATGGGGTGATCTTCGTGGCGCGCGCCGGACGAACCACCCGCGACGCCGCTGTAGCCGCCCATCAGAGACTAGCGGACGACCGGATTCGCGTGCTGGGAACGATCTTGAATGATTGGGATCCGCGCAAGTCGCCGAGCGGATATTACGGGTATCATGCGGGCCTTTATTATGGCGGCAAAAAATATGGCGCGTATTACGGATCGTAAGCGGCGGCTGTCGTTTAGGGGCTGGCCTTCATCGAACGCCGGCTTCGCCGTTCGCGCTCGAGCGCCGTGGCAATGGTCGTAATGGTGCTCGTCTGGCTGGTCGCGTTCGCCGCGGCCTGGGGATTTGGCCGCGCATTTCGTCCGTTGACAACCGGCTCAAGCATGGAAGCTTACGCATGCCGCTTGTATGCGGGCTTTCTTCTCATGGCGGTTGTTCTCCTGGCGTCTTCCACGTTCACCAATCTGGCGCCTGTGCAGGGCATTGTGATATCCGCCGCGGGATTAAGCATGGCGGCGTTTGGCCGCTCCGCATGGACCTCGATATCGTTTCGAAAGTGCTTATTTGCCTCCGTTCCGATTGCGTTGTTCACAACCGCGAGCGAGATGAATTTCTACGATACGGCTCTCTATCATCAGCAGATGGTGAAATGGCTTAGCGATTACGGCCTGGTCACGGGAGTTGCGCTGGTGAACAAGCGTTATGGACTGGTTTCTTCCTGGTTTGCGCTCGCCGCCCCGCTGAATCACGGCATTCTTGCGGGTCGCCTCGCGGGCGTTATCGGCGGACTTCCTTTCGTTCTTGTGGTTTTAACCACCGGGGCCATTCTCCTTCGGCCTCTCTCAAAACGCCCGATCACTCTCCAGAACTCGGCGTGGGCGATATTTGGCGTTTTTCTGACTGCCGTTTCGATTGCCTGGAACGTGGAAAACTCTCTCAGCCCCGATCCAATAATTTGGCTGTTGCCGGCGGTAATCACATCGGTTCTCACGACCCCGGCCGGCGCCGCGGATCGAATCGGCGTGGCGATGATCATCGCCGCGCTGGCGACTCTTGTGAAGCTGAACGCCGCGGCGGTGCTGGCGTATTGTGGCGTTCTGGCCATGTGGCGCATCGTAAATTCGCGCGACAGGCTTAGATTGACAACCTATTTTTTAGTGGTGGCCGGGCTTCTCGTGTCGCTCGTCTGCGTGAATCTAAAAACGTCGGGGTGTCCCTTTTATCCGTCTCCCATCGGCTGCGGCGCGGAGAAGTGGTCGGTTGGTCCCGCCGCCGCGGCGGAGCTCCAGACCAGGATCCACAACTTTGCGCTGTCAAGCCGTCACTGGCAAACCGTCCCGCTGCTAGTTGGGGCGGTCATGGCGTCTTTATTAGCGATACGGCTTCTCCGGCCCGTCCCATTTGTCCGTCATGGTCTCGGTTTGTCTTGGGCGGGAATCGCCTTAATCCTTCTTTCGGGGCCTTCGCCTCGATTCGGATTGGGCTATTTTCTTTGGCCCGTAGCGATCGCGTGCGCCGGCATCGTAGAATCGCTCGGAGCGTGTCTGCGGGAAAAGACGCTTCCGCTGTTGCGCGTCCTCGCGTCGCGTCGAGCGAACACGGCCGCTGTGGGGGCCGTTGTGTTGGGATGCGCTGGCTGGATTCTCGCCATGTCGCGGGATGGGAACGCTAGCGAACTCTTATATCCCCGGCGGATGGCGGCCTATAGCGGCGACTCGGTCCATGTGCTAAATCGCCGGATCGACTCCCGCACGAAACTCTCTTTGCAACCGCGACAGGTGGGCAGCCTTCGGATTTGGGTCCCCGATTCGTCGGACCAGTGCTGGGACGCGCCGCTTCCGTGCACGCCCGCGCCAACCGTCACAGCCATCGCTCTGCGAAATCCGGCACGCGGATTCGGAGCGGGTTTCGCGAAGATCGGACCTGCGGGCGATGCGAACGGCAATGGACAAGGAAGCCATCATTGAATAAATATCCAAGCATATGCGGCTGCTGAATCATTTAAAAGAACTCCACGACTGGCCGTGCTATCGAACCAGGCCCGTGGACGCGTTGCGCTACACATATTCAAAGTGGATCTATTCGCGTCACCGCGTCGTTTCTGCCGAAGAATTCCTGAAAGGCATCGGGATCTCCGCGGATGTGGCGTTCGACGGCTTCGCCAAGTGGAATGCGCCCCTTTCTAAAATGCTGGCAGAGGAGCAGGCCGCCAGCGGGCTTCAGGGCGGCGTAAGCCTGGAGGACGGAATGGTGTTGTATGGCGTCACTCGGGCGTTGCGGCCTCGCTACGTGATTGAAACCGGCGTAGCGGCGGGAATTTCCACTTCCTTCATCGGGGCCGCCCTCATTGAAAACGGCGAGGGATCGCTCTGGTCCATAGAATTGCCGCCCGCCGAGAGCGCCGCGGGCCTTCACGCCGATGGCGGCGTTTTCGCCTGGCCTGATCGCGGCGTGGGATGGGCTCAGCCTCCCGAGATCCGATCCCGGATGGCGGGCAGGCACACCCTGATCCTCGAGGATGTCCGAACGGCTTTGCCGCGGGTGATCCAAAAACTTCCGCGAATAGATTTGTTTTTTCACGACGACCTCCATACCCCGGATCATATGTTGTGGGAGTATCGCCTGGTCTGGCCACGTTTAGGACCGAACGGAGTATTGCTGTCCGACGACGCCAATTTTGGTTGGGTTCGATTTTGTTCGGAGCATCGTCCGGCTCTAAATTCTCGCCGGGGAACGAATATGCAACGGCTGACCGGAGCACGAAAAGCGGTAGAAGCTTGTTGAAAAACGCGGCTCACAGGCTTCGGCCTGAGGGTATTCGGTTCATTTGGGAGCTTTTCAACAAATTCCTAGCTGCCGATCCGGCCTCCAGGTGAGGAATGACGAAACCGCATCGTGGCTGGTGGATCTGGGTGAGTCGAGCCGCTTGGGCCATTGTCGACCAAGGTCTTTCCGCGGGGGCCAATTTTGTAGGGAGCATACTCCTTGCGCGATGGCTCTCGCCCTCCGATTTCGGGTTATATGCCACCGGGTTCGCCGTATTCTTGTTTGCCGGAACGCTCCATACGGCGATTGTCACGGAGCCAATGATGATCTTTGGGCCTTCGCGATATGAACGGTCCTTCTTCCAATATGTGCGCGCATTGGTGCTCATGCATTGGCGCGGCACGATAATCGCCAGTTGCGCCATTTGTCTTCCCATCGTCGTTGCGGACATGTTCCTGGGGCGTCACATCACGGCGATTTCCCTTGCGCTAGGGCTGGCGGGTCCGTGTATCCTTTTCTCCTGGATTCTGCGCCGGTCGTTCTATGTCGTGAACCGGCCCGAGACCGCGGCCCTCGGAGGACTGGCCTATCTAGGGGCGATGATCGCGGGGTTCTCGATTCTCTATTTGAAGCGCTGGCTCACGCCCGGAACGGCGTTCTACGTCATGGCTGCCGCCAGTCTGGTGGTCGGTGGATCGTTCTGGGTTCTCCTGGACCGCCGGTCTAATGTCGCCGTAAGCAAGGCGGATATTGTCGCCTCTCATTGGAGATACGGGCGTTGGTCGCTCCTCTCGACCGGATTGTATTGGTTTCCTGCCAACTGGTACCTTTGCGTCCTTGCGTTCTGGCAAGGACCGGATCAGGCTGCCCGTTGGAGGGCGGCTATGAATTTGATCATGCCGGTGCTTCATGCCCATATCGCCCTTACCGTTCTCGTCGTTCCTTTCCTGGTGCGGAGAAAGAACGACAGCCGACGGTTTCACGGGGCGCTGGCGCTGACGTTATTTGTGTTCGTCGGGAGCGGGCTCGCTTACCTCGTGCTCCTGCGCGCGTTCGGTCCGGAAGCCATGCGGTTTTTGTATCGAAGCAAGTACTCTCTCGAGGGCATTAACTTGTGGTGGCTAGGCGCCTTGCCCATCGCGGTGGCGGTGAGCCTCGCCACCGGAGGCGCCCTGCGAGCGTTGGAGAAAACCGCCCAACTGGCGGCCGCTCATACCGCGGTTGCGATTTTTACCGTGACTCTGGGATCCATTCTGGTCGCTCGCTTTGGGCTGGCCGGGGCGATATATGGCAGCGTCGCGTCGCACGCGCTATTGGGCGCGTGCATGGTTCCCGCCTATTTTGGACTGCGGCCGCGGACGGAACCCGCGGCGGCCGTGAGCGCGTGAGCAATGCCGGAAAAACGCTCTATCGCGGTTTTCGACTACGCGGTGACGCCGGTAAATCCCGCCGGGAGCTGCCACAGGCGCGTCATCGAAGCATTGGCGGACGAATACGATATAACCGTATTCGCCGTGGAGTTTGACAATCCCCGTCCCGATCGAATCGCGTATGTTCGGGTCCCCGGGAAGTTGCGACCTCTAGTGGTCCTCTTTCTCACGTTTCATGTGCTGGCGCCCCTAATTTTTTTCGCGCATTGCATACGAAGGCACAAGCGCTTCGATCTGGTTCAAGCCGCGGGGGACATTACATTCTTGAGCGATATCAGCTATGCTCACTTCTGCCATGCCGCCTTCTTGAAGAAGCATTGGAAGGCCGTCCGGAACCGCAGCGCGCGTTCCGTCGTCCAGTGGCTGCACCACTTCCTCGCCGCGCGTATCGAGAAGTTTATCTATGGGCGGGTGGACAAAATTGTCGTGCCGTCGGAGGGCCTCGCCAGAGAGCTCGCGTCCGAGTACCCGTTTTGCGCTGGGAAAATCGTCGTAATTCCGAATCCCATCGACGCTCATTGCCTGCATAGGCCCGATGATCAATCGAAAGAGATCCTGCGCAAGAGTATGGGGTTCACCGCGAGTGAGCTGGTCCTGGTATTTGTCGCGCTGGGGCACTTCGAACGGAAAGGCCTTCCGCTCTTGTTGGAGTGTTTGCAACGGGGGCATGGGGTTGAATGGAAGTTGCTCGTGGTGGGAGGATTGCCCGGCCTTATCAATATCTACCGGCGTAAGGCCGCCGCGAGGGGAGCATCCGGACGAATCGTCTTCGTTGGCCACCAGCAAGATGTCAGGCCGTTCTTATGGGCGGCCGACGCCTTTGTCCTGCCTTCGCACTACGAGACCTTTTCGCTGGTTTCCTTTCAAGCCGCGGCTGCCGGTCTTCCAGTGATCGCGAGCCGCTTACACGGCGTCGAGGATTTTCTGGAGGACGGCGCCAACGGATTTTGCGTCGAACGCGATCCTAAGTCGCTCACCGAGGCAATTGAACGAGTCGCGAGGCTTTCGCCATCGGAGCGCGCGGCCATGGGGGTCCGAGCCCAGACGAAAGTGGCGAAATACGACACCAAATTCTTCGCGAAAAACTGGCGGGCGTTTTATGAGGACGCTTTTGCGGCGCCCTGTGGAGGAAACGCGTGACGCCATCCCGGCGGCGCGATCCACTCTGGGAAACGCCGTATTCAACGGCTACACTCGATCCGTCGTCCGGATTGCCGCCGTTCCCGGCCGCGGAGGCGCTTCGGCCTCGGCCTGGGCGCCGGAGGAGCTTGTTTACCAATTTCTCGCTTTTCCTCAACGCCGGATATCTGCTGGAAGGACGCACATTTGCTTATCTGGGTGTGCCGGGCTTCTACCCAGGTGAACTGCTGCTTCTCCTCGCAAGCCTGCGGCGGCGGAACAACCTGTGGCATACCTATATGGACGAATTGCGCCGGCGTCCTCTGCTTCCGCTCGCCGTCGCGCTGTTCTTGGTGTGGGGATTCGTCGAATCGTTTCGAGGCTACCTGGGAGGGTATTCGCTGCTGGATTCGTTTAGGGGCCTGGCGGCGCACTATTATCCCCTCTTGTTGTTCGTGGGGATCGGAGTGGCAGGCTCTCTTTCCACCTCCTATGTGATGCGCCACTTGACTACGCTCAATATCTTGATGGGCGTCGCGGGGATCGTCAGCGTCTGGGTTCCCTCCGACCTCTACCTGCCCTGGACCTCCAATGTATCCGTCGTGGGGAAGCCGGCCGTGCCATGTTTCACTCTTCTGCTGGCCATCGCCCTCATCGACCGGATCAGCCTGCGGCTCGCCATCAGTGTGACGATGGCCGAGTTCGCCCTCTTGATGGTTGCGCGGTCCGCGATACTGGGCGGGCTTGCGGGAGGCATCGTCCTGTTGTGGACTCGCAGGGGCGAAAGGAAACGCGCGTTCCTGTTCCTGGCGGTTTCCGCGATTCTCTACGCGGGGATTTCGGCTACCATTCCGTGGGTGGTTCCCGACGTGGGGGGCCGCATCGGAGCGCTCAGCCCCTCGCGGATTGCTTCCAGAGTGGTAGCGATATTCGACAGCGATTTAGCCCATGAAATCGCCGTCTACTCGGGCGAAGATCCGTTATACCTCGATGCCGAGGCCGGAACGGCGCAATGGAGACGAAAGTTTTGGGATGCGGCGATCAACTCTCTCGAGTCGCCGGGCGATTGGATCGCCGGGCATGGCTATGGCTTCTCTCTGGGAGGGCTGCTGTCTGTCGCCTGGGGCGGATACGGCAACGCCGTCCGCACCCCGCACAATTTCGTCGTCTTCCTCCTGGGATACACGGGAATCGTGGGTTTGTTCCTGTATGGATTGATCGTATTCGCGTTCGGCATGCAACTGCGGCAATGCCGGCCCTCCCGGCTGAAGAACGGGATCATAGCCTCCGCGGTCGGGATTATGATCATGGCGTTCAGCGGCAATCTCTTCGAATCGCCATTCGGCGCGGTTCCCACGTATCTGACCATGGGGATTCTTCTACAGTTAGCTCGCGGCGAAGGCCGGCGCCCTCTCCGAAGGAAGGGTTGAGGCGAACGACTATGTTGAGCGCATCCAGCATTCCGGCGGGTCCCAATATCGGTTACTACCAGCGAACGGCCGGCTCTTACGATGAATGGCACGTACAAACGGGAGATGAACACTTTGTCGCTCTAAAATACGTATCGTCCCTGATGAGGGAACTCGCCGCGCGCAGCGTTCTGGATGTGGGCTGTGGCACGGGAAGGGTCCTTTCCTATCTCTCCTCAAAGGATCCCTCGCTGGAGCTCGTTGGAATCGAGCCCGAGGAGTCGCTTCGGCGAATTGCCGTGGAGCGTAACGGACTACCGTCAAGCTCGATTCGCACGGGAAACGGCGCCCGGTTGCCATTCCCCGACCAATCCTTCGATGTCGTATGCGAGTTCGCCGTTCTGCATCACGTACAGCCTTCGCAGACGCGGAGGGTCGTCGGCGAAATGCTGCGAACGGCTCGCAAGGCCGTGGTGCTTTCGGACGAAAACCGCTTCGCCTATGGCTCGCTTTCTCTGCGGCTCCTAAAATTGGCGCTCTGGCGTCTCGGCTTATTTCCAGCGTTCTATTGGGTCAAGACCGGCGGCAAAGGGTATAGGTATTCGGAAGAAGATGGCGTCGCCTATTCCTTCAGCGTGTTCGACGCCTTGCCGCAAATCTCTGAATGGGCTGACCGCGTGATCATGGTTCCTCTCGATAGGAGCAAAAGAGATCCCGTCTATCAAGTCCCGGCGTCCAGCATCTTTCAGCCGCTGCTGACCTCGTTCCATCTGATGCTCATTGGTGTGCGGGACCTGGAGGACTTGTGAAAAGTGGCCCCGAGTCTGGCGACTATGGTTGCAAGTGACGAGTTTGCTACAGCGTGTCCAGCTTGAGAATCGATTTCGACTACGCATTATCTTTCCAAGACATTCGATGGTCCAAGCCAAGCGCATCACCCCGACTAAAAGCAGTGCAGACCTCCAGCTAATTTAGGAAACTCCATGACTCGAACGGATAGCTTACCTCGAAGTAACGGCAAACCTATCAGGCGCATAAGCGATTTAACTCTCCGCCTGATGGAGAAGTATCGAAAAGAAGGTGTCCAAGGGCTCATCGGCGCGGCTGCCCAGCGGTTTGC
>DATBIA010000078.1:0-17697 GCA_036557165.1 Bryobacteraceae bacterium
GCTGGTGAGCTTAGGGGAGCAGCCATCGCTCTCCATTGTTCAGGTTGGAGCCTTTATAGGCGACACGCCTAACGACCCGCTGGTTTCTTTCTTGCGCCATCAACTGGATCCGGCAACAAAGCGCGCCGAGACTAATGTCAAAGTCGTTTTGGTCGAGCCAGTGCGTGAATACTTCAATACTCTCCGGCGCAACTACGAAGGTCTGAGTAACATTCAGTTCGAGAACGTGGCCATTGCCGAAAGCGAGGGTGTGCGGCAACTTTACCGGCTGAAACTCGATCCGGCCGAATACGGGTATCCGGAATGGTTGAAGGGGTTGAGTTCGCTAAAGGCAGAGCGTATGGAAAGGCTGTGGGACAAATACGACAAGAATCCGGCACTCAAGAGGTTCTATCTGGAACATCGAGTCGCGGAAGGCGTCAGATGCATCACCTTGAGCCAGCTATTGGATCAACATGACATCGATCAACTCGATCTCCTCCAGATCGACGCGGAAGGTTACGACTTCGAGATTCTGAAGTCAATAGACTTCAGTAAAATAAAGCCTCGCTTTATCAACTATGAGCGGGTCTTGCTTCAGGAGAATAACGCGCCGTGTCGGCAACTGTTAAGCGACCAGGGCTACATCTTAATGGACTGGGGGCAAGACACGCTGTGCATCCTCCCGGCGTCGGCAGCACGAAGCCGCACATGAGCCATCCCTAAACGCGTTCATGCTGCTCCGCTACGTATTTCGTGGAAATATGAATTATCGATTTCAACGGCCCAATGAACCCGTGCCTGGTCACTAAAGACCGCGGCGGCTAGTTCGAGGGCTGGGATCATCAGGGACGTTCCATGGCGCTTAAATCGAACGAAGAGTGGAGGCGGTGGGGGAAAGCCGACCCTTTATGGGCAGTCAGCACGGAGGCTGGCAAACAACGCGGTTCGCCCACCGCCTGGGTTCCCGAGGAGTTTTACGCTACGGGCGAAAACGATTGGAGAGATTTCTTCAACACTTGGCGTCAATACGGCGTCGATACAGAAAGCTGTCTGGAGATCGGCTGTGGGGCTGGTCGCATGACCAAGCAGTTGGCCCGTTCGTTCCGCGCGGTGTACGCAACCGACGTATCGGAGGGCATGATCTTTTGTGCCGTCAACTCCGTGAAGGCCGCCAATATTCGATATTGTCTAACGGACGGGTTAAACCTGCCGCACCCCAATCAATCCGTCGCATCTATTTTTTCAACGCATGTCTTGCAACACCTCGATGGGCAGGAAATCGTCTTGCGTTGTTTTAAGGAATTCTTCCGTGTTCTTCAATTTCAGGGAAGCCTCATGGTCCATGTGCCTCTCTACGATTGGCCCGGATATGGCCGGCTCAACTACATCCACCGGAAAGTGCATCGTGCGTGTCTAGCGGCTTCGGACATGTTGGTAAGGGCCAAGAGGCGAATCGGGTCGAATGTGATGCGTGGAACGGCGGTGAACGTACGCTCGCTGCACGCGGCCCTGAGAGACCAGGGTTTCAAGGACATAGAATTCAGGATATTTCCAACAACGCGGAATGATGTGCTCCATTCTTTCGTGATGGCTCGGAAATAAAGCGTAATAAGCGCTCCTCGCTAAACCGCGGCCATAACAGTAAAAGTCCTCCAGATCGGCGCATTTCTTTGCGGATCTTGACGATTCATAATCGATACAAGTTCAGGGGCGGCGAAGATGAACAGCGTGACTCCGAAGAGCAACTTCTCGCTGCAAACGGACACAAAATCCAGCCAATCGTTCTGGACAATAACGATATTCATAAGACAGAATTGCTTCGGATTGGTCTGGAAGCCTCATGGTCCCACCGGTCGTATGTTCGCGTTGCTAAAGAAATTCGTGAATTCGCACCGGACGTCGTTCATATTCACAACTTCTTTCCGGTGGTTTCTCCCTCGGCGCACCATGCCGCCTTCAGGCTCGGCGTGCCGGTTGTCCAAACGCTCCACAACTACAGGCTGTTGTGTCCCAGCGGGGGATTTTATCGGGATCGCAACGTCTGCGAGGATTGCTGCAGCCGCCTGATTCCGTGGCCGGGCGTCGTGCACCGGTGTTATCGCGAGAGCGTATTCCAGACCGGTGCGGCGGCTCTTATGATTTCGTTGCACCGTTTGCTCAAGACCTGGCAGCGCGCCGTAACCTTATTCATCACTGTATCTGAGTTTCAGAAACGGAAATTCATCGAGAATGGATTCTCTGAATCGAAGATGGTTGTAAAGCCGAACTTCGTTCACGGCCCGGGCGGTCCGTCGGAGGGTGGCGATGAGTTTCTGTTCGTGGGCCGTTTGGTTGCGGAAAAGGGAATCTCAACGTTGCTGAAGGCCATGTGCCTGGTCAAACCCAGCGTGCGTCTAAATGTTGTGGGGGATGGACCAATGGCGGCCGATGTGAGGGCCGCGACGGACCGGAATCCTCGCATTAAGTATCTGGGCCGGCTTCCCAAAAAAGACGTCCTCGATTGGATGGGAAGGTCAAGATGCCTCATCGCTCCGTCCGAATGGTACGAGCCGTTCGGCATCGTCATGGCGGAGGCATTCGCCAAAGGGACTCCAGTGATTGCCTCCCGGATCGGCGCAGCCGCGGAGATTGTGGACGATCTGCGTACCGGCTTCCATTTTCGTCCAGGGGACCCCGGCGATCTCGCGCGAGTCATCGACCATGCTTCCAACCACGGAGACCAGCTCAGGAAAATGCGTGAGGAGGCGCGCCGCGAGTACGAGTTGAAGTATACGGCGGAGCGGAATTACGGTCTGATGATGGACATTTACGACCGGGCCATCTCCCGCAAATCTAGCCAAGCCTCATGACGCCCGCGGCTCAAATCCTTTCGATGAATGTCAATGTCACCAGCTATGCCCATGCCTCCGCTGTCATTCAAGATTGGGCTCGGCAAGGGGCTTCTAAGTATGTCTGCGTAGCCACCGTTCACACCGTCATGGAATCCTACGACAGCCCGCGGTTCTGCCGCGTAATAAATGAGGCCGACCTCGTCACTCCTGACGGCATGCCTCTCGTGTGGGGCCTGTGGCTGCTCGGCAACCGGACCGCGACTCGCGTGTACGGGCCCGACCTCACTCCTGTGCTACTCGAAATGGCCGCCGCTTCGGGCCTCCCCGTTGGCTTCTATGGCGGCGCTCCTGAGGTCCTGAACCGCCTCTTGGAAATTGTGACCAGGAGATTCCCGGCGCTTCGAGTGGTGTATTCATGGTCCCCTCCCTTCCGCGATCTTACGGAGGAAGAGGACGCATGGGTGGTTTCGGAGATCAACCGGTCGGGAGCTCGAATTGTGTTCATCGGCGTGAGCACGCCCCAGCAGAATTATTGGATGGCCGCGCATCGTGGCCGCGTGCCGGCGGTGATGGTGGGCGTGGGCGCGGCTTTTGACTTCCTGTCGGGAAGCAAACCTCAGGCCCCCCGATGGATGATGCCGCTGGGATTGGAATGGCTCTTCCGGCTCTGCACCGAGCCTCGCCGCCTGTGGAAACGGTACTTAAAGCATAACCCTCGGTACGCAGTCTTATTTATGCTTCAGTGGCTCGGCGGGAAGCATCGGCGCGTACCTTCAACCGGCTGAGATTTTAAAGTGGGCGCGGCAACCGCAACCTTAACCATCCGCGCGCAAAGCGGCCAGCGCCAGGTCTATCGCCCCTGGGCGATGAGCGCTGTTCTGGTGATCACGGATTTGTGCTCGCTCTCTCTGGCCGTCGCCGCGGGCTTTATCCTTTGGCGTTTTGTCAACCCGGCGGTCCTGGCTCCGGGAGCGGCGATGCTCGTGGCGCCGGCTTCCGCCGTTGCCACCTTCGCGCAGGCGGGCTTCTATCCCGGAATTGGGTTGACGGCAGTCCAGCAGATCCGGCGTTCCTGGCGTTCGATCACCCTCGTTTACCTGCTGCTTACCGCCGCGATGTTCCTCTCCAAGAGTTGGTGGGCCGATTCTCGAGGCGGCTTCTTTTTGGCCTGGATCGTTTCTTTGGCCATGACGCCCTGGGGCCGCTGGATCAGCGCCCATTTCTTTGACTCGCGTCCGTGGTGGGGCGCGCCGGTCGTGGTGATCGGCGCCGGATCGGTCGGCCGTTCCGTCATCCGAAGTCTGGTCGCAAACCGGATTCTCGGCTACCGGCCGGTTGTCTGCGTGGATGATGACGCGCGGGTGCATGGCGAATGCGAGGGCGTCCCTGTCTTGGGATCTCTCGCGGATGTGGAACTCCTGGCCCGTGCGTATGGCGCTTCCCACGCGATTGTCGCCATCCCTACCATGCCGCGCGACCGTCTCATCCGCCATATGCGCGCATGGTCGCGGGTGTTTCCCAAGATCGTGATCCTTCCGAATCTGGCCGGCGTCGCGAGCCTTTGGACGGAGCCCCGCGACCTAGGCGGCTTGCTGGGTCTGGAAGTGCGGCAAAACTTGCTCAGCGCCTGGAACCAGGGGCTGAAGAGAGCGGCCGATGTAGTTCTATGCGGGGTGGGCCTGGTAATCGCGGCGCCGTTTCTTGCCGTTTGCGCGGCATGGATCAAAAGCGTCAGCCCCGGCTCCGCGTTTTACCGTCAGGAACGCGAAGGTCACCAAGCGCGTACCGTTCAAGTGCTGAAGCTGCGCACCATGTATCCCAACGCGGAAGAGATGTTGGAACAACACCTGGCGGGAAACCCGGAAGCCAGGGAGGAGTGGAACCGCTTCGTCAAACTGAAGCACGATCCGCGAATTTTACCCGGAGTCGGAAACTTTCTCCGAAAGACCAGCCTGGACGAGCTGCCGCAATTGTGGAACATCCTTAAGGGCGAAATGAGCCTGGTGGGTCCGCGGCCGTTCCCGGCCTATCACAATCGGCGGTTCGACCCGGAATTCCGCGATTTGCGGCGTCAGGTTATACCCGGCCTGACCGGACTGTGGCAAGTCTCCGCGCGAAGCAATGGCGATCTCGAGGTCCAGACTTTTTTGGACAGCTATTACATTCGCAATTGGTCTTTGTGGCTGGACCTATACATCCTAATTCGAACCGGTCGGGCGGTATTGAAACAAGAAGGCTCCTACTGAGAAGCCTATCCGCGGCTCTAAGCCCGCTCTAAAAACTCAAGCGGCGGAACCATCGAAGATCAAATCGGCGAAAAAATGCGACGCGTTCTTGTCAATGGCGCCGGTGGCTTCATCGGCGGCCATCTGGTGAAACGATTGAAGGCCGAAGGATTTTGGGTCTGTGGCGTGGATATCAAACGCCATGAATATTCGGAGTCCGGCGCCGATGACTTCATCCTCGGCGACCTGCGCGAGCGGAATTTGGCTCGCCAGGTCCTCGAAGGGATGGATGAGGTTTACCAACTCGCCGCGGACATGGGCGGCGCGGGCTACATCTTCACCGGCGAGCACGACGCCGCGGTCATGCACAATTCCGCCAGCATCAATCTAAATACTCTCGAATATGGAGCGCAAGCCGGCGTAAAGAAGTTTTTTTATTCCTCCTCCGCCTGCGTCTACCCGAAACATAATCAGCTCGATCCCGGCAACCCGAATTGCCGGGAGGATTCCGCGTATCCGGCGGCGCCCGATAGCGAGTACGGCTGGGAGAAGCTGTTCAGCGAAAGGCTCTATCTGTCTTACATGCGTAACTACGGCGTCGCGGTTCGAATCGCCCGCTTTCACAATATCTTCGGTCCCGAGGGGACATGGACGGGCGGAAAAGAAAAAGCGCCGGCGGCCATTTGCCGCAAGGTGGCGGAGGCTCCAGACGGCGGAGAGATCGAGATCTGGGGAGATGGCCTTCAAACCCGCTCCTTTCTTTACATCGACGAGTGTCTGGAAGGCGTCCGGCGCCTGATGGAGTCGGATTTCCCAGGTCCGGTAAACGTGGGATCGGATGAGATGGTCACGATAAATGGACTTGTGAAAATGGTGCGGGAAATTGCGCATAAAAGGCTGCGGATACGCCATGTCGACGGACCCCTCGGGGTGCGCGGAAGAAATTCCGACAATCGCTTGATCGAAGAGCAACTCGGCTGGAGACCGTCCCGTCCGCTGCGCGAAGGACTGGAGAAGACTTACCGATGGATCGAAGCGCAAGTGCGCAGGGCGGCCAGGGCGACTGCTTAAGTGAGTTGCCCCTTGGACCTGTCGTCGAGGCATCCGGCTCCTGGTCGCGCGCCAACTTCCTCGCGATCCTCGTCTTTAGCGGACTTGTCGCGCTTACGGGGTGGATCTTCGTGGAGCCGGGCGCCGTTCCGATCCTTGCCGGCGCTGTTGCGATCGCGGGAGCATTCAGGTTCATCCAGCCGGATCGCGCGCCCCGGCCGAGCGGCTTCGTTCTTTTTTCCCTGCTGGCGATATCCGGAATTCTATTCCTGCCCATCCTTCCTCTCCCACCCTGGCTTCTTCGGGGAGTGGCGCCGGAAGTAGTTGCGGGCGTCGGTGGCGTGGATAAGCCGGCGTTTCTCCCTGGAAACGCTTCCGCGGCGATCGCATTCGCCCTTCGTGGATGGAGTTGCATCGCCGTGTTCCTGCTCGCCCGCAATCTTTCCTTGAGATTTCGCGCTGGGCCCTGGATTCTATCGCGGCCTTTGTTAGTTTTAGTGTCCGTGGAGGCCGCGCTCGGGCTCGCGCAGGCAAGCGGAGGAGCGCCGCCCCAAGCCACGCTGCCGGCGCCGGCCGATCTGGCCGCGCTCTGCGCCGCCTGCTTTCCGTTCCCGCTTCTCGAAGCGATTTCATCGATACGAGGCGATGCGCGATGTTATCGGACGTCGGCCCGGCCGGCTCTCAGGGCTTGTCTGCTACTGTCCTTGGCCACGTTGCTGCTCATCGCGGCCGCGGCGTGCATTCGGGGCATTCAAATTCGACCCGCCCCGTCGCTCTCGCCCGTGATTGCAACGGGGACCGCGCTGTTGGTTTATATCGGGCTGCGTTCCGTCACTGCCGGCTATCCCGGCGTGGCGTATGCGGCCTCGCTGAGTGTGGTTCTTGCCGCCGCGGCTATGGGATTCGGCTCCGCCGCGTTGGCATGGACGGGCGCTTGGGTTGCGGGCGCGGCCGACGCAAGGGGGTGCTTCCGGCATCCTTTTCTCTGGCGTCCCACTCGGACATCGGACGAGATCATCATGCCGCCGCGCGGCGATCGGCGGCCGTCACGCCCCTGGCCGGCGCCCACTCAATTGTCCGCGGACGAGCGTGTCCCCGCCGGTAATCGTGTTCCCGCCGGTAATCGCGTTAACGACACGTTGTAGACGTGAAAAGTTCCCGCGATCTTGTTGTCGAAATGTTCCGAAGGCTGGCGTTCGATCCTTATATCCAGCGCCTCGGTGCCGGGTGGCGTGGAAAAGTCCAGACTGATTCTCGATCGGGGCAAAGTTCCGTGGATAGGTTGTGTCGCCGCTTGAAATGCCTGAGGCCGCGCCGCGTCAAAAATGCGAAAAAACGGCCCTTGGTCGGTCGTAAGTCCGTCGGCTTGAATTTCGGCGGAGAAGCGATACCGGCCGGCCGCGACTACAGTGGATTGGTGAACTCCGGCGAACGCAACGTTCTCGGAGCCATAAAAGCGAATCGTCAATCCGTTTTTCCGCTCAATCCCAACCGAAGGAAGGGCCTCCAGAGTCCAGTCAAACGGACCTCCCGCGGGGTTGTCTTTGAACTCCCGGTTGGCCAGGAATTGCGAACGGAAGTCCCGCTCCCTGTCCGGTCCCAACCAGTCGATCCACACATCGCGAGCTTCGCGAAACGCTCCGCGCCGCCACAGCGTCCAGGCGGCGTCTGCGGCGGATTTCTGATCTCCCAGGTGGTTTTTGCGCATCCAGCTCCAAGTCTGAACCAGGGCGTCGTTCGATCCGTTCGCGAACTCCCATCCCAGCCACGATTGCGCTGCTCGCGCCGCGGGAGGCACGGCGGCTCTTAAAATGACATCGTCCGGGATGCGAAGTGCTCGCAGGTAGGAAAAAAGGACCCCGTCAAAAGCGCTGGTTTGAACCAGTATCTGGTGGGTGCTGAACAGTCCGCGATCTTTCATGCCATGCGTAAAGTAGAAGTTGACGGCCCGCATCCAAACGGGAGGCATATTCGGTCCAAGAGCTACGGCGTGGTCGAAAATGGCGCCGGCCCTACGGAAGTCTCCCGCCCCGGCGAGGACGTCGCCGTAGGCGCACCACACCAGCGGATTGGAAGGATCTTCCCTAACCAGCGCGGCCACGTTGGTGGCGTTCATTCCCCGCGAGTCGATGTTGGCGAAAATCTGATCGTAGCGGCAGCCGCCATGAGTGCAGAGCCATCCTCCCGCTGGGGGAGTTATGAAATCGACTGTGATGGAAAATATCGCGAGCAAGCACGCCGCCGCGGCCAGCCCCGCTCCCGCCATAGCCGGTCGGGATGCTCGGCCGGCAAGCCGGCTGGACGCATCTCCCCGCCCAAAACAACCGGCGCTCACTCCCGCCAGCCAAGCCGCCGCAAGCGCGTTCGCCGGCAGGTAAAGGTTGAAGTCCGCCAAGCTATGAAACGCCAGCGTCAAAAAGGCGCCGAGCAGCCCGGCGGCGGCTTCCCAGTTCGGATCTCCTCGATTCCGGCGAACCGCCAGGAATACCCGGCTCACAATCCACGCGGCCAGAGCTCCGAATATGGCCGCGCCAAAAATCCCAAGCTCGGCGATCGTCTGCAGGTAATCGCTGTGAGCAAAATCAACCCTGTTCACTGGCATGGCCTTCTTGAAGCGGTATTGGCCGTGTTCATACGCTCCCAGTCCCACCCCGGTCCACGGATACGCCGCGATGACGTGTATCGCGTCGCTCCAGATTTGGGCTCGCGCGTCTTGCGTCAAATCGCGTTCGGCAACCAGGTTCTGGAAGCGCTCCACTAACTCCTTCGGCGGAACGATGAATAAGAGAACCAGCAAGACGGGAACCGGCGTGGCCCATAACCACCTGCGCCGCAAACGCCCCGTCCCTTTCTGTCGTAGGGAGATCCCTGCGATGGCGGCCGTGACCATAAGGCTCGCCACGGTGGACGCAAAACCCATCCGGGAAAGCGACACGAGGATCCCCATAAAAAGACACACGGCGATGGCCGCCAACGCCGAGGTTCGTAATGCAACTTGAGTTGTGTCCTGGCCGAGCCCGGTTCCCTTTCGCCACACCGCGATCGCTCCCCAGGCCGCCAGAGGAAAAGCTAATTCCAGCAATCCAGCGAAATGATTGTGATAAATGTAGGTGCCCGATGCGGCATGGTCTTTTCCGCTCGCGCGGGCCAGGTAGAACTGCAGTATGCCCAGAAGGCTCTCAAGCCATGCCACCGCGATCACCGGAGCCAGGAAGATCCAAATCCTGCGCGGCCAGGAATAGGAGAGGCGGCGCGCCATGACGAACGCGGCGATGGCCGGGAGCACATCCAGCAACCTCTCCACGCCCGCCGGTGGCGCCACCGATAGGCTTAGCCACGACCGTTCCAGAATTCCGGTCAAGCTCGAAGCTGCGTTCGCGGCCTGCCAGCGGAGGGGCGTCATCGCCTTGACCCAATCGGAAGGCAGTGGGATCAGTTGCAGGAACAGCCAGCTTGAGATCGCCATTAGCAGGGCGATGCCCGCGTCGCCCCCACGGCTTTCCGGCCCCTTCGGTTTTGGCCCCTTCGGTTTGGACGCATACACAAGCAGCGCGGCTAGGGAAATAGCCAGGGCGATCCACTCCCATTGCCGTGGGGAAACGCCCCCTTTCAGAACTACGGCGGCGCCGAATGCGATCGTGAACAGAGAGTATGCAAGCCATCCCAGCATCGGCCATTAGATGCCAATTTCGCGTGGTTTGAGTCAGGGATTCCCAGCGGCTCGCCCGGATTCAACGGAGCTGCGAGGCGCATAACGATAGACCACGACGGCTTCCCGCCTGCTGTGGAAGCGGTCCGCGAGTGCGTCCTCCTCTTGCATGGCGATCTCCGTTGCGAACTGCGGTTCAAAAGTGGGATGGCGGGTGAAGACCTTATCCGCCATCGGTGTGAAATAGAGGATCCACGCCTCGCGCGACTCGCTCTGGAGCGAACGTTCCAGATTGGTCAAGAAGAGTTCCAGAGCCGGCGCCGCGAACGGATTGTTGATGTAAACCACCAGCGGGGTGGATGGAAGAGCCACCGAAGCGGCGTCGCCTTCCCGGACCTCCAAGACGTAACACTGCTGCCAGGGAGCGGAAAACGTGGCGAGATTGCGTTGGGTGATTTGGACAAGCTCCGGCGAGATTTCGATGCCCACGATAGCGCGGAATGGCCAACGCGAGGCGAGCATGAGGGCGCGGCCTTTTCCGCAGCCGAGGTCGACGAACGTGAAAGAGGACCAGTCCGGAGCGGCGCGGATTTCGAATTTTTCGATCACCTGATGGAAGATAGAGGGAGCGATCCCGTAATAGGCGGTGGACCAAACCGTATTCGAGTGCGGGCTGGGAAGATCCTCGCCCCAAATAAGACCGCTGGTATCGACATGGTAAGCAAGGTCGAATGGGTGAATCGTTTCCTCCGCGTTCGCGCGGCGGCTCCCCAATTTGTGAGCGATCGCGCCGGCGAGGCTTTGGACGGCTTTGTTCAAAGTTCCTCGCAGGCCCCTATTAGCGAGAGAGTGGCGCACGCGGCGGTAAATGGGACGGCCCATGCGTTAAAAAGGGCGCGAAGCGATGCTGAAATAATGTTACGTGAAGGCGCGTAACGGCGCAACCGGGCGGCACAAGAGCAACCAGCCCGTGCGTGAGTGGATCAAGGAATTGTCCGAAACCAAATTCAGCGTGATTCCCGCTCGCAATTTGACGGATATTCTGCGCCTGGAGCCCGACGTCAACGACCTTCTGAAGCGGACCGGCTACTCGAAAGACCTCACCAAGACTTTCCCTTATTTTCTCGCCACGGCCCAGGCGGGCAAGGGACGGCCGTTTGCCGTGGCCGTCTATCGCAACTCGCTGCTGGCCGGCATAGCGTACTGCATAAAGCGGTGTCTTTTCGGGATTCCCGTGGGCATCGTCGAATGCGGGGATTTATGCGGCGATGGAGGAATTCTCGCGTCCGAGGAGTATTTCGACGAAGTCGCCGATCTCGCTTGGAACGCCATTCTGCGCGAGAGATTCACCTGGTTGTGCCAATTGGGCGGCATGAACGCCGCGGCCTATCCTTCCGGGCGGGAAGGCTCTGGGGAGACGGCCGCGCGAGTAGTGAGTTTTGAAATCCCCGTCCATCTCCAACTCGATTCGACATATGATGCCTTTCTCTCCCGGCTCGGGCCGCAGACCCGGCGCAACATGCGCTACTACCGGCGGCGCGCCGAACGCGCGCGATGGGAGTTCGAGAGTAACATCGAGCGCCGGGAGGCCTTGGCGGGAATGGCCTCGCTGTTCCCCGCTCAAGAAATCAAGGGGAACGGCGCAAGGCTTCGGTTATCCCAGAAAGTGCTCGCGGAGTTGCCGGAGGCGTTTTTTTCAGGACTGCGCGACACGAATGGAAAGTGGATCAGCATCATGGGCGGCTGGGTATCCGAGGGAACTGCGTTCGTTCTCATACAGCTCAACCACGCGCGCTATGCCAAGGATTCGGTATCGATTGTTTTGCGGAGCTACGTGCTCGAATGGATGATGAACGCAGGCATCCGGCGGATGAAGTTCATCGGCGGCTGCGAGGGGGCCTTAAAGCGATACTGCTGTCCGATGCGCGTCAGCCATCTGCTGGTTCGGCGCGACTCTTATCTCGCTCGGCTCGGGGAGCGGATCGTTTGCCGCCTCTTCCCGGTTTCGAAAGTGAATTATTTGTTCTCCGTGGAATCGGCCCGGGACTCGCTCCTTTCACGGCGCGCCGCGCAAGACGATCCGCGGGCTTAAAATCGCGTTCATGAAAATCCTTCGCAAATTTCAGAACTCTTCGGCCCCAACCGGGCTGGCAGCGGTCGGACTTGCCCTTGGAGCCACGGCGGTTGGCGCCTTCGCGATTGGGGCCCTCGCCATCGGGCGCATTGCGATCCGTCGGGGCTGAATCGAAAAGCTCCATATCGGGAGCGGACTGTCGACAAGCTAATCGTCAGGGAACAGATTTCCGCGGCGCAAGATTGACCTTTATCGTTTACCAATCGTCTCCGCCAGGAACTGTCTCATGGAAGCGGCGATTTCATTCACATGCGTTTCTAGCGCGAAGTGCCCCGTATCCAGAAACTCAACCGTTGCATTTGGATTGTCCCGTTGGAAGGCTTCGGCGCCCGCCGGGATGAAGTAAGGGTCGTTCTTTCCCCAAATTAGCGAGCAGCGGAGGCGTCCACTTCCGGAAATATTATTGAAACGCCGGGTAGAGTTTCACGTTATTCGCGTAGTCGAGAAACAGGTCCAACTGAATATCGATGTTGCCCGGTCGGGCCATCAGAGCCGCGTCCACAGTGTAGCCCTCGGGCGCGATGAGACTCTCGTCGCCGATTCCCAACGCGTCCTCTCCGCATGCCATCCCCATTGAGCCCTTTGCGAATCGCCTCCCGATTCTCCGCGCTCGGCGCGCTCCAGTAGCGCCGAATGGGCCCCACGCATCGCCTAATCCCTCTTCATATGCGTTGCCGTTTTGCGAAACGATAGCCGCGACGCGTTCCGGGTGAGCCATCGCCATACGAAAACCCCTAGAGGCGCACAAGTCGAAAACATACAGCGCATAGCGCGTAAGGTTCAGCGCGTCGGTGAAGCGCTCCATCGTCTGCGTGAGAGCCTCGAACGTATACGCGTAGCGGCGCTGCGCCGGGATTTCGGTAAATCCGAAGCCCGGCGGATCCGGCGCGATCACTCGGTACGGGTCCGCGAGTCGCGGCATAAGTTCCCGGAATTGAAACGAAGACGTTGGAAATCCGTGCAGCAACAGCACCACGGGAGCATCCGCCCGTCCCGCTCGCGATAGAAGACGTTGCGCCCATCCGCCTCCACGCGGCGCGTGGAAATCTTCGGCCACGCGCGGGCGCTTGCGGCGCCGTTGATTGAAACTGCTTTCGACGGTTTGACGATGGAGAAAAAGTACGTTGAGCCCTTCCACCATGGTCGGATGCGTCAGAACGGACTCGCGCAGCACCGTATAGGGAAATCCAGCCTGCATGGCCATCTGCACCACCGTCATGACCTCGCCGGCCTCCACCCCCACCATCGTGAAGCCCAGAATGCGGCCATCGTCTGGAGCGATCAGCGCTTTCATGAACCCCTGGGACTCGCCGGTCGTGAGCGTTCTTAGAACGGAGGCCGTGGGAAGCTTCGCTACTTGAACGGTAATCCCTTGGCGCCGCGCTTCCGTCTCCGTGAGGCCAATATGCGCCACCTGCGGATCGGTGAACAGGCATCGGACGGCCGCTCGTGGTGCGCCGCCATCGCCCAGTTCCCAGGGGCCTTCCCGTGTTCACTCGATGCCTCTATTTCATACCAACTAAACAGAACTCTACCAGACCGGCGTGCAGATTGCGATCCCGTGGTGTCTGCAGGTAGTCATTGGCAAACTGCAGCTCAGGAAACCGGCGATGCTCGCAACTTGTTGAATTAGTGGAGCGGGAGACGGGACTCGAACCCGCGACGTCCAGCTTGGGAAATTACACGTCGAACGTAAACAAAGAACTTATGCGTTCAAGGCGTTGATACAGGGCCGGGCAACTCACTGATTCTTCGAGGTCCGTTATCGGGGCCGTTCTTAACGGAATAAACGGAATAACGCCTCTCGGGAGATGGCGGCCATCATGCGGTTGACCACGGCCCCCGTTTGAAGTGTCATACAATTCTTTTTTCGAGACATTCTTAAGCACTAACGGCTTGCAGCCGAAGACAGATTACTGCCTTGTCAAAGAAGAAACAGTCGCCGCACGTTCCCGGCCAATACTATGGCTACTCCTTACAATGCACCCGCCTTGTTCATCTTCTACTCGGTGCCACGCCCGGAGCGACCGTTAGCCTTGAAGTTCTCGAAGACGTTGCGCATCACGGCAAGGACGGGGATGTTCTAGTCCAAACCAAATCCGGCCTCGAAAGTAATCCTGTTGCTGACCGTTCAGTTGAACTCTGGAAAACAATCAGAAACTGGATCGACGGTTGTAACTCCGGCGACATAGATCCCTCGAAAACATCCTTTCAAATTTACGTGGCCAAGCCGAGGCGCGGAGGGCTGTGCGTTCGGTTCTCGGAATCCAAGACGGACGCGGACGCCGTAGCGGCGATTGACGTTGCGCTGGCGAGTTTTTATGGGAAGTCAACGCGCTCCAAAAAAGCTGATTCAATCCCGCAGCCGCTGCGAGAGCAGCTTGACGTTGTGTTCAGTGAGGCCAATCGAGACGTCCTGAAACAGATCGTGCAGAGATTCACGCTGAGTTCAGGCTCCGGCCATGCCTACGAAGACCTCGTTGCAGAGATGAAGAAGGCCCTAATCGATGAGGACGTCGCGGAGGATGTACTCTTAAGAGGTCTCGGATGGGTTAAGGCTACAGTCGACGTGTGCATCGAGAAAGGTCTTCCTGCCGTCCTTTCAGTCGATGAGTTTCGACGCGAGCTGACAAGCTTCAGGAACAAACTCAAATCGAGGCCGTATTTACCGAGTTTTGCAGGCGCTCCACCCACCGAGCAGGACATCACGGCTAATCGCCTTTGCATGTATGTGCAGCAGCTCCAACTTGTGGATTCCCCGGAGGAGGAGATCTTTAAGGCTATATCCGATTTCCTCAGCGCCAAAGCGAACATTGTTCAGTACGCCGAGCGTGGGTACGTAAACCGCGAAAGCCTGCTGGAGTTCGAGAGTGCCCTAAAGACCCTTTGGGATAATCTTCGAAAACTTTTGGAGCTGGACACGAATCTTTCGGACGAAAGGCTTAGGGGCAGAAAGCTCGCATTACAATGTCTTGCCGAAAGACGCCGACTGGAAGGTATCGAGGTGCCAGACGATTTCACTCCCGGTTGCTTCCACATGCTAGCCGATAAACCTGACATCGGCTGGCATCCACGCTATGCAGCTTTGCTCAGGGGAGAGCGGTAATGGGGGTGCTGGACCAAGAAATCGGGCTTGTTCAGAATCAAGCCTACGGCGCGGCGCTACTTGCCGGATTTGTTGTTGGATTCCAAGCTAAGCATCCCGAGAAGTCCGGGCCTCCTCTTCCATACCTGTTCGTAGCGCTTCCCATGCTGCTCAACGCCGAAATATTAGAGTTACTCGGATCGAATCGCCTTGGATTGCGAGGCTTTGCTGAAAAGTGCGTTTCGGTCGAAAAGGCAGGAACTGATCTCCTGCTTTCGATCAATCGACGCGCAATTCAATATCGAGAGCTCACGTCTAGGAGCATCGAAGTGCTCCTATCGAGCCGCTTGTGTCATTTGGACGCGCGAACGGGGACGCTGCTGCCACTTCCAGGCACCGCCTTGGAGAGTAACCCAGTGCTTCCAATGTCGTACCACATGGCCTCTAAATTAGGCGAATGGTTCAGCGAACTGACAGCTTTTGAAATCGGAAGTATCTTGAAGGTGACCTTCTGATGGATTTCCAGCTCAAGGAAGTAATTCTCTGGCCCCGCAACCGCACTCAGGCAGTGAGAAGGGTGGCATTTGAAACCGGTGCCGTGAATGTAATTACGGGTGCTTCTCAAACAGGAAAATCCGCAATCGTACCGATCGTGGATTATTGTCTGGGTTCCGGACGCTGCGCCATTCCTGTGAACACAATCCGAGACCTTACGGATTGGTTTGGCGTTGTCGTTCAAACACCAAAGGGACAGTTGCTCCTGGCCCGCAAAGAGCCTGGCGAATTTCAATCAACAAGCGAAATGTACATTCAGGAAGGAGCTTCGGTCGTCGTTCCTGAGACGGCTCCATCGAAAAACACGAACCGCGATTTCGTTAAGACGTACCTGGATGAACTTGCCGGTCTCACAACGCTAGATTTCGATCCGGATTCATCCGGCACATTTCGAGCGCGCCCCAGTTTTCGGGACCTCGCTGCGTTTATGTTCCAGCCGCAAAATGTCATTGCGAACCCGGACGTTCTCTTTTTCAAAGCTGACACAATGGAACATCGGCAGAAGTTGCAAACGATCTTCCCCTACGTTCTAGGAGTATTGACCCCTGACATCCTTGCTAAGCGCCACAGATTGGATGAACTGCGAAAACAGGAACGCCGCCTAACGCGCCAGCTAGATGCGATGAAACAGTCTTCGGATAGGTGGCTCGCCGAGCTTCATATCGCTGTGTCCCAGGCCAGAGAACTCGGCCTCGTGCCTATTTCCACTGAAGTCAGGCTGCCTCAGGATCAAGCAATTCGCCTACTACGAGGGCTCGTAAACCGTGAATACGAGTCCCCACGAGTGTCCGAAAACACGATCGACAGCGTGATGGTCGAGCTCACTGAACTTCGAAATGAAGAATCGGAGCTATCGATAGAGATGACACAACTTCGCCAACGCTGGGTAGAGATGTCCCGCCTCCGTAGAGCAGCCAGTGAATACCGCGCCGCGCTGCAAGTGGAAGAACAGCGGCTAGGAATTTCAGAGTGGCTTCTGAACCGGAGCCTCGACCTCCAATCGTGTCCAATATGTGGAAACGAGATGGAAGCGACACATCAACATCTCGGAGAATTGGTCGACTCTCTGCGGGAGGTTGAACGTACTCGAACTGAGTTTCGCACTCTGCCTGAAACTTTTGACCGAGAGTACAGCCGTGTCCGCACCCGACTCAACACCCTGGCGGATCAACTCAGCACTGTCCAGAAGAGGATTTCCGCACTTCAGTCCCTCTCCGAAAAGGAGGCTCGTCATCGTTACACCGAACTGAGCGCGTCTCGATTCCTTGGGCGACTCGAAGCCGACTTGGCCCTATTCGACCGGCTGAATTCGGACAACGAGCTACTCCGTCGGCGAGAGGAATTGGCGCGGGAGATCAGTGAGTTGACTCGCGAAGTCGACGAGAAAGCGCTCAAAGCTAAAGAGCAACGCGCCCTGGACAGGCTATCAGCTCTTGTCAGCCGATTGCTGCCCGATCTCGGCGTTGAAAAGCCAGAAGATCCAGTGTCGCTCTCGATCACCGAGTTGACTCTCAAAATCAAGCGACTGCACCGCGAGGATTTCCTCTGGGAAGTTGGAAGCGGGTCAAATTGGTTGTCCTATCATGTGGCAACGGCTTTGGCGCTTCACGAATATTTTGCCGAACTGCCAGGCTCTCCGGTCCCATCATTCTTAGTTTTGGACCAGCCCAGCCAGGTGTATTTTCCGAAGAAACTAGCAGCGAGTCCTACAGAAATGGATCTCGATCCAAAGCTCGCAGAAGACGACGTTCAGCGTGTTCACAAGATTTTCGAGGTGCTAGCGGCCGTCTCGAAAACACTTGGACAAAAATTTCAAATCATAGTGCTCGACCACGCTGCTGATACGGTGTGGGGAAACATACTTGGTGTGCATCTGATTGAAGAGTGGCGTGATGGTGCGAAACTGATTCCCGCTGAGTGGATTCAGGCTGGTGCCAGGTGACCAACGTGCAGTTCCAGTAACTGGGTATTTACCCACTTACCCATGTGGGCACTCACTTCACCCGCCTAGGCACATCCCCTCTAATGTCGAACGCCCGAAAGATGAGCTTGGAGTGGCCCCCAAAATTGAGACAACCAGTTAAGGCTCAAATTTCATTGAATGGAGAAGAGAGCCATGAGTCTGTCTCGAAGGAAGTTCACGAAAGAGTTTAAATTGGCGGCGGTGCGCCGCTTGGAAACGGGCG
>DATBIA010000079.1:0-16964 GCA_036557165.1 Bryobacteraceae bacterium
GAAGCGTGGAAACGCGGCTGGAGCCGCGCGCAAAACAAGGTGGTGATAGGGGACGGCGCCGAGTGGATCTGGAATCTGGCCCAGGAACATTTTCCGAGCGCGATTCAGATCGTCGATCTATATCATGCTCGCCAGCACCTATGGGATCTGGTTCGCAGGCTGCATCCCCGTGATGAGCGGCAACAAAAGGCCTGGATGAACGTCCATCAAAAGCGTTGGCTCGACCAAGGCCAAATCGAAAAGCTCGTGCAATCGCTGCGATCTATCCAGGCCCGCGACGCCGAGGTCGCGGAGAAGGTCCGCATAGAGGCGGAGTATTTCGAAAGAAACGCCGCCCGTATGCGCTTCCCCCAATTCCGCAAACAGCATCTGTTCGTGGGCTCGGGCGTGATTGAAGCCGGCTGCAAGACAGTGATCGGCTCTCGGCTCAAGCGTTCCGGCATGTTCTGGACAGTCCGCGGCGCCAATGCAATTCTCGCCCTCCGTTGCCGTCATCTCAACGGACGCTTTGAAGACTACTGGGAGGGCCGCCGGGCGGCCTAGCTCCCACTTTTATGTCGCGCACCCCGGAAGTTAATACATCCGGGGATCTGAAACGGACATCGGACGGCTGGGAGGCTCCGATGCTCGAAAACTATGTGCGATCGACCACGGCCGTCTTCGCCTTGGGTTGCATCGCGGGACTTGCCGCGGGGCAGACGCCAGCCCTCACGATCCAGACGGGCGCACCGCCGGCGCCCGCCATAGCCGGATCAACAGGCCATATTCGGAAAATCACTCTCGAGCAGGTGAAGAGGGCCGCCGATCCACCCGTTTCGAGCCCGGTTTCGCGACTTGGCCAATTCTCCATCGAAGCCGCGAAACAGCATCGGCTCGGCGTGCAAGCCGACTACTTTCCCAAATTCGGCGCTACTTTTACGAATTTGCATTTCACGGATTTCCTCGGGCAATATCTGACGCTTCGCCGTCCGATACCGGGAGGCCCGTTGGTGCAGGTCCCACTACCGATTTTTTCCCAGAACCAAACCATCGCGGCGCTCACGTTCACGCAGCCGATTACTCCGCTGTTTATCGTCCACCAAGCCGTCCGAATCGCCCGCGCGGACGAACGCGTAGCGGTGGCCAAAGCGGCAGTTTCCGTGGCGAAAAATGCGCGCCAGCAGGAGTTGGAAGAAGCCTACTTTAAGCTCCTGATCGCCCAGCGCCGGCTGACGGACTCCGAATTGAAATTGCGGAATGCCGAGAGCCGCACGGTTTATGCCGCGGCCTCCATCGAACCCGTTCGAGGACCGGCGGGCCGGGAAACGGAGCTGGCGGACGCGAGGAAGACTCGCGACACCGCCGCCGCGGAAGCAAAGCAACTGACGGCATCTCTGAACCAAGCCATGGGTTGGCCGGAGCACACGGAATTGGATCCGGCGATTCCGGAGCCGCTAGTGGAGAACATCTCTCTCGATGAAGTGGCCGATAAATCCGGCGCCGGAAATCTGGAAGTTCTTGAAGCGGAGCAGAACGTGGTCAAGGCGCGAGCCGCCTCAGCTATCTCGAAGCTGGAATACGTCCCCACGGTGGCGGCCGTGAGCGGATTCCTGTTTCAGAACGCAATTCCGGCCCTTCCGAGCAGCTTCGGATATGGCGGCGTATTCGCGTCCTACAACCTTTTCGATTTCGGCAAGCGCGAGCACGCCGTCAAGGAGGCCCGGGCGCAGCTTGGGATGGCCGAAATGGCCCTGCAACTAACCAAGGCCAAAGTCGCCGGCGATGTGAAGAAATCGTACCTCGATCTGGAACGCTCGCGACAGCTCAGTCAGATGGCCAGCAAAATGGGATCGTCCGTGGCTTCCCTGATGAATGTGAGCACAAATACCGACACTCTTGAGATGAGGGCCGCACGCGCCGAGGTGGAAATCGAGATGATCGAAGCCGATCTCGCTCACCGTCAGGCATTTGCCCGGCTGAAAGCCTTGATGGGTTCGCGGCCATAAACGCGCGTGGGCAGTTACAAAAACGAGGCGTCAAATGCCAAGGGGAACAGGGTTTTCAGGCTGAGAGTTTCAACGTCGCTTTGCAGATTCGCCAGCACGATTTCTATGTCTCCGCAGAATTCCCACAGGATCTGGCGGCAGGCGCCGCAAGGCGGAGTCAGGCGAGCCGTATCGGCGGCAATGGCGATTCGCCGGAAATTGCGCGCGCCCTCGGAAATCGCTTTGAATACCGCCACGCGCTCCGCGCAAATGGTGAGACCGTAGGTTGCGTTCTCGATATTGCAGCCCAGATGGTAGCGGCCCGAACCGTCCTCCAGCGCGGCGCCGACGCGAAAATTCGAATACGGCGCGCAAGCGCGCTCGCGCGCGTCCCGGGCGGCTTGAATGAGATCGGCTGACGCCAAGTCCCTAGAGTAACGCGGAGCTTAAGACTTCAAACTCATCCGGCGTCACCAGATGGAACTTCAACTCCAGGGCTGTGAACCCTTGAAGAGCGCGGCTCATCTCCACGCTGGGGATCTCCGGTCCGGCCAGAAACAGGCTTCCCTCGGCCACGCGAAAAGGCAGGACTTTCCATTCTCTCGCCGTGCGAATGGGGAGCGCGTGGGCGACCTGTGGAGACACTGCTTCCGGCTCGATCCGCGCGCGGGGCAGGCCTTGCTGAAAGCTGAGCGCGTCGTAGACCTCGTCGGCGCTGAGCCGTCCCGTGCCGACCAAATGCTCGCCTAGGCGAATGGCGGCCGGAAGCGTCTCCAGAGCGGCGGAGAGCGCCGCCGCGGTGAGCTGCCCGGAGCCAACCAGAATCTCGCCTAGTCGCCGCTTGTGCTCCAGCAGCGCCGCGCGCGTAGGATAGGCGTGATCGGTCTTGAGCCACCGCAGGCGCTCGCCGCGGATGCGCGCCATCGAATAACCGGCGAGGGCGTGCATTGTGGCGGCGCAGTTGAGAACGTTTCCGTATAACGCGCGCACGGGCGCTCCCAGAGCGAACCCGAGTCCATAGACCCGCGCCGAACACCCCATCCGAATCGCGAACCGCAGCATCTGTAGCGCAAGCGTCGCCACAGCCAACTCCGCGGCGCCAGCGCTCACGCGCGTCCAGATGGCTGTCGCGAGCCCATAGCAGAAGACGGCGCTGGCCATGAGGTTCATCGGATTTCCGATGAGAGCCTTGCGATCCCTCCAGAGCCAATAAATCTCGCCCGGCGTTCCTCGCCACCCGAATTGCTGGCAGCCCTGAAGGGCGATGCCGGTGATCCAGCGCGAACGCTGCCGGAGGGCCGCGCGCCACTTCCGCGGGAAAAATTCGCGCGTGGCCACGAAGTCGTTCGTTCCCCGATTCCAGAGCAGGGGGACGAATGTCTGGCGGCATCCGAGCCGGAACATGCGCAAACCGTTGGCGTAGTCCTCCGTCAGCGCCTCCGGATCGAAGATCCGGTTACCGGAGGCGATTGCGAGTCTCTCAAGGGCATCGCGCCGGAACCCCGTCCCCACGCCCGCGCCGGGAACGAATCCGCCGAAGCGCGGCCTCACGGTCATATCGCGGGTGTGGTTCTCGGCGAAATCGTCGCAATATAAGCCGTGAGTGATCTCCCGGAACGGAGTCGCGAGCGGCAGAACCGGCGTTTGGATGAAATCGAAGCGCGCCGCATAATAGTTGATCCAGCGCAGCTCCTCGGGATGAATCAAGTCCTCGGCGTCGTGGACCATCACGATATCGAAAGGTTCTCCTCGCGATTCCTCCTCGATCAGCAGATGTTGAAACACCCAATTCAGGCAGTCCGCTTTTGAAGTCGGGCCGTCGTGCGGGACCGCCGCGAGGTGGACGTTTTTGAATCTATGGGCCAGCTTCGCCACAGCCTCCCCGGTTTCCAGGTCATTGGGGTAGACGCCGGCGAAAATATCGTAGGCATCGTAGCGGATCGCCGCCAGGTTATGCTCCAGCATTTCGCCGATAACCCGATGCTCTTTCCACAAAGGAAGAAGAATCGCGATCCGGCGGCGAGGCGCCGAGTCAAGCTGGCGCTCTCCGGGCGGAAATAGCCGCGCCGAAGGGATTAGCCGGTCTTTGAACCAAGTGAATGCCCACATCAGGTCCACCGCCAGATCATCCAGACCGCTGACCAGGATGGCGGCGGAAAGCGGCGCGAGCAGCCAAAGCACGCCGCGATCGAGTCCGGCCATCAAGGTGGGTACGTGGAGCACTATAGTAAGTAGTTGTCCGGGGTGTGCGACAATCTCACCGAATGATGCGCCGCGGCGCGGTTTTTGCCGTCTTCTTGTGCTGTCTGCTTCTGCTGGGGTGGAAATCGGGAAATCCAGCGATTGCAACCGGTTACATCGATCCCGTGGCCGGAATTCAGGCGCAGGACGAGGCGATTTTCGCCTCTATTTCTTTTCAGATGGCGGATCACGGGGATTGGCTGAACCCGCAGTTTCTCCGGCGCTACGCTTTTTGGAAGCCCCCGCTTCTCTATTGGCTCTCGGCCGCGGGCGTGAAGCTCCTTGGCCACACCACGCTCGCCCTGCGCTGGTCTTCGCTGGTCGCGGGGGCCGCCGCTTGCGCGCTCGTCTTTGCGTGGGCGTGGTCCGAGACCGGCAGTTGGGCGATAGGGCTTTCGGCCGCTTTGCTGCTTGGCTCCAGCCGGCTGTTCTTCGACATGAGCCGGATCGGGCTTACCGATGGGCTCCTCGCTTTCGAAATCGCGTTAGCCATGTATGCGCTGGGCCGCGACCCGAAGCTCGAATCGCGATTCGGCCTCCTTGTATTCGGCGGGGCGACCGGAGCGGCCATGATGACCAAAGGCGTTGCGGGGGCGCTCCCGCTGCTTGCTCTCGCCGTTTACTGCGTGATCGGGCGCGAGCGGCCGCGCCTGAAGCGGATTGCGCAGGCGGCGGCGGTCGCGGCCATCGTCGCCGCGCCGTGGCATCTATATCAGCTTTTCGTCCATCTGCGATGGTTCTGGGGCGAGTACGTGCTGATGCAGACGGTCGTGTATGGCGCGGGATCGCCTCCTCAGATTTCCGGTGAGTCGCAGCTCGGCTTCTATTTCAGGCGGCTCTGGCTGCTCGATCCTCCGCTGCTCGTCGCCGTGTCGATCGCGCTGGCGTGGTTCGCCTGGACCCGCGCCCGCGGGCTCCGCCCAGCCGAGCGGGTCGTGCTGGTCTGGACCGGCATGATTCTCGCGGCCGTATTGAGTTTTCGCTACCGGAACGCATCGCACCTGGCGCCGGTTTTTCCGGCACTGGCGATGCTGGCCGCGCTCGCCGTTCCCAGGCGCGCGGGGTTTCTGGCCTTGACCGGCGCATTGATCTTGTTTGCGGTCAAGGCTCGCGCACCGGAGCGGCCATGGGGGCTCCCATTTGGACCCGAGTCTGTGAACCCCTCGTATGCGCCACTCGAACGTTACGCAGCCCTTCGTCGGGGCAACGATCTCATCCTGATCGAACCGGACGATCAGTTCTATTCGGCTTGCCTGCCGCTCGCTTCCGTTCACTATATGTATCAGGATCCTCGCTCCACCCGGCCGCGAATTCCGCCGGATTTCGAATATCTGGGCGTTCTCGTGACAGCGCCGGACTTCAACCGGCTGAGCGAACTGCGGCCGATTTTTGAAGGCCGGCTGCACAAATTCGGCCTGAACTCCGGCGCGCCCATCGCGACCACGATCGTCGCGCGCAACGAGGATGAAATCGCGGAAGCGATTCAGCGCCATCCTGAAGCCGATTTTTTCGCGCCTGCTGCGTGGGCGGCTCGCGATGGCGGATTGCACTGGCAATGGCCGGCCGGAAACGGCGATTCCAATCGCGTATTTCTCTTATCTCGCGAAGTGATTCAGCGGCCCTGAGCCGGAGCCTAGACCTGGATTGCTCCGAATCGCTTCAGTGACGAACGATTTCGCGCAGCCGATCGCTTCCGTCAGTTCTTTGCCGAGGGCAAGATTCGCGGTAATCGCCGCCGAGTATGTACATCCCGTGCCATGAGTATGGGGCGTTGCAATGCGGGGCGCGGGGAATTGCCGGAATTCCCCCGCGGCGGAGAGCAGCAGATCCACGGGCTCGCCCTCTAAGTGTCCGCCTTTGACGAGCACGTTTTTCACGCCCATGGAGAGCAGCTTTTCCGCGGCGCGCGCCATGCTTTCGAGATCGCGGACCGGCATCGAGGCGAGCGCCTCTGCCTCGGCGAGATTCGGAGTCGCTAGAAACGCGAGGGGTAATAATTTCTCGATAAGTGCAACTCGTGCTTGCGCGTCCAGCATGGCGACACCATTCTTGCTCGACATGATCGGATCGACGACCAGCGGAAATGCGAACGATTCCGCTATGCGCGCAACTGCGTCCACCACGTCAGCGCTTCCCAGCGCGCCCGTTTTGGCTGCGTGCGGGGGAATATCGGCCGCCACGGCCCGGATCTGCTCCGCGACGAATTCAGGGGCGAGGACTTCCACGCGCTGCACTCCGAGCGTGTTTTGCACGGTGATTAGCGTCAAAACCGCTTCGCCATGCACTCCGAACCGGTAAAAAGTCTTGAGATCGGCCTGAATTCCGGCGCCGCCGCTCGGGTCCGACCCGGCGATGGTGAGCGCGATTTTCAGCATTGTACAATTCGATACTTAACACACATGGCTCATCTGTTTGAAGAACTCAAGATCCGCGGCGTTCGGCTGCCCCATCGACTCGTGGTCTCGCCGATGTGCCAATATTCGTCCATCGACGGCTACCCCAACGATTGGCACCTGGTTCATTTGGGCAGCCGGGCGGTTGGCGGCGCCGCCCTGGTTCTTACCGAGGCCTCAGCCGTGACGGCAGAAGGGCGAATCAGTCCGCAGGATTTGGGAATTTACAGCGACGGCCACATTGAAGTTTTCTCTCGCATCACGCGGTTCATCCACCAGCAAGGCAGCCTGAGCGGAATTCAGTTGGCTCACGCCGGGCGCAAAGCGTCCACGCTCGTGCCGTGGGAGGGACTGGGGACGGCGCCGGCTTCGAAAGGCGGCTGGAGTCCGGTGGTGGGCCCGAGCCCAATTGCCTTCAACGAAGGATATGAAACGCCGAAGGAACTGACGTCTGAGGAAATTCGCGGCATCGTCCAGGCGTTCGCGCAAGCCGCGCGGCGGGCTGTCGACGCTGGATTCATCGTCGCCGAGATCCACGCCGCGCATGGCTATCTGCTTCAAGAGTTCCTTTCTCCGATCAGCAATCATCGGACCGACGGCTATGGCGGCTCGTTCGATAACCGGATCCGCTTGCTCTGCGAAGTCGCGTCCGCGATCCGGGGCGTCTGGCCCGAGCGGCAGCCACTGTTCGTGCGGATCTCCTCCACCGAGTGGCGCGAGGACGGCTGGACGATGGACGAATCGGTCGAGCTCGCGCGGCGATTGGGCCCCTTGGGCGTAGACTTGATCGATTGCTCGTCGGCCGGCAACGCCCCCAACGTGAAAATTCCCATGGCAACCGGATACCAGACTCCATTCGCCGAGCGCATCCGGCGCGAAGCCGGAATCCTTACCGGGGCGGTGGGCCTGATTACTTCCTCCGCTCAAGCGGATCACATCATTGCCACTGGCCAAGCCGATCTGGTACTGCTCGCGCGGGAAATGCTGCGCGATCCCTATTTCCCTTTGCGCGCCGCGCGAGAGCTGGGCCGCGAAATTTCCTGGCCGACGCAATATCTGCGCTCGGCGCCAGCGAACTCGCCCCGGTGCGAACCGGTTGGCGCGTCCGCCTCCACCGGGACTGCGACGAGCTAATCAACTCAAAAACAGACGTTCGAAATTGCGCGTGGTTGTCTCCGCGAGGCTCTCCAGCGTTTCTCCGCGCACCTCGGCCAACTTGCGAGCGGTTTCGACTACGAACGCCGGCTCGTTGCGTTTGCCACGCTTCGGAACCGGCGCCAAGTAGGGCGCGTCGGTTTCGACCAGAATCCGATCCGCCGGCGCCATCTGGGCGGCCTCGCGCAGCTCGGCAGCCTTTGGAAACGTCAGGATTCCGCCGAAGCTCAGATAGCAACCCAGTGCGAGGCATTGCGCGGCCTCGCCCGGCCCCCCGGAGAAGCAATGCATCACCACGGGCAGACCGGACGGTTTCCAGTGCCGCTCGATTAAGGCGAGCGTATCTTCCCAAGCCTCGCGAGTGTGAATCACAATCGGTTTGCGGGCGTCGCGGGCGATCCGCATTTGTTCGATAAACACGTCTCGCTGCGTTTCGCGGGGCGAAAAATCGTAATGGTAATCGAGGCCGATCTCACCTAATGCAATGGTTTTAGGATGCTGTAGTAATTCGCTGATTTGTTTATAAGTTTCCGCGCAGGCCTTTCTCGCATCGTGAGGATGGACGCCCACGGTTGCGTAGAATGCCGCGTGGCGGTCGGCAAGGCGGATAGCGGCTTCGAGATCCGGCGGCCCTTCGCCTGTCCCGATCGCGACCATGCGATCCACTCCCGCGGCGAGGGCTCGCTCGATGACGGCCTGGCGGTCGGAGTCGAATTGGCTATCGTCGAGGTGGCAGTGTGAATCGACCAGCATCGCCCTTCGGCGCTACTTCAAACGCGCGCCCACCGGCACGTCTTCGAGAAAACCGGCCAGCACCGGAGCGCCGCCCTCAAGAGACGCGGCGACGATCATGCCCTGCGATTCCAGCCCGCGCAGCTTGCGCGGGGCTAGATTCGCCACGATCACCACTTTGCGCCCCACCAGCGTTTCAGGCTGATACGCTTCGGCGATGCCCGCGACAATGCTGCGCGGCTGCGGCTCGCCGATGTCGATGTGGAGGTGCAGGAGCTTGTTCGCGCCTTTCACCGCGGCGGCCGATTTCACTACGCCGACGCGCAGATCTACTTTCGCGAAATCGTCGATAGAAATTTTCGCTCCATCCCGCTCGGCGGCTGGAACGGGCGGTGCGGGCTTCTTTCCTAATAGCGCTTGCTGACGCTCGTACTCCGCCGCTTCGCGTTCCTTCATCTTCGGGATCACGGCCTTCGCATCCGCCCTGGGAAACACCGCCTGCACGGCCCCGAGCTTTTGACCGCCCTGCCCGTGTCCCCAATGCAGATCGGCGACGCGAAAATCCATCAGAGGAGCGGTCATCCCGAGCTGCGACCAGATCGTTTCCGCCGATTGCGGAATCGCCGGGTACGCGAGCGCCGTCACAATGCGCAGAGTCTCCGCGGCGCAGTAAAGAATGAAATCGAGCTTCTCTTGATTTCCTTCCTTCGCCAGCTTCCAGGGCGCATATTCGACGATGGAGCGATCCATGGATCCGATGAGCTTCCAGATCTCTTCCAGCGCTTTTGAGAAATCCAGCCGCTCATAACATTCCAACGTGTTCTCGATCGCCGCGCGCGCCAGAGCGCCAAATTCCGAAGTATTCTCGGGAACCCGAGGCTGCACTCCGTCGCGGTACTGGTGAATCATGGAAAGGACGCGGCTGGCAAGGTTGCCCAAGCCGTTAGCAAGATCCGCGTTGTAGCGGCCCACCAGAGCGTCGTAGCTGAAGCTGCCGTCCTGACCGAATACCACTTCGCGCAGCAGAAAATACCGCAGCGCATCGGTTCCCAGCACGTCATGGATGGGAGTGGCGCGGACCATATTGCCGCGCGATTTGCTCATCTTTTCGTCTTCGATCAGCAGCCAGCCGTGCGCGAAAATACGCTTTGGAATCTCCAGCCCGGCGGCCCATAAGAACGCGGGCCAGTAGACCGCATGAAAGCGCAGAATTTCTTTTCCGATCAGATGCAGATCCGCCGGCCACAAGTTTTCGCCGGCGACGGCGCTCATATACGTGCTCAGCGCATCGAACCACACGTAGAAGACGTGCTTGTCTTCTCCCGGAACCGGAATGCCCCACTTTATGCTCGTGCGGCTGATGGAAAGGTCTTGAAGCCCTTGGCGGACGAACGCCAGCACTTCATTACGCCGCGTCTCCGGCTGAATGAAATCCGGCTGTTTCGCATATAAGTCCAAAAGGCGCTCTTGGAATTCCGAAAGCTTGAAATAGTAGTTCTCTTCGGTGACTGTTTCGGTGGGGCGCCCGCAGTCCGGGCAAGGATCGCCGGGCTTGGCGTCGTTCACGAAAGCGTTGTCGTAAATGCAGTACTGGCCTGTGTAATGGCCCTTATAGATGAAGCCGTTCTGCTTGCAGCGGAGGAAAAGATCCTGGACCACCTTGGCGTGGTTGGGAGAAGTAGTGCGTTGAAAACGGTCGATGGCAAGGCCGAGGATCTCGAACTGCCTGCGGAATTCCTCGGAGATGATATCCGTGTATTCTTTGGGCTGCTTGCCCTGCGCGATGGCCGCGCGCTCGACGTTCACTCCATGTTCGTCGGTGCCGCTGGTGAGGATCGCCTCATAGCCTTGCATTTTCTTGAAGCACTTGACGGCATCCGCGACAATTGTCGTGTAGGCGTGTCCCAGATGAGGCGCGGCGTTGGTGTAGTAAATCGGAGTGGTGAGATAGAATTTCATTCCTTCCTCAAGTATGCTTCAGCGGCGGCGGCCATCACGCGCGCAAGCGGTTCGCCGGTGCGCCGCGCAACGGCGCGGCAGTCTTCATATTCGGGCATAAACGCATCTTGGGATGAAACTTTTCCCCGGATCATCCCCCATTGCGTCTCCACTTCCACCATCGCCCGCTCCTGCACTCGCCGCTCGGCGGAGTAGATCCGCACGCCCAGCGTCGAAGTTTCGGCGAACGCGAGCTGCGCAAGCTTCTCCCGGTCTTCCGTCCGCGCGACGATCCGGATAAGAGTTCCGGGACGATTCTTTTTCATGAGCAGCGGAGAAAGCGACACGTCCAGCGCGCCCTCCTCCATCAGGCGCTCCAGCGCATAACCGAGCACTTGGGGGCTGGAGTCGTCGATATTCGCCTCAATCACGCTCACCAGAGTCGCTTCGGTGGCCCCTGTTTTTTCACCGATTAACGCTCGAAGAACGTTCGGCTGTTGTGGGAAATCGCGATCGCCCGCGCCATATCCGATCGCGGATATTCGCATCGGCGGAAGCGGGCCGAAGCTGGCGCCCAATGTGGCCGCCAAGGCCGCTCCGGTCGGAGTCGTGAGTTCCACGTCCGGTCCGCGCGCGTACACCGGTTTCCCCGCGAGCAGCGCCGCGGTCGCCGGGGCGGGAACCGGCAGCATGCCATGTTCGGTCTGGACCGTGCCCCCGCCCACGTTGATTGCCGATACATGCACCTCTTCGACACCCAGAAGGTCCAGCGCGATGCAGGCGCCCACGATATCGGCGATGGAATCGGCCGCGCCGACTTCGTGAAAGTGCACTTTTTCGATGGGCACGCCATGCACTTGCGCCTCGGCTTGGCCCAGCCGGTTGAAAACCGCCGCGGCGTGAGACTTCGCGCGCGCTGAAATAGGCGCCGCATCGATCATTTTCAATATGTGCGATAAGTGGCGATGCTGCCGCGGCGCGCCCTCGATGCGCACGCGGAACTTCGTAGCCGCGACGCCGCCGCGCACCGTTTTCTCGGCTTCATAGCTTGCTCCGGTCTCGACGCTTCGCAGCGCGTTGAAGACCGCATCGGCCGAAGCGCCCGCGTCCAACAGAGCGCCGACAGTCATATCCCCGCTGATGCCCGAAAAGGCGTCCAGATAGCAAATTTTCATGAGACCAGTCGAGGCAATGCCTCCGCAGCCGGCGCCCGCAACGAATAATCGACGAAGCGCGATACCGGAGTCTCCGCGATGTTGATCTCGACTACCTTCGCGCCCGCGGATTTAGCCAAGTTCGCCAGCCCCGCCGCCGGATAAACCACGGCCGATGTTCCCACCACCAGCAGCACATCCGCCTCGCAAACGGCCCGCTGCGCTTGGGTCCATATCCGTTCCGGCAACGCCTCTCCGAACCACACCACGCCCGGCCGCTCCATGCCACCGCAAGCGCAGAAAGGAGGAATGGCGTTCAAGGGCGTTTGCAACTCGACGCGCTCGGCGCCGCAGACGGTGCAGCGCACCGTCCAGATGTCGCCGTGAACCTTCAGCAGATTCCGGCTTCCGGCGCGATCGTGCAATCCGTCCACGTTTTGCGTAACAAGAGTGAACTCCTTGGCGCGCTCCTCCAAGTTCGCCAGCGCGCGGTGTCCCGCGTTGGGCAGGATCCCGGCGATGACAGAGCGCCTCCAGTCGTACCATTCCCAGATCAGCTTGGGATCGCGCTCGAACGCCTCTGGCGTGGCCAGATTCTCCGCTCTATAGCGCCGCCACAATCCGCCCGCGCCGCGGAATGTCGGAATCCCGCTTTCGGCCGATATTCCGGCCCCGGTCAACACGGCGACGCGGGGCGCGGAGGCCAGCAGATTGCGCGCGCTCTCGAAATCCATGTTGAAGTCCTCTCCCAGAATTTCACATTCAGCGCGCGACGTTAGCTCCTGAACTGGCGCTCACTATTGCGGCGACCAATCCCTCCACAGTGTGGGGATTCGCCTCCGCATCCACATCCAAGCCGCACTCGCGAACCGTCTGCGAGGTAATCGGGCCGATCGACGCAATCTTAACGCCTTGCAGGGCCCCCGGCTCGACCGCCTTCTCCAAGTGCCTCAGCGTCGAAGAACTGGTGAACGCGATCCAATCCGGCTTGCGGGCGAGCACTTCGACAGCCCGTTCGGCCAGGTCGGCGGGCGCAACGGTGTGGTAAGCCTCGACGACTTCGACATGAGCGCCGCGGCGCGTGAGCTCGCTCGGAATCAGATCGCGCGCCACGGCGGCGCGCGGAATCAGGATGCGCCGGCCCGCCAGGTGCTCTTCGGTAAACGCCGACAGCAGGCTTTCAGCGACATATTCGTCCGGCATTAGATCCACTTTCAGATGCAGAGCTTCAACGGCGGCGCGCGTCGCCGGACCGATCACGCAAATTTTGGCCGTCAGCGCGCGCAAGTCCCGCCGCGAAGCGTCCAGCCGCTCCAGAAAATATTTGACGCCGTTGACGCTGGTGAAGATCAGCCAGTCGTAGGTTTTCAGCCGGGCGATCGCCCGGTCGATCGGTTCGGTATCCGCAGGGGGACGAATCTCGATGGCCGGGAGCAGGAGCGCCTCCGCGCCAAGCTCTTCCAGGGGCCCGGCGAGTTCCGCCGCCTGCCGCGGATCGCGCGTCACGACGATTCGCTTACCGAATAGCGGCAGCTTTTCGAACCAGTTGAACCGCTCGCGCAAGGCGACCACCTCGCCTATAACGATAGTCGCAGGAGGTTTTAAAGCTCTACTCGCGATCAATTCGGCTAACGTTCCCAGAGTGCCCACCAGCGTTTGCTGATCCGGCCGGGTAGCCCAACGAACGGCCATGGCGGGCGTATTGGGGGACCGGCCATTGGCAATCAGCTCATGCGCGATGGCGCCAAAGTTCACCAAGCCCATGAACAGCACGATGGTTTCCGTGGCGCCCACCTTGGCCCAGTCGATCGCCTCGACGCGATGGCCGGTGACGAACGTCACGGCGGAAGTGTGCTCGCGATGCGTCAGTGGAACCCCAGTGTAAGCCGCCAGGCCGAGCGCGGCGGTGACTCCGGGGACAATCTCGAAGGGAATGCCCGCCATGGCGAGCGCCTCCATCTCCTCGCCTCCGCGGCCGAAAATGAACGGGTCGCCGCCCTTTAGCCGCGCCACGGTTAAGCCGCGCCGCGCGCGATCCACCATCAGCGCGCTGATCGCCTCCTGCGACATTTCGTGCTTCGCGCGCTTCTTTCCCACGTAAATGCGTTCGGCATGGGGTGGCGCGTATTCCAGCAATCTCTCGTTCGCCAAATTGTCGTAAAGGACGCAATCGGCGCGCTCCAGCGCCTTGCGTCCCTTGATGGTGATCAGATCCGGATCCCCTGGTCCGGCGCCCACGAGGTAGACTTTCATGCCACCGAGTTAATAGGAATAAACTTCGTCGAGAATCTCCCGCGCGCCTTGCTCCGACAGCCGGCTTCCAAGCTCAGCGCCCACGCGCGCCGGGTCCGAGCCGCGATGTTCGCCCTTGACGACCCGCGATCCATCGGGCGATGCGACGATGGCGCGTAAATGGATAGTTTCGCCCTCGAGCCGGGCGTAGGCGCCGATGGGAACCTGGCACCCTCCCCCCAGGGTGGCGAGCAAAGCTCGTTCGGCATCCACGACCGTTCTCGTTTCGGCATGATCCAGCCTGCGCGCCATCTCGCGGACCGCCCCGGAATCGTCGCGGGTCTCTATAGCCAGCGCGCCTTGCCCGCCCGCGGGACACATGATATCCACAGGGATCAACTCGCGAATGCGATCCTGCCAGCCTAATCGCCGCAAACCGGCTGCCGCAAGCACGATCGCGTCGTAGCGGCCTTCATCGAGCTTTCGAAGGCGCGTATCGACATTGCCGCGAAGAGTTTCGATAACCAGCTCCTTTCGATAGGCGCGGAGCTGCGCCGCGCGCCGGAGCGAGCTGGTCCCGATTTTTGCCGCGTCGCGAAGGGAAGCGCCCACTAAAGCGTCGCGCGGGTCTTCTCGCTCGGGAATCGCGGCGATCGTCAACCCTCGCGGCAGTTCGGCCGGCACGTCCTTCATGCTATGCACGGCCAGATCGATGGAGCCGGCCAGCAGCGCCTCCTCGATTTCCTTGATGAAAAGGCCCTTGCCTCCGACCTTTGCAAGCGGAACATCTTGGATTTTGTCGCCCGTCGTCTTGATGATCTCGATCCGCGTTTCCACGTCCCACGAATTGAGGATCGCAGCGATGTGGCGCGCCTGCCACAAAGCCAGCGCCGAGCCGCGCGATCCGATGGCGATCGCTAGCCGTCTCTCATTCTTCATCGGACAGCCGGAAAAGCTTTCGCATAAGACTCAGCAGGGACGGGTCGCGGCCTAACTCGGTGATGGGTCCATGCAAGAATTTTTTGGCGATTCCTCGCGTGATCGCGTCAAGCGCTTCTTCCTGTTGCTGCGTCAGAGAGCCGAGCTTCGCGCGCTGCCGCTCGATTTCTCCGAGACGCCACGCTTCGGACTGCTCTTGAAGAACTACGATGGCCGGAGCGACCTCGCGCGTCTTCAATCGCGCCATCATCCGCTCCACTTCTTCCCGGATAATCTCCTCGGCCTGCCTCGCGACTTCGTTCCGGCCACGTAAATTCGAATCGACCACCTTATCCAGGTCGTCGATATCGTAGAGAAATACGTTGTCGAGCTGGCCCGCCGCCGGCTCTATATTCCGCGGCACAGCGATATCGATCAGGAACATCGGCCGGTTGCGCCGCTTCTCGATCGCCGCCTTCACTTCCTCGCGCGTAACGATATAGGAAAGCGATCCGCTGGAGGCGAGCAGAATATCCACAGCGGGCAGCGAATCGTGGAAGTAGTCGTAATCCACCACGCGGCCGCCGACGATTTCCGCCAGCGATTCGGCCCGTTCTCGGGTCCGGTTGGTCACCAGAATCTCGGATACTCCGGCGCGCCGCAGATGGCGGGCGGCGCTCTCCGCCATTTTGCCGGCGCCCACCACCAGCACCTGCTGGCCTTGCAGCGAGCCAAAGATATCCCGCGCCAGCTCCACCGCCGCATAGCTGACCGATACAGCGCTTTCCCCTATATCGGTTTCCGAACGAACGCGCTTGGCGACATTGAAGGCGCGGGTCATCACCAGGTCGAGATAACCGTTGATCGCGCCACGCTCCTTGGCGAGCGCATAGGCGGATTTGAGCTGGCCGAGAATCTGCGGCTCGCCTACGATCATGGAATCGAGGCTCGCGGCTACGCGGAACAGATGGCGGATCGCGTCCGAGCCGCCGAAGCGGTAGAGATAGGGAGAAACCCAGCCCCGCTCCACGCAGCGTGCTTCCGCCAGAAAACATTCAATCGACGCTTCCGCGTCCGATTCCTCATCGGCGGTCACCGCGACCTCTACGCGATTGCAGGTGGACAGGATCATGCCCTCGCGCACGCCGGGGCAACGCGACAGCTCGTCTAGCGCCCGCGGCAGGGCGTTCTCTTCGAACGCAAGCCGCTCGCGCACTTCCACCGGCGCCGTGCGGTGATTCAAACCGGTGAGCAGCAGTTTCATGGCGTCCGCAAACCCACGTGCGCGGCCCACGTGATGGCTGAGCAAACCACGACCGCCAGCGCCATCGCTGCCGCGCGCCGCCCGCGCCATCCGGCCGTGGTGCGCAGATAAAGCGTGGCCAACAAGAGCGCCCAGGTAAACAAAGAGATAGCGATGCGCGGATCTCCGATCATACGCGTTCCAGATCCCACGAAAACCACCACGATCCCCAGTGTAATGAAGACGAACGCGTATTCGAGATAACGGCTGACCAGATTATCGAGCGTCGCCAGCGGCGGAAGTTTTTCGATCAACCGCTGCGACTTCTTGCTCTTGAGGCGACGCTCCTGAATCAAATAGAAGAAGCTCGCCGCGGCCATAATCGCGAGCGCGGCGTACCCGGCAAGCACCAGCACGATGTGGATCGCCAGCCAGGTTTCGCGCGCGCCTGTCAGGATCCCAACCGGGCGCTCCATGGCGGCGACCAGCGTCATCACGAAAACCAAAGGGAAGTGCGCGACCGCGGTGGAAGCGAAGTGATAGCGCCACTCCACCGCCAAAAATAAAAGTGCGATCAGAAATGCGCACAGGCTGAGGGTTTCAAAGAAGTTGTCGACGGGGATGCGTCCCAGGGCCATCCCGAGATCGACGATCGCGACACCTTGCAGGATCGCGCCGATGCGGAACGTCCCGCGCGCGATGGGATACAAGCCGGTCCGCTTGCCCAGTAGCACCAGCATGGAATGCAACAGTCCCACCGCGTAGAAGCAGACTGCGGCCCGAAGCCAGAAGATACTGGTACTTACCACTTATATCCATCTTACGATTGCTCGAAGCAACCGAAGCCGGACAGGGGGTGCGCGACATCAAAGTGGGGCTTTTGTTCGTTGCTTTTTGGGGTGCCTGTAACCGAGCGTATGTGATACGCTCGGTAATGGAGGCACCCCATGCCATCTCTAGCCGAGTTGGAGCAGCAGCGAGCCGCCCTGCTCCA
>DATBIA010000080.1:0-4957 GCA_036557165.1 Bryobacteraceae bacterium
CCCGCGGTCATGGGCGCGGTGCAGGCCTTCACCGACGCGAATTTCGCAAAGACTTTGGTCGCCAAGATGAAGCTGCCCGGCGGAGGGTTGCCTCATTTCTACCAGCTCGTGTTAAAGGTGCGCTCGATGGACGATATGCCGATCGATTTCACCTATGTGTTCCACAAGGAGCTGGCCCCCTCCAAGACGCAAGCTTCCGCGGATCGCAAGTAGTCTGGCGAATCGGCTGTTAGCATGAAAATTCGGCGTGGGCCCTAATTTCCGCAGCGCTGTCTTCTTGCGCCTGTTCTGGTGCGCGCTGCTCTCCGTCCTCATCGCGTTGATCGTCGCGTCGGCCTTTCCCCGCCGATTCGGGCTGGCTCTTGCCGTGGCGGGTTTGGCGAGCGCGTTCGGATTTTCGCTGGCCCTCTCGCGCGGCGTCGACCGGCGGATCGCCAAAATGAGGGAGTTCACCGAAGGTCTGCTTGAAACCGAAGACGGCGCGGCGGGAGACGATGCCCTCGACCAGCTAGGCGCGCTCAACTGGGCGCTGGGGAGAATGGCTCGTCAGACGGGCGCGTTGGTGGAGCGGGGAAAGCTCGAGGCCGAACGGCAAGAAGCGATTTTGGCTTCCATGGTGGAAGGCGTTCTCGCTGTGGACGATCGGCTGCACATCACCTTTTGCAACCGGGCTCTGGCCCGGCTCGCCGGAGGACGCATGCCCGCCAGCGGCACGCCTTTGATGGAGCTGATCCGCGACGCCGCATTACAGGAAACGCTGAGCGAGGTGATCCGCACCGGCAAACCCGCCAAGCGCCGCCTTCAGATCCCTCCGGCATCCCACGGGCGCTCCTTCGAATTGCAGGCTGCCCCGCTCGGGGCGCCATCGGCCTTGAGGGCCAGGCCCGGCGATACCCCCGGCGCCATCGCCATTCTCCACGACATTACCGACCTCGAGCGCCTGGAGACGATTCGCAACGACTTCGTCGCCAATGTCTCGCACGAATTCCGCACTCCTTTGGCCGCGATTTCCGGGTACGCCGAAACCCTGCTGGACGGCGGCATGGAAGACGCGAAGCACAATCGCCGGTTCCTGGAAATCATCAGCTCCAACGCCGTCCGCCTCAGCGACATCGCGGCCGATCTGCTCACGCTCTCCGAATTGCAGACCGGCGCCGGCCCGAAAGAAACCGGGAAGGTCTCCATTGCGGAGGCCATCGAGAACGCTCTTTCGACGGTGGCGGCCGAGGCGGCGCTGCGGGGGGTTTCGCTCGAGCGGGGCGCGATCGACGATCTGAGCGTGTTGGGGTCGCGCTACCGTCTGGAGCAGGCGCTGGTGAATCTGCTCGCCAACGCCGTCAAGTTCAACCGTCGAGGCGGCAGCGTTCGGGCCGAGACGCGGCGGAATGGAACCCAGGTCGGCATTTTGATTTCCGATACGGGCGTGGGCATTCCATCGAGCGACCTTCCCCGGGTGTTTGAGCGCTTCTATCGCGTGGATAAAGCGCGCTCGCGCGAAGTGGGCGGCACGGGGCTGGGACTGTCGATCGTCAAGCATATTGTCGAGCGTATGAACGGCAGCATCTCCGCGTCGAGCGAATTGGGCAAGGGCTCGGTGTTCACCATCACGCTGCCGGTCGTCTAGGGAATCCAGTGGGGCAGGCCATCGTCGTGTGCCGGCTGCCCTTCGAGCGCGCCATTTAGCGTTGTTAGTTTTCCCAATACCACGGCTTAATGGAACAAAACGGGGCTCTCATGTCCTTGAGTATCTCTGTGGCGCACGCTTTAGCGTGCCGCGGCGAGCTTCAGCTCGCCGAATCGGAACCGTGGGCTGAAGCCCACGGCTGCACGCTAAAGCGTGCGCCACAATGTTTTCAAGCACCTGCGACGATCCTCAAAAACGATGCGCATTGGGCTTCAGTTCGCGCGGAGCTTTAGCTCCGCTTGCAGCTAGCGAAGCTGCCCGGAACGGGTCCGCAAACCGGAAAGCCTCGCGCGGGCTGCAGCCCGCCCTCCGTCTGAAGAAATGCCAATGGGTGAGGTTTCGACCAAGCGTTTGGGGGCCGCCCAAAGGCAGGCGACAAAAACGATCGCCTGCCCCACTGTCCGGTTATTCGCCGCGTCCACTATAAACGCGCTTGCGAATTTTCCTCCATGTGAGGTCTTGTTTCAAACCGCCTCCGCCGAAAGAGCCATCGCGGAGCCGGAAAGGATTTCGTGGACCTGCTTTACCAATCGCGAGGTCCGGCAAACCGGCGCAATCGCGCGCCTGCGGCAAGCGCGAATCTGCTATTTGCACCTTGATTCTCACGGACCCATGCTATCGCACTGGATCGATATGGGCGCGCTTACCGGCCGCTTTCGCCCAGCCACGCGTAGAGCCGGCGCATGCCGCGCACGTCCGCGCCCGGTCCTTGAATCTGCGGAAAATCCTTGGCGTGCGCCGTAAGGTCCACGCGCTTGGCTGCATCGTCGGCGGAGACGCCTTGGCGGCGCAGGTCCGCCGCTTGTTTCGTAAGGTCGGTCAGATAGCTCTGGAACGCCGTGATGTGGCCTTTCTCGCCAAACGGCGAGCCGTGGCCGGGCAACACGAGCGCGAAATCCAGCTTCTTCAGAGCTTCCAGCGTCGTCACCCAATCGTCGAAATAGGCGTCGCCCATGTATGCCAAGCGGCTTTCCATCAGGTCGCCGGTGCAGACGATCCGCTCTCGCGGCAGAAACACGACCGTATCGCCGGCGGTGTGGCCGCGTCCGAGAAACAGAAGCTGAATCTCGCGCTGCCCCTTGTGAAGAATCATCTTCGACGAATACGTCACGTTGGGCGGAGTCGGCTTGATCGTGTCACGCTCCGAAGCGGGCATCCGCGCTTGCGAGGTGACGAACGGCTCGCGATGCAGCACGTCAAAGGTCAGGATGGCAGTCCGCACAAACTCGTGGCCGATGATTTCGACATCGGGCGGAAAAACGGAATTGCCGTCGGTGTGATCGTAATGAAAATGAGTGTTAACCACGTAACGGATGGGCTTGTTGGTGAGCAGCTTGACGTCTTCGACGAATGCTCGCGCCGCGGCGGGCGTGCTTCCCGTATCCACCACCATTACGTCCGAATCGTTCACGATGACGGTATTGTTGCTGCCCGCGCCTCCCGTGGCGTAGTAAACGCCGTCGGCGACTTTTTCAAATTTGTAAGTCTTGCCCTGCGTTACGGGGAATTGCTGCGCGGCGACGGTGAGCCCGATCGAAAATGCAAACGCCAAGCCGAGTCTCATGATGCCTCCCGAAAGAGTATATTCCAGCGGGCGCGAGCTAAGGCGTCAGCGTCACGCTCGCTGTCTGTCCCGCTTCGACGGTTACGGAAATTGAATGGCGCAAATAATCGTCGAGGCTCGATTGAGAATCCGGCGGCGCGCCGCGCGTCGTGAAGACCAAGTACTTGCCGGGGCGAAGATTGCCGAACGTCGCCTTGCCATCGCGCGTCGCGGCTCTAAGCAAGAGCTGTGCTTCGGCGAAAGTCATCCCTTCGCGAACGACATAGATCTGGCTGTTGTCTGAAACACGCGCCTCCAGGATGCCCGCCTTATCTGAAAGCGTCAGCCTGAGCGTGCTGAGAGGCGCCGCCGAAGCGGTGAAACTCGTCACATCTTCCGACGACACGCCGTTATACGAAAATTCCTTGACGTAGTAGCTCGGTGGAAGCTTGGCCGCAAGGAGGTAACGCTCGCCGGGGAAAACGTGCGCCTCGAACTCGCCGGAAGGAAGCTTATCGGGCGCGTCCACTCGCACCGGGGCGCTCTCAGGTTGGATCTCCAGCCTCACGTTCTTCAGGTCCTCGGGAAGATCCTGTCCCTCGGCGCCATCGAGGCCAGCGATCATCTGGACCAAGACCATTTGCGCCATATTCAAGGCCGCTGGACCGCGCGCCGTGGGATCGAGCGTCAGCGACGCGAAGCGACGCGGCGGGCCGCCCTGAATCGCGGCCAGCGTGAATGTTCCTTCAGGCAGATTTGAAATCCGAAATCCAGCGCCGCATTGAGTATCCAGCGTGACCAGGCGGGTTGTCCCCGATCCGCGTTTGCGCAAAAGCAGCACTTGCAGGCTCGCATCCCGATCGCAAGAGAGCAGCTCACCCGCGATATTGCGGAGCTTGGATCGAGCGAGCCTTATATCGCCGACATCCATCACTCCGATGGCGAGCGAGAGGCCGGGAGTCTGCGGAACGTCTGCCGTCAGTCCAGGCCAAACGAGAATGCCGTAGGCGAGCGCGCCTTCGGGCGGATGGAGCGCCTTGGCGCGATTGTCTCCGGCTAGATCTTTTGCGGGAATCGTCTGGAGCGCGGGCGCGGGAGTGCTGGAGATTCGCAGGAAATATTCGCCTGGGAAGAGGTCGTTGAAAAGAAAGCCGCCGTCCTGGAGAGAAGTCGCGGCGCGGCTGGCCAGGCCAACCTGGTTCGCGGGCTCAAGCGAGTCTCGCGTCACAACCTCCACGCGCAGGTTTGCGAGCGGCTTCCCAGTCTCGTCGTCGATCAGTCTGCCGTGTACCCCTACCATCCGGCTGAGCTCAAACTGGATCGAAGATAGCTCGGGCGTGATCGCCCGCGAAGAGGTCCCATATCCCGGGGCGGAAACCGCGATGGCAAATGGCGCGCCCGGCTGTATTTGGAATTCGAATCGGCCCGCTCCATCGGCCACGATCGCGCTGCCGCCCGCTAGTGGCGATCTCAAAGACACATCGGCGCCCGGAATCGGAGCGTGCGTATCGCGATCCACCACCGAGCCTCGGATCGCGATCGGATTCTGTGCCGCGGCGATTGCCGCGAACGCCAACAGGCTTGGCAGAACCTTCATGGCTCTGATGCTACTTTAGCTCCAAGACGTGCTGCGCGCTCCGAGACCGCTCCCTGGCGGTCGCGGCTCAGAAAGATTTCCTCGACGGCGAGGGAGTGCCCATGGCCGTGCCGGTCACCACAAGGATGAAGAG
>DATBIA010000081.1:0-164199 GCA_036557165.1 Bryobacteraceae bacterium
GAGGCGCCCGTTTCCAAGCGGCGCACCGCCGCCAATTTAAACTCTTTCGTGAACTTCCTTCGAGACAGACTCATGGCTCTCTTCTCCATTCAATGAAATTTGAGCCTTAACTGGTTGTCTCAATTTTGGGGGCCACTCCAAAGAAGCGCTGAAGGCCATCGGCATCGATGGTATGACCGTCACCGAAGTGCGCGGTCACGGAAGGCAGCGGGGACACAAAGAGGTCTACCGTGGAATGGAATACCAAGTCGATCTGCTTCCCAAGATGAAACTGGAGATTGTCGTGCCTACCGAGAGATCCACGGAGGTGATTCGCGCGCTGGCGAACTCCGCGCGGACCGGAAAAATCGGGGATGGAAAGATATTTGTTTTCGACGTAGCGGAAGCGATCCGCATCCGCAACGACGATCGGGGAGATAACGCGCTCTAAAGCGGCAGAGAAGATCAGCCGTCGGCCAATATTGGCAGCGGATCTGGTCTAGCCGCGCCGGCGGCGTCGGTTCCCAAATAGCGCGGATCCAGCAGGCGATCGGCTTCGATATTTCCCATCGCCGAAAGCAGCGATTCCTTGACGCGCGGATAATCCTTTTCCAGATCCGCGATCATGCCCCGTAGTGAGCGGCGCACTTCGCCGCTCCTTTGCCCGCAACCGCAGGGAATCACGGGGGCCGCCAGCGATTCGGCGAAGCGCGCGGTCAGGTCCTCTGTAACGAAAACCAGCGGGCGAATCAGCCGGAAATCGCGCTGGCCGGACCAGGTGACGGGAGGCAGCGCGCTGGTGCGGCCCGTAAACAGAGCGTTCCGGAGAAATGACTCGCAAAAATCGTCCGCCGTATGACCGAAAGCGATCACGTTCGCGCCCAAGCCGCGGACGATTTGATAGATCGCGCGGCGGCGATAGCGGCTGCACAGGTCGCAGCCATGGTCCGGTTGCTCGTCAATCAGGCGGATCGAAGGATTGTCGCGATGGTAGGTCCAGTCGATGCCGCGCGCCTTGAGATAGTCGCCAAGCGGTTCGAAAGGGCGAAGGAATTTGCCCTGCTCCACCGTGAACGCGCAGACGGTGAAGTTCACGGGAGCGCGTTTCTGAAGCAGGATCAGGATTTCGAGCAGCGTGAGCGAATCCTTGCCGCCCGACAACGCCACCGCGACGCGATCCCCGTCGCGGATCATTTTGAACCGGGTAACCGCCTCGCCGACTTTTCTCAGGAGAGTTTTTTCGAGGTCCAAGCGCAATCCACTGCTCCGCCCGTCCGGGCGAGCACGCGATTATCCGTGCCCCAGGTACATCAGCCAGCTTAATCCGAAAACGGCCCCAACGAACCACGCAAAGCAATAGACTGCGTAGCGGACCCGCTCACGGTCCGTCCGCTTGGTGACCACGCCGAGCACGATGGACGTGAACAGAGCGAATAGGAATGAGGCTTCAAAATGCGAGAGGGTTACTTTTGGCATGTTCAATCTTGCGGGGTCGCGTTAATCTTTCTGGCCTTTGGCGATTTCGTAGGCGTCCACCATCCCCAGCACGTTCAGCAACCCCGCCGCGACCAGGAATTTCGAGCCGTAATCGTGAACGTGACCTGCCATATCGGGCTGCGAATATCCCAGCCAAACCGTGAGAAAATACAAAATTCCCGACATGACGTTGCCGAGAAACCCGCCAACGTAGATCACGGTGGTCAACAGGTCGCCGGTCATGGGACTGAACAAGGCTCCGCGCATCATTAAGCCCAGGAGAAACATCGCCACGACCGACGCCGCGATCAACCCGCCGCGCCCCGGGCGTTTGAGCAACAGATGCCCCGCGCCGGGAACGATCCAGGCCAGCAGCACGGCCGGCGCCCATCGGCCCGGCGAATTGTCCGTTTTGTCTTCCACATAACGATTTTATCGCATCGTGTTTATCGCATCATAGGGGTTTATGCATATCTCCCAAGACGTGATGCTCGATTGGGGCGCCAGGGCGGCGAGGGTCGCGGCTGTTCTCGCCCTGGCTTGGCTGATCGCGCGCATTGGCCAGCGCGTGCTCGGGCGCCTGCTCGCGTACGCCGTCGGCTTCAAGGACCGGCGCGGAGCGGCGTCGCGATTCGAATTCGAAAAACGCGCCGCCACTGTCGTCACCGCCCTAGGGAAGCTGATCGCCGCCGGAATCTGGACGATCGCGATCGTCACCGCGCTCAGCGAGCTCAATTTTCATATCGAGCCGCTGCTGGCCGGGATTGGCATTGCCGGACTGTCCTTGGGCCTGGGCGCGCAGACGCTCATCAAGGATTGGCTGGGCGGCTTGTTCCTTCTGCTGGAAGATCAGATCCGCATTGGGGATTCGGTGACCATAAACGGCGTCTCCGGCGAGGTGGTGGAGATGAATCTTCGCACCACTGTGCTGCGAGCCGAAAGCGGCGCCGTTCACGTGATCCCAAACGGCTCCATCACCGCGCTGGCCAATCTGACGCGCGATTATTCCTACTACATCTTTGAAACCACGCTCGCGCATGGCGCCGACGCCATAAAGGCCCTGAATATTCTGCAATCCACCGGAGAGGAACTGGCGAACGAAGAGCCCTTCCGGGACGTCGTTCTTGGGCCCCTGGAGGTGATGGGCGTGGAACGGCTGGGGGATCGGGGCGCCGTTCTGCGCGCTCGTATTAAAACCTTGCCCTCACAACAAAACCTGGTCGGGCGCGAGCTGAACCTTCGCGTGAAGGAGCGATTCGATAGCGTGGGGATCGGCTTCCCCCCGCCCCCCGCTTTGAAGGCGCCGTAGCGCCGCCCTCGCCAGCCAGCCCGAGCGTTCGCGAACGGTGTACGGCACCTGCGGCGACTATGCCCACAATGAGCGCTCTGCGGGATCGACGGCCGCCCGTCCGCCGGGTAGATCGTATCGAAACGCCGATAATATGCTCACGACATTATTGAGGCCACATGTTTTGGAACAATTTCAGCATCCCGCTAAGGACAAAAGGGGTCGGAATCCCATCATTGCGGGATTAGTGAGCGTAAACTACGGGGCCAAATAGAACAAAAGTGCGCATTGACAAACCGGTCATCTAACTCCAAACTAGCTAAGTCTAAATCCCGCGTCAACTCAACGAGCTCTTGTGCATTAGGGATGGAACTGTAGGTGAAACATTCTATGTCTGAGTTTCGAGAATAGTTAAGAAACATTACAGGCATGGGGCGGATAACCAGATGAAATGGCATCCGTTCACCACGTTCGCATTCTAATCTTGAGGCGTCCTTCGGAAACTCCTCGCTTAGTATTTGTGCGCTCCCCGATGGCGTGCAAACAACGAAAGGAGAGGCTTTGTCCTTTGAACCTCTAACGTCCACGCAGACGCTTCGGACGCCAATTGTTTGTCATTGGTTGTCTCGTATAGCTTTGTTCAGTTCCTGCTGGTGGGGGTGGCCGGGTTGGGCGACCGACGCAGGCGTTCAAAGCGCTCACCGCGGGACGGGTGGGAGCATCATCGAGACCGATACGGGTGTACCAAGCTTTCTCCCTTACTCTGCCCATATGAAATTAAGTTTCTCGCCATGCGGCGATCCGCCGCATGGAGCGAGCAAGCGCGGAAGAGTGCCTTAGCGGCCGGGGAAAGTTGGCTCGGCGGAGCGATGTCCGCTGGGAGCTTCAGCAAGTCCCGCCGCTAAATTCACTCTTCCTATGGCGTGCATCATGAGTTCCAGAAATCACTTAGAGTATGTCCGGAAAATTCTCGCTACGGTCGAATCCGGATCATTTATCTCCATCCACGACCTCGCTGTCGAATTCAAATTGAGCGCCTCCTATCTGCAGCATTTGTTCAAGGCGCGAACCGGTTCCCGCCTGGGGCGCCGGTTAGCCGAAATGAGGCTACGCAGGGCCGCCTTTCTTTTGGTGCAAAGCGATTCGAGCATTAAAGAAATCTCTTATGCGGTCGGCTACCGGCATCCCTCCAGTTTCATCCGCGCTTTCGAACGTTTCTTTCGACAATCCCCCAGCGACTACCGGCAGGAAATGCTAACGGAAAGACGTTTCGGCTAATCGCTTTTTCTTGAACTGCGATGGAAGGTTTGGCAGACTTGGCTATGCGATTTTTTAATGTGTTTGGCGAAAAGGTATCCGGCTCACGCTATCGCGAGATGATCACGGCCGCTAAGAACCGTCGCGAGCTTATCGCGGCGGGCTTAGCGAACCGGCGTGACCTGATGAAAATGGGCCTGCTCACTCCAACGGGGATGCTCGTCGCCATGGGTGGGTTGAGTTCGCGGGCGTTCGGGCAGCAGACGGGATCGAATCAATTGTGCATTCCCGGCAACCAGGCGGCAAGTCCTATGACTCGGCCGTTTGTTGAGCCGCTACCCATCATGCCCGTTGCCGCTACAATCCCTGCGTCGGCGCTCAATCCTGCTCCTACTGTCTGTCCCAATACAGCCGCGGGAGAGGTGCGCGCAGCGTGCCACCAGGCTCCGCAATTGAATGCGAGGATGTTCCCGCTTCCGCCGCCGCGCGTCTATCAGATGCATCAACAGGCGGTCACTGTGCGGCAGTCGCCCGATCTGCCGCCGCAAACGGTCTGGGGTTTCAACGATGGCGTTCACGGCACGTTGAGTCCGGGTCCCACCTACGCAGCAAACTATGGTGTGCCGCAAATGACGCGTAATATCAACGCGCTCCCACCGTTGAACCAGAATGGTGGGTTTGGCATGCCCTCCGTCACCACGCATCTTCACAACGCACACAATCCGTCGGAGAGCGACGGTAATCCCTGTGACTTCTACGGAATCGGGAATTTCTGCGATCAGTACTATCCGAACGTGCTGGCGGGATTCACGTCCACCAATCCTCCGCTGGGTGACATCAATGAAGCGCTAAGCACGCTCTGGTATCACGACCATCGCGTCGACTTCACGTCGCAGAACACATACAAGGGGCTCGTCGGATTCTATCTTTTGTTTAACCAGTTCGACACCGGCAATGAAAACACCGGGTTCCATCTCCCCAGTTTTCCTCAATTCGATATTCCGCTGGTGTTCGCCGACCGGGTTTATGACTCGACGACCGGACAATTGGCGTTTGATCTCTTCACTCTGGACGGCATTCTGGGCGATAAGTTCCTAGTCAATGGAGTAATCCAGCCGTTTCTCCAAGTTCAGCCTCGGCGGTATCGTTTCCGCTTGCTCGACACAGGTCCTTCGCGCTTTTATGAGTTCTTCCTCACCGACCTGAATAATCCGGGGGCCAAGAACCCATTCTGGGTGATCGCCAACGACGGCAACCTGCTGCAGAACCCAGTGCAGGTTCAGAGCGTTCGAATCGGACCCGCGGAACGGGTGGATATCATCATCGACTTTAGCCAATACGCCGGTAGAACCATGTATCTGGAGAATCGCCTCCTCCAGATTAACGGGCAAGGTCCGGCGCCTCCACAAGGGTTTGCTGCGGGGCAGTTAGAGTGCAACACCGGCTTGGACGCAAACGGAAATCCGGTCTCCATCTTGTCCGATATACGTCCGGCGGGAAGCGGCGATCTCTTGATGCAGTTTCAGGTGAGCGGGCAGAGAGTTCAGGATGGTAGCGTCGACCCAGCGACGCATCCGGGCTTCTACCAACTCCCCAGCACCAATGCCGCGCCCCGGGTTGTACGAACGTTCAAATTCGACCGGTTGAACGGTCAGTGGTCCATCAACGGCCAGTTCATGGACTGCAACGAATTCCGCTTTACGGTGCAGCAAAACAGCGTGGAGCAATGGATGCTGACTAATCTGAGCGGGGATTGGACGCATCCCGTGCACATCCATCTGGAAGAGCATCAGATTCTTTCCCGGAATCGACAGCCGCCGACTCTGGCGGTCGAGCGTTCCCGCAAGGACGTGTCACAACTGCATCCGAACGAGCGAGCGCAGCTCTTCTTCCGCTTCCGCGATTGGTTAGGAAAGTACCCGATGCACTGCCACAATGTCGTGCACGAGGATCACGCGATGATGGCTCTCTGGCACGTACAGCCCCAGGGTGACGATATCAGCATTCCATAGAGGGTTGATGAAAGGAGAAGGACGATCTATGAGCGACATTTCAAGAAGAAACCTGGTCCGGTTGGCGGCATTCGCGCCTCTTGCCTCGGCGGTCGCCGGCCCCGACAATCGCAAACGCGCCTTAACTTCCGCGGATGCTGTGCAGGAGCAGGCCCGCGCACGCGTTCAGCAATTACACTTGCCTAACCTGCCGCTCCTAACTCACGAGGGCAGGAAAGTGCGATTCTACGACGATGTTGTGAAAGACAAAATCGTCAGCATCAACTTTTTCTATTCCAAATGCGACGATATTTGTCCGGTAGTCATGCCCAACCTCGCTAAGGTGCAGCACCTTCTGGGAAATCAAGTTGGCCGGAAATTTTTCATGTACACGATCACTTTAAAGCCCGAAGAAGATACGGTGGATGTGATCCGGAGTTATCGCAAGAATCTCCGCGCCGGTCCCGGCTGGACTTTCCTGACGGGCACGCCGGCGGATATCGAGGGGATCCGAAAGGGGATCGGCTTCACCTATCCCGACCCAAAAATCGACGGGGATAAGACGCAACACATCGGGAATGTCCGCTACGGGAACGAACCTTTGATGCTGTGGGCCGCGTGCCCTGGGATGGCTCATGCCGAGTGGATCGCCGAATCGTTCTCATGGATGATCAAGCCGGACACCAACCGGGTGCAGCCTGACGACGGATCTCGCCGGCCGGCAGACGCTCACATGCATGATCACATGCACGATCATCCCGAAAATCAATGAAGAGGAGGATAAAGTAATGAAAAATAAATCCAGAAAAGTTTGGTTTTGGATTCAGTCTTCGAGCGTGGCGCTGGTTCTCTGCCTATCTGCTCCAAGGTTGGCGGCGCAGCCTACAGCGGCAAATAACTTCGGAAATCACAATAACCCCACTAACTTTAATCCCCCGCCGTGCGACTTCAATGACGCCTTTTACGGCGCGAACGGAGTCGTCGTGGCCAAGCTGGATACTCCCGGCGCGCAGCGGTTCGGGTTCTTCCGGCAGACCGGGCCTCCCGCGTTTTTGCCACACCAGCAGAACTGGACGGTGGACAATACCTGCTCCCAGAGAGACCCCGAGCGCGCCAACGTTCGCATTCTCGCTACTACGGGTGGGTACATCGACGACGGCACAGGAGCCCCCACGGACTTCATCAGCATCATCGCTTTTCTGACCGACCAGTCGTTCTTCAATGCCGCCAACCAATCGGGAGCTTCTGGAAACGCGCGCGGAGACGCAATGGTCGACATCGTGAGCAATTTCGAGGCTTACGCCGCGCCAAGGCAAAGGCTGCCGAATGGCCAGTTCGCTCTCACTGCCTGCGGGACGATGGGTACCGGCCAGACGCCGTGCTTTCCCGTAACGAGCGTGGCTACTCCAAATCTTCGTCAGGATTGGAGGTTCGCAAGTAACCGCAATGCAATCGATGGAAGCGATAACAACGTGGTTAACGGCTCAGGCGGCGGCGCCGCGATTGTCAGTAATAGTCCGTACGGGTACTTCTGCGACGACCTGCTGGGTATGTGGGTCGTTACCTATTTCTGGTACACCGTGGATCCGGCGCATCCGGGGCAAACCTGCGGACCGATTCTCGCGAGTCTAGCCAGAAAGAACGGGGTAAGCCTCGACGGGACGCCCATCATCAAGACGGCAGATGAATTGAATAACCAGCTTGAAGCAAATGGCTGCGGAGCGGAAGGACAGGAGGACGTTGGCGGAGCCGACGGGGGCGCGGTGTGGATCGTCTGTCCTACAATCCCGGATCCGCGCGACGGCGCGATCGCCCACGACGCCTTCCTCGACCAGGTTCGACGGCCAAACGGCGCTCCACTCGACTTTAATTTCACGATGAATTTTCTGAGTCTGCAGATGTTCGGCGCATTCCCGAATGAACTCACGCCAGCGCAAGCCAGCCAATTGAATGGAGCCCTGGCATCTGCTATGCGTGGCAATCCCAATACGCCGTGATTTGGAAAGATCTTCGAGAGTTCAGGTGAGAAGGTTGGGATACATCCCTCAAAGGTTGGGATACATCCCTCAGTAGTTGTGCTTCAAAGAGATGAATTAGTTAACAAGATGTACTCTGCATCGAAAGAGCTTCCTTCTCGGCGAGACGTCGTTCGGCTTGGAGCAAAGGCGGCAGGCAGCGTCCCGTTTTTCGTTTTTCGCAAGCGGGCGCTCGCCGGCCGCCGGACGCTGAGAATCGCGAAGTGGTCCCATTTCGTGCCCCAGTTCGACGCCTGGTTCGAACAGACGGCGCGGAAGTGGGGGCAGCAGCATGATACCGACGTAGTGGTGGACTACGTTTCGGTCGCGGAGGTTTGGGCGAAGGCTAAAGCGGAGGCGCAAGCAGGCCAGGGGCATGATATTTGGATGTTTCCCTGGCCTCCGGCGGAATTTGGGCGTTACGTAATCGATCACGCCGAGGTGTATAACAAGCTAGCGTTCGCCTATGGAAGCATTCCGCAGATTGCGTACAGGTCCACCTTCGATCCAAAGAAAAAAAGGTACTTCGCAGTCGCCGATTTCTGGATTCCTTCGCCGTTCCAGTATTATGCGGATTTTTGGGCCGAGGCGAACATGGCCGCGGGCCCGGTCCACTACGGCAGCCTGCGCAGCGGCGGCCAGAGAATTCGAGCCAAGCTGGGAATACCCTGCGGCTTGAGTTTCGCTCCGACGCTGGAGGGCAATGTCACTTCTCATACGCTGTTCTACGCCTTTCGCGGACAGATTCTGGATCCCGCGGGGGATTTGGCGATTAATCGCAATGCGTTCACGATCGGAGCCATGAAATACGTGAAAGCGTTGATCCAGGATGCCGGAACCCCGGAAGCACTTAGCTGGGGTCCCGCGGGCAACGTTCAGGCGATGCTCGCGCGCAAGACCTCTTGCACCGGCAACGCAATCAGCCTCGCACGGACCGCCGAACAGGAGAAGCCGGAGACCGCAAAGCAGATCCGTCTACAGCCCCCCCTACTCGGTCCCTATGGCGTCACCGCATTCCCGCACGTGACCAACTGCTCTGTAGTGTGGAATTTCGCCCAGAACAGGGAAGACGCGACTCAATTCCTGGTCGACATGGTTGGCAATTCGAAGACCGGCTTTGAGCAGAGCTTGGGCTGCAATTTCCCCACATACCCGAAGACCATTCCTAATCTGGGTGTACGTCTGGGAAAGGATCAGCGAGCCGACCCGCCGGACAAGTACCGTCATCTTGAGGACGCGTTGCATTGGACGCCGAACTTGGGGTCTCCCGGATTCGCTACACCGGCTTGGATGGAGGTTTTCAACACGTCGGTGCTTCCTAGAATGTTCGCGCGATTCGTCAAGGGCGAACTCAGCGCCGAGGAAGCGGCGCGAGCAGCCGAGTCGGAAGTTAAAAAAATCGTCGAGAAGTGGAGTGAGGGCTAAGTCTGCGCGATGATGCGGCGTCCGGTCAAGCTTCTCCTCGAAGGGCTAGCGCTCAATGCAATCGCGCTGATAGTCGGTGCAGCCGGGCTGCCCCGGAGATCGCCTCCACTGACGATTACCGACCCCTCCGGAGGAGAGATAACACTTTCCAGTTTCCGCGGAAAAGTGGTCGCCATCGAGTTCTTCTTCGTCCGCAGTCCGCGCTGCCTGCAACTGGCGCAGACCCTCAATAAGCTGAATAGCGATCTGGGTCCGCAAGGCTTTCAGCCGATTGCGGTGGCGTTTGGACCAGACGCCGCTCCGGGGGTTCTAGCCCGTATGACAGACTACTTCAAACTGACCTATCCCGTGGGCTCTGCCGCGTCCGACAGAGTGGACGCATATCTTGGCCGCGAAGGAAAGGAACGCCTGAAGATTCCCCAGATGGTGATTGTGGATCGCCACGGGATGATACGCGCCGTTTCCGGCAGCCAAGGCGACGCGCGCATCGAAACCGAGTCTTCACTCCGCGACTTGATCCGGGCTTTGCTTCTGGAAAAAGCGGCTTCCCGCGGAGACACGCCCTATCCGGCGGCTAGAGGCGATTCGCCGCAGCAACCGCCAGAGTCCATGGTTGCGGCTGACAGTCGGCCACTTGCCCCGGACTTCGTCCTGAAGGACACCCGCGGGACCGCCGTGCGGCTTGCGGACTACAAGGGTCAAGTAGTTCTGCTCAATTTCTGGGCCACTTGGTGCCAGCCGTGCAGAGCTGAGATCCCTTGGTTCAATGATTTTGAAGATAGATACAAGTCGCGCGGCTTTGCAGTGCTCGGAGTCTCCACGGATGACGGCGGCTGGAATGTGGTAAGGCCTTACTTAAAGCAGGAGAGGGTGAAATACCGAGTGCTGCTCGGCGATGAAACCATGATGCGGCCGTACCGCGAAATTCACTCGCTTCCCGAAACTCTTCTCCTCGACCGTCAGGGCCGAATCGCCGCGAGACATGTAGGCGCCACAGTCAGGAGTCAATATGAGCTTGAGATCGAAAGCCTGCTGAGGGTCGAGGACGCTGAATAAGGGGCGAGATAAGGGAAGCTGCGGTATAGGTGTACGCTGCTTGTTCTCTACAGCGCATCGTGAGTTTGCGGCAAGTATGCGTGACGCGTGAGAAACTGGCCGCCGCCCCCGACATCCATGTTGTGCTGGGTCGGCGCCTGGATCGCCGTGGCTGCCCCGAAACTGCAACTCCGATTTTTGGCTATATTAGCCCAAGGTAAGAGCTTCTTGGCCTGCGCTCTGGCCCAGAAGGCATGCCGCGACGGCTACTCAGCACTCTACACTCGCGCTCAATCGTTGTTCCGCGATCTGGGGATGGCGCGAGCCGACGGCAGTTTGCGCGGCCTGCTCGCGCGATCCGGCCGTATCGATGTCCAGGTGATCGGCGACTGGCAATGGCCCCTTTGTCCGAGCCCGAGCGCCGCGACGTCTGGGAGATCTGCGAAGACCGCTACCAGTTGCGCTCCACGATTTTGACCTCGCAACTGCCAGTTTCGCGCTGGCATGAACAGATCGGTGATCCCATATTGGCCGATAGCATCCTCGACCGGCGCGTGCACAACGCGCATCGCATCGAGATGCGGGGGGATTCGATGCGAAAGAGTCGAGCTAAGCAGCGGATAACCCCTGGTAAACAGTTTGGGAGAGGGATCGGTAGGCACTACGCGACTAGGCTGGTTCTATCTTGCGCTCCCGTAGCCTGATTCCACCGATGCGTTGTATCATTGACTCTGCGGTGCAAGGCGCGACCGGTCCGCGGGAAGGGTTGAACCCACTTGCTTGTATGAACCGCTGTAGCGTTTCAGAACCTTTGTGCGGCCGGAGTTGCGGACCCTCGGCAATCAACGCATGGAGGTTTTTCGATGGCCCGGTTACCGGAGCGCCCCAACTTTGAACATCTGAAGAAACAGGCGAAGGACTTGCTGCGCCTGTATGAAGCGAAGGACGCCACAGCGTTCACAAGGTTCCGCAAATCCCTGCCCGCCGCCAGCGGCAAGGACGACGCGGCGATCATCGCTATGGGATTGGCGCTGCACGACGCCCAGTCCTGCATCGCCCGCGAATACAACCTGCCGTCCTGGCAGGCATTGCGCAACCACGTGGACTGGCGCAACAGCCGTCTCTCAAAGGCACGCATTGATATAGTCCCACTATGGCTTCACAGGGTCTACGGGCATCGGGAGGATCGGCCGGAGCCGCTGCTGGCCGCGCGTGCTTACGATGAGGAACCGGGGTTGCTGCAGGGTGAGCTTTTCCTTGCGTGCGCAGTTGGCGACGAGGAGGCAGTTCGCCGCGCAATTGCTACCGACCCGAGTTGCGTGAACGAGACCGGCTCACAATGGCGCTGTCCGGGCTGCAAGGAGATGCTCGATATGCCTCCCTTGGTCGCTGTCACACACTCGTCGCTGCTCACGCTACCGCAGTATCGCGACGGATTGCGGCGTTGCGCGCGTTTGCTGCTGGACAACGGCGCTGACCCGAACCAGTCGTGGAACCATGGTGAGCATCCGCTGAGCGCCCTCTATGGAGCCGCTGGGAAAAACTTCGATCCCGAATTGACTCGCATGTTGCTCGATGCGGGAGCCGAACCGAACGATGGCGAGTCGCTTTACCATTCGATCGATGCTCCGAACGACGCCTGTACCGGCATGCTGCTCGAAGCCGGTGCTCGTCCGGAACTCGCCAACGCCGTCGCCAAACAGCTCGATCACGACGATGTCGAACGCCTGCGTCTCATTCTAAAATACGCGAAGGGAGTTGAAGACAGCGAGTTGATCTGGGCAATCCGCCGGGGCCGGAGCGCCGAGCACATCGCGCTGTTGCTCGCAGCCGGCGCGAATCCGCGAGCGAGGACTAAAGACGGCCTCAGCGCGTACCGCTACGCGCTGCAATGTGGGCTGCGCGATGTGGCGAAGATGCTGGAAAACGACGGGGCCGGCGAGGCGCTCTCCATCGAGGAACGATTCGTCGCAGCCTGTGCGGCCGTCGACGATCACGAGGCGCGTCGGATTCTCGCCGCCTATCCCGGTATCATCGGGCAATTGAGCGAAAGCCAACTGCGGCAACTTCCCGAATTGACAGAAGCCGGCAATCACCGTGCGGTGAGGCTGATGGTGGAACTTGGCTGGCCCATCGCTGTTCGTGGCGGAGACTGGATGGCCTCTTCGCTGAATCTGGCCGTTTTCCAAGGCAGCCAGGCGCTGGCGCGGTTCCTGATGGAGCGCGGTGCAAGCTGGTCCGAGATGCACGGTTTTGGAGGGAACGTGTGTGGCACACTGGCGTGGGCCTCGCGGAACAAGCCGGATAACGATTCCATTGGCTGCGCTGAGGTACTACTCGATCACGGGGCTCCCCTGCTCGACGTGAACGACTACTATTCGGAGGAACTGGAAGATTTCCTGGCGGAGAAACGGGCTAGGAGGAGTGCATGATCGAGCAGAGCGTACGACTGCGCATTGTTGTAGTCCGCCCACCGGCGGGTGTGCGATTCTGCCTGCAGCGAGGGAAAGAGAACCTCGACGGCGCCACTGCGGCGGAGGGATGCGACCTGCACTTCGATTTTGCACTTCGCGCAAGGCTGGATGCCGACGGCGGTGTTCGCCTCGTGGGGACGTTCGTGCAGGGTCCGCCCACGGCAAGGTTTCTATATATTTGCGTGGGCGCCTGCGCCGGACAACTGGGCTCGCCGTGGACCCGTCGAGTTAAGGTCCCACTCACCGGAATCACGTGGAAGCAAGTGGAAGCCGCGAATGGCCTCCTCGAGGCCGCTTATGAGGGGACGGCCAAGGACGGCAGCCCCGCCTGCGCCACCGTGAAACTTATAAAGCCATGGAGCCCCGTATGAGCGCCTGCCCGTCCTCTTGCTAAGCGGTTCACTAACTGGAATGAAGATCTTAGGTTCGCTCACGGCGAATGGGTCGCCGAAAACGGCGTAGTGTTGAATTAATCCGAACCGCGAATCGGAGCGCTGATCGCGCTCTGGGTCTCTCCAGCGCTGGGCGGGACAAAGGGCTGCCGCCCCTTTCCCCGCGCCCCTTTCTCCGCGCTGGGCGAACTGATTGCACGGACAAGCTCCGGTTCTCCGGTACCGGTATGCTCGAAGGTTTGGAACTCACCTTCGACGGTGGGAGCCCGGCAGCGAATGTGGTGGCACGGGATTTACCCCAGGTGGCCGTACCAACTAATTTCGGCTTCGGGGCCTCGCGCGGGTAAAGCTATCCCCTGTCAACCTTTCGGAAAGGGAGAAGGACAAATATAGCGGCGAATTCGAGAGCAAGGGCTGTCGCTCGAGGTCGGCGATGGCGCAGTGGTGCTAGAGAATGCGGGGGCAGACCGATGGCGCCGGGGAGGGCAGGAATTGGTTTTTCATCGCGATGGCATTGGCACGATCGACGGCTTTTACCTCAACGCCGACCGCGTGCGCGGAGTCTACTTCCACCGCCGTTAAATTGTAGTGGTCAGAATTTGATCTGACAAGCGAGATCGTCAGGCATAAGGCCTCGCCGGCAATGGTCCGAACTCCGGGCGGCGGCCTGCGATGCCGCGTCGAGGCTTCGAATGCCGAGGCATGCGGAACAGCAGATTCGTCGAACGGGCGCGATCCGCGGCCAGCCCCAGAGTTGTGGGGAGCCGTCCGACTTTCGTCATCAGTGGTTCTCGGTCTCAAACTTACGTAGTTCCTCGATCTCCTGTTGAATGTTCTCCCGTCCGAGCTTCTTATTCATGAAGACGAGTGCAACAGCCCATATGGCAAAAAGCAGAATGAAGGGAAGAGCGTTCAGCAACGGGTGCGGTGGGGCGTTTTGCGCGCCGGTTCCGACAATGACCATCGCCATGCCCAGTAATAAAAAGGGCAGGCCCGATCTCCACCAGCGGCGTCGGAGGTGGTCGCGCCGCCTCTCTAGTTCGCGTCGATAAAACTCAAGACAAGTGCTTATCGGAGCATCCTGCGGCAAGTTCCAGGGCCAAACCCACTTGTACGCGTGATATGCGGCGTAAATTCCCCAGAGACTCAGCAGGACCCAACCCGTTCGCGCGAGCACCGTGTGGGCCATGGTGAAAGTCCACGCGAAGAAGACACTAAGAACGAGCCCGATGATCACCGAGGAGCGCGCTTCAAGACGGGCTTTTGACTGGCGCTGTAGCGCTCTATAGCGTAATTCATTTGCTGACATTTTGAACGGCTCCGTAGCCTGGCTTTGCCAGATCTTTTGCGGGTCCTTGACGGGGAAATCACTTGGCATCAAGTCCTCCTTCGCCAAACCAGCGTCTCAGGATGGTTTTGATCCGGTGAACCTTCATCGCGATGTTGGTCGAAGAGAACCCAGTGAGTTCACCGATCGAACTCGCATCCATGCCTTCGAGATAGGAAACGATGATTTGACGGTCGAGCGGCTTAAGGCGCTGGATCAGCATCGAGAGGCGGTCGAGCGCTTCGGCCTGTGTGGCTGCCAGTTCACCGTGATTATTGCTGGGCATGACTTCGATATTCTCGATGCTCACCAGCCGGTCCGTGATCCGGCGCTGCCGAATCACGTGGCCAGTAGCAACGTTGTGAGCGACACGGTACACCCAGGTTCTCAGCGAACATCGGCCGTCGAAATGCGCGAAGCTGCGCCAGAGCTGAAAATGAATCTCCTGGAGCAGATCACGACGCACCTCGGCATCAAACTCATAGGCTCGCGCGAGCCGGGCGAGTGACGAACCATAAACGTCCGCTGCTTGTTCGTACAGAGCATCCTGGTTCACGGTTCCCGCCGAGGAGGGTTCAGGTCCGCGCACATTGAAGATAGTTGCCGGCTATCCAGCTTTCTAACAAATTAAATTTGTACTCTGGCCTGCGAAAATCCGTCCACCTACCGAACCCCAGTATCGGCGGCTGGTTGACCCCTAGAGAGCGAGAGGTCGATTCATCGGCACTCAAACCGAACTCGTTAGCGGCTGCATGAGCGCCTCGGATCTCGTGGCCAGTTTACGGCTCGCCGGGCAATGGCCCGAACTCCGGCGGCGGCCTGCGATGGCGCGTCGAGGCTTCGAATGCCGAAGCGATGCGGAACAGCAGCGCTTCGTCGAACGGGCGCGCGATAAAATCCACCCCCACAGGCAGGGCGGCTTTCACCGGGCCGGCCAAACGCGTGCCGCCGCCGGAATCGCGCACGCGATCCCACACTTCCGTCGTAAAACCCGCCGGTACGGTGATCGCGGGGAAACCCTGCTGACCAATGAACGACCAGCCGATCGGAGGCCGGCCATTGGCGTTCGGTTCGCGCGGCGCGGTGAGCTTTCGCGGTGGCACGGTGGACATCGGCGAGACTAAAGCGTCGAGCCGCTGCTCCGCCATGCACTGCAACAGGAGGTTTTGAAAAGCGAAGCGCGTCTGAAGGCGCGCCGAATCGTCCAACGCCGTGGCGCGTTCGGCGGCTTGCCTGTTCTGCTTGCGATCCGGAAAATTGGGATCGTCGTAGAATTTCGCTTTCGAGACCAGATCCGCGTTGGTTTTTATATTGGCGTCTCCACGCTCTTGCAGGTACTTGTTCATCATGTACTTGCTCTCGCCCTCCACCCCTGGCGTGTTGAGGTTGCGTAGTGAAAGATTCTGGGGCGCCGGCGCGGGATCGGCGTCCAGAGCCAGAAGCGCGGCGATCTGATCGGATGGAGGCCGCCCCGAGGCTTCCGCTGAAAGCGCGCCCCGATACTGGCGCGTAAACGCGCTGTTCAATAGCGCCGGCGCATACCGGGCGATGCATCCTTGAAACAACGATCCTTCCGGGCCCGGATCCACGACCGTCGCGCCGAGCTGGCGCAGATCGCCAATGGCGCGGTCGACGATATCGATGCTTTCTTCGTCCGCTTTGGAGAAGAGCTTCTTGGACATGTACTCGCGAACTACGCCGATCCGAAGACCGTCGAGCCGCTTTGCCGAGGCCGAGTTGACGTAAGGCTGCGCAGGCTTGCGTTCTATGCTAAATGCCGTCAGTTCGTCTTTGGGATCGTAGCCGGCGATTACGTCCAGTATCCTTGCGGCGTCTTGCACGTTCCGGCAAATTGGACCCGTCCGCATGCTCAAGCCCGCGCCCATCATTCCCTTCCTGCTGACCAGCTCCTCCGTCGGAGCCAGCCCCACCAGGCTGTTCACCGATGCGGGCCAGCGAATCGAGACGACGGTTTCCTCGCCGATCGCGCAGGTGACCAGATTCGCGGCCACCGATGTGGCCGAGCCGGCGCTCGACATGCCGGGCTCGCGTTCCGTGTCGTACGGATTGCAGAATGTCCCTCCGAAGGAGCTTCGCGCGCCGTCCGTCGCGTACTCGGCCAGATTTGCCTTCGCCAGTATGATCGCTCCGGCATCCCGCAGCCGCTTGACGAACGTGGCGTCCGCCGGAGGGCGATCATTCGCGTACTGCGCGTCGGCGCCCGACGTCGTTCGCATATCGAAGGTGTCGTACTGGTCCTTGATCGCCATGACGACTCCGTGTAGCGGTCCAACCAACCTACCCGTCCGCTTGAATTGCGCATCCTGGGCAGCCGCGGTCTCCAAGGCATCTGGCATCGTCGGGGTGCTGTCGATCGAATCCGTCATGCTGCGCGCCTTGCGATCGTCGAAGCCCCAGGTCTTTCGCGCGGCCGGGCGCAGGTTCAGAGTGGAGAGCGCGTTGATCTGCCCCGCGTGTGGAATCGTGGTAATCGGTCCGAGAATCCCCATCGGCTCGCTCACGCACGTGTTGTTGTATGCCTTGATCCGCTTCAAATACAGCTCGACAAGCCCCACGCTCGTGATTCTCTTGGCCAGGATCGCGCGCTGAATATCGGCAATGCCGGCCTCCTGCAAGTGAAATCCCGCTGGAGACCGCTGCTGGGCGAAAAGGGTCGCGTTCGCCGCGATCAGCGCGACTAAAAGTCGAGACATTGCTTCGGCTCCTTGCTTTAGGAATTAAGTATAATCCCGCTCGCCTGTGTGCCGTCGGAGGGTGGGCTTCAGCCCGCGCGGGGCTTCAGCCCTGCATATACTGCGGAAAGAGGCTGACCGTAGGGGATACCGATCTAAATCCCGGGGCCGCCAGGCCGTCCGCCCTTTTTCCCGCGGAGTTGCTCGCGTTCTTTGAGCATCTTTTGATATTCTTCGCGCTGCGACGGCGTGAGCATTTCCGTGATGCGGTCCACTTGTTCCTGACGAATGCGATTCAATTCCGGCCGGATGGCCGCGCGCTCTTTCTTGAATTGGGCTTGATACTGCGCTAGAGCGTCGTCAAGGATGATGTTCAGCTTCTGCTTCTGATCGTCGCTGAGTTGTAGCCGCGAGTTATACGTATCCACCAAGCCCTTACGGAACTCACGTGGATCCTGTGGGCCTTTGGGCGCCGGACGGGGTGGAGCGGCATAGCTCGTGTACAGGCGATTGGAGAAAAAGCCCAGCACGCCGCCGCTGGCGAAGACGATGCCCAAATAGAGGGCGATCGCAGCCCGCGAAAGCTTCATTGAGCGTCCCCGCCCGCCAACAAGTCGAGAGCGTCGTTGGAGTGCGCGTCGTCGAGAACCTCGACGTAGGTGGTTGCGCTATAGATGGGCGGCTTGTGCAGACGGGGGAGCAGCACGGCGATAATCAAAGTCAAAGCGAGCGCTGCCATGACCCAAGCTTGGGCCATATGACGAAAAACGGACGTGGTTTCGGTACGGCGCCGCTCGATCTTCGTCCATAGGACTGGCATGAAGTTCGCGCTAGCTTCCGGATCGGGGCAGGCTGCGCGGTACTCCGCCCACAGCGCATCCAGTTTGTCGTCCATTCTGCTACCTTCGGGCATGCGATCCATTCTAGTACCTCCGGCAGGCCATAGAAAGCCCCTGCCTACGTGCCTTCCGCCTCGTGCGCCTTCAACACCCGCTGCCGCGCACGGAACAGTCTCACCTTCAGGGCGTTCTCGTTAACGCCGTAGATCTTCTCGAGCTCCTTAAGCGACAAACCCTCGACTTCTTTTAACGTCAGCAAAATCCGGTCTTCGTCGGAAACCTTCCCCAGCAGAGCCTGCACCTTCTCGCGAACCTTGCCGCGCCGCCGTTCCTCCTCGTTTACTTTCCCTCCCGCGGCCGCATCGGCCATCATCACCTGTTGCTCGCTCAGGTCGGACATGCGGCTCTCGCGCCGCCGCCGCTGCCGCCTTAGATAATCATACGCGGCGTTTACCGTCAACCGGTACAACCACGGCTCAAACACTTCAGCCGTCCGCAGTTGCTCCAACGAATAATACAACCGCAGAAAGACTTCCTGCCCTACATCCTCAACGTCTTCCGGCCGCCCGATTAACCTGGCAATGGTCCCGAGAATCCGCTTCCGATACGCCTGAACTACCTGGCTGAAAGCGCTATCGTCCCCGCTGCGGGCGCGCTCGATGAGCCCAAAGTCAACGAGCATGGCCACCACGCGAGCCGGCGGACATAGCCCTTTCTAGCCAACTGGAAAGGCGGACTCGCACATTGCCTAGGTTACAACAGCGCGGCAGAATCCCGTATCGACTGTATAGAGAAGATGTAAATGCCAGTCAGCAGCATAATAAGTATGACTTATATATCGAGCGGCCCGATCTTCAAGCGGGGCTCCATGATAAAATACGTATTTACATGGACTTCCTCGCTGGTCTGAATCCCCGCCAACGCGAGGCGGTCGAACACGCCGAAGGTCCTCTGCTGGTCCTTGCGGGCGCCGGGAGCGGCAAAACCCGGGTCATTACGCACCGCATCGCCCATTTGATCTCGGTCCACAGAGTCCCAGGATGGGCCATTCTGGCCGTCACTTTCACCAACAAAGCAGCCGGAGAGATGCGGAGCCGGGTCCATTCGCTCGTACCCTTCGAGCCCTCGGGCGGCCCTACCGTGGCGACTTTTCATTCCTTTTGCGTCCGCATTTTGCGCCGGGATGGGGCGCCATTAGCGGAAATTCGCCGCGGCTTCACTCCATCTTTCACCATTTACGACGACGACGATCAGATCGCGGTGCTGAAATCGGTCTACACGCAGCTCGGTTTGGATGAGAAGTTTATGAAATACCGGGCCGCCCAGTCGCGCATCAGCCACGCCAAGAGCCGGAAACACACGCCGAACGATCTGGCGCGCGCGGCCACCGATCCGATCGCCGAGCGCCTGGCCGTGATTTATGCGCGCTACGAAGACCGGTTGTTGGAGGCGAACGCGCTCGATTTCGACGATCTGCTGCTCGAATCTGTGCGGCTTCTGGCTCACGATCGGCCTACCCGTGAAAAGCTCAATCGCCGCTATGAGTTCCTGATGGTGGACGAGTATCAGGACACCAATCGCAGTCAATATGAGTTAATGCGGCTGCTGGCCGGGCAGGGAAGGAATGTCGCCGTCGTGGGCGACGAAGACCAGTCGATTTATGGCTGGAGAGGGGCGAATATTCGCAATATTCTGGACTTTGAGCACGATTTTCCGGGCGCCAAAATCATCCGGCTGGAGCAAAACTACCGCTCGACCAAGAATATTATCGCCGCGGCCAGCGCGGTGGTTTCCCACAATACCGAGCGCATCGGCAAAACGCTGTGGACCGAATCGGGCGAAGGCGAAAAAGTGGTGTTCTACGAGGCGCCGGATGCCGAAAACGAAGCGCTTTGGATCGCCGACACCATCGAGTCGCATCTGGGGCGCGATCCCAGCTCGCACGTCGCCGTGCTATACCGGACCAATGCCCAATCGCGCCAGATCGAAGAAGCGCTGCGCCGCTATGGACGCAAATACGCGGTCGTCGGCGGCTTCAGCTTCTATCAGCGCGCCGAAATCAAGGACATTCTGGCGTATCTGAAGACGCTCATCGGTCCCCACGATAACATCAGCCTGTTAAGGATTATCAATACGCCCGCTCGCGGCATTGGACGCACCACGGTGGAGCAGATCGAACAGTATGCGCGCGAGCGCCATGTTTCGTTATGGACGGCCATGGAGCGGATGCTCGAAGAGAAAGCCTTTCCGGGCCGCGCCGAAGCCGCCCTCGCGGCCTTTCGCCGCATGATGGAGCGGCTGGCCGAAGGAGTAGAGGCGAAATCCGCCGCCGATACGCTGCGCGCTGTGCTGGAGAACACCGGTTACCGGAAGATGCTGGAAGATGAGGGTACGCCCGACGCGCAGGCGCGCCTGGGCAACCTGGACGAGTTGCTCAACGCAGCCGCCGACGCCTCCGAGCGCCGCGAAACCATTCGCGAATTCCTGGATCACGCGGCGCTGGTTTCCGACGCCGATTCCGTGGACGAGCGCGCTCCTGTGTCGCTGCTGACCATGCACAACGCCAAGGGCCTCGAATTCCCCATCGTTTTTGTCGCGGGCATGGAGGAAGGGCTCTTTCCGCACAGCCGTTCGCTGATCGAATCCGAAGGCGCCATGGAGGAGGAACGGCGCTTGTGCTACGTCGCGATGACGCGGGCCCAAAGGCGTTTATATCTCAGCCGGGCGCGTTATCGCCGGCGGTTCGGAGGAGGCGAGCAGGAAGCCTCCATTCCCTCGCGATTTCTGAAAGAGGTTCCGGAGAATCTGGTGCAAAAGATTGGCCGCGGGTCCGCCGCGGCCGCCGGGCGTGTGGATTTATACGCGGAGCAGCACGTCGTCCGCGAGACTGTCCGCAAGAACCTCTATACTGGAAAGACTCTCAACTCGGTCGATAATATCCGGCAGTTTTTCGCGGAGCGCGCGTCGGCCGCGCCAGCCGCAAAGCCCGTTTCCGCCGCCGCGAAGGCGGTCGCGCCGGCGCCGGCGAAGACTAAAAAAATCGGCCGGGGCTCGGCTATCGAGCATCCTAAATTCGGCCGCGGCACGATTGTGATGGTGGAAGGTTCGGGTGAAGACGCCAAAGTTACCGTGAGCTTTCCCGGGCACGGTTTGAAGAAGATGGTCGCTAAGTACGCAGGATTCAGGATCGAATGAATACAAAACACGTTACCGACAGGACGGAAAGAAAGAAGCTGAAGCGGACGGCGCGAAAGAAGGCCGCGCCATTGGCGAAGCGCGCGGCCGATGTGGCCCGCGGCTCCCAAAAGCGCAGAGTGAAGAAAATGGCCAAGGGCCAGCGTAAACGGTAAGTAGGTGGAGGGCGGGCTTTAGCCCGCGCGAGGCTTCAGCCTCGCTCCCGTTGCGGGACTAAAGTCCCGCGCGGGCTGAAGCCCGCCCTCCGGCTCCCATGCCCTTGCTTCGCACTAAATCCGTCGCTGAGCTGATCGCGGCGAGCGAAGACTCGGGGCTCCGTCTCAAACGCAGTCTCGGCGTTTGGAGCCTGGTGGCGCTCGGCATCGGGATGGTGATCGGCACGGGCATTTTTACGCTCACCGGCACCGCCGCGGCGGGCCTCAAGTTCGATTACCAGTCGATTCTGAAAGCTCCTCTGCTCAACCTGATTCTTCAGGGCAGGCACGCGTTGGGCACGTTCGGACGCCCCGGCGCGGGTCCGGCCATTTCCGTGTCGTTCGTGCTGGTAGCGGTGGCGTGCGGATTCGCCGCGCTCTGCTACGCGGAACTCGCCTCCATGATTCCCGTGGCGGGCAGCGCCTACACCTACGCCTACGCGACGCTCGGCGAGATTTTCGCTTGGATCATCGGCTGGGATCTGATTCTCGAATACGCCGTCGGCAACATGGCGGTCGCTGTCGGATTCGGCGCCTACTTCAACGACCTGCTGGATAACGCGTTCGGCTTTCACCTTCCATCGGCGCTCGCCCATCCGGTGCTGGTGGAGGGCCGGTTCACCGGCGCGATCTTCAACATTCCGTCTTTCGCCCTGGTTGTGATCCTGACATGGGTGCTGGTGCGCGGGATTCGTGAGAGCGCGCGCACCAATAACATCATGGTGGCGATTAAAATCGGAGCGATTCTGGTTTTCATTTTCGGCGCGGCGCGCAGCGTCAACGCCGCGAATTGGCATCCATTTATGCCCAACGGCGTTTCGGGTGTCCTCACCAGCGGCGCGATCGTCTTTTTCACGTATGTCGGTTTCGACGCGGTATCCACGGCCGCCGAGGAGTGCCGCAATCCGCAGCGCGATATGCCTCTGGGCATCGTGATTACGCTGGGCGCTTGCGCCGTTCTGTATGCCTTGGTGGGATTGGTTTTAACCGGGATCGCGCATTGGTCGACCCTGGCGAACGACGCGCCGGTGGCGAACGCGCTCAAGATGCTGGGCTACAACCGGATCCGGTTTATCGTGACGGTGGGCGCGCTGATGGGCATGACCAGCTCCCTCCTGGTGGGGCAGTACGGGCAGGCGCGCATCTGGTTCGCCATGAGTCGCGACCGCCTGCTGCCGCCGCTGTTTTCGCGAGTTCATCCCCGATTCGAAACGCCTTCCGCGAGCACCTGGATCGCGGGCATTCTCGTAGCGATTCCGGCGGGCATCTGGGACATCGGCACGCTTGCCGATTTGACAAATATCGGAACGCTGTTCGCTTTTGTGATCGTATCCGCAGGGGTGATTATTTTGAGACGCACGCATCCGGACCAGCCTCGCGGCTTCCGAGTGCCTTTGACTCCGCTGCTGCCGATGGTGTCGATCGTATTTTGCTTCGTTCTAATGCTGAGCTTGCCGCTGGAAACCTGGCTGCGCTTCGTGGTGTGGCTGGCGATCGGGCTGGTGATCTATTTCGCCTATGGGCGAAAACGGACGGCGGTTGCATAGCGCCGGTGAGCCCGTCACGCGGCCGGGCGTGGTTCGTAACGCCTCACTTTGATATCGCGCTCGTGCCGCCGGGCTTGTGCGAGATCGTAGGCGGTTTGTAACCGAAGCCAATGGTCGGCATTCGACCATCCGGCCTTCTCCAGGCGGATGGCCATGTCCGGGGAAACCCCGGCATGTCCGTTCAGCACACGCGAAAGCGTGTGCCGGGCGATGCCGAGGACTCTTGCGGCGTTCGTGACGCTGAGGCCGAGAGGATCGAGGCAAGCGTCCTTAATAGAGTGGCCTGGGTGCGGCGGGTTTTTCATGGGCATGGAGTTTTCTCCTTAGTGATAATCCACAAGATCGACATCGTAGGCGTCGGCCTCTTCAAAGCGAAAAACAATCCGCCAGTTGCCGGAGACCGCCACGCTCCAATAGCCTTTCAGATCGCCACGTAGCGGGTGAAGCCTGTAGCCCGGCAAATCGAGGTCGGTCGGATGTCGAGCTTCGTCTAAATGAGCAAGCACGTCCCGGATGCGCCAGAGCTGATCGGCCCGAATCCCTCTCGGGTTGTCGCTCTCATGCAGATGTTTCAATCCTTTGTGGCGAAACGTCTTTACCATCAATTGTACATTGTAGCGGTACGCGTATCAAAATTGAGGAGGGAGCGGCATAAATCTTTATGCGCATGGTCGCCAATTTCGCAACTTTATGCGTACAGCGGCTTCGCCGGCAACTGCGATGCGCGCACACCCTGAGCGTAGGCGGCCCGGCCCACCAGGAACTCTTCTTCGGGCCGGTCCAGCGGAGTAATGCCCGCCCTTTTGAAGTTGCTCTTGATGAGCTCGCGGCCGGATGCATCCAGGGCGGGCAAATATTGCGCGGGCTTCAGCGGGAGCAGGCCGCCGTTGCCGCCGGTGACCCACTGGAAATATTTCATGTGCGCCCACGGGTGGCTGCCGTGCAGCAGCAAAGGCGCCTGCAAGTCGTAAATGCCTTGGATCAGAGGCTCCATCCGCCAGTAGACTTTCATGGCGTCCGCCATGCGCTTCTTCACCACCAGATCCATCAGTTCCACGGCGTAGGGTTTTTCGGGCGATTGAAGCGCGTCGGTAATCCACAATCCGCTCCATTGCACGTTCTTGTAATTCTTCGCCAGCAGCGGAATGTGATCGAAGTTGCACGGCCCGATAACCAGACGATCCGATAGCCGCTCGCAGATCTCGAACGCGGTGGCGACGCTCATCGGATGGGTCAGTTTGATTCCGACGACGTTGGGATGATCCGCCAGACGATCGAAGACGTTCAGCGGGATTCCGCTGGGATGGAACCGGCGCAGAGATTCCACGGGCGAGCCATACAGCACGGCGGCGATCGAAGTGGAATCGATAATCTTCCGAAATTGCGCGTAGACCTCGTCCTCGGTTTGCGCGTTGGCGTTTCTGGGATACCCGATCATCGAATATTCGCAGCCGATTTTTTCGAGAGCGCTGAAGTCGCCGCCCAAGGCGCCCATGCCGATTTTTCCCGCGGCCTCTTCTCGGACAAGCTCCCACATACGTTTGGTTTGCTCCGCGTTTGCTCCGTTCGCTGAAACCGTGCAGGAGGTGAAGCCCTGGCGGATGGCGTGGCGGACGTCGTTACGGATGCCGTCTTCGTCGAGGTTCTTGAAATCGGGAGCGAATGAAGGAAAGATCAGGCTGCCGAGCCCCTTCAAACGCTCGCGCGCCCAGTCCTTCTTCTCGGAGCGCGCGGAGCTGGAGACATCTGCCGCTCTGCCCGGTCGAACGAATGCTATGGCGCCGATTGCGCTCGCTGCGCTTTGGGAGAAGTGCCTTCGATTCATATTTAGAAGCTTACTTCTTTCGAGTGGGCCGCGAAAGGGCGCAGGCGTCCCATAAACCATGCGAGCGCGGCAATCAGAGCGGCAGCCAGCGTCAGCGCGCCTCCAAAGAACACGCTTAGAGGCCGGTATTTCATCTCGACGGTGTGCATTCCGGCGTCGGTCACGACGCCGCGGACGCCTCCATCCACGAGATAGATTCGGGCCGGCTGGCTGTCCACGGTTGCCCTCCATCCCGGAAACCAGGCGTCGGTGAGGATCACCATGCCGCGGCATTTCAGGTTGGCCGTAATGCGGACCAGATTGGGGCGGTGCAGCGGCATCTGCACCTCATCGTTCGCCGAAGAGCAGGCGCTAATATCCGGAGGCGGCGGCCCGCTCACTACTACATTTCGCCTTGCATCGAACGCTGGATCGCGCACGACTCCGGCCGGCGCGATGCGATGTACGCTCCACACGCGCGGAAAAGCGGCGGCATTTTCATATATTTTGAGGCCGCTCCGCCCGGTGAAAACCTCCACTTGTCCGGGCGTTCGGGGTTTCGCCCCGATGTAATACCGGACGCCGAAGAAGGTTTGCGAACTGGGGGCAAAGCCGTCCATGGCCACAGTGCGATCAAGCAGACTTGGAACGTAATTACTGAAGGCGTCGACTCCGTACCAGTCGCCGAGATTGTAAGGAATGGCGTCGCGGTCGTAGTCGATCCGGATGGCCTCGCCGTTCCGGCGAACGTAATCGATCAGATCGTTATGCTCCGCCAAGCGATGAAGATAGGGGCCGCGGAGGTTTGCGGGGGCGTTCGCGGCTTCGCTATAAGGGGAGAGATTTGGGCCATTCGCCAGCTCGAAAAGCGCGAGCGCGATCAGACATAACGATCCGGCCGGCGCGGAGATAGCGCGCGCCCTCCAGCCCGCGAAGACCGCGCACGCCAGCGCGGCCGCGATAGCGGGGACGGTAAGGCGATCGCCCCCGGCAAAGGGGATCTTCACCGCGAAGAAAACCAGGGCGCAGACCGCAACGACCGCCGCAATGCCCGCCAAGGTCCGGCCGGCGCGGCGCAGCCAAGCCTCGGCGCCGGGAAGAAGGTCGAGACCATAGGCGGCCAATGGCGCGAGTCCAAGCGAGAAAAGCAAAACAGCCGCGCTAGGCGAGCGCGCTTTCTCCACCAGCGGGGCGAGAGAATACAAGATCCCGTGAAAGACGCTGTTCGGCCCTAGAGCGAAAAAGAGGCCTCCCAACGCCAGGGCGCAGAGCCATCGAACTTGCCGCGTGCGCCAGGCGAGTGCCGCGCCGAGGATTCCCAGCGCCAGCGCAACGATTCCGGCGTAAGGGCTGTAGTTTTGGACGAAATCCGGAATGAAAATGCCAAGCCATTCGACAGGCTTCAGCGAGAACTGCTCGTGAACGGGGTAGGGAACCGTCTCATTGAAATGAAGCGGCTCCGCCGCGCCCGCCCAGCGTACGGCCAAGCGTCCATATTCGGCCATTGGCAGCGTGACAAACGCGCTGGCCATCGCCGCGACCACGAGCGAGCACGCCGCCAACCGGGCGATTCGCCAGTTCACCTTTCGCTCGCGCACGCACAACCAGATCCACAAACCGGCCGCGGCCAAGGATACGAACAGATTCATTTGATGGTGGCCGGCCAGCCAGCCGAAGCCGAGGAAGAATCCGGAGGTCAGCGCGCTAGCCCACGGGCGCCGGCCGCGCTCCGCGCGGAAGAGATATAGGAACACGAGCGGAGTCCAGACCGCGCCATTGACGTTCTGGGGCCAATTCGTGTAGGCGACATACCCGCCCAAACCGTATATGCAGCCAGCGAAAACGGAAGCGATGCGCGAACGTCCCAAATCGCGCGCGAGCGCGTAACAGGCCAACGCGGCGAAATAATGAATCAGCACGAAATACCAATTCAGGGCGGCTTCGCGGATCCAGCCGTGCTTCAGGGGAAACAGAAACAGCAGCCAGTTGAGCGGATAAGCCGAACCCGGTTGCCCCTGACCGAAAAGCGGCTGCCCCAGCCATCCATTCGGCTCCCACAGCGGAAAGCTTCCGTGATGCCACTCCCCGGCCTGGAATTGAAACCAAGGAAGAACCTGGTAGGCGAGGTCCGGGCTTTCAAGCCACGAGTACTGATTGGTGAGAACCAGCTTCCAGAAGAAGAGAACGACAAGGAGGAGCAGCGCGCCTGGACCTAAAAGGCGCCCGCGCAGGCTCGTGCTGTTTTCGCGGTCGCGAGCTTGCGTCGGCGTCGCCACAGCGTCGGCGCGCGTTAGAAGAAGATTCCCCCGCCCATGGAGACTTCGGTTTGATGAATCCAGCCGCTATTGAGCGCGAGGCCGAAAGGCTTCGGCGTGGCGTATTGCCTCACGTCGAAGCGAAGTCCCCAAAAGCCCTTCAGCTTGATTTTTACGCCGGCGCCATAGTTGAAGCCGAGCTTGGTTTCGCCGCCGCCATACGCCGCCGATGCGCCGGGTGGAACGTAGTTGGCGAATTGGACTCCTCCCGTTGCGAAGGGGCGGAAGCGCGCTTCTTCCCGGGTCCCGTAGGCCAGGAAATTGTAGCCGCCCTGATGAATGGCCATGCCTGTCTCGGTCGGCGGCGTCGTGTCGTTGAACTTCAGTTGAGTGCGGCTATAGGCGTACTGAATTTCGTGGCCAAAGCGGTCCTTCCAATTGAACCCAAAGCGGAATCCGAAGCGGAAGCCATTCGTGAACTGAACGTCTTTCCCGGTCTCTCCCAGGGCCGTACAGGTCGCGCTGGTGTTGCAGATAGCGGGATCCGCTCCCAGGTAGGAGGACAGTAAAGACTCCCCCGCGCTGAACCAAACGTCGGCCGACTGCGCCCAGGCGGTCCCCGAACCGGCCAACAACAAAACCGCGAAAATTGTTTTCATCGTCGTATATGGATGCTCTTTTTCGAGACTCAGTTACAGGGAATCTCAATACGCCCCTCCAAATACTTTACCGCTCTTCCGGCGATCCGGACGCGCGGGCCGCGATCTTCGCACCACAACTCGCCTCCGCGAGCGGAGATCTGGCGGGCAAACATTCGCTTTTTCCCGAGGCGCGACGCCCAATACGGAATTAAAGTGGTGTGCGCGGACCCTGTGACCGGATCTTCGGGGATGCCTTTAGCCGGCGCAAAGAAGCGCGAGACGAAATCGCAATCGGTTCCCGGCGCCGTGGCCATCAGCATGGGGCGGTCTAGCGAAGCGAGGCCGGCCATGTCGGGCCGCAATTTTCGCACTTGCTCCTCCGTATCGAAGACGCAGCAGTAGCCGTGGCCAGCGAGGATGGAGGCGGGCTTTGCCCCGAGAGCCGCTTCGACCCTCGGATCGGCGGAGCAGGGGACCGGCGGCCTCGCCGGAAAATCCAGGGCGTAGAGATCGCGGCCGTTCTCGCGCGTTCGCTCGACGGCCAACTCTCCGCTTTTGGTGTCGAAGACGACAAGCGGGCCTGCGATTTCGCGGCGGATATCCAAGATTACGCTGGCGGCGGCCAGGGTTGCGTGTCCGCACAGATCCACCTCTACGGCAGGCGTGAACCACCGCAAGCCGTAACGGCCGCTCTGGGGGACGTAATACGCCGTTTCCGCGAGATTATTTTCCGCGGCGATGGCCTGCATCGCCTGGTCCGGAATCCAACGTTCGAGCGGACAAATCGCCGCAGGGTTTCCGCGAAATAACGCGCTGGCGAAGGCGTCGACCTGATAGAGGGGCAGTTCCATCCGTTTACTTTATCGAATTCGGGACCCTGGCCGCGGGGTGCCTGCTAGACTGAAACATTGCTCAAACGATCCGGTTGCAACTTCGGATGCTAGTCTTACGTCCCACTCACATGCGCTTGCTCGGGTGTCTGTTTTCAATAGGTGTGGTCGTCTCCGCGGCGCCACCCCATTCCAACACGGATGCCCGGATTTCCGCCAATCTGCTGCGCTCGGTTCCGCTCCGGTTCGAACAAGACGCCCAACAGCGCTGGATCGCGCACGGCCCCGGCTATGCGATGCGGTTCGATCGCGACGCCACCGCACTGCGCCTGGGGGATCGAGTGGTGCGCCTGAGTTTCGCGGGATCGAATCCGCGCGCCGGTTTTGAGCCTTCCGCGCCGCTGAAGACGCCCATCAATTATTTCGTGGGCAAAAGTTACCGCTCCGCCGCGGGTTATTCGAGACTCACCAGAACAAGCGTTTATCGAGGGATCGACGTGGCCTATTACGGCGACGGAGAAAGGCTGGAGTACGACTTCGAGCTGCGGCCGGGAGCGAATCCGTCGCTGATCCGGATGCGCTTCGAGGGCGCCGACGGTCTGACTGTGAACGATCGCGGCGACATCGTTCTCAAACTTGGCGCGAGCGAGATCGTGCAACGCGCGCCGGTGGTTTATCAGAGGGGCCCGTCGGAAGAAGTAACCGCGGTGGAGTCGCGCTACAGGCTCCTGTCCGATGGCGCAATTGGAGTGGAGCTTGGCGAATACAACCGCGCGGAAGCTGTGGTGATCGATCCGGCCGTTCTTTACGCGCTTTATCTCACCTCCACCAATGCGAGCGCGGGGATGGCGGTGGCCGTGGATTCCCAGGGGCTGGTCTATCTCGGCGGCTACACTTATTCCGGCGATTTTCCCATCGGAAGCAACGGCTACAAACTTTTCCCCGAGACCACCGATCGCAACGCGTGGATCTGGAAATTAAATCCTTTCACAACCCCTGACAACGCGCTGATATATTCCACCTACTTCGGCGGCAATCTTGACACCGACCTGAAGGGGATGGTTGTGGACAACAACGGCGTGGTGTATTTCGGCGGCACGACCATCGCGTCGGATCTGCCGACATCTTCGAACGCGTTCTCCACCGGGCTTGCCAACACCAACGCGACGAATGAAGGATACGTCGCGGCGATCGATACGACCAAGAGCGGCGCGGACGGCCTGGTGTACAGCACCTACTACGCCGGCAGCATGATCACGCAGGTGAACGGTGTTGCGACGCTGGGCGGGAAAATCTATGCCACGGGGTTCGTGAATTCGAACGATCTTCCCCTGGCGGGCAATAGTTTTCAATCGATGCAATCAAACGGCTACGACGCGTTCGTGGCCGAATTTGATCCGAGCCAAAGCGGGACTGCTTCATTGGTCTATGCGTCCTATCTGGGAGGCTATCTAACCGACGTCGGGAACTCTATCGCCGTGGATAAGAGAGGCCTGATTTATGTGGCCGGCTCGACGCTCTCGACGGACTTCCCCACCACCACTAACGCTTACGAACCGATCTACGCCGGCGCAGGCGACGGCTTTCTCGCCCAGATCGATCCCGTGGCGGGAGTTCTGATGGATTGCACTTACCTGGGTGGTTCCGGCGCGGATGTGGCGACCAATGTTTTGGTGGAGCCATCGGGTCACGTGGCGGTGGCCGGGTACACCTCTTCCACCGACTTGCCTGTGACGGCCAACGCGGCGCAGGCCGTTAATGGCGGGGCTGTCCAGCACCTTGCCACTAACGACGCCTTCGTCATGTCTTTGAATCTTGCCGCGCAGAGCCGCGCCACAACCCTGGTCTATTCGAGCTATTACGGCGGCATGGACGACGAAATCACTTACGGATTTAGCCTCGATCCCGCTGGGCGTTACTACATTTCGGGCTATACGCTTTCGCAGAACCTGCCGGTGACCGCGGGCGCCCTCCAGCCCGCATCGATTGGAAACAATATCGACGGTTTTCTGGCGGTGATCGATCCCGCGTCGGCGCTGACCTACGGGAGCTACATCACGGGACCCGGCTATCAGACCGCGTACGCGGTGGCGACGGACGCCTCCGGCAACGCCTACGTGACTGGCCTGGCCACCAGCGATGTCTTTGGAGGGAATCCGGCGAAACCCGACAGCCCAGGAACGATCGACGTGTTTTTCAGCGTTATTTCCGTGATCCCTGCGGCATCGGGATCGGTGAGGTTAACGCGCGAGCGGACCCAGGTTTACGGCCCCGGATCGGTTGACTCGACCGGCGCGCAGCTTCCGCAACCTCGCCGGGCCGGCGCGCGCCGCTAAATTTAGCTCTGCTCTTTCAGCCATCGCGCCTGGTGCGATTCCTCCGCTTGAAGCTCCAGTTCCCGCGCGAAGTCTAGCTTCCACGCGGCGAGCTTGCGCTGCTCCAGCTTTTCCAAGAGCCGGGCTTCGCGGCGCTTGGCGGCGACAGCTTCTATTTGAAGTGCGATTTTTCGCCGGCTGGCCGCCGCCAGATTTTCCAGGCGCGCGCATTCCTCTGCAACCGCTTTCTTGAAGGAATCGAGCGCGGTCAGTTCCGCTCCGGTTGCACCGCTTTGCGCCAGGGCCCGCTCCGAATCCGACCGTTCCGAGCGGGCGTGAGCGATGCGGTCCTCAATGGCGCGCAGCTCGGCGTGAAGGCGGCCAAGCTTCAGCTCTTCCAGGCTGGTCTGCGTGCGGCGCCAGTCGAGAACGCGGCGTAGGGGGAAGACGAATTTTTTCATAGGACGGACCTGCTAAGCGACCTGCCCTGCCAGCCCGCGAAGCTGCTCCAGGGTGCGGGCCAGAGGCTCGTTCAGCTCCGGCTCCTGCCGCAGGAAGTCGAGAAGCTTGGGCCGCAGGCGGATGGCTGAATCGAGGCGCGAATTGCTTCCAGCTGCGTAGGCGCCCAAATTGATTAGATCCTCTGACTGGCGGTATTCCGCCAAAGCCTCACGAACCGAGCGGGCGGCGGCGCGCTGCTCCTGAGAGGCCACGCGGTTCGCCAGGCGGCTCACGGAATTGAGAACGTCGATCGCCGGGTAGTGTCCCATGGCCGCGAGATCGCGCGAGAGAATCACGTGGCCATCGAGAATCGCTCGTACTGCGTCAGTAATGGGTTCGTTGAAATCGTCGCCTTCTACCAGGACCGTGAAGAAGCCGGTGATGGAGCCGTTGCGGAAATTCCCGGCGCGCTCGAAGATTTTGGGCAGCAGGTTAAAGACGCTGGGGGTGTAGCCTTTCTGGCTGGGAGGTTCGCCCGCGGCCAGGCCGATCTCGCGCTGAGCCATGGCCAGGCGCGTGACGGAATCGGCGACCAGCAGGACGCTTTTGCCCCGGTCTCGGAAGTACTCGGCGGCTGCCAAAGCCACGAAGGCAGCGCGGATGCGCAGGGGCGCGGGTGCGTCCGATGTCGCCACCACCACCACGCTGCGCTTCAGCCCTTCCGGGCTCAGCTCGCGCTCCAGGAATTCGCGGACTTCACGGTTGCGCTCGCCGATCAGGGCGATCACGCCCACATCGGCGGAATGGTGCCGGGCCATGGCGCCAAGCAGGGTGCTCTTGCCCACGCCTGAGCCTCCGAAGATTCCGATACGCTGGCCTTTGCCGAAGGGGAGAAGCCCGTCGATCGCACGGACGCCGGTGACCAGCGGTTCGGCGATCGGCTCGCGGTCAAGGGGCCCGGGCGGAGTGGCGTAGAGATCGTACCGAGCTTCGCCGTGAATCGGAGGGCCGCCATCCATCGGCTGGCCGAATCCGTCGAGCACGCGGCCTAGAAGCTCCGGTCCGGCGTCGAAGCGGGCGTCGCCCGGCCGGGCCACCACGACATCTCCGGGCTGCAAGCCACCGGTCTCTTCGAGGGGCATCAGCAGGACACGCCCGTCCCGGAATCCGACCACCTGCGAGCGAATGCGCCGTCCCCCGGAGGCGTGAATCTCGCAAAAATCGCCCAGTCCCGCCGCAGGGCCTTCCGAGGCCACCAGCAGGCCAACCAGTTCTTTCACGCGGCCGGACCACCGGAATGTGTCGATGCGGCCGAGAGCGGCGGCGTAATCCTGGAGAGGGGAAGGCGTCACGGAAGGTGGGTTCTCCTGTGCAAAATGTCGGCAAAGCCCTGCTCGATTTCGGCAAGCTGGGTGTCGACTGAGGCGTCCAACTCGCCGCGGGAGGTTTCGAACACGGCCGAGCCACGCGTCAACCCTGCGTCGGCGATGATTTCGACGGCGGGTGGAAGGGCGATGAGCCCGCGGTTGCCCCGGACTGCCTCGACGTCGGCGGCCGATAACCGCAGCTTATAAGTTTCGCGGGCGTCGCATTTTTGGAAGGCAGCTTTGACCAGTCCCAAAATCGCCTCGGGATCGGTCGCCAGCTCTCGATTCAACAGGCGGCGAGCAATGGCAATGGCTAGGCCGACCGTGGCCTCTTCGGCCTCGTTCCGGAAGCGGCGCCGCGTTCCGGCGAGCTCGTTGATCACCGCGCTCAGCCCGGCGAGAACGGGCTCCAGCTTGGCGTTGGCGCGTTGGGATCCGGCTGTCTCTCCGGCCGCAAATCCCTGCTGGTAGAAAGCCGCCGCCCGGGCCTCCATCGCTTTCTCGAGATCGGCGGCGGCTTGCTGGGCGTTGGCGGGGGTGGACTCGCGGGGCCGCGCGCCGCCCGCGACTGCCTGAGCCGCGTTCGCCGGCTTCCTCCAGGCGATGCTCTCGAATGAGATGGGCGGTGCCGTTTCCCCGGGCTGCCTGGAGGCGCCTTTTTCCGCTCCTCCTCGCAAAACTCTAGAGGACATACTGTTCTCCGGCCGTGCCCTTGATGCTCACGATCCCCTCGGCTTCCAGTTGCCGCACGACGGCGATGATCTGCTGCTGGGCCGCTTCTACTTCCTTGATTTTGATCGGCCCCAGCGCCTCCATGTCCTCGCGCAGCATCTCCGCGCCACGCTGGCTCATCGCCTGCAGCAGGTGATTTTTCATCTGCTCGCTGGTTCCCTTGAGCGCGACAGTCAAAATCTTCCGGTCCACCTTGGCCAGTACTTCCTTGACGGCGTTCACGTCCAGCAGCAGCATGTCTTCGAACACAAACATCATGTGGCGGATGGTTTCGACCAACGCGGGATTGGTTTGCTCGATGGTCTCCAGGATCTCCTTGGAAGTATTTGAATCGAGACGGTTAAACATCTCCGCGACGGCGTGCATGCCGCCGTAAGCTTCACGGCTCAGCTCACCCAACGCCTTGAGCTTGGTGCCGATCACTGTGGCGATTTTGGAGATAATTTCGGGCGAAATCTGGTCCAAATTGGCCATTCTAAGGGCCACATCGGCCCTCATTTCGACCGGAAGCGACAATAATAGGCCGGCCGCTTGCGACGGATTCAGGTGCGACAGGATCAGCGCGATGGTCTGAGGGTGCTCGGAATGGATGAACTTGGCGAGCTGTTGCGGATCGGTCTTGCGCAGAGCGTCGAAGCTAAGTGTCTCATTCCCCAGCGTTTTCACCAGGCGATCCATCATGCTTCTGCCGTTTTCCGCGCCGAAGGCGTTGTAAAGGAGCCTTCGCGCGTAATCGACGCCGCCTTTCATTACGTAATCGTGGGCCACCAGCATCTGGTAGAACTCATCGAGGACGCGCTCGGCCTCTTCGGACGTAAGGGCCTGAAAACGAGCGATTTCGCGGCTGATCTCCTGGACCTCGTCCTCGTCGAGCTCTTTCAGAATGCCGCTGGACGCCTCGTCCCCGAGGATCACCATCAGGATGGCGGCCTTGCGCGGCCCCGGAATGTGCTCTTTGGGAGGACTGTCGCTAATGGTCACCATGCAGCCAACTCCTGACCACCTGCGCGATCACCACGGGGTCTTTTTTCGCTTCGGCGGCGATGTGCTTAGTCAGTACCTCCGTCTTGTTCGTCGTTCCGGTAGGCAGCTTGAGCTGCGCCAGCGCCGCCGCGTTCTTCCGTTCCTGCTCGGCGGCATGCGCGGCTATCTTCGCCTGGACTTGTTTTTCGGCTTCTCCGCCGGCGGGGGGCAACTCTTTCGGCTGAGCTTGTTCCCCGGCGGGCGCGGCATCCGCGGGAGCTTTCTTTTTCTTCCCCCGGCCTTTGAGCGCGAACACCAGCCCCGCCACCAAAACCAGCACGATGCCACCGGCGATCCCGGCGACCACCGCAGGGCTCTTATTGCCGATCAGCTTTTGGAGCCACGGGGGAAGAGGAGAGGGCGGGGGCGGCTTTTCCGGCGATTCCATTACGGGAGGTTCGGCCGACAATGTAGATTCGAAGGCGAACGCCTCCACCACCAGTTGATCGCCGCGATTGGTGTCGAGTCCCGCCGCCGCGCTCACCAGATCGTGGATTACCTTCATCTTTTCGGGAGAGGGCGGCTCGACGATCCGCTTGGTTCCCTCCCAATGGAGCGAATGATCCACCAATACGGAAACCGACAACTTCCGCAGCGTTCCCTGCGGCATTTTGATGTGCTTTACGACCCGGCTGGTCTGGTAGGCGACGTTTTCGGTGTGGCGGGAATAGTTGGTGGACGAGGCACCGGATGGCTCGGCTTTGGCGGTCGCGTTGGGAACGTTCGACGCAGTCCCGGGCACGCCCGAGGCGGACGCGAGCGCCGGCCCATCCTGGGTGGTTTGGGAACTGGCGAGGGCGGATTTCTGTGGATCGTAGGTCTCCTCGCTCTGCTCGCCGCTGGTCCGGTCCAGATCGGCCGACACGCCGACTCGGAAATGTCCCTGGCCGAGCAGCGGATCGAGAGTTTCCGCGATCTTGGTCTGCAAATCCCGCTCGACGCTCTTGCGGAGCTCGATGGAGGCGGCGTCGTCGTGATCCGCGTCGCCGCCCGTAAGCCGAGGGCGGTTCAACAGATTGCCGTTGGTATCCACCAGCGAGACCTGCTCCGCCGACAATCCCGGCACGGCGCTGGCGGTCAACTGACAGATCGCGGCGATATTTTGCGGCGACAGGGCCGCGGCGTGGCGCAGCTTCACCAGCACGCTCGCCTTGGCGGGCTCGCGCTGCTCGGTATAGAGCGAATCCTTGGCCATCGTCACATGGACGCGCGCCTGCTCCACTTCGCGGATGGACATGACCGAGCGCTCGAGCTCGCCTTCGATGGCGCGATGATAGTTCACCTGCTCGGTGAATTCGCTGGCGCCGAAATTGGTTTTATCGAACAGCTCGAAGCCGATGCGGCCGCTCTTGGGAAGACCGGCGGAGGCGAGATCCAGGCGCGTTTCCGCCACTTTTTCCGAAGGCACCAGGATGGCGGAGCCTTCATCGGCCAGCCGGTATTCGACCCCTAACTCACGCAATTTCGCGGTAATGCCGCCCGCATCCTCCGGCGCCAAGCCGGAAAACAACGGCTTGAAGTTGCGTTCTTCGTTCCAATGGTTGAGAGCCGTAATGCCGCCGACTACCGCGGCGATCGCCACGGCGATCCAGATTCGCTGCCCCCAACTGAGGCGGTTCCAAAGCTGCGTGAGCTGATTCATGAAAAAAGTGGCCAGTGGCTACTGGCCGGTGGCCAGTGCTTCCTCATACTTGCATCCGCATCACTTCCTGGTAAGCCGAAACGATTTTATTCCGGACTTGCAAGAAGAGATCGAAGGTCAGCTCCGCCTCCTGCGTTTTCATGGCCACCTGATGAAGCTCCTCGCCTTCGCCCGAAAGGAAGCGGCCGACGCTCGTCTGGGCATCCTGGCCGAAGCTCTCCACTTTCGAGATCGCTTCGTTGAAGACGGATTGAAACGCCGAACCGGCGTCGGGCGAGGCCGGAGGCGTAAGCGGGGGAGCCGCCCCAGTCGCCGATGGCAGCGGAATATTCAGGTTGACGGGGATGATCGGCGCGGCCATACTTTACCTCATGATGTCTATCGGCGGCGCTATGAAATACTTTACATCTGAAATCGCCTGAATTTCCTTCTTAGTCCGAAAAAAGGAGGGTCAGTTTTCCGAGGGGCGCTCCACGCTGTCGATGACGAACATTTCGAGGGGGGCGCGCGTCGCATCGAGCTTCAAACCGAGCTGCTCCTCGATTGCCGTGAACAAGGACGGCTTTGCCGGATCGGTGGCCCCGTTCGGCCCGCGATCGGAAGCCCACTGCAACCGAATGGCGAATGGACCATCGAGGCCGGTCTGATTCACCACCGGACGGTCGAGGTCGAATTCGAGAGCCTGGCACAACGATTCCATCGTCATGCTGGCGACGTCCAAATCGCCCATCGCCGGCCGGCTCCGGCCGTTGCGTGGAGGCGGAAGTTTCGGGCCCTGCCGGGCAACGGCCAGGGCGTAGGAAGGAACCTGCCGGATCTCGCGATGAAACTTGAGATTGAATCGATCCTCGAGCAACGTCTGTAACATCAGCAGAGTTTGTTCGCGCGTCACCGGCGTGCCGGTTTGAGGAGGCTTGGCCTGGATGTCGAAACCTTGCGATTTGATCCACGATGGGCCGCCGGCGATCTGCAGATTGCGAAGCTTGTAAGCCGAGCGGATCAGGTTCCAGACGGAGAAGTTGCGAGATCGGATTCCGCCGTCCGGCGTGAAGCCGAAGTCGAAATCGGCGCCTTCTCCTTGCGCGTCGGGCTTAATCGACGCAACTTCAAAGGCGGGAGGTTGTTGCCCGAAAGCGACTGTTGCCGCGACAACGAATGGCAGCACACGTTGCATATGCGGACAGACGCGGCTCCGCACAATCCGTTAGCGCCCATTACCTCATGATGTCGATCGAATGATTGATCATATCCTTTACCGCGGAAATGGCCGCAACATTGCCTTCGTAGGACCGCGAGGCGTTCAGCAGATCCACCATTTCCTCGGCCGGGTTCATTCGCGGGAAGGCCACATAGCCGTTGGCGTCGGCGTCGGGATGCCCCGGCATGTAGCGCAGCTCGGGAGGCCGGTCGTCCTGGACCACCTCGGCTACGCGTACGCCCTGTCCCATTTCGTTCTGAAAAACCGCCGAGAACGGCGAGGATTGAATATCGCTCAGGAAAACAGCGTCCTTGCGGCGGTAAGGTCCGCCCTCGGGAGTGCGGGTGGTCTCGGCATTCGCCATATTCTCCACGAGCAGCTCGGCGCGAGTGCGCTGCGCCGCCATTCCCGACGCGCTGACTTGCAGCGATGAAAACAGGCTCACGAGCTTTTACCCTCCTCGATGGCGTCGCGGATCGATTTGAACTGACCTCGTATCAAAGTGGATGCCAAATTGAAACGGATCGCGTTCTCCGCCAGCAGCCGCGCCTCACGATCCATGCTGACGTCGTTGCCGTCCGGCTTCTCGATCATTCCATCGGGGTGAATGGCCTGGGGCGTTTGACCCTTCACCAGAGACATGAATTCGAATTGAAAATCAATGTCCTGCGTTTTGTAGCCGGGCGTGTCGGCGTTGGCAATATTGGAGGCCACCAGCTTCTGACGCGCGCTGAGCAGGTCCATGTAGCGCCCGAGACCGTTTGTTAAAGGGTCCAGCATTCCTGGCGAGGTGGGAGCAAACGAAGGGCCAAGGGAATGCCGCCGGATTTGCAGCCGGTTGGACAGGCGAATGTTCGGAACCGGCAAAAAACCGTCAGGCGTGTTGCGGGGACTAAAGTCCCCGTTGCAGGCTAAAGCCTGCTCCACCTCTAGAATGTGAAGCGGCCGATTAGCGTACCGCTGCGCGGGCCCGGCGCGGCGAACGAAGCCGCCAGAGGTTGGTTCACGTTGATATAACCGAATCCGGAAACCGTGAGTCCACGAGCGTTTCTGACCTGCGTCGCCGCCGCATTCGTGGAGGTCGGGAAGATGAAGTACGGGTGATTCAGGATGTTGGCGAATTCCATTCGCAAATGGAACACCACGCGCTCTGTGATCTTGAAATTGCGCGCAACGCTCAGGTTCTCCTGCGGCCGGCGAGGCCCGCGATAGTCCTCGTAATAGGCGGTCGAGGTTCCGAACTGGCCCTGCGCTGGATCGGTCCAGGCTTTCGGATTCAGAATGAACGTCGCTGCCGGGTCGAAGCAGTGGCAGTTGATGTCCTGAGTGAAGAGAGGCTGGCCGGCGACCCGGTTGGCGAAAGTGCCGCGATTCAGATAGGTCGTCAGAGAATTGTTCGCCGCGGGGACCTGAATCGGCAGCCCGCTTGCATAGTTGAGCACCGCGCCGATCTGCCAATCGCGGACGGCCTGCGAGAGAGCCTGGTTGCGGCCCCATTTCGGCAGCGTGTAATTGACGGCGGTGATAAATGTAAACGGCTGCGAATAACCCGAAAGGTATTTGTTAGTGGACCGGTTGAATACGTCGTTCACCACGGCGCCGACGCCGCCCGCGCCCACTGCGTCAGCTTCCGCGCCGAGTTGAAGCTCCTTCTGCCAGGTGAACACGCTGGTGAAATCCAGGCCGTGCGAAAGCCGCTGGGTCGCCTTTACCTGCAGGGAGTCATACCAGGTCTTGCCCAAAGGCGCCCACAGCGCCGGAATCGTGCCGAACTGCGGGAACGGCCGCAGCGATTGGGCGACGGTCGATCCAGAGGGGAAGCCCGCGTAGGGAAGCGTGCCGAAGCCTCGCGAAATGGCGATGGCGGAATCCATGCGCGAGGCCAACAGCGTGCGGTCCGCCGCGTTGCTGAGATCCAGCCCGAGCGCGGCCAGGCGCTGAGGCGTCAGCGCGTTATAGTTCACCAGCGAATTCGCTTGCCACCAGTAGCCGCGGTTGGCCACGTAGGAAGCTTCCACAGCCAGATTGCGGAAAATCTCGCGCTGGATTCCCGCGCTCCATTGAATCTGCCGGGCAGGTCGTCCCGCGTTGGGATCGGCCAACTGTGGAGCGTTCGGAATCGTGTTTGGAACATTCAGATATCCGGGATCGAAGTTCGGCCAGGCGAGTTGCTGCGGCGTTAGGGGCAGGCCGTTTTGCAGGATCGCTCCGGGCTCGCCGAAAGACGGCGCAGTGAATCCCACGCTGGACGACGCGGTGGCAAAATTATCGTTGGCCGTGCCGCTGTAGACGATTCCCCATCCGCCGCGAAATACCGTCTTCGGCGTGATCTGATAAGCGAAGCCCAAACGTGGTCCGATGGCGTAGGGATAATTGCTTGCGAACGTGCATTTGCAGTGACCCGCGCCGCTGCCTTCGAAGATCATTCCTCCCGGACGATTTCCGGCATCCGGATTCAACGCCGTCGCCGAAAAGCTCGGGAAGCGTCCGTATTGTTCTTGCAGGTACGTCGAGTAGTCCCAGCGCAGCCCGTAGTCGAGCGTCAAGCGGCGCGTCACTTTCCAGGTGTCTTGAATGAACAATCCAAACTGCGATTTGCCGAGCCGCGCGTCCGTTACCACTCCTCCCCGTCCGCTATCCACCGATCCAAGGAGGAAGCTCGCGTACGGGAATCCGACCGTTCCGCCCGGCAGCGCGACTCCGTTAGTAGAAGGAAGACCGGTTTCGGCCGCATTGAACGTGTAGGAGCCGTTGGCCGACGAATAGGTGATGGTCGGGTATCCTTCCGTGCGGAATTCCGAGCCTAATTTGTACGTGTGGTTGTTTTTGACCCAGGTCATGCTGGCGTTGAAGGTGGGCTTGATCGAAAAGGCATCCACCTGTGCGCCCGGACCGATGTTGGTCATGCCGCCCAGCGTCGTGTTCAATCCGTTGAACACCGGGAAATTGCGAACGGTGGTTTGACCCTTCAAGCCGAGCTGCTGGTAGGAGTCGTAATTCAACACCGGCGAGTCTTCGTTGAAGTGATGATCCTGATAGCCGGCGCCCAGATGCAACAGCAAGGTCGGACTCAGGCTTTGGTCGTAGTTGAGGCGAGTCGTGTCGGAATGAATGAAGTTGCCGATGGACGCGGTAATGGGAAGCGGCAGGCCGTCCGAGGCGCCGTTGCCCTGCGAATATTGGTTCCAGGTGGTGGTTCTCGAATAATAAAAAGACAGCTTGATTTTTGGACTAAGCGAATGATCGAGCTTCACCGCCGGGATTTTAGTTCTTCTGGGCGCCACCGTCGAGCCTACGAAATTATTGGTCAAACCCGGCAGGACGGGAACGGGGATTAGATTCTGCACCTTCACGGCCACGGGATCGAAGCGGGTGGGATCGATCTGATTTCCGGGGAATGGATCGCGGACGATTTGACCGTTAGGCGCGGCGCGCTCGGTGTTGGGATCGTAAATCGTATTCTCCAAAATGGCGCGGCCGAGAGGATCGGTCCCCAGATTTTTGCCCGTCAAAATAGCGCTGAAATTGCCGCCGCGGAAAGGCGCCGCTGGAATGTTGAACGGCGTGGTTTGGAGAACCAGCGTTTGGAGAAACTGCTCCCAATTGAAAAAGAAAAAGGTTTTGTCGTGGCCGTTGTACTTCGGCAGCAGGACGGGACCGCCGATTGTGAAGCCGTAATCGTTGCGGCGCTGCACATCTTTCAAGTGCGAATACGGTTGAGCAGAGTTGAACGCTTCATTGACGAAATAGTCGTAGGCGCTGCCGTGGAATTGGTTCGTGCCGGACTTCATGGTCATGTTGAAGTAGCCGCCGCCCACCTGACCGTATTCGGCCGAGTAGTTGCTGGTTTGAATCGCGACTTCCTGGATGGCGTCGGCGCTGGGCTGCGTCATGACCGTGGAGGACGTGATCATGGTGTCGGTGGCGTCCTGGCCCTCGATGCGGATGGATTGCGAATTGGCGATCGCGCCATTGACGCGGATGGTCGCGTTGGAGGCGAAATAGGCGCCGGGGATCAATTGCGTCACCGTGAGCGGATTGCGCAAGCCGTAAGTGGAAGAGGCCTGCGGGCCGATGCCCAGAATCGGGAGGTCGTCCATGCGCTGGACGCTGATGGTGTGGCTTAGCTCGCCGCTCTCGGTTTTGAGCAGCGGCGCGGCTTCGGTGACGGTTACCGACTCGGTGGCCGAGCCGACTTCGAGCGTAATATCGATGCGCAAGGTCTGCGCCACGTCCACCGAGATGCCTTGCCGGACGTATTTCTTGAAACCGGCGACGTTGGCCGAGATTTCGTAAGTCCCGAACGGCAACTGAGAAAGCGTGTAATTGCCGGTGGCGGAGCTGGCGGCGGGGTAGACGGCGCCGGTCTCGACTCGTTTGGCTTCGATTTGGGCGTTGGCGATCACCGCGCCCGCGGGATCGGACACAGTTCCGGTGATCGTGCCGCGGTCGCTTTGGGCGAACGCCGCCAAGGCAAGAGAAATTGAACAAGCTGCGACTGCCACAAATCGCATGAATGACCTCCTGGACTTCCAGATAGTCTATATCAGAGAGGCCTCGCCATGCAGCGCTTCCTCATTGAAGAGCCTGTAGGCGGAAGTGCTCGGAGGCCTGCGAAAAGTTATCGATTACCTTATGTCAGCCCCCACCTGCGATCCGTCGAGGGCGCCTGACGATGGGGCGCCGGCTACGATCGAATGCTCGTGCGGCATGTGGAGGTCGCCGGAAACCACAGGCCCTTCATCAATGCGCAGCGTGGCGCAGCGATGCCTCCAATCGATAACCTCGGGATAGCGTTCGATCGCCACATCCACCAGGAATAAGCCGGGACGAAGGTTCACGATCGGGCAAAAGAACTCGACGTAGCCGGAGCCGGTTGCGATGTCGGCCCCTTTTTCCCCCGTAGTCAGCTGAGTGCAAAGATATCCGCTCGGCCAGTATAGATAGACGTTAAAAACGGCATGCTGCATTGGCTTGTGCGCGGCGTAGTCGACGCGTACGCTCATTGAGCCGCCCGGGCGCACCGCGCCGCCATTCGCGTTGCTGTACGAAAAACGAGTGCATTCGATTTGCCGGGAGGCGGTCCTCGCATGTTCCGGTAGTTGTGAAACCGAAAGCGCCGATTGCTGGTATTCAAGAGTCACCTTGTTAGGTTTACCCTCGCAGACAATTCTGCCGCCACTCAGCAGGAGCGCCCGGTCGCAGAGGCGCTCAATTGCCGCAAGGTCGTGTGAAACGAAGAGGATGGTCCGGCCCTCTTTCTTCATCTGCTGGATATACTCCAAGCATTTCCACTGAAACGGCACATCGCCAACCGCAAGAACTTCGTCGAGAAGCAGAATGTCCGGGTTCAAGTGCGCGGCAATCGAAAAACCGAGCCGGAGGTACATGCCGGACGAGTAGCGTTTTACGGGAACGTCGATGAAATCTCCAATACCGGAGAAGTTTAAAATGTCGGGCAGCTTTGCGGCGACCTCCCTTCGGGACATGCCGAAGATAACCCCGCTGAGATACACATTCTCGCGGCCGGTTAGCTCCGCGTGAAAGCCGGAGCTGACTTCAATGAGCGACGAAAGGCGTCCCCGTATGACGATTTCACCCTCTGTCGGAGCGGTGATGCGGCTCAGCAGCTTCAGAATCGTGCTCTTACCGGCGCCGTTGTGACCCACGATCCCGAGAGCCTCGCCGCGTTCCACCTGAAAGCCGACCTCGCGCAAAGCCCAAAATTCGTCCTGGCGTGTGCGCAATAAACGCTCCCAAAGCGGCGCGCGCGCCGGCGCTACCTCAGCCTTTCGTCGCACGTATCGCTTGGAGACTTTGTTGAACTCAATATCGAACATGCATCAAATCACGTCCACGAGAGTAGCCTCAACCCACTTGAACCAGCCATAGGAGACTAGGGACACCAAGCTACAGACGCCGACACATTCAGCAATCCGCGCCCAATCCGGGAACGCGCCGTGTAGTAGAGCCCCCCGGAAAGTCTCCGTGATGGCGACCAGAGGATTCAGATCGTACCAGCGACGCAGGCTTTCTGGAATCGATGCACGGGAATAGACGATAGGAGTGGCGAACATCCAAAGCTGCAACAAAAGCGGCATGGCGACTCCGACGTCGCGAAAGCGCGTTTGCAACGCCGAAGCGAAGAGCGCAACCCCAATCAAAAACACCGTTAGCAGCGCCATCGCCGGAATCGCCCAAAGCGCGCCGGGAGTTAGCCGAAATCCGTAGTAAAACATCAGCGCCAGCAACAGCACGAACGCGATCGCGAAATCGAGCAAGGCCGCAAACACATAAGACAGCGGCAGGATCTCGCGTGGAAAATATACCCGCGACAGCAGATTTGAATGCGCGGGCAACCCGATGGTCGCCCCCGACAATCCAGTGGAGAAGAACGTCCAGGGCAGCAAAGCGCTGAAGGCGAAGACGGCGTACGGGACCCCATTGGTCGGAACCTTCGCCAAACGGGAGAAGATCGCTGCATAAATCAGCAACAACAGAACCGGATTCAACACCGCCCAGAAATAGCCCAGCACCGATTGCTTGTATCGCACGCGAATACGGTGCATGGTGAGCGTATACAACAAGTCGCGATGCCGCACAAGCATCGCGACTTGTTGCCCAATGCCCCGGAGGGAAAACGAGGGAGGCCGGATCACCTGAACGGGACGCGTCATGAGGCGCATGCCGCTCTAGGCGCGGGCGGCCATTCTCTGAGTCTTTCAGCGAGTTCGTCCGCCAGCGTGTTGACGTAGGGTTTTTTGAGGAGATCGTCGGCCCTGCTCGCGGCCATACGCACCACTGGACAATCGTCGCCCGCGAGCTCGCGCCAGGCCAGGCGCGTATCCCAGCCGGGCTCGACCTTTAGATTTCCGGCTACAAACAGTAGGATTCTGCCGGGATAGGAAGCTGGAACGTAACGGGATCCGGCACGATAGGCGGCCTCGACGACGAAATCGATGTAACGTCTATACTCGACTCCCCGGTAGACGTCTCGACGGACGATCATTTCCTTAACGATCGGACTATTTTCGCGGAAATAGCGCCACGCAGCGCGGGGCGAAAGCCGCATCATGGCGCAGGCATGCTTCCCAAGTCCTCGAACGAAGAAGATCAGGGGACGCAGTGTGGCCGGAGCGCCCCGGCGCGGCGGAACGGACTTGGGATGCCACGTTTCCACTAGCGCCAGCATCGGGGGCTCCTCTCCGGCGGAGACAAGCTGCTGAGCCATTTCAAAGGCGACGATTCCGCCGATACAAAAGCCGACCAGGCGGTACGGTCCCCGAGGCTGCACTTTGCGAATCTCCGAGAGGAAATTTGCCGCGACGTCCTCTATACGTTCCAAGGGCTTCCCGCGGCCCTCGAACCCGGCGGGCTGAAGCAGATGAACGGGACGATCGAGACCGAGGGACCTCGCGAAATCGATGTATGCTACGGCATTCCCATACGCTCCGGGAATGAGAAATAACGGCGATTGGAGCCCTAACGGTTGTAATGTAACGATCGAGGACGAGGGATTTAAGGGCCGCCGGCTGAGGACCGCAGCCATCTGTTCCACCGTCGGCGCCCTGAAGATCGTTGCAACCGGCAGACTTCGGCCGAACACGTTCGTCATGCCGGCCAGAAGCTTCATCGCCAGGAGAGAATGACCTCCGACATCGAAGAAATTATCCGCAATTCCGATGTCCTCTCGTTTCAGGACCCGCTTCCAGACTGAGAGAAGCTGCGACTCGACCGGGGTTGGCGCCCTGCCAGCAGCGGTTGTTTCTTCGCCCGGCTCGGGCAGATTGACGACGTCGATTTTGCCGTTGCCGTTTACCGGAAGCGACTCGAGGACCACGATGGAGGGAATCATGTAATCGGGAAGCTGGTCCTTCATTGCGGCCCGCATGTCGGCCGCGCGCAAATCCGCCCCCCGACGCGGCACAACGTAACATACCAGCCGCGGATCGTCAGGCGCGGTGTCCCAGATCTTCGCCACAACCTGACTCACGCCGGGAAATTGAGAGGCGACGAATTCCACTTCCGCGAGCTCGATGCGATGACCGCGAAGTTTCACTTGCGAATCCAGACGGCCGAGGAACTCGACTTCTCCGTCCGCGCGGAAACGCGCCTCATCCCCTGTCTTGTAGAGCCTTCCGCCGGATTGGAACGGATTTGGCACGAACCTTTCATTGGTGACATCGGGATCGTTCCAATAACCGGTGGCAAGCCCGTCTCCGCCGATGTAGAGTTCGCCCCGTATTCCCACGGGCACAGGCTTCCGCCGTTGGTCGAGAATGTAGAACCGACAATTTTGAATGGGGCGGCCGATCGCGACGGCGCCGCCCTCGTGGATGCGGCTCACACTTGACCATACCGTCGCCTCGGTTGGACCGTAGAGGTTCCAGACAGAATCGCTACGCGCGATCAGTTCTTTGGCCAACGGTACGGGAAGGGCTTCACCTCCGCAGAGGACTTTCAAGTTGGCGTTTTCACGATCCCATCCGGCCTCGACCAGCATTCGCCAGGTGGCAGGCGTTGCCTGCATAGCTGTAATCGCGTGGCGGCGCAGATTTTCGAGCAGGCTCGGGCCGTCAATCGCGACTTCCCTGCTTGCAAGGATGAGCCGGGCGCCGACGACCAGGGGCAGGAACAACTCGAGCGCTGAAATGTCAAAGCAAAGATTGGTGACGGCCAGGAACCGGTCGCTCTCATCCAGCCCCGGTTCCCGGCGCATTGAACTCAGCAGATTCACCAGAGCGCAGTGCGAGACACACACCCCCTTCGGTTTTCCAGTCGATCCGGACGTGTACGTGACGTAGGCGGGGCTTTGCGGGTCCTGCGCCTCGTGAATAAATTCTTGGTGCGCCTCCAGAGCGTCCTCGATCAGGATGCACGTTCCGGCATAGGGCAGGCGCGGCGCCAAAGACCCTTGCGTCAGCACGATCGGAGCGCTCGAGTCCTCCAGTTTGAACGAGAGCCGGGCAGGTGGCTCCGCAGGATCCAGAGGCACATACGCAGCGCCACTCATGAGAATTCCGAGCACTCCCGCGATCATCCCTAAAGATCGTTCCAAATAAACGGCGACCAGTGTGCCCGGACAAGCGCCCGCGGCTCGCAGAGCGGCGGCCACTCGTAGTGAATTCCGCATCAGTTCGCCGTACGTAATCCGCTTTTCACCGAAAACAGCCGCCACGCGGCCGGGTGAAGCCGCGGCCTGGCGGGCGATCAGTTCGTGCACGCAGTTACGTGGATAGGCAGCGGCGGTGGAGTTCCACGCCGAGAACTGTTCCACCTCCGCGGGCGTGAGGAGATCGAGATTTCCGATCCGGCAGTCCGGATTCTGCAATATATCGGTGAGCAGCGTTTGATAGTGTCCGATCGCCCGCCCTATACGCCCCGGATCGAAGCGCGCCGCATTGAACTGAAAACGCCACCACGTGGAGCCATCGGCCGCGTCAACGACGAATAGCGTCAAATCCAGCGGCGAAGCGGAAACGCCGGCCGGGTATGGAGCCGCCGTGAGCCCCGCGAAAGTCCTTTCGCGCAGCGGGTCCTTGATCGCCGTCATCATCGCCTGAAAGACGGGATGATGCGTCAGACTGCGTTTCGGCTGTAGCTCCTCCACGAGTCTTTCGAAAGGTAAGTCTTGATTGGAATGCGCCTCCAATAATGCCTCGCGCACTTCGGCGAGTACATCGCGAAATTTTGGATTTCCAGATAGATCGATGCGGATCGCCAACGGATTGACAAACAATCCGATGATGGCTTCGGTCTCCAGGAACTGGCGGCCCGACACCGGAACGCCAATAGAGATATCCTCCTGATGAGTGTAGCGGTGCAACAGAACGGCGAAAGCGGCCAGTAGCAGCGCAAAGGGAGTAACTCCCTCCCGGTGGACGAATTTCTTGAGATCTTCCGCTAGAACTGCCGGCACTTGAGCGGCGACAAGTCCAGAAGCGAAGAACTCTTCAGCGGACAGGGCGCGATCGCCTGGAAATTCCAGGGGCGAGCCGATCCCCGCCAGCCGAGTCTTCCAATATTCGATTTGACGGGTAAGTTCCTGGCCGTGAATGCTGTCGTGCTGCCACGCGGCGTAATCGGCGTACTGAAGCGCCAGCGGCTGCAAACGACCGGGCCGGCCCTCGATCCCGGCTTCATAGAATTCCATCAACTCTTCGACGAAAAGTCTCATCGACCAGCCGTCACTCACCAAATGATGCATGGTGAAAACCAAAACGTGCTCGTCATTCCGCGTGTGGATCAGCTTCAGGCGAAGCAGGGAGTTCGATTGGAGATCAAACGGCGCGGATGCCTCTTCGTTCGCTAAGCGATAGGCTTCCCGCTCGCGGGAGTCGCCGGGCAGCTCTCGCAAGTCGACCACCGAAATCTCCACAGGCGCGGTAGCGGAGATTTTCTGAAAGACTTCGACACCGGCGGCTACAAAGGACGTTCGAAGAATTTCATGCCGTTCCACAATGCGCTCGACCGCGCGATTCAGCGCGCGGGTATCCAAACTGCCTGTGAGACGCAACCCAGAGGAAATGTTGTTGGTGGCCCTCCCGGGAGCCAGTTGCTCGAGAAACCACAACCGTTGCTGAGCGAACGAGGCGGGGCGTAAGCGGATGCGGGCCGAGCCGGAATCCATATACCCGGCGAGAATTTCGCGCTTTTGCGCAGAGGAAGGCTCGGCTTGGCCGCGGGCAGCAATTTTCATGAGTCGTCTCCCGCGCCCGCGACTCGGCGACCGGCCAGCACCGAACTCAGCAATGCGTCGATCTCTTCATCCGACAGATCGCGCAGCCGATTTTCTAATTGCTCCCGCGAGTATTTCGCGGACGACTGGGCGGCAACCGGAATTTTCGGGGCCGCGCCTTCCGCGCGAGCCTTTTCCGTCGCCGCGGCCAAGGCGGCCACCGTGGGTTCTTCAAACAAGGTGCGTAACGGAACCTCTACTCCAGCCACTTTGCGTATACGCGCCACAATTTGCGCAGCCAGCAGCGAATGGCCGCCGAGATCGAAAAAGCCGTCGAATACCCCGACCCGATCAATCTTGAGAACTTCCTCCCAAATCGCGACGATCGTTTCCTCCAGCACATTACGCGGCGCTACGTACGCTTCGGAAGGAGCCACCTGGGCCGGGTCGAGCTGGGGAAGGGCCGCTATGTCGATCTTGCCGTTGGGAGTCATTGGCAGAGCATCCAAAGTTACGAATGCCGCCGGAATCATGTAATCGGGAAGCCTGGTTCTGAGGTGACTGCGCAACTCGGAGTGCGATACGGTCAATCCCTGCGCTGGTGCGACGTAAGCGGTCAGAAGCCGCACGGTTCCACGATTCGCCAAGCGCACCAGGGCTTCTCGCACGGAGCCGTGCGCCCTGAGCGCCGCTTCGATTTCTCCCGGCTCGATGCGGAAGCCGCGAATCTTGATCTGGTTGTCGGCACGTCCTAGAAATTCGACGTTCCCGTCCTCGCCAAAGCGGCCTAGATCGCCTGTTTTGAAGAGCCGATCCCCCGGCCGGAACGGGTCGGCGATGAATCGTTTCACCGTGAGTTCGGGCCGATCGAGATATCCCAGCGCGAGACAATCTCCTCCCACGTAGATTTCGCCAGGGATACCGATGGGGACCGGATTGAGATTGGGATCCAGGATGTAAATTCGAACGTTCGCGATAGGCTTACCGATGGGGACGAAGCCGGACGGGATGCTTGAAGTATCGAAAACTGTGACGTCGGCTGCCACCTCGGAAGAGCCGTAGAGATTGACGAGTGTGGTCTGCGGGAGCAGATCCGTGAACCGCTTCCAGAGTCCATAGGGCAGTACTTCGCCGCTTGAGAAACAAAATCGCAGCGCCGCTAATCTCGTATCCACGTCGCCACAGCTGTCAAGAATGGCCTCGAGCAGGGACGGCACAAGCACGAGTCGCGAGATTCGCCGCCGCTCTAGCTGGCGGACGAGCTTTTCCGGCTCTACTGCGGTCTGCTCCGAGACGACAAAGATAGGAACGCCTTGTAGCAGCGGACCGAAGATCTCCGCCACTGAATCCACGAAGCCGAGGCTAGTTCGGTGGGCGCAGATTTCGCCCTTCCGGAAAGGATACGCGGTCCACATCCAGGCGAAGCGGTTCATGGATGCCCGGTGCGAGGCTAACACTCCTTTCGGGTTGCCCGTGGAACCGGATGTATAGATAACATAGGCCGCGGAGCGGCAAGCGACAGACGTTTCCGGGTTAAGGTGGCTTTGCGCGCGGATGGCGGCGCGGTCGCGATCGATGAAAATAGTCCGATCACCGCCCGGCAGCCGGTTGCGAAGCCATTGCCGAGTAATCAGGACCTGAACGCCGCTATCGTTCAGCATGAACTCGATTCGCTGCTTTGGGTATGCGGGGTCGATCGGAACGTAACTTGCACCGGTCTTCATGATGGCCAGCAGCGCGATGATCGCATCAGCCGAGCGCTCGAGGGCTACGCCGACGCGATCGTCCGGTCTCACGCCGCGGCTTCGCAGGTAGTGCGCCAGGCGATTTGCGTTGTCGTTCAACCGCAGATATGTAAGATCGCGATCGTCGTCGATTACGGCGATGGAATCGGGGAAAAGGCCAGCTTGGCGTTCGAAAGCCTCATGGATGCAGACGCCATCCGGAAATGCGGACTCGGTTGTGTTCCACTCGTATACGATTCTGCTTCGTTCCGCGGCCCCAAGCAGTGGCAACTGCGAAAGCTTACGCGAAGGATCCGCGCAGATTCCGCGCAGCAGCGTCTCGAAATGCCCGGCCATGCGAACAATCCTGGCGTGTTCGAAGAGTTCGGTATCGTACTCCCAGGTGCAGCAGAAGCCGTCCAGCTCGTAGATTTCCAGCGTTAGGTCGAATTTCGAGTAGCCCGTGTCCACCTCTAGTTCTTCTAGCAGCAGTCCTCCAGCCTCGAATGAGGTTCGAGGCTTGTGCAGGATAAACATGGTTTGGAAAAGCGGAGAATAGCTCGTGCTACGTTCCGGCTTCAACTCTTCGACGAGCTTTTCGAACGGTACATCCTGATTTGCGATAGCATCGATCGCCGTTTGGCGGACGCTTTGCAGTAATTCGCGGAAGGACAGGTCGCCGGACAGATTTGCGCGCAAGGCAATCGTGTTGACGAACAATCCAATCAGAGGCTCCAATTCGATATGTCCGCGGCCCGCCATTGCCGTTCCGAGGACAAAGTCATTAACGCCTGTGTAACGCCATAACAACGTTTCAAATGCCGCGAGCAGGAGCATGAACGGAGTTGCGCGCTCCTGTGAGCAAAGGTCGTGGACGCCTTTGACGAGATCGCCATCCAAACGAGCGTTATACCGGCGTCCCTTGTGGCTCGGCGCAATGGGGCGCATCCTGTCGGCGGGAAGGTCCAAGACAGGTGGAGCGCCGTCCAGCACCCGTTCCCAATACTCGAGTTGGCGGGCTTTGCCTTCACCGCTGAAGGCTTCGCGCTGCCAGGCGGCGAAGTCGCCGTACTGAATGAGAAGCCGGGGGAGATCGGGCGGCCGGTCCGCGCGGATCGCCTCATAAGACCGGCCCATTTCTTCCAGGAAGACGGCAATGGACCAACCATCCATGACGATGTGGTGCATGGCCAGCACAAGCATGTGCCGCGTGGAGGATAAACGGAGCAGTTTGAAACGAATCAGCGGGCCGCCGCTCAAATCGAATCCGCGACGCCCTTCTTCAGCCGCAATTTGTAGCGCCTGTTCTTCCCTCAAATCTTCTGGTAAATGATCCAGCGCGGCGAACGGTAAATCGAGGCACTCAGGAGGGGCGCTGACTACAGCAACCACGCGACCGTCCACCGGCTTAAATGCCGTTCGCAGCGATTCGTGGCGTTCTACGATCATCCGCAACGAGCGCGCGAGGGCGCCGCAGTCAAGAATCCCCGTGATACGTATTGCGCAGACCAGATTATAGGCGGCGTTTCCGGGCTCAAGAAGTTCGAGAAACCAGAGCCTTTGTTCCGCGAATGAAACTTGACGAAGTTGGGCCATCGTCAATCACCGCATGAAGTCACTCGACGGTCCGGATGGCTCGTCGAAACTTGGATAAAGACTCGCCGGACACACATATAGTGCCCGCGCTTCGCAGCTCCGCCCCGGCCTCCTCCGATAGGCCTCATGATGGAGAGAATTGTACAGCATTTGCGGAAGAAGTCCTAGGGGGTACTAGAAGCGCGTACTGGTATCGACACGGCACTGCTCCCAGTTCGGCGTTGCGGCGAGACGTCCCTTACAAGGCGTGAAGGACTTGGGTGGCCCGGAGGCAGAGGCTCGCGCCGCCTGTATCTACTCCCACCGCGATCTTATGGCCGGAGGGCAGATCTAAGAGGGCGAACCGCCAGCGCTCCGGATCCCCGCTCATCGTCGATGAATCGAAAACGATGCGGACCAGATCGTCCCCAATCAGAAAATAGAATTTGTCGAGCGGGAGATCCAGGCCGAGGCCGCGCGCCTTGATGTAGCTCTCCTTCAGGGTCCAGTAGGCGGCGAAGCGATGGGGGCGCTCGCAGGGAGGCAGAGCTCTAAGCTCACCCGCTTCAAGCGGAGAGAAATAACGCTCCGCAACGCTGAACAAATCGGCGTTGGGATCGACCTGCTCGGCATCGACGCCAAGCGCAGCGTGAGCGACACTCACAGCGCATACAACCAGTCCCGGCGTATTCGCAAGATTGAAGTGAATCGCGGGCGCGACGATGGGGGAGCCGATCCGGGGTTTTCCCGTGGGGCCAAGGACGAAGCGCCAATCCGCCGGCGGGACCGGCACGTAACGGGATAGGGTTGTCCGAACCAGCGCCCGTGTGGCCACGAACAGGCGGCGGTCGCGCGAAAACCGGAAATTCCCATGGCGTTGCCGCTCCTCCGGGCTCATGAGTTTCTCCCACGCGGCCCAGAGTTCGGCATCCTCCACCGGTTCGTAGAGCCACCACCAGAGGTCTACGATCCCCGGCGCGACCGACAGCGTCTCGGGGACGGAGATTGGGGGTAAGTCGGCGATCCGCGCGCGCAATCCAGGGCTCCAATGGGTACGCCATGCCGGGGTGCATATCCTGGCCCACCTCGGCGGTGACCCTCTATGAGACTGTACTACAGGGCAGCCTTGGAGGGTCCACTCAGGAATAAAGTGTCACAGGCGGCCGTTTGGGTCCTTTGATTCCGATGCGGACGGCCACGAGCAAGGCGGCCCGCAGAGGATCGACGGAGGCAATGGATCGCCTACATTTCCGGTCGCAATAACGAGAGTCATACATCTTACGTATTTGACCGTCATTTACAAATACATTCTAATTTCTAAAGTCATAGTTCTTAACCTTTCGTCCAGCCGCGGGTTATGTTTGCCACTTGGCCGCTTCGCAGGCGACAGCGCCGGAATGGAGCGGGCCTGCCGAGATCCCGTTTCGGCCGAGTGTGCCATTCGGCGGAGTCGCCGACTCGTTGGAGCTGCACGGAACGCAATGATTCGATGGTGCATACAGTCTTGGGCCCAACCAGAATCACAGCCCGCTCTCGCGCCCCGAAGCATATTGGAGACGATGAACTTGGGGTCGTACCGAAACTGTTCTGCAAAGCCATATTGTGGACAAACAACTTGTAGCTGGGTATCGGATAGCATTACTACTACTAGTACTTTTACCTGTCTGATTCAATTTATCAAAGCCGCTGCATTTTTGTGTTGACACTCGTACACGGAAGCGTCTATACTTGGGACCTACCCCTAAGCGAAGTTACTTAGGAGAACCTCTGAGGTTTCTCTAGCAGAACCAGGCGCTGTGAGGGAGTATTCCTCCTCACAAACGATGGTGAAATCCTGGGGCTCTCATGGCGGTAGCTTGTCCCGCACGAGGCTGAAAAGCCAGAAGCACATCGGAGGTGCAAAATGCTTCAGGTCCTCGAGTGGTATGCGCTACAGGTGCGCCAGCGCACCGAGAAGTTAACAGCGCAACTGCTCATTCAAAAGGGTTACGAACCCTTTCTACCGGTTTATCTGGTGAAGCGGCATTGGTCGGACCGCGTCAAGATTTTCGACCAGCCGCTGTTTCCAGGATACTTATTCTGCCGGCTTGATCCCGCCGTTCGTCTGCCGGTGCTTAAGACGCCGGGAGTGATCTCAATCGTCGGTAGCGGCAAAGAGCCGATTCCCGTGCCCGAAAATGAGATCGAAGCGGTGTGGCGGATCGCAAAATCCGCTGCTTCCGCGGAACCGTGGCCATATCTGGACTGCGGCGACAATGTGACCATCTCGGACGGTCCCTTGCGCGGCGTCGAGGGCATTCTTATTGCGGTGAAGAACGCCTATAAGGTGGTCGTGTCGATAAACCTCTTGCAGCGCTCCATCGCTGTTGAAGTGGATCGCGGCCTGATCTTGCCACGTCGGATCGCGCGCCATCTTACCGGCCGCGTATCTCTACCGGACCGCGAACTTGCGCCCGCGATCTAAACATGCAGACCGGCTAGCTTCAGCGGCTTCAGCCGCAACGGGGGCGTTAGCTCCGTCCAGCCCCGCCCGTAAGCATAATTGATCCGCGGATGCCTCCTGGATCCCCGGGGCAGCCGTCGCCCGTCGAGGCATCGGTAGCCTGCCAGTCCCCACGCTCGCCGACTCGACAAAGGCGTAAACGTTGAAGCGGGCGCGTGCAGTCTGGGAGGTCGGAAAATCGGAAAGACGAGTCGCCGTGGCGCGCCGAACTGGCGAGAGTGCGACGCCCAGAAGCCGAAGAGAGATAGGCCGATGCCCCGAGAATCCACGAAAACTTTAAATCGCCTCATTAGCTTCCGCATTTCGGAAGACGATTACCAGGTGCTTCTCGACTCCCGCGAAAACATGAACGCGGGAAGCGTGTCGGAAGCCGCGCGGGAAATGGTGTGCGCCTTTCTCAGAACCGGCGGCGATCTTCGTAAGCTCGGCCTTGCGGACAGCCTTCGCAAGATCGAAGGAGATATGACTGAACTCAGAGGAGAGTTGCGTAGATTCCAGGATGAATGACGGAGGCTTTTCACCGATGCGCCGCTGGAGCAGTTTTCGGGCTTGTTCTATGCGCCATTTCGATTTTCGGTTTATGGCCCTTCGGAAGCCCGCGCAACGACGTTACCTGGCTGCCCGGCCAACATACCCTTCGATTTGGCAGGCGCGCGACGGCGATTGCCGGTCGGCCGCTTACTGGATCGGCCTCCGGCGATTGCAGCGTCGAGATGTGGGTGCGGCCCAGTCTCACGAATGCCTCAGGCACGCTGCTCGCGTTTTACGGCCCGGCGAGAACTCAAGGCCTCTCGTTACATCAGTCCGAAAGCGATCTGCGCGTGGATCTCGAAGAAGGCGGCCGGAGCCCAAAAACGTACTACGTCGGCGGCGTATTTCATTCGGGCGAACTCGTCTTTTTGGCTGTGGTTGTGAACCCGACCGGCACTTTAGCTTATCTAGATGGCGTTTTGATTCGCCGGTTGCCGCGCGCCGAAGGGCCCGGAGAAATGTGCTCGGGCAGCTTCGTCGTCGGCGATTCACCCTGGCAAAACGATACCTGGCAGGGCCAGCTGGGCGGCGTTGCCATTTATCGCCAGAGCCGCGCGCAAGAACAAATCGAAGCAGACCGCCAAACGTGGGCGCGCCGGGGCGCGCCAGATCCGCTCGGAGCGCAATCCGTCGACGTGCTCTATCTGTTCGACGAGAAAAAAGACGGCCTTATTCCGGATCGTGGAAAATCGCACGTCGACTTGTCAATTCCCGAACGTTATACCGTCGCTCGCCAGTTCCTGCTCGAAACTCCGTGGAGGGCTTTTCGGCCGACGTTAGGCTACGCCGGCGATGTGCTCCTAAACGTCGGAGGCTTCATTCCGTTCGGCGCCGTGTTCAGCGTCCTCTTGCGGAGCTGGGGACGGACCAGAGGAATGGGCGCCGCGACAGTGATCGCGGGATTCCTTGTCAGCCTCGCGATCGAGACTCTTCAATCGCGGCTGCCGACTCGCAACTCGGATCTCACGGATGTTTTGACGAATACTATCGGCGCCGGTCTCGGATTCGCATTGTATCGGAATAATTACGATGTGGCGATCGGTTTCGTGCGTCCCTTTACGTCGCGTAGCGGCCTGTTTCCTGCCCGCCGCGCCGTCGATTAGCATGGCGAAGAATCTCTCTTCCACGGACGGCAACAGGGCCTTCCCCGCAAGGGGAATTTCCGCTTCAACCTTCGCGTCCCAGACTTCCTTCTTGTGGCAGATCGAGCTCGAAAAGAAAAGAACCGAGAGATCGCGCCGCCCTTTTCTTTTGCTTCTCCTGGAATCGCCGGATCTGCTCGCTACGGGCCGCAATCCTGCTGTGTTGGAGAAAATAACGCTGGCCCTGTCGCAATCCACGAGGGACACGGATACACGCGGCTGGTATAAGGAAGGTTCGATGCTGGGGATCGTCTTCACGGAGATCGAACCAGATCAAGCCAGCGGAGTGGGAGAACTTCTTCAGACCAAAATCTCACGCGTCCTTTCGAGTGTCCTCGGCCCGGAAGCTTTCGCTCAGGTGCGTTTTTCGCGGTTTCTGTTCCCCGAAGATTGGGGCCGGACGCGGGCGGACGGCTGCGGGAGCGAGCCCCATCCCGAACCGCGCGACCCTCACGCCATCGGCAAAGCGGCCAAACGCTGCATAGATATCTCGGGCGGGTTGATTCTGCTATTGCTGAGCACTCCCGTCCTGGCGGCCGTTGCCGTGGCGATCAAACTCACTTCCGAAGGACCGGTTCTGTTTCGCCAAAGCCGGCAAGGTCTGTTCGGACGCCCGTTCACGTTTTTGAAGTTCCGTTCCATGTACGAAAAGAACGACCCGAAAATTCATGAAGACTATGTGAAACGCTTGATTTCGGGCGACCCAGATCTCAGGCCCGCCGCGGCCGGCGGAGAGCGAGTGTTCAAGATCACAAACGATCCTCGCATCACCCCCGTGGGTAGATTTCTGCGGCGCACGAGCTTGGACGAACTTCCGCAGTTTATTAATGTACTGAAGGGCGATATGTCGCTGGTAGGGCCGCGCCCGCCTTTGTCCTACGAAGTGGTCAACTACGCCCCTTGGCATAAACGCCGCTTGCGGACGAAGCCCGGAATTACCGGACTCTGGCAAGTGCGTGGCCGCAGCAAAGTGACTTTCGATGAAATGGTGCGCCTCGATTTGCAGTACGGCCGCACCTGGTCTTTGTCGCTAGATTTGAAAATCCTATTACAGACGCCATGGGCTGTATTGATGGGAAATGGCGCATATTGACCAATGCTCTCTTTGTGGCGCACCCTCGAAAGTCCGAGGCGAAGCCTCGTATTTTCATGTCCATCCCTGCCAGCGGGCCGGCGGCGGAACACGCTTGAGCATCCCGCCTGTAGGCGTCGGCCCACGTTGACACGACGAATTGAAGTTCAGCGCGGCACATGAAAACGCGCGCCACGATACGTGAGTGGACTTCTGAGTACTAAGTGAGCGAAAAGGCGATTGGAAAACCGGGAGGATCGCAAATGATTCGTTTTGGCGTAATCGGGTTCGGATATTGGGGCCCCAACATCGTGCGGAATCTTCAAGGAATCGACGGCGCAGCTGTCTCCGGCGTGTGCGATTCCAGTCTGGGCGCTCAGCGCCGGGCAAGCCAACTGTATCCCGGAGTGGAAGTCACCGGCGACTGCCATGAGCTGCTAAGATCCCCCAAAATCGACGCGGTCGCCGTCATCACGCCCGTTCGGACGCATTTCGAGTTGGCCAAGTGCGCCTTGATGAACGGAAAGCACGTCTTCGTCGAAAAGCCCTTTACGGCTACCTCGGAGCAGGCGCTGGAGCTGATCGAGCTCGCAGAGAGAAAAAATCTCCAAATCATGGTGGACCACACGTTTTTGTTCACCGGCGCCGTTCAAAAGATCCGGCAATTGGTCAATGACAATGTCCTCGGCCGCCTCTATTATTACGATTCGACTAGGGTCAATCTCGGCCTGTTCCAGCACGATGTAAACGTCTTATGGGATCTGGCCCCTCACGATCTGGCCATTGTCGACCACCTCATCGGAGATCGTGCGGAAGCCGTCGTTGCCACCGGGGAGGCGCACTTGAATAAGCTGCCCGACGTCGCCTACATGACCATCTATTATCCCGATAATGTCATCGCTCACATCAACGTCAATTGGCTGTCGCCTGTGAAAGTGCGAACCACCTTGATCGGAGGCGAAAAGAAGATGTTGGTGTGGAACGATCTGGAGCCGGACGAAAAGATCAAAGTCTACGATCGCGGCGTGCAGATGGGCAGCCGCGAGGGCGTCTATAACCTGCTGGTAAGCTACCGCTCCGGAGACATGTGGGCGCCAAAAATTGAACCAACGGAGGCCCTGAAGAAGGAGCTGACGTATTTCGTCGAATGCATCTCCGGCGGCGACGCCCCCATCAACAATGGCATGGCCGGCTTACGCGTCGTGCGGATGCTCGAAGCGGCAGAGGAATCGTTAAAGAAAAAAGGAGAGGCGATCTACGCATGAACGACTTTAAGTGCATCTCTTTGGATGTCAAGCTGGGCAAGGACGTTCGCGTCGCCCCCTTCGTTAACCTTTATGGGTGCGAGATCGGGAATTACACCAAAATCGGGGCGTTTGTCGAGATTCAGAAGAACGCGCGCGTGGGCGCGAAGTGCAAGATTTCCAGCCATACGTTTGTGTGCGAGGGAGTGACGATTGAAGACAACGTGTTTATCGGCCATAATGTGGCCTTCATTAACGACTCGTATCCGCGAGCGACCACGCCTGAAGGCGCACTGAAAACGGAAAGCGACTGGCAGGTGGAAAAAACCTGCGTCCGCAAAGGCGCGTCGATTGGTTCCGGCAGCACGATTTTGGCGAATTTAACCGTCGGCGAAAACGCGATCGTCGGCGCGGGCAGCGTGGTAACGCGGAGTGTACCGGCAAACACCATCGTGGTCGGCAATCCCGCCCGCGTATTAAGGCGACTGGCCGATCCGGAGGTGAACAAATGAGACCCGGCGAGCAAATTCCCTTCTTGGACTTGGTTACACCGCACGCCGAGCTTCGAGAGGAGCTGGCGGCCGTCTTCCACCGCGCTATGGATGGTGCGGCCTTCATCGGAGGTCCGATGGTGCAGGAGTTCGAGCGAGATTTCGCCGCTTTCTCCGGCGCCGAGCACTGCGTCGGAGTGGGGAGCGGCACCGATGCGCTGCGATTCGCGCTCATGGCGGCAGGAGTGGCTCCCGGTGATGTCGTGGTGACGGCCGCCAACACCTTTATTGCTACGACGGAGGCGATCACGCAAGCCGGCGCGCGCCCCGCTTTCGTCGATATCGATGAAGCCACATACAACATAGACGAGGTGAGGCTGCGGCAGTTTTTCGAACATGAATGCAAGTTCGATTCGGAAGCGGGAGGTCCGATCGAGAAAAAGACAGGTCGCCGCGTGAGGGCGATCATTCCCGTCCATCTCTATGGCCAGACGGCTGACATGGACGCAATCCTCGAAATTGCGCAATGCTACAACTTGCTGGTAATCGAAGACGCCTGTCAGGCGCACGGCGCGGAATACTTTTCAAAGAAAGACAACCGCTGGAAGAGAGCCGGCACAATGGGCTGCGCCGCCGCGTTCAGTTTCTATCCTGGAAAGAACCTGGGCGCGTGCGGAGAAGGCGGCGCCGTCACAACGAACGACGCGGAGCTTGCGGCGAAGATCAGAATGATTCGCGATCATGGGCAAGCCAAGAAGTATTATCACGATTTTGAAGGCTACAACGGCCGGCTGGATGCGATTCAAGCTGGATTCCTCACCGTAAAACTTAAATGCCTGCCGGAGTGGACCGAGCTCCGCCGCGCAGCGGCGAGCCGGTATCGAGAGTTGCTGCTGGGGACCGAAGCCGCGATAACGCCGCCCTACGAGCCCGCGTGGGCGAAGGCCGTTTATCACTTGTTTGTGGTTCGCGTCCGCAACCGGGATGAATTCATGGCGCATCTTGCCTCGGCGGGAATCGGGACGGGAATTCACTACCCGATTCCACTGCATCTGCAAAAGGCCTATCAGTCTCTGGGCTATCGTAAAGGCGACCTTCCGGTGACGGAAAAAGCCGCCGAAGAGATCGTATCGCTTCCCCTTTTTCCACAACTTCGAGCCGACCAACAGGGGAGAGTCGTCGATGAGGCGCTCAGTTTCGCCATGGCGGAAGCCGTTTGAGCGCGACCGAAGCCCTGGGTAGAGAGGAAACAGTTGGCTGAAACGCAACCCGATTTCAACGCCACCCTTGAGCGCGTCTGGGGCTTGCTTGCCAGGCGCAGGTGGTGGATTCTGCTTCCGGCGTCTGTGGTGGCCATCGGAACCGCGGCCTACGTGCGGGTCATGCCGAATCGTTACCAGTCGGAGGCGACGCTTGAAGTCGTGCAGCAATTGGTTTCCCAACGCTACGTGCTGGCGACAGACACCGCCAGCGCCTCGGATGTCGTAGACGCGATGAAGCGCGAAGTGCTGTCGCGTACGCGGCTGCTGGGCATCGTCGATGAGTTCAATCTGTATTCGGGGCTGCGAAAACGTCTCGGTCCGGAAGCCGTGGCGGAAACGATGCGGAAAGATGTTGAGGTCGATCCTGTGGATGAGGTTCCAGGCCGCAGCCAGGTCGGCGCATTCAAGGTTTCGTTTATCGCGGAGACCGCGCCGCTGGCCCAGGCAGTCACCACGAGAATCATCTCTTTATTTATCGAGGAGCATTTGAAGACCGAGGAGACCCGGGCCTCGACCACCGCCAAATTTCTTGAAGATCAACTCGATGCAGCACAAAAGCAATTGGCCGCGCAAGAGCAGCGGCGGCGAGAGTTTCAGATGCAGTACATCGGCGAACTGCCGCAGCAGCAACAAGCGAATTTCGCGGCTCTAACGGATTTGCGAACGCAACTCCAAAACACGCTCAATCGAATGACGCAAGCGGAGCAACAAGGCGCTGCGCTGGAACTATCGCTTGGCGAAAAATTGACGCGGCTTCGGGCGGAGCGCACGGCCTTGCTGGACCGGTTCACGATCAAACACCCGGAGGTCATTAAGAAAGACCAGGAGATCGCGAGAATGGCGGGCCTACTGGAGGGACTCAAGAGCGGATCTCAGGCAAGCGGAGGGGATTCGAGCCTTCCGCCTTCCGACGACCCTTCCGTGCCTACTCTGGTGGCTCAAGTCAGAGCCCGCAACTCAGAACGCCAGAGTCTGGAGCAAGAGGAAAACCGGCTAAAGGCGGAAATTGCGCAATATCAGAGCCGGCTGAACCTAGCGCCCGTCCATGAACAACAGCTCGCAGAGATTCTACGCGATTACGATTTGTATTCGCAGCGCGTCAAGGAACTACAGACGCAGTTGCTCCAGGCCAAGCAGACAACGACGATAACGGAACGGCAGGTGGGCCAGCAGTTCCGGCTAGTCGATCCCCCCACGCTCCCAAATAAACCCACGAGCCCGAAGCGCCTCAAGATTGCCCTGGGCGGCGCCGCTGCAGGGTTGTTATTAGGTATTGGGCTGGCCTTTCTATTGGAATTGAAAGACACCACGTTCCGTGAAGAGTCGGCTGTGACCCAAAAGTTTGACCTCCCGCTGGTTCTCAGCATACCGTTGTTGCTCACGCCGGCGGAGGAACGCGCCCGGCGGTGGAAACGAGGGCTTGAGTGGTGCCTTGGCTGCGCCGTCGCCATCGCCGCGATAAGCGCTGAATACCTCATTTATATCCGAACGTAACTGAGACTCGTCAGTCGTTTGTATCGATCGATCTAGAACCGAGGGCGATGACCTATTTCTCCGACCTACTCGCGAGCGGCACGGCAACGGCGCCGCCGCCTTCGGCTCACAAAAACGGAAAAACATCCGAGTACGTGAACCCGGAGTGGGGTACTCCAGCATGCCAACACGAAGACGCGGCGACAATTGACGACGCCAGCCGATTGGCGTTTGTGACGGATCCGGGCAGCGCCGGCGCCGACCGTTTCCGGTTCCTGAGAATGCGCCTCCAAGAACTCAGAGTCTTACTAGATGTCAGGAGCGTTTTGGTCACCAGTCCTCTCCCGGAAGACGGCAAGACCACAGTAGTTCTGAATTTGGCGACGGCGTTAGCCGAAGGGGGAAAGCGATCGGTTCTGGTTGTGGAAGGCGACCTTCATCACCCTAGCGTTGCGGAACGGCTCGGACTGCCTTTGCGGGCTGGACTCGCCGAATGTCTCGAAGACTGCCGGGACCCACGATCGGGGATCCGGCGCGTGCGGCCGCTGGATTGGTTTTTACTCCAGGCGGGAAAGGCTTCGGTCAATCCAACCGAGCTTATCCAGTCCAACAGCTTTTCCGCCGCGCTCAAGCAGCTCTCCACCAGTTTCGATTGGGTGTTGATCGACAGCCCGCCAGTTGCGCCGCTTACGGACGCGGTGTGGCTTTCGCGCCAGGCGTCGACGAGCTTAGTCGTGGTAAGAGCCGGCCGAACTCCCCGCCAGGTAGCGCAGGAGGCAGTTGAGCTTCTGGGGCCGAAAAAAGTATTCGGAATCTTGTTCAATGGCGCGGAGCGCTTCAACCGGCTCTATTCCAATTATCACAAGTACTACCGAAAAAAAAGATTCTACTCGCGGCAGCCCTCGGCCGAATGAGACGGCCGAGAACCTGACCGCTCCCCCGAAATGCTAGAGGCCATGTCCTCCTCCCTCCTGAATACGAACCAAGCACAGCCGCCCGCTGCCGTGCTTCCGGCAACACCGAAAGAACAGCCGGCAGTTTGCATCATCGTAGAAAATCTGCCAGTGCCCCTCGACAGGCGCGTATGGCGTGAGGCGTCCGCTCTTCGGGACGCTGGATACCGAGTCTCCGTTATCTGTCCCAAGGGAAAAGGCCGGTGCGAATCGAGTTATGAAAGTCTTGGAGGCATCGAGATCCATCGCCATAAAAGTTGGGATTCGTCAGGAGCGGCCGGCTATATAATCGAATATTTTCTCGCGTTCATCTGCGAACTATTTCTAGCGCTTAAGGTATTTGCCCGTACAAGGTTTCGGGTTCTTCAAGCATGCAATCCTCCGGATAATATTTTCCTGATCGCGCTGCTACTCAAACCCTTCGGAGTTCGATTCATCTTCGATCATCACGATCTCACACCTGAGTTGTTCGAATCGCGATTCGGGAAGCGGCTGCGCTTTTTCTACCGGTCGATCAGAGTGCTTGAGCGCCTAACGTTCAAGACGGCAAACGCTTGCATTGCTACGAATGAGTCCTTTCGAGAAATCGCCATAAGCAGGGGACAAAAACGTCCGGAAGAGGTTTTTATCGTGCGGAATTGCCCCGAATTGGCGATTTTAGATCCGCTCTTGACGTCCAAAATGCGCCTTCCGGTCCCGTTTGTGGTGGTTTATGTCGGGTTCATGGGGTCTCAAGACGGGTTGCCGATTTTGATTGACGCTATTGAGCACATCGTCGAAAAAGAGAAACGAAAAGACGTCCATTTTGTATTAGTTGGCGGGGGAACCGAGCTTCCCGCTCTGCAAGCCTCCGCCGCTTCACGCGGATTGCAAGAATTTATCACCTTTACCGGACAAATTCCGTATCAGCAGGTGCCCACATACATTTCCGCCGCGCACGTGGGCGTGGCGCCGGACCCGAAGACGCCGATGAACGATCAGTCCACGATGATAAAGATTCTAGAGTACATGGCGTTTGGAATTCCAACGGTGCTATTCGATCTCAAGGAAGGCCGGAGGATCGCGGGAGCGGCCGCGCTGTACGCCTCGCCCAGCGATCCCGTCGATTTTGCGCGTAAGATCTTGCAGTTGTTGGATAACGAGACGCTTCGCCGCGAACTCGGCGCCAACGGGCGTAGACGCATCCGAGACGGTTTGAACTGGGAAGCCGAGACCCCTGCCCTTTTGGCCGCCTACCGGCACGCTCTGGGATGAGCGCGATGTTGAAGGGCCTTCCGTGCTTGGCAGTCGCGATAGCGTCGTGCCGCGGAGCCGAGGTGGTTCTGATACGTAGCGTTCAAGGCTCCCCGGTGGTCCAGCGGAAATTGCAGATCGCGACGGATTTTTACGGCTTGAATCTCAACACGATATCGGCAGAGGCCGGCGGCGCGGCCGAGCGGGCGGCGGCGGCGAAATCGACGGTCGCGGTAGCGGTTGACGCGGCGGCGCTCGCTTCGCTTGATAGCGGCGCCCTGTTGCGCGCGACCGGCCGAAGCGATCGCAAAAACGTACCGGTGCTTATTCTTGGCGTTACCCCGGACACCGATTCCGCGGCTTTACAACGCTGGACGGGCGGCGCGGTCGTCAGGTGTATACGCGGATCGATTAAAGCCGATTCACGATACGTGGTCGGACGATTGGAAGGGTTTACGCGGCAGCTCACCGGCGCGGAATTTCCCAGCGCGGAGCATAGCCCGTCCTACTTCGAACTGGACGGCGCTCACGATGTAACGAGCCTGGCGACAATTCGCGAGAGCGGTCGTCATCTCCCGACGTTTGTTAGAGTTTCACTCCCAACAGGGCCGTTATTTCTGGCCTGCGGAGCACCCGAGGGAGCATCCGTGGATGGAGCGAATACCTTTCCCCCGATTGCGCCGGTGATGATGTTTATCCGGAATTCGGCCGGCGAGTTCGGATGGCACACGGTTTACCGGTACGCCAATCTCACCATCGACGATCCGTGGCTGCGGGAGCGCTATGGAAATCTGGACTACAGGCAATTGCTGGCCGAGATGGAAAAACACAATTTCCACACGACCGTCGCCTTTATTCCTTGGAATTTCGACCGGAGTGAAGCGGGTGTGGCGTCGCTGTTTCGAGCCCATCCGAAGAGATTCTCCGTGGCGATTCACGGAGATAATCACGACCACAAGGAGTTTACCGACTACCGAAGCAAGCCGCTGCCGGTTCAGATTGCGGCGATTAAGCAGTCGCTGGCTCGAATGGAGAAATTCCAGCAGTTGACTCAGATTCCTTACGACCGGATAATGATCTTCCCGCATAGCATCGCGCCGCAAAAGACGCTGGAGGCGCTGAAAGCCTATAACTTCCTAGGGACGGTAAATTCGTCAAATATACCGATGGACGAAGCTGCGGCGTCCGGGGACCGCGCGGAGAGCCTGCGTGCCTTTACCGTCTCTTTCGGGGATTTTCCAAGCTTAGGCCGCCAATCGGTGACTCCGGCGCCCACGGAGGACTTCATCGCGGCAAACGCGTTCCTCGGGAATCCGCTACTGTTTTATGGCCATCAGGACTTCTTCTCGCAGGGGATCGCCGCCTTCGACGCAATCGCCGACTCAGTGAATCGCGCGGATCCGGATATTCGTTGGCAGAGCCTTGGGGAAACGATCAAACACTTGTATCTTGTGAAAGCTCGGGACGACAACGGCTACGACGTAGTGAGCTTCACGAGCAATGCGCATCTAGACAACCTGTCGCGGCGGGAGGCGACGTTCTACTTCTCTAAGAAAGAAGCCGGCGATTCCGCAATCGCCTCCGTTACGGTCGATGGGCGGCCACATCCGTTTCAAGTTCGCGATGGGCTTCTCGATCTGAGCGTTACGATTCCGGCGGGAGAGGGGCGCAACGTCGTCATCGATTACAAAAACGATCTGAATCTCGGAAGCGTCGAGATCGGAAAGACGTCTGCGCGAGTTTATGCTTTACGGACACTCTCCGATTTCCGGGATATCGTGCTTGCCCGAGTTGCAGCCGGGCGGGGGTTCGTCGCGTTTTACTATTTGGTCCACGACGCTCCGGGCAGAACGTATTTTTATTCCTCCCTAGCGATGTTGTGCGTCATTGGGTTGACTTGGCGCTTTCGCGGGACACGCGGTTCGATTCGAGGCCGGCGGAATGCGGCTGCGGCAAAAGAGGCACGGTCGTGAAACTATCGATTGTAATTCTATGCTGGAACGACCGGCGCGTTATCGGGGACTGCCTGCAGTCAATCTATAGGGGAACGCACTGGACGGAATTTGAGATTACAGTTTCGGACAATGGCTCGACCGACGGATCGATTGAGTCGATCCACGAACGGTTCCCGCGCGTCCAAGTAATCGAGAATGCGGCGAACCTGAGATTTTCCAAGGGAAACAACGTCGGGATTGCGGCAGCTACGGGCGAGTACATCCTGATCCTCAATCCGGACACGATTATCCACGATGGCGCGCTCGACCGTTTGGTGGAATTTGCAGACCAGCATCCGGAAGCAGGAGGGTTCGGATGCCGCGTTCTGAACGCCGATGGATCTTATCAGGGTTCGGCGCGGCCGTTTCCCACCCTTTGGAGAGAGTGGCTTGCGGCGCTTTATCTTCGCCCTCTAGGTTACGTTTCCGATATATTCATCGCGGACAGGTACGTCCGGTGGAAGGGTGAAACGCCGCGAGCAATCGATTGGCAATCCGGCTGCTGCCTTATGGCTCGCGGCGATCTGCTCAAGCGCCTCGGCGGCTTCGATGAGCAGTTTTATTACTATTACGAAGACCTCGATTTATGCCATCGGATCTGGGACGCCGGCTATCCGATTCTCTTCACGCCTGAAGCGACGATCACGCACCTGGGCGGGCAATCGACTGTCGAGCGATTTCCGATCGCTTTCGAGCTGGATAAATATCGCAACCGGTACCGGTATTTCTATAAATACTTCGGAAGGGATGGCGTGCGCGGATGCCGACGCAATTCGCTTCAGTGGCTGTGGGTCCGCCGCATCGGTTACGCCCTTATTCGTCTGATAAAGCCGTCGGAGGCGTTGACACGTCGGCTTACCCTGTATCGAGTCGCCGCTACCTGGAATTGGCGTGTAGATCCCGTACAGCTTGTGGAGTTCGGAACGGAGCCTAAAATGACGTTTCCCGCGCCGGGTCAGGTTCCGCAGTAGATCCGTACCAACTATTCAGAGGGGATATGGAATTAACAATAGAGTCACGGCATCTTAACGATGTCGTTGTGATAAAGCCGGAGGTCTTCGAGGACGGTCGCGGTTTTTTCAGCGAGACGTTTCGCGAAGACCAGTTCAAAGCTCTCGGCCTGCCTCATAATTTCGTGCAGGATAACCATTCGCGTTCGGTCAAGGGCGTGGTCCGCGGTCTGCATTTCCAATGGGACCCCCCCATGGGCAAGCTGATGCGCGTGACGGTGGGATCGGCTTTTCTGGTCGCAGTGGACCTGAGAAAAGAGTCGCCGACGCTCGGCCAGTGGGTCGGCGTCGAGGCTTCGGCGGAAAACCGGCGTCAGGTTTGGGCGCCTGCATGTTTTGCACGCGGCTTCTGCGTGCTCTCCGATGTGGCGGAGATCCAATATAAATGCACCGGCTTATACAACAAAAACGCGGAAGCCGGGATTCGATGGGACGATCCGAGCATCGCGATCGAATGGCCGACGGCGGAACCCCTGCTTTCGCCCAAGGACCGAACAGCCCAGACTTTGGAAGAGTGGCTTACGAGAGCGGAAGCGACACATTTCCATTTATAAGACAGTCCGAGGACAAGCTATGAGAATTCTGATAGCGGGCGGCGCCGGATACGTAGGATGCGTGCTGATCCCAAAGTTGTTAGATCGAGGGTATAAGGTCGATGTAGTCGATTTGTTCTGGTTCGGCAATCGACTGCCCCGGCAAGTAGGCATTTTGGACCGGGATATTTTTCAGCTCACGGTGGAGGACCTGGAGCCTTACGAGCAGGTGATCTTTCTGGCGGGCCTGTCGAACGATCCGATGGCGGAATATTCGCCAAACAAGAATTTCGTCTTCAATGCGGCGGCTCCCTCCTATCTCGCGTATATCGCCAAGAAAGCAAAAGTCCGGCGATACATTTACGCAAGCTCGTGCTCGGTCTATGGCTATACGGAAAACGAGCTATACGATGAGAGCCGGCCTGTGAGCTCCAGTTATCCGTACGGCATTTCTAAATTGCAGGGGGAGCAAGCCGTTCTGCAGCTTGCGACGGATGACTTTTCGGTCATTTCGCTGCGCAAAGGGACGATTTCAGGCTACAGTCCGCGGATGCGGCTGGATCTGATCATCAACACCATGTTCAAGAGCGCCATGACAATGCACACGGTGACGATTAACAATCCATCCATCTGGAGGCCGATCCTGAGCATCAACGATGCGGCGACGGCGTATACGCGGGCGGTGGAGGCGGATCATAGAATCTCGGGAATTTTCAACATCGCCTCCAATAACTATACGGTCGGCGAGGTGGGCGATCTGGTGAAGAGCGCGGTCGAGGAAAAAGCCGGAGGCCACGTGAATCTGTGCATCAAGCATATTCAAGATATCCGGAATTATAAGGTGAGCATCGAAAAGGCGCAGAACGTTCTGAGTTTTCATCCGGCAGACGACGTGAAATCGATCGTCGGGAACCTGATCGATAATCTGGATAAGTTCAACGACTGGAACAATCCCTTGTATTCCAATATCGAGAGCTTCAGAGCGATTGAACACGAGATCGGCATTCACGATATGGCGGCGGTGGCGAGCCGATGAAGGTCGCTGTAATCGGGGCGAACGGCCAGCTCGGGACGGACGTAGCGGCTGCGTTTGCGAAAAGAGGCACCCAAGTTCGTTGCCTGACGCATTCCGATATCGAGGTGGTGAGTGCCGAATCGATTGAATCGTCCTTGGGGACGGATGCGCCGGAGCTGATCGTGAATACGGTGGCGATGCACCAGGTCGAGCAATGTGAACAGAGGCCGGACGAAGCTTTTGCGGTAAATGCGCTGGGGCCGAAGAATTTGGCTCTTCAAGCAAACCGGATCGGGGCAGTCCTGATGCACGTGAGCACCGATTACGTTTTCGACGGCAGCAAGGGCGCTCCGTACTGCGAGGACGACACGCCGCGCCCTCTGAATGCGTATGGCGTGACGAAGCTGGCAGGAGAGCATTTCGTCCGGTCCCTGGCGAACAAGTATTTTCTAGTGCGAACCTCCGCCCTGTATGGGAAGTCTCCCTGCCGGGGTAAAGGGGGATTGAATTTCGTCGAATTGATGCTGAAGTTAGGGCGCGAGCGCGGGAAGGTGCGGGTAGTGGACGATGAGTACGTCACGCCGACATCGACCAAGGAGTTAGCGCGACAGATGGTGGCGCTGAGCGAGTCGACTCACTACGGCCTTTACAATGCCACGGCGAACGGCAGTTGCTCGTGGTATGAATTCGCGCGCGAAATATTCGCGGCGGCGGGGGTGCAGGCCACCGTGGAGGCGGCCGCGCCAGGCGAGTTTCCCGCCAAAACACCCCGGCCGAAATACTCGGTGCTGGATAATCGAGGGCTGCGAAGCATCGGGCTCGACCTATTCGGCTCGTGGCAAAGCGGCCTGAGCGAGTATCTCTCAGCCGGGCTCGCGGCGACGAACTGAAGGCGGCGGAGACACATAGACGTCGTGATCCGGTACGCAATCGTCACTCCGGCGCGAGACGAAGAGAAATATATCGCGGCGACCGTTGAAGCGGTCGCGAGCCAGACGATTCTTCCGGAAGAATGGATCGTCGTGGACGATGGGTCGACCGACCGGACGAGCGCCATTTTGGGCGGGTACGCGGCGCGGCTGCCATGGCTGCGCGTGGTACACCGTCCGAATCGGGGATTTAGAAAGGCAGGCGGAGGCGTCGTGGACGCCTTTTATGAAGGGTACAACGCCCTTGGTTCGCGCGATTGGGAGTTCATTGTAAAGCTGGATGGAGACTTGACGTTCGAGCGAGACTATTTTGAACGATGTTTCGGCTATTTTCGAGCGGAGCCGAAATTGGGCATCGGGGGAGGGGGCATCTATCACCTCCTGCGCGGAAAACCGACTCTTGAGGTCAATCCCCGATTTCACGTGAGAGGAGCGACGAAGATTTATCGGCGCGAGTGTTGGGAGGCCATCGGAGGATTATGGAGGGCAGCGGGCTGGGACACGATCGATGAAGTAAAAGCAAATATGCTGGGCTGGTCCACCCGGAGCTTTAACGAGTTACGGCTGCTGCACCACCGGCTGACCGGGGCGGCGAGCGGACCTATTCCGGATCGCGCAAAACGCGGCGTGGCATGTTATGTATCGGGCTATCATCCCTTGTTCGTGGCGGCGAGTTGCGTGCGGAGGCTGGTCCAAAAACCTTATATCATCGGCTCGCTCGCGTTGTTTTATGGATTTGTGAAAGCTCATTTGACGAAGACCCCGAGAGTGGAAGATCCGCAGCTAAAGAAGTATATTCGAGCGCAGCAACTGCGCCGGCTTTGTGGATTGGAAAGCATTTGGCGTTAGCTTCATCGGAAGCTCTATTATGTGCGGCATTTGTGGAACGCTAACCCCGGCGGGAATCGGCGATAACGAGCAGGAAACAATCCGGGGGATGCTCGGAACAATTCGCCATCGTGGGCCGGACGACGAAGGAGTTTATATAGGATCTCAGGCGGCGCTGGGGCATAGGCGGCTATCGATTATCGATCTCGGCGGGGGCCATCAGCCGCTGTGCAACGAGGACGGCACTGTCTGGATCGCGTTTAACGGAGAGATCTACAACTTCGGTGAGCTCCGCCGCTTCCTGCTGAACAAAGGCCACGTTTTCAAAACGCAGACGGATACGGAAACGATCGTACATCTGTACGAGGAGTTCGGACCGGGGTGCATCGAGAAGCTTCGGGGGATGTTCGCCTTCGCAATCTGGGATGAAAACAAGAAGACGCTGCTGCTGGCGCGCGACCGATTGGGGATAAAGCCGCTCTATTATTGGCAGGACGCCAACTCGCTGGTATTTGCATCCGAGATCAAAGCGATTCTGGCGCACCCCGCCGTGGACGCAGGCGTCGCGCCCGAATTGATCGACCGCTTCCTGACATTCCTCTACCTGCCCGGCGAGGAGACGCTACTCAAAGGCATCCGGAAACTGGCGGCGGGGCATTATCTGTCGATCGGAGAAAACAAATCGGAGCTGCGGCAATATTGGGATCTGCGATTTTCCGATGCGACCCGCGCGCGCAGCATGGAGCAGGCGAAGGAAGAATTGCTCGGTCTGTTAGCGGAAAGCGTGGATTTGCATACGATCGCGGACGTTCCGGTGGGCGTCCTGCTGAGCGGAGGAGTGGATTCGAGCGCGGTTCTGAGTTTTGCCGCGGAGCGGATGGGAAAGCAGATCCATACTTATACAGTTGGGTTTTCAGACACGGCCGTCGCCGATGAGAGACCTTACGCCCGGCTGGCGGCGCAGACGTTTGGGAGTCAGCATCGAGAGACGACGATCTCCGCCGACGATTTCGCGTCGTTCATGCCCGGATATGTATGGCACATGGAGGAGCCAGTCTGCGAACCGCCGGCGATCGCGATGTACTACGTTTCGAAATTGGCAAGAAACGAGGTCAAGGTTCTGTTATCGGGAGAAGGAGGCGACGAGGCGTTCGCCGGATACAGCAACTACCGCAATCTCCTGTGGCTTGAACGGATAAAGCGCGCGCTTCCATCGATGAACGATGCGGCGTCGGCGAGCGCGCGGCTGGCCGGCTCACTGTTCCATCTGCCGCGATTTACAAAGTACGCACCCCTTCTGGGCGCTCGTTTTCCGGACTATTACTATAGCCGCACGTCCAATCCATATCGTTACGCGGGGAACGGGTTGGGCGAATTGTACTCGCCGGAGTTCGCGTTGTCGATTGACCGCGAGCGTACCCTCGCGCCCGTTCGGGCTTTGCAGGAGCGCGTCCGCGGATATGATTCGCTGGACGCCATGCTGTACATCGACACGAAGACCTGGCTGCCCGACGAGTTGCTTGTTAAAGCGGACAAAATGACTATGGCGAATTCGTTAGAGCTGCGGGTGCCGCTGCTGGATCACAAGGTGCTGGAATTTGCAGCGAGCCTGCCTCGCCGACTGAAAATTCGAGGTTTTACAACTAAATATCTAGCGCGGAAAGCTTTGGCGCAACGCGTTCCCAAGGCGATTCTCAATCGTCCGAAAGCCGGCTTTCCCGTACCGTACGAGGGCTGGCTTACCAAAGAACTGCGGAGCTGGGTGCGCGAGATTTTGACCGATCGGGTCACCACCAACCGCGGCTATTTTCGGCGCGCGAGCATGGAGCGAATGCTTTCGGAACGACAAGATGGCAAGTGGAACGCCAAAGAAATCTTTTCTCTGGTGACTTTGGAGCTATGGCACAGGGCGTTCGCCTAACCGGACTGGGGCGATTGAGCTTATCTTATTGTACGGGAATTGCTTAGCGGATAGGCCATGGCTCGCCGCAAAACCACGAAAACTCCACGCGGAAATCGCCTAAATTGACGTGGAAAACTCCCCCTTGCGATAGGTAAATTTTTGTATTGTCTCTCATGGCCGGACATCGGTTACAATGCACATATTCTAATAAGGAAGCGCCGATGTCCAAACCAAAATATTCGGCCGCGCTCGTATGCGGCTTGTTTTTTCTGCCCGTCCTGGCGTTCGCTAGCACGCATTACATTGCGGCAAACGGCAGCGACTCGAACAGTGGAACGTCGAAGACGGCGCCGTGGCTTCATGCGCCGGGGATGCCGTTGTGCACATCCGTTTGCGGGTCCTATACGCCCGCACCAGGGGACAGTTTTATCTTTAGGGGAGGAGACACTTGGCACTTTGGAAATAGCGCAGCCTCCCCATATACGGGCGGGACATGGATGTGGGGAACAACTTCCACAGCCTGGCGCGGCACGGCGGGGAACGTCGAGTACATCGGAGTAGATCAAACGTGGTTCTCCGGAGGCTCCTGGACGCGACCTATTCTTACCGGGGATAACCCAACGTCCCTGTCGCCCGTAGGCAGTTGCGCGCACGCGGTGGGGGTGCTTTTCAATTTGCCGAATATTCAATATGTGCAGCTCGATAACTTTGAGTTTACGGGTCTCTGTTGGAATTCCGGTAATAGCTTCTATGTCACTCATTACGGTTCCAATTACGACAATAGCGAAAACTTCATGATGTCGAATCTTTATATCCACGGTTGGACACACACTTCCTTCAATTGTTCGGGAGGGGGGGCGTGCGATGGGAGCGTCGCGATCTACAGTTCGATTAGCACAAGATTCGGCTCAACGATCGACCATGTCGTCGTGGACGGGTCCGATTCGGACGACACGTCGTTCGGCGGCGTCTATGGCGATGGGTACATAGTCCAGTACAGCGTATTTCGTCACCTTGCGGGGTCGAGCGTACCGACGGCATGTCACCAGATACACGATAATCTGTTTGAATATGCGAACAACACCTCCGATTCCTCCGAGCACACAGACGTTTGGATGTGCTACGGGGAATATGGGGACGGCGCCCATCCGCACGGTTCCGACACAAGCCCCAATCTCTTTTACAACAATGTGTTCCGATTCATCGGAACGACGCACATGGGACCACTGTCGGCTGTGTTATGGCTATTTCCACCGAGCGGCCAAACGGATTACGAGTTTAACAACGTGTTCCACGATTACTATGGAGTTGCGACAAACTATAACAACTACTGCCAAGGGGGGTGTGGAAATTTGGCGTTGTTCAACAATACGATGGAGCAGAGTTTGCCCAACTATACAGGATGCATCGTCTGCAACGGCTCGGCTCCGGGATCCAGCATTTCCTCGGTGAATAACCACTGGATCGGCACGGCCACGACACCAGGATCGGTATTCCAGAGCACAACGGGAGTTACGGAATCGGCGCCACTGTATCAGACAATCGGCGCTGCGAACGCGCAGGGGTACACCTCGGCGAACGATTTCGCTCCGAGCAGTTCCTCAAGTCCCACGGTGACTGCCGCAGGCGTCAACGAAACAGCCGGCTTCTGTAGGGCATTCGCGGATCCGGCGGCAGTGTCTTCCTGCAAGAGCGGTACGACACTGGGATGCAGCTATAATTCAACGAATCACACGGTTAACTGCCCAAAGGCCGCCGGGGTATCCCGGCCGGCAGCAGGAGCATGGAACGTCGGGGCTTATCAGTTCGGAGGCGCCACCAGTTCCTTGGCTCCACCGACGGCCGTCATAGCAACTGCCGATTAGGATCCGCGATTGCGATTCAGAGAAACCCGATAAGGCACGGAGGCAGTTGCCTCGATGAATGCGTTCGTCTACTCGAAATTCGACTCATACAATCGGCAAGAATACCCAGATTCCCGCCGCAGGTTCCGTTGAGCCGGTCAGCTTTGTAGTCGCGGCAAACGATCGAGCAATTCTCGAAAGCAACTTTCTGGCGTCACCATGCCTTCAGGGGGATGGACGCCATGAAATTTTGATTCAGGAGAACTTCGCTTCGGCCGCTCTGGCATACAACGACGCCCTCGAACGAAGCCGAAACGATCTAATCGTGCTATGTCATCAGGACGTTTTCTTCCCGACGGAATGGTTGTCGGATTTAGCCAAGGCAATGGCCTATCTGGAAATCCACGATCCGCTCTGGGGGGTATTAGGCTGCAGCGGCATCACCAGCAATAGGCGTCATTGGAGGTACATCTACTCGTCCGGCCTGGGGACCAGCGGGGCGCCTCTTGCCAATCCCGAGCCGGTACAGACCCTCGATGAGATGGTTCTGGTCGTGCGCAAGTCTTCGGGGTTACGCTTCGACAGCGACTTGCCACACTTTCATCTTTACGGTGCGGATGTGTGCCTCAGAGCCGCAGCTGTGGGTTTGAAAAGCTATGTGATTTCGGCTTTCTGCGTGCATAATACGCAGCAGATTTTCGTATTGCCCAAGGAATTTTACCGCTGCTGTAAGCACATCAGGAGAGTGTGGCGCCAGTCTCTTCCAATCCGAACGACCTGCATCCGCCTTACCAAATACAATATTCCCGTTTATCTGCGAAGGCTACAAGAGCTCCACCTGCGTTACATCCGCCGAAAAGCACTCGGAGCCGGACGATCGCCGCGGGTCGAAAGTATTTATGAGGCAAGCCGTCGAGCGACGACCGTCTCAGACAATTTGCTCACAAAATAGCCCGCCCCTAGATCTTTCCACCATGAGCACCCAGTGCGCGTATAGCCGTAGTCCCCCCCGGTGTTTCTTGTTCCACAACAAATGGTCTGTACCTTTTATAACGGTGATTGATGGAACCGGCGAACCTTAGGTTCGGTGGCGGCGCGTCCGACACATTGCTGCACCCACTAGTCGGGGCAGTGATGATTGTGGCTATCATCCTGATCCTAGCGCTGCCGCGAAAATACATCATGATGCCCCTGTTGCTGGCGATTTTCTTTGTTCCCAAAGGGCAAGTCATCGTGATGGCCGGCGCGCACTTCACGGTTGCGCGCATGCTTTTTCTTGCCGGATTGGTTCGTGTCGCGAATGCACGCGGCACAGGGCCCACTGGCGAGTTCGATAGTATCGATCGCGTGTTCATAATGTGGGCCTGCTGTTACCCCGTGGTTCTTTCGCTGCAGTGGATGGACAGCCGGGCTCTCATCAAGAATCTCGGCGATTTTCTGGACGCCATGGGCGGTTACATGGTTATCAGATTCGCGATCCGTGACCGCGAGGATGTGATACGAGCGATTTCACTATTCGCCGTCATCGGCGCACTCATGGCCTTGTGTATGTTAAACGAACAAGTCACCGGCGCCAACATCTTCGGCCGGCTTGGGGGGATGCCGGACACCACGATCCGTGACGGAAAGATCCGGTCTCAGGGTGCGTTTGCAGTATTTATCACGGCGGGGACCTACGGCGCCACGCTTATCCCATTGTTGGTTTGGCTCTGTTCGGGCGCGGGCCGCCGAGTAACAGGCGTGCTTGGAATTCTGGGTGCGACGGTGATGACAGTCACTTGTCACGCCAGCACTACGATCGCCGCATATGGAGCGGGCATCTTGGCCCTTTGCCTGTGGCCCGTACGTAAACAGATGCGGCTATTGCGATGGGGAATCGTAGTCGCCCTAGCGGGCTTACATTTAGCGATGAAAGGTCCGGTGTGGTCGCTGATCGAAAAGATCGATCTAACCGGCTCGTCATCGAGCTATCATCGTTATATGCTGATCGACAATTGTCTGCGGCACATATCCGATTGGTGGCTCCTAGGCGTAAAGAACTACGATTCGTGGGGCTTCGATATGTGGGACCTGTCGGATCAATATGTGGCGTATGCGGTAACCGGCGGTTTGTTGACAGTGTGTTTGTTTATCGGAATTATTTCGCGGAGTTTTGGGCGAATCGGAAGCGCTCGTAAAGCGGTGGAGGGAGATCGAAAAGAAGAGTGGCTCTTGTGGTGCCTCGGGTGTTCCATTTTCGCCCACGTAGTCGCATATTTCGGCATTGGCTATTTCGACCAAATGCAATTTGCCTGGTTCGCGCTACTGGCGATAATACGTTGCAGTACTCTGGATCCGAATAAGCTAATGACGGACCGGCCGCCGAGGGGAGCCATGTCCGAGGCCGCATTCCCAGAAGAACCTGTACTGCAACCTTTTCACGTTGGCTGATATTATCGGCGGCTTTCAAGGCTTGCCCATAGGCCAAGTTTCACTCCGGGGCAGATAGATATGAGCATTTACCGCGGGATTAGATCGTCATACTCACTTTTCGGCCTCCGGGGCGTGAGCCTAGCGACAAAGGCTCGCTTGCTCCGATATCCGATGGAGGTCGCCGTTTCCGTTAAGGGTATTGTACATCCAGTCTACGTCAGATTACGGACCACCGACGTATCGCTGTTATCGGAGCTTGTGAACGGGCCAGAGTACGACCTGGATTTCAGGCGCCCCCCGCGAGTCATTGTCGATGCAGGCGCGAACATCGGGCTGACCTCTGCGTTCTTCGCCGCCAAGTATCCGGGAGCGCGGGTGTTCGCGATTGAGCCGGAGCCATCGAATTTCAGAATTCTGAAAAAAAACGCCGCAGCTTACAAAAACATCGCATGCGTCGAGGCCGCGCTATGGCAAACTGATGGGAGCCTCGCTCTTTCGGATCCTGGCCTGGGTCACTGGGGCTTTCAAGCAACGGACGCTCCTCAGACGGGGTCTGCGGGAGCCGGGATGGAAGTAGAAGGGGTTACGATCAGTACGCTGATGGCGCGGTGGAAGATCGATTACATCGATTTTCTTCGCGTCGATATCGAGGGCGCCGAGTTACAGGTGTTTGAAGACCCATCGTCATGGATTCATCGTGTGGGCGCCATTGCAATCGAACTCCACGACAGGCTCGCGCCCGGATGTAGCCGCACCGTTTATCGGGCCACAGAGGAATTTCAGTGGAACTTCCGCAGAGGCGAAACCGTGTTTTTCGGGAGAGGCGAAAAGCCGACAAGCGAAGGCGCGAGGGAACCGCATCGTGCTACAGAGTCGCCCAACTCATCGAGCGCCACGACCGGGAGACGCAATCCCTGTCGAATTTTATCGGTGGTCGACAACCGACTCTGAGCGATCAGATCGATAAGTGCAAGCGGGTTCCACAACCCGTCGCCGTCAAGATATGAGTCAGGCAAGCGGCCGAGTTCGGGTGCTTTACAGCTTTCCCCACAAGTTGGGAGCGGATCGGATCTGCTATACCGCATGGCAGCAAGTGAACGGTTTGGCGAAGGCGGGAGCGGATGTCTTGGTATTCTCGGGGTGCTTCTCGGGCCCGCCCCCTTCGGGCGTGAGAGCCCATTCAACTCTTGGGAGAGGCAGGTTAAGAATCCCATACAAGCTGATTGGAAGTAACCGCGCGCTCGCGCTGCACGACTACGTGGTCTCGCACAAAATCGAAGCGCTGGCGGGCCAAATCGATATCGTTCACACTTGGCCGCTCGGCGCCTTTCGAACGTTAAAGACCGCCCGGAAATTAGGAATACCGTCGATTTTGGAAAGGCCGAACGCCCATACCGGCTTCGCCATGGAGGTGGTTAAGGCTGAATGCGAGCGCTTGGGCATTACGTTGCCACCCAACCATGAGCACGCCTACAATGCGCGTAAATTGGAAAAGGAGAACGAGGAGTATCACCTGGCAACTAAGCTAGTATGCCCGTCAGAGTTTGTTCGAAATACATTTCTAGCGCTAGGGTTTCCACCAGACAAGTTGGTTCGGCACCAATACGGTTTCGATGAAAAGGTATACCATCCGGAGGGACGCCGGGAGAGCGTGGGTGGGCTCCGGATGTTATTTGCCGGCGGCTGTGCCCCGAGGAAAGGCCTTCACTACGCCTTACACGCATGGCTGAACTCCACGGCTCACCGTGAGGGAACCTTTTCGATAGCAGGAGAATTCGTTCCTGGATACGCCGAAAAGCTTTCGCCCATGTTAGTCCACCCGAGCGTGCGAGTTTTGGGATATCGCAGGGATGTCCCAGAACTGATGCGAAACAGCGACGTCCTCGTACTGCCTAGTCTGGAGGAGGGAAGCGCCCTCGTCACGTTAGAGGCACGCGGTAGCGGCTGCGTTCTTCTAGTCTCCGACGCCGCAGGCGCCATCTGCCGCCATATGGAAAATGCACTCGTCCATAAAACCGGCGATGTGCAGTCGTTAGCTCGACATATTACCATTCTCGACGAGGATCGTACGCTCTTGCGAAACTTAAAATCGGCCAGCCTGGACACAGCCGGAACGATTACATGGTCGGTGGCCGGCATTAGACTTCTGAACGTTTACCGAGAGGTCGTCGGGCAATATACTTCGGAACCGAATGGCGCACATGGTAGAGTTCGGAGCGGTTCGTTTCAGGCCGGCTAGTGGCCTATCGGAGCGGAAACAGTAAGTGCCCAGAATGCGCCCACGCATTTTGTTCGTAAGCCATTCGGCTTCACGAAATGGAGCGAGCATTTTGCTGCTTCATTTGTTGGAGTGGTTACGGATGAACACGGACTACGAACTGGAAGTGCTCATGAACGGCGTGGGCGACTTACTGGAGGATTTTCGTTCAATATGCAAAACCAGAGTCCGCCGTAACCTAACTAATATCGTGGAAGCCCTTCCTCATCCTTGCAAACGTTTTCTGCAGCCGCTCGCAACTCCCCGATATTTCTCCTGGAGGCTGCCGGCCCGCTACGATCTCGTTTACATCAATACTTCCGCTGCATGGAGGCATGTTCCCGCTTTATCGAAATGCGCACTAGCGTTGTTATGGCACATCCACGAGCTCGAATATGCGCTGGGACGTACAGCGGATCGGCGCCGCATGGAAGCTTTGTTTAGGTTGGCCACCCGCGTCGTATCGGTCTCGCAATCCGTAAGCGAAGCGTTAATGAACCGCTTCAATGTGCCCTCGGAGAAGGTGGACCTGGTGCATGGATTTATTCCATTTCCGGCCGAGGATTCCGTGGCGTCAGTGGCCACTCGGAAGCGAATTCGCCGGAGCCTCGGCTGGCCGGATGACGCCTACATCGTCGGAGGATGTGGAGCCCCCGGCTGGAGAAAAGGGACGGATCTATTCGCGCAAGTGGCGCGTCAGCTATCGGATAAGTGTGGCGACACCACCGTCGGTTTTCTGTGGGTCGGAGGCGATCCAGGGGGAGATGAGGCGCTCAGATTCGCGCACGACGTCGATGCGTTGGGACTTTCCAGCAGGTGCCGTATCGTCCCGAATACGCCGTCAGTGGGGGATTATTACGATGCGATGGACGCCTTCGCCCTCACATCGAGAGAGGATCCCTTTCCCTTGGTGATGCTGGAAGCCGCGGCACGGGAACTCCCTATTGTGTGTTTCGAACATTCCGGCGGAGCGCCCGAGTTCGTCCGGAACGATGCGGGTTTGATCGCTCCCTACCTCGATATCTCGTCGTTCGCGGCGCATCTTAACGCATTGCGGCAATCCTCCGATCTGCGCAGAACGCTCGGCAGCGCGGGGGCCCGCCGCGTAAAAGACCGACATGTCGTAGACGTACAGGCGCCTCACTTGTTGAGAAGCATCAATCATTGCCTCTCTCGCGCTAGATGCACGCTGCAGACGCCGGGCCGTGCGTTCGATTGTTCCTAATGTCACATGAGCGCCTCAGCTCCCCTAGTATCGATCGTCACTCCCGTCTATAACGGCGGAGACTATCTCCGCGAGTGTATCGAGAGCGTATTACGCCAAGATTACTCATGTTGGGAATATACCATTGTCGACAATTGCAGCACCGACGATACGGTGGAAATTGTCAAAGCATATCAAAAGAAGGATCGCCGTATTGGGTTCGCTCGAAACGCATCATTCGTTAACGCGATTGATAATCACAACATCGCGTTCAGTCACATTTCCACGGCCAGCATATATTGCAAGGTCGTTTCGGCCGACGACTGGCTATATTCGGACTGCATCACGCGGCTCGTTCATCTAGCCGAGGCGAATCCTTCCGTTAGCGTTGTGCTGTCATACGCTCTCAATGCGAACGGCGTCAGATGGATCGGCTTGCCGGCGCACCAAGAAATCTTTAGCGGCAGCGATATCGGCCGACGGTTTTTGCTGGACACCATGGCTCTGGGGGCGCCTTCTTCCCATCTGTATCGTTCGTCGTTCGTGAGAGCGGAGGAGCACTTTTTTCCAGGGTGCAGGCCCAGCGCGGATGCGGCAGCGTGTCTGAACTGCCTGCGGCACTCAGATCTTGGAGTTGTACACCGAATTCTTTCCTTTGAGCGATTACACGATCGAAGTGTGACTGCAGGCGTTCGTCAACTCGATGCATATTTACTCGATCGCCTCGAGCTTTTGCTGGAGTATGGATCTGTATTTCTAACCGGAGAAGAGATGGAGCGCCGCCTGCATGAGACGCTTCGTTACTACTATCGCGTATTAGCAACTACGCTGATCAATCGCAGGGGCGGCTCTAAATATTGGAGTCATCACAAGGCGCGTTTGGCGGAACTCGGATTTCGGCTCTCCGGTGCCAGGTTCGGGTATGCGATTCTGGCGAAGCTGGCAGACCTGATCTTGAATCCCAAAGACACAATTGAGAAGGGCCTGATGCGCGCCCATGACCGAAGAGACGCTCAGAAATGAAAATCGTCTTTTATGGGCATTTTGGACGTCACAATTTCGGGAATGAGAGCACGTTTCAGGCGGCTCTCTTTCACCTTCGCCGGATGCTTCCCGAAGCCAAAGTCCTTTGCATCTGCACGGGGCCGGAGAAGGTAGCCGAGGTCTACCAAGTGGAGGCTGTGCCGATCAGCGAGGTGGTCCTGCCTGGATGGGTTTCCAATAGGCCGGCGACAAGATGGTTACGGACCTGCCTCATCGGCATCCCGAGCGAGATCTATCGCTGGGTCAAAGGCTTTTTTGCGATTCAGGGAACGGACGCGCTCATCGTCCCCGGCACCGGCTTGCTAACGGACGCTTATAGTCTATCCGGGTGGGGCCCATATAGTTTGTTCAAATGGTCGGTTACAGCCAAACTGTCTCGCCGCAAGCTGGTCTTTTTGAGCGTTGGAGCCGGCCCGTTATACTCGACGCTCGGGAGATATTTCGTTCGGTCTGCGCTCAAGCGCGCGGATTTTTGCTCGTTTCGGGACGAGGCAAGCGTGCAATATCTGAAGACAATCGGATGTCTTGTCAGTACCGACAAAATCTATCCGGATTTAGCCTTCAGCCTTCCCGAGATTGTCCCGCAAGAGGGTGGACGAGGGGAAGGGCGAAGGACGATCGTCGGTCTGGGCATAATCGAATACCCCGGACGGTACAGTGTCGAGGGTCTGAGTCGATCGGTTTATAACGCTTATTTGGAGAAGTTAGCCGCCTTTGCGGGAGGGATACTGGCTCGCGATTGTGACGTCAGGATCTTAATTGGGGATGCCTCCGATGCGACGGTAGCGGCTAAGTTCAGAGCGATGTTGAAGGAGCGGTATCCGGGATACGCCGAGGAACGGGTCATCGACGAGCCCGTCCGATGCGTAGAGGATTTGTTGGCCCAGATTAAAACGACGGATGTGGTCGTAGCCACGAGGTTTCATAACGTCCTTCTATCGGTGCTTCTCCGGAGACCCGCGATTGCAATCTCATTTCATCACAAATGCAAAGCGCTCATGAGTCAATTGGGATTGGACGAGTATTGCAAGGATATCGAGACCTTGACAGCGGCCGAGTTGATGGACACGTTTTGCGCGTTACAGCGGAATGCCGCAACAGTAAAGGCGCGTCTGCAAGACCAAGTGGAGAAGAGCCGTAGAGAGTTGGAAGAGCAATACCGGATCGTGGCCGCCGACATCCTCGGCGCGAGCGTGTCCAACCGGTCGAGCGAATGGACAGCGTAAAAGCGAAGACGATCCGGGGCGGATTCGCCCGCCTTGGTGCGCAAGGCGTAAACTTCGCGCTACGTCTTATATCGCTGGCGGTGCTGGCCCGCTTATTGGGACCCAAAGAATATGGCCTCATAGGCATGGTGACGGCATTCACCGGCATTCTAAATCTCTTGCGAGATTTCGGACTGTCCTCCGCGACGGTTCAACGCACAACGGTGACCAATGAGCAGATGTCTGCATTGTTCTGGATCAACCTCCTGACCGGAGGCGCGCTCGGGGTTCTGCTGATCGGGTGCGCCCCGGCGATCGCCGCGTTCTATCATGAGCCGCGACTGGTAGGCGTAAGTGCGGTGTTGGCGCTGGGATTCCTCTTCAACGGTGCGGGCGTTCAGCATCTCGCGCTGATGCAACGCCAAATGAGGTTTTCCACGCTCTCCGCCATAGGAGTCGTTTCGACGGTACTCGGGACCGCAGTCGCAATCAGCGGCGCCACGATTGGGTTAAGTTATTGGGCCCTCGCGGCGATGACCATCACCCTTCCGCTGACGGCCACGATCGGCTTTTGGCTAGCGACAGGTTGGACGCCAAGTCTGCCGCGCCGGAATTCAGGGATTCGTCCTCTCCTTCGCTTCGGTGGGACCGTCACGGTGAACAGTGTGGTGACGTACTTCGCGCTTAATTTCGAAAAGGTTCTCCTAGGCCGATTCTGGGGCGCCGACGCGATCGGATTGTACGGAAGAGCATATCAACTCATCAATATTCCAACCGATAACTTGAATTCTTCGGCGGGAGAAGTGGCGTTCGCGATTTTGTCCCGTTTACAAAACGACGCGCCTCGCCTGAGACGTTATTTTCTTGGGGGATACACGCTTATCGTATCGCTAACGTTACCGATCACGTTCACCTGCGCTCTATTTGCCGACGACGTAATTCGCGTACTGCTGGGGCCGAAATGGGACGCGGCAGCCACGATCTTTCGGCTACTGACGCCGACGATTCTCGTTTTCGCGGTAGCAAACCCGTTGGGCTGGCTATTGTCGGCGACGGGTCAGGTCGGGCGACTGCTGAAGATGGCTTTGGTAATCGGGCCTGTAATGATCGCGAGCTACAGTGCTGGGATACATTACGGACCAGAGGGCGTCGCTACCGCCTATTCTATCGTCATGACCATGTGGTTATTGCCGCTTGTGGCGTGGGCTCTTCACGGAAGTGGGATTTCTCCCAGGGACCTTGCCCGATCGGCCGGGCCTTCTATCGCCGCCAGCATAGGCGCAGGATCGCTAGCTTACATTCTGCGCTCAGCCTATGGAAGCAATGCCGCTCCCGCGGTACGTTTGACGTTAGAAGGGAGCCTTCTTTTCATATCTTATTTTTGCCTGCTTTTTTGCATGCCACGACAGAGAGGCTTCTATCTCGATCTTGGCCGCGCATTCATAGGTCGGCGGGAAATACAAAAGGCGCCGGAACGCGCGTTCCAGGAAGCGTAGATCGCGCCGCGCCGGTTAGGCGGGCCGCGCTTGGGGGAAACGAGGGCCGGCCAATCAAAAACGTGGCCCCAAGAAACGGATCGCCGGGTTCAGAGCCGACCAGAGCTCTCACAAGTAAGGTGCGGATGATATTTCAGGAAACATGTTTGGGCGGAGTGTTCGAGATTCGGCCCGAACCTAAGCCGGACGGACGGGGCTTTTTCGCCCGGTGCTGGTGCGAAACAGAGTTCGCGGCTCATGGGTTGAATTCGAGGCTCGTGCAGTGCAGTTTCTCGTTCAACGCTAAACGAGGGACGCTGCGGGGAATGCACTATCAGACGCCGCCTCGCGCGGAAACCAAACTGATTCGCTGCACAGCGGGCGCGGTGTACGACGTGATTGTGGATCTTCGTCCTACGTCGCCGACGTTTAAATCGTGGATCGGAGTGGCGCTGACAGCCGCGGAGAGAAATATGATTTACGTTCCGGAAGGCTGCGCCCATGGGTTTGTGACTTTGGAAGATGCAACCGAGGTGTTCTACCAGATGTCGGAGTACTACGACGAGTCGTGCGCTCGCGGAGTGCGGTGGGACGATCTCGCGTTTCGGATCGCCTGGCCCAGTTCCGTGGAAGTTATCTCCGAGCGCGATCGCACCTACCCCAATTTCGAAGCCTAAATGTCATTACTCGAAGAGTTCGGCCAGCGCTCACTCGAAGAGATCGGCGAGGAGCTACATTGTTTTGCGTCGGCGCTTTACCCCATCTGCCGCAGCATCACGGGCGCGGGCATCCGGCGCACGCTGGAGGCGATTCAGGAGCGAATTCCGCTGGAGTTGTCCGATATTCCTACAGGTACGCCGCTGTTCGATTGGACGGCGCCCAAGGAATGGAACATTCGCGACGCCTACATCAAAGGCCCCGATGGAACGAAGGTCGTGGACTTCCAGAAGTCTAATCTGCACGTGATGAATTACAGCGTGCCGGTGCGCGAAAGGATGTCTTTGGAAAGGCTCAGACCGCACCTGTTTACATTGTCTGAACAGCCGGACCTGGTTCCCTATCGGACATCTTATTATCGGGAGAATTGGGGATTTTGCCTGTCTCACAGCGTCTTTTCGACGCTGAAAGAAGGCGAGTACGAGGTCTGCATCGATTCCAGACTGGAAGACGGGCATCTGACATTCGGCGAGTGTTATCTACCGGGCCGATCAAAGGATGAAATTCTAGTGTCGTGCCATTGTTGTCACCCATCTCTGGCCAACGACAATTTATCGGGCGTCAGCGTCGCGGTGGGTTTAGCGCGGCTGTTATCGGGACGAGAGCTCCGTTACTCGTATCGATTCCTATTTCTTCCGGGGACAATCGGCGCGATTGCGTGGCTTTCGCGCAATCGAGACGCAGCCGCGCGCATCCGGCACGGAGTAGTGCTGACCTGCATCGGCGATAGGGGCGGATTTCACTACAAAAAGAGCCGGCGGGGCGACGCCGATATCGATCGGGCCTTCGCTCACGTGTTGCGCCACTGCGGCGAGCCGTCCGAAGTGCTCGATTTTTCTCCGAACGGTTACGACGAACGCCAATATTGTTCGCCGGGGTTTAACCTGCCGGTGGGGTGCTTGATGCGGAGCATCGGAGGCACATTTCCGGAGTACCATACCTCGGCCGATAATCTCGATTTCATCCGTCCTTTGTCGCTGGCGCGTTCGCTTCGAGTTTGCGCGGCCGTAATGGATCTCCTGGAACACAACAAACGGTATTGCAATCAAAACCCATATTGCGAGCCGCAATTAGGCAAGCGCGGGCTATATGCCTCGACGGGGGGAGAATCGCCGGGCGAAGAAATCTCAGCGCGTCTTTGGGTGTTGAACCAGTCCGACGGCGACCATTCGCTGCTCGATATCGCGGAACGGGCGGGTTTGCGGTTTGAGGCGATCAGCGGCGCGGCGGAACTGCTAGCGCTAAGCGGACTTGTTTGCCCGCAAAACTCTTTCAGATAAACGAAGCACAACGTTGCGGAATTCACGGAGGAACTTTTTCCAATGAAGATTTTGTTGACGGGACATAAAGGCTACATCGGCGCCGTTGCCGGGCCTATTTTGCAGGCGGCCGGACACACGCTGGTGGGCATCGACAGCGACTTGTTCGCGAACTGCGATTTCGGCGGGCCGCCCCCCTATCTGCCCGAAATCCAGAAAGACATCCGCGATCTAACCAAAGCCGACTTAGCGGGTTTCGATGCGGTGGTCCATTTGGCGGCGCTGTCCAACGACCCACTGGGAAACATCGATTCGGAACAAACGTACGAGATCAACTATCGCGGCTCGGTTCGGCTGGCTGAACTGGCGAAAGAGTCGGGCGTACGGCGTTTCGTATTTTCGTCCTCATGCAGCACCTACGGCGCGGCGGGCGACGACTTTCTGGATGAAACAGCCCCGCTCAGCCCCGTGACGGCGTATGCCGAATCGAAGGTGCTGGTGGAGCGCGATATAGCGCTTCTGGCCGACGATCGGTTCAGTCCCACGTATTTGAGGAATGCGACGGCCTATGGCGTTTCGCCCCGACTGAGGCTGGATGTGGTGCTGAACGACTTGGTGGCGTCGGCGTACGTGACGGGAAAGGTCCATATCAAAAGCGACGGCACGCCTTGGCGGCCCATTGTGCATATTCGCGATATCGCCGCCGCGATCATAAGCGTTCTGGAAGCTCCGAGGGAAGCCATTCACAATGAAACTTTCAATGTCGGCCGGACGGAAGAAAATTACCGCATTAGCCAGCTTGCGGAAATCGTCGCCGAGGCGGCGCCGGGCTGTGAGGTCGAGTACGCCAAAGATGGGGGGCCGGACAAGCGCTGCTATCGCGTGAGTTGCGACAAAATCGCGCGTCTCCTGCCGAATTTCCGGCCGCTGTGGACCGCCCGTGAAGGAGCGCGGGAATTGTTCCGAGCCTATTGGAACGGCCGCCTAAATGCAAAAGATCTCGCGCAAAGAAAATTCATCAGGATCAGCGAAATACAAAGGCTCATGCACGCAGGGGACCTGGACGCGTCCCTGCGTTGGAAAGGCGCTGTCCTGGCGTAAAGGAAAGGCTCATTTCTATGGCTACGATACTTCATCATTCTCCGGCGGAGCAATCGATCAAAACACAAGCGTGCCGGTTTTGCGGCGCCGGGCTGAGCCGAACGTTTGTCGATCTGGGGATGTCTCCTCTGTGCGAAACTTACCCGGCGGCCCACGAGTTCAACCGGGGAGAGAGATATTATCCGCTGCATGTTTTCGTGTGCGACGAGTGTCTACTCGTGCAACTGGAAGAATACGAAAGTCCCGAAAACATCTTTGGGGATTATCCTTACTTTTCCTCATTTTCCGATTCCTGGTTAAAGCATTCCGAAGTTTATTGCGATCGAATGATCGAGCGGTTCGGCCTGGATCGGCAAAGCTTCGTTGTCGAAGTGGCGAGCAACGACGGATACCTGTTGCAGTACTTTGTCCGGCGCAACGTGCCGGCGCTGGGTATCGAGCCGGCGGCAAACGTCGCGAAGGTGGCGAACGAAAAGGGAGTGCCCACGCTGGTCCGGTTTTTCGGGACCGAATTGGCGGAGCGACTCGCCGGCGAAGGCCGCCGCGCCGATCTGGTGCTTGGCAACAATGTACTCGCGCAAGTCCCCGATTTGAACGATTTCGTCGAGGGTCTCCGTATTCTGTTAAAACCCCGGGGCGTGCTGACTTTGGAGTTTCCGCATCTGCTCCGGTTAATAGAGCGAAACGAGTTCGACACCATCTACCATGAGCATTTTTCGTATTTCTCTCTGCTTTCGACCTTGAAGATCTTAGAGACGCACGGGCTTGGCGTATTCGACGTGGAGGAACTGGGCACCCACGGGGGCTCGCTTCGCGTCTTCGCGCGCCGGGTGGAAGACGATACGCGCGAGATCGGCGGCGCCGTGGGCCGAATCGTCGAAGAGGAGAGACATGCGGGCCTGGGCGAGCCGGAAGGATACCACGCCTTCGCCAGGCAAGTGAAGCAGACGAAGTTAGCCTTGGTCGAATTCCTATTGGAAGCCGCGAAGCAAGGTAAATCCGTTGCAGGTTACGGAGCTCCAGGGAAGAGCGCGACGCTGTTGCACTATTGCGGCATCGGCCGGGATCTGCTCGCCTATACAGTCGACCGAAGCCCGTATAAACAAGGGCGATTTCTTCCCGGCACTCATATTCCGATTTATCACCCCGACCGGATCCGACAGACAAAGCCCGATTATGTGCTGATCCTGCCTTGGAATCTGAAGGACGAGATCATGTCCCAACTGCAAGACATCCGCGAATGGGGCGGGCGCTTCGTGGTTCCGATTCCAACGGTAAGCGTTTATTAGATACGCGCCAACTAGAGGAGGTGCATCGATGAAAGTCGTTCTCTTTTGTGGGGGCGCCGGCATGCGGTTGAGAGGATATGCCGACGACGTTCCCAAGCCGATGGTGCAGATCGGGTCGCGGCCTCTTCTTTGGCACCTGATGAAGTACTACGCCCATTTCGGACATAAAGACTTTATTTTGTGTCTTGGCTATAAAGGCACTTGCATCAAGGAGTACTTTCTGAACTACGACGAATCGGTTTCCAACGACTTCGTCTGGTCTCAGGGCGGCAAGAAACTTCAGTTTCTCAATCGCGACATCGACGATTGGACGATTTCGTTCGTAGAAACAGGGACTAATTCGACGATCGGAGAACGGCTAAAGGCGGTCGAGCCGCATCTAAAGGGCGAAGAAATCTTTTTGGCGAACTATGGCGACGGAGTGAGCGATCTCCCTCTCCCATCAATGCTCCAGGCGTTTCAAAAGACGAATACGATCGCCTCGCTCGTGCTGGTCCAACCTACCGCGAGCTTCGACATCGTTCAAACAGGACCAGGCGGAACAGTATCCGGCATCTCCGCCTTGAGCCGCTCCGATATCTGGATCAACGGCGGCTTTTTCGCGTTCCGAAACGAGATCTTCCGGCATATTCAGCCGGGCGAAGAATTGGTTCAACAGCCTTTTCAGCGATTGATCGAGAGGCGCGCCTTACTGGCTTACAAGTACAGTGGCTTTTGGCAATGCATGGATACATTCAAAGACAAACAGCGTCTGGAGGAGCTGAACCAAAACTCTGCGCCCTGGAAGGTCTGGCGTAATCGCCCGGCGCCCTCGACAGACGCGGAGAGGAATTCAGCGAGCGCATGATCCATCTGAATTTCAACGGAGAGAGTAGCCGCGGGTTACAGATTCTCTGTCTTGGCTCTCACTCGGACGATATCGAAATCGGGTGTGGCGGGACGATTCTACGGCTGTCCCAACAATACCCGAGCGCGGTTTTCCACTGGGTGGTGTTCACAGGCTGCCCGACGAGAAAGGCCGAAGCGCAGCGCGCCGCGGAGCTGTTCGTGCCGAGCCGCGCTCTGCGGGGTCCCATTCTGAAGACCTTCTCCGACGGATTTATGCCCTTCGCGGCGGCGGAAGTGAAGGGTTTCTTCGAAGAGCTGAAAGGAACGATATCGCCCGATCTTATCTTCACCCACAATCGCGCCGACGCACATCAGGATCATCGCCTGATCGCGGAACTGACTTGGAACACGTTTCGGAATCATTTGATTTTGGAATACGAAATTCCGAAATACGATGGAGATATGGGGCGTCCGGGCGTGTTTGTGCCGCTGGACTCGGAGACATGCAACCGGAAGATCGATTATATTATCGAGTCCTTCCAGTCGCAGCGCGATAAACAGTGGTTTGAGAGAGAGACGTTTTCTTCGCTGATGCGCTTGCGCGGAATGGAATGCAACGCGAGCAGCGGTTACGCGGAGGCGTTCTACTGCCGGAAGCTCGTGCTGTAGGTCGAAAGACAATGCAGAATATGCTTCCGCAATATTTTCTTCAGGCTATGCGGCGGTGATCGTGACGGCCTTGTGGAATCGAGTGGCGGCGGTGACCGGGGCGAGCAGCGGCATAGGGCGCGCCATCGCGCTAGCGCTCGCATCGCAGCAAATGGAGGTCTGTTTGATTGCGCGGAGGGAGAAAGAACTGAACGCGGTGGCGGAGGAAGTTTCGCGGAAGGGCGGGAAGGCTCTCGTGCTCCGGGCAGATCTTACGAGCGATGAGGACATCAGCGGCGTCGGCGCGTGCATCGAGCGCCGCTTCGGGAGACTCGATGTGCTGGCGCTTTGTAGTGGAGTGATGGTTCAGGGAGGCTTCGTAGGGGCATCGGTGGCGGATTTCGACTCGCAATACCAAGCGAATGTGCGGGCGCACTACGCATTGACGCAGCGGATGCTCCCTTTGTTGCGGGCTGTGATGGGACAGATTGTATTCATTAATTCGTCGGTGGGATTGAGATCGTCGGGGGCGGCGGGACAATATTCCGCGACCAAACACGCGCTGCGAGCGCTGGCGGACGGCCTGCGGGAAGAGGTTAACGCCGACGGAATTCGAGTCCTCAGCGTTTATCCGGGACGCACCGCAACGCCGCGCATGGCGGCGTTATTTGAGCAGGAAGGGCGGCCCTATCGTCCCGAGCTGTTGATGCAACCCGAGGACGTGGCGGAAACGGTGGCTCATGCGCTCTCGCTTCCGAGGACGGCGGAGGTAACGGACATCAGCATGCGGCCGATGTGGAAGTCTTATTGACCCCTCGATGGAGCGTTTGATGGCCCCGCGCGTCACAAAGGGGACGAAGAGCGGGCTTAAGCCCGCGCGGGCTCTCCCGAAAAAGGGCCCACGCTGTGGATTCCGGTGCTGGCGGGAGCGGGAGCTTGAGCTTGTCCAGCGGCGGCTGAAGCCGCCGTTGCAGGCTGAAGCCTGCTCCACCGGACAAGCTGAAGGTTGTCCTACTTTTCATGCTCGTTTGTGCGCCGCGGGTGGCTGAAGCCGGCCCTCCAAAAGCGCGTCTTCAACGGAGCAATGATGGCTCAATCGTTATTAGCAACGCTCTCTAAAACAAGAACGCTTAGAAGGGGCCTGGGGAGGCCTTTTTTGTCGTTCAACGCGCGGCTCTGGAAGCATATTCCCACGCCCATCGCCGAAGCTCCGCCGCTCAGGTCCTATGGAGAATTTCTTCATTCGCTGGTGAAACTGCGGTATCGACGCGCCCAAAACCACGGCACATTGTTCCTGCGGAACCGGCCGCAGCTCGAGCTTATTCAACGTCATGCAGATGAGCGGGCTTACGGCGCACCGTTGCGCGTCCTGGTTGTGGCGTGTAGTAATGGAGCCGAAGTTTATTCTATCGTGTGGAAACTTCGACGCTCGCGGCCGGACTTGAAGCTATGCGCAACAGCCGTCGATATTTCGAAGGAAGTGGTTGAGGTTGCAAGAGAAGGCCGCTATTGGCCTCGAGAGAACAAGCTGGTATCGGCTCCTATTTTCGAGCGGCTTACCGAAGACGAAAGGCAAAGCCTGTTCGATGTGGAGGCCGATCACGTAAGAATCAAATCCTGGATCCGCGACGGTATTCATTGGAATGTCGCCGACGCCGCCGATCCGGAGCTCGCCCGCCGTTTTGGCGGGCAGGACATCGTCGTGGCAAACAATTTTCTTTGCCACATGGATCCTCCCGACGCCGAGCGCTGCTTGAGAAACATCTCGCGATCAGTGAAGCCGGGAGGACTGTTATGCGTCGCCGGCGTCGATTTGAACGTTCGCGCCAAAGTGGCGGCCGACCTGAACTGGGCGCCGGTGGAGCAACTGGTAGAGGAAACTCACGATGGCGATCCCTCCCTGCGGAGGGATTGGCCATGGCGATATTGGGGACTGGAGCCGTTTTCGCGGCGCAAGAGAGACTGGCGGATTCGCTACACGTCGGTGTTTAGATGCGCGTCGAGCAACGGACTTCCCGAGACCGGATCGGAAGGCCGGCCCGAATCCACCCCGAGTAGCGCCGTAGCCAGGTAAGCAACAACTTCTAAAGTAGTCTGGATCCACTTCGACGCAGTTCGCCCTCCGGCGAGCGAAATATTCTTCCCGAACAATCGCCAGCATCGCTGTACGGGCGCAATCATTATCGAAACGCAATTTATCGGACACGATACGCATTCATGCAGTTTTAAATACTCGGAGATCAGATGGGCAGAGCTTTTTACGCAGAGGATCGGAACCGGTTGGGGCTTGTGCGCGTTGCGCTCTGGGCGTTGGGCCCAGTAGCCTTCGGATTGCTTTGTGCTGTGAACACGCAAGGCCAAACCATCAGCTATGTGCAGAGCGCGTATGCGACGCCTCAGACCGCAGTGGCCTCCGTCGCGGTGACGTTTCCTTCGGCGCAGACCGCGGGGGATCTAAATGTGGTCGTGGTGGGATGGAACGACAGCACCGCCACGGTGAGCCAAATTACGGATAAAAGCGGCAATACCTACACGCGAGCGGTGGGGCCGACGGTGCAATCCGGGCTGGCGACGCAATCTATTTACTACGCCAAAAACATCGCCTCGGCCGGGGCGGGCGCCAATACGGTCACGGTGACGTTCGCCATCGCCGCGGCCTATCCCGACATCCGTATTCTGGAGTACCGGGGGGCGGACACGGTCAACCCCGTGGACGTGACGGGCGCAGCCCAGGGGAACAGCGCATCGGCCAGCAGCGGTTCGGCGACGACCACAAGCGCGACCGATTTGATCTTCGGAGCCAACCTGGTGCAGACGACTACGGCGGGAGCGGGAGCGAGCTTCACCAGACGGCTGGTGACCCTTCCGGACGGCGACATCGCCGAGGATCGGATGGTGGCGGCGATGGGCAGCTACAGCGCCACCGCGCCGGTGAGTCCGTCGGGCGGTTGGATCATGCAGATGGTCGCGTTCCGGACGCCGACGGGAGCTCCGCCGCCGCCGCCCACGGTGAGCGGCGTGAATCCGAGCAGCGGATCGACCGCAGGCGGGACGGTGGTGACGGTCAGCGGGGCCAATTTCGGCGCTCCGGCGAGCGTCACCTTCGGAGGCGCGGCGGCGACGAATGTCACGGTAGTCAACAGCACCACTATTACGGCGACCACGCCCGCGGGCGCGGCGGGCGTGGTTACTGTGACGGTGACGGTGAGCGGCCAAAACGGAAGCTTGACGAATGGGTTTACTTATGTCGCTCCGCCGACGGTGAGCGGCGTCAATCCCAACACCGGACCGACCACGGGCGGCACGGCGGTGACGATTACGGGTTCGAATTTCGCGGCGGGGGCGGGCGTGACGTTCGGCGCGGCGGCGGCGGCCAACGTGACCGTGGTGAACAGCACCACCATCACGGCCACCACGGCCGCGGGTGGCGCGGGCGCCGTTACGGCGACCGTGACCAACAGCAACGGGGTGAGCGGCAGCTTGGCGAACGCATTCACCTACGTTGGGCCGCCCACAGTCAGCGGCGTGAATCCGAGCAGCGGCCCGACGGCGGGCGGCACACCGGTGACGATCACGGGGACCGGGTTTGCTTCCGGCGCCGGCGTGACGTTTCGCACAGCGGCGGCGACGAATGTCACGGTGGTGAACGGCACCACCATCACGGCCACGACTCCGGCGGGCAGCGCCGGGGCGGCGACGGTCACAGTCACGGTGGGCGGACAAAGCGGGAGTCTGACGAACGGCTTCACCTACGGGGCTACCTCCACGATCGGCTTTGTACAGGGCAATTACGCCACGCCCCAGTCGTCCCAGAGTTCGGTGAGCGTCGCGTATCCCGCCGCCCAGAAAGCCGGCGATCTCAACGTGGTGGTGGTCGGCTGGAACGACAGCGTCGCCACGGTGACGGGGGTGAAAGACAGCAGCGGAAATCAGTACGCGCTGGCGGTGGGTCCGACGGTTCAATCGCCGGTGGCTTCGCAAGCCATCTATTACGCCAAGAACATCGCGGCGTCGGCGGCGGGAGCCAATAGCGTTACGGTGACGTTCTCGACCGCCGCGGCGTATCCCGACATTCGGATAGTAGAGTACAGCGGGGCGGATCCGAATAATCCGGTAGACGTAACGGCGGCGGCGAGCGGCAATAGCGCGACCAGCGCCAGCGGCTCGGCGACGACGACCAATCCCACCGATTTGATCTTCGGCGCCAATCTGGTGCAGACGACGACCGGCGGGCCGGGCAGCGGGTTCACCACCCGGATGCTCACCTCGCCGGACGGCGACATTGTGGAAGATCAGATGGTCGCGGCGGTGGGGGCCTACAGCGCCATGGCGCCGGTCGGCGCGGGGCAGTGGATCATGCAGATGGTGGCGTTCCGCACTCCGGGCGGAACTCCGCCGACGGTGAGCGGCGTCAGTCCCAACAGCGGACCGGCGACGGGCGGGACCAACGTGACGATCGCGGGAGGGAACTTCGCGGCGGGAGCGGCGGTGAGCTTCGGAGGAGTGGCCGCTACCAACGTGGTGGTGGTCAACGGCGCGACCATCACGGCGACGACGCCCGCGGGGGCGGGCGCGGCGACGGTCATGGTGACCAATCCGGGTGGGCTGAGCGGGAGCCTGGCTGGGGGGTTTACCTATATCGCTCCGCCCACGGTTAGCGGGGTCGCGCCGAACGGCGGTCCGATGGCGGGCGGCACGGCGGTGACGATCGCGGGGAGCAACTTTGCGGCCGGAGCCTCGGTGAAGTTTGGAGGAGCGGCGGCGACAAATGTGGCGGTGGTCAACGCCGCGACCATCACGGCCACGACTCCGGCGGGGAGCGCGGGAGCGGTGACGGTGACCGTAACCAACACGAACGGGCTCAGTGGAAGCTTAGCGGGCGGGTATACCTATCTGGCGCCGCCGACGGTGACCGGCGTCGCGCCGAACAGCGGGCCGACGACGGGAGGAACGGCCGTAACGATCGCCGGGAGCAACTTTGCCACGGGGGCGACGGTGACGTTCGGGGCGGCGGCGGCCACCAATGTCGCGGTGGCGAACAGCACGACGATTACGGCGACGGCCCCGGCGGGCGCGGCCGGAGCGGCGACGGTGACCGTGACGGTCAGCGCTCAAAGCGGGAGCCTGACGAACGGCTTCACTTATGTCGTGGCGCCGACGGTTACCGGTGTAGGTCCGAATAGCGGTCCCACCACCGGCGGTACGGCCGTGACAATCACAGGCGCGAATTTCGCCGCGGGAGCCTCGGTTACATTTGGAGCAGCGGCGGCGACGAACGTGGCTGTGGTCAACGCCTCTACCATCACCGCCACGAGTCCCGCGGGCGGCCCTGGAGCGGCCACCGTGACGGTGACGGTGAACGGACAAAATGGGAGTTTGACGAGTGGATTCACCTACATTGCCCCACCCACGGTAAGCAGCGTAAATCCGAACACCGGATTGACGGCCGGCGGCACGGGCGTCACGATTACCGGTGCAAACTTCGCCTCGGGAGCAACGGTCACGTTCGCGGCAGCTCCGGCGACCAATGTGGCCGTCGTAAACAGCACAACGATCACTGCGACCACTCCGCCTGGTAGTGCCGGAACGGTGACTGTTACAGTCACGAATCCCGGGCCCCAAAGCGGAAGCTTGGCGAACGCCTACACCTATGCGACGGCGCCGACTCCGACGGCCCCAACCAATCTGACCACTGGAGCCGGCCCCAGCCCCAGTTATGTCAGTGGCCAAGGCTACTACAATGCAACGTCGTTAACATCCCATACAACAGCGGCGTTTGATAGCACTGGCGGTGACCTGCTCTTATTATTCGCTTCCTCTCATCAAGGCGTGACTTTTACGCCAAGCGACAACTTCGGCAATAGTTGGATTTCCATAGCCGGCCCCACCAGCACGACGGCGGGCTTCGACTTACGGTCTCAGGTGTGGTACGCGCCGACGCCCATTGTCGGTCCTGGCCAAACCATCACCATGAATCTTTCTCTATCTCAACCGCTGGTCATGTCTGTTGTGGTTTTGAAAGGCTCAAATGTTTCTTCGCCGGTCGACGCCATCTCGCTTATCGGAAGCGACAATGGAACCTCGACGCTGCAAGTCGCGAGTCCGAATCTGAACACCATAAATTTAAACGATCTGCTCGTTGGTTTTGCGAAGACGAACGGAAACGAAAGCTTCGCGGCCGGCCCCGGTTTCACTCTCCAAGCGGCTTCGACGGTTTCGAATCTTACAGCAGAGACGCAGCCGGTAGCGGCGGCCGGCTCTTACGACGCGACACTTACGCTCAGTAGTGGCGTTACATGGCAGTCGGTCGTCGCCGCCGCGGCAACGAATCCAAATCAAACCATTCTCTCGTGGACGGCCTCGACCGAAACGGGAGGCGCGATCAGTCAGTATCTGATCGAGCGATGTCAAGGCGTTAGCTGCAACAGCTTCGCACAAATCGGCGCCACGACCGCCACGTCGTTTAACGATGCTAATCTGGCCGCGTCGACAAACTACAGCTACCGGGTTCGAGCGCAAGATACGGCCAATACGCTTGGGCCATACTCTGGCGTCGTCACTATTACAATGCCGGCTCCCATCCCGAGCTTGCCTGGAAACCTCACGGCGGCCACTGCCTCCCCTACCCAAATAAATCTCGCGTGGACGCCGTCCACGGAAGCGGGCGGATCCGTCGCTAGTTACCTGGTTGAGCGCTGCCAAGGCGCCAACTGCACCAACTTTGCGCAAGTCGGATCGTCGCTCACTACGACATTTAACGATACGGGGCTCACGAGTTCTACAAGTTACAGTTACCGCGTTCGCGCGCTGGATGGCTCCGGCAATGCGAGTCCGTACTCAAATGTGGCCAGCGCCGGATCGGGGAACGTGCCGACGGACCCATCCAATTTGACTGCGACGGCGATTTCTCCTACGCAGATCAATTTAGCCTGGACCGCATCGACGGAAGCCGGTGGTACAGTCACCGGTTACCTGATTGAACGCTGTCAGGGCGCCGGGTGTTCGAATTTTTCGCGGCTCTTGACTGTACCCTCTAATTCGTACAGCGACACTGGACTGGCTCCGAGCACCAGCTATACCTACCATGTCAAAGCTACGGACGCGAATGGGAACTTCAGCAACTATTCCAACCTTGCGACGACGACCACCCCCGCGCAAGGCACCGTAATCAGTTTCATCCAGGGCAATTACGCTACACCGCAATCGGCGCCTTCCTCCGTGAGCGTCACCTTCACTGGGGCTCAGGCCGCGGGCGATCTCAACGTCGTTGTCGTCGGGTGGAACAACAGCACGGCAACGGTGTCGCAAATCACGGATACTAGCGGCAACGCGTATGTACTGGCCGTGGGTCCGACGGTTCAGTCTCCAGTGGCTTCGCAATCGATTTACTACGCGAAGAACATCGCCGGTGCGCCGGCAGGAGGGAATACCGTCAAGGTTATATTCTCCGGCGCCGCTGCGTATCCCGATATCCGAATTCTGGAATACAGTGGCGCGGACACGAATAGCCCGGTCGACGCGGCGGCCGCCGCCAGCGGCAACAGCGCTCTCAGCGCCAGCGGAACGGCGACTACAACGAATCCCGACGATTTGATCTTCGGCGCGAATCTGGTTCAAACCTCTACCGGCGGTCCGGGCAGCGGCTTCACGGCCCGGTTTCTGACCTCGCCGGACGGCGATATCGCGGAAGATGAAATGGTCACCGCCGTAGGGGCCTATAGCGCCACGGCGCCTATCGGCTCCGGGCAATGGATCATGCAGATGGTCGCGTTTCGCGCCGCGCCGCCCCCCAATACTCCTTCCGTGAAGCTGAGCCGGACGAATATCAATTTCGGTAACGGACAAACTGGAATTACCAGCAGCCCGCAGCCAGTGACGTTGACGAATATCGGAACGGCGCAGCTCACGATCAATTCGATCCTAGTTTCCGGTGGCAATTCAAGCGACTTCGCCCAGACGAATAATTGCGGCGCGACCCTGGCGTCGAATTCAGCGTGTACAATTAATGTAACTTTCACGCCTACCAATACCGGCGCACGCAGCTCGACGATTGCGATCAACGATAATGCGCCGGGCAGCCCCCAGTCCATTGCCCTCTCTGGGACTGGCACCGGATTCTCTATTACTCCAAGCGTTTCGGTGCTGACATTCACGGAGACGCAACAGTTTACGGCTAGTGGCGGTAGCCCGAGTTGGGCCGTCGACGGAATCGTCGGCGGGTCGGCAACCGTCGGAACAATCACTTCCGCCGGTCTTTACACGCCGCCGTCCACCGTGGGCACGCACACGATAACCGCCACGCTGTCCTCACAATCCGCAAGCTCCACACTCTACGTGACGAACTACGGCGGAACCTTCACTCACCACAACGACAATCTCAGGACCGGTCAAAACAGCGCCGAAACCGTCTTAACTCCCGCAAATGTCAATCAAACGCAGTTCGGGAAGTTGTTTTCGTACCCGGTCGATGGGTATACCTACGCTTCGCCATTGTATGTGCCGAATGTAAACATTCCTGGACAGGGCGCCCACAATGTCGTGTACGTCGCGACGGAACACGATAGCGTTTTTGCATTCGACGCCGAGGGGCTGAGTGGGAACGCACTGTGGGGCGTGACCTTTCTTTCGTCGGGCGTCACGACCGTTCCGTGCGGAGATACAGGTGAGTGCGGCGACATCCCCAACGAAATTGGGATTACCGGAACGCCCGTGGTGGACCCAGCGAGCGGCACTCTCTATGTCGTCGCCAAGACGAAGGAAAACGGCGTCTATGTGCAACGGTTGCACGCTCTCGACATCGCTACGGGGGCCGAAAAGTTTGGCGGGCCAGTAGCGCTTCAAGCTACCGTGTCCGGGAGCGGCGCCGGATCGTCCGGTGGAAATCTCGCGTTCGACCCGCTTCGAGAGAATCAGCGGCCGGCGCTCCTGCTCAATAACGGCGTCGTGTACATTGCGTTCGCATCGCATGGAGACCAGAATCCCTGGCATGGATGGGTTTTGGGTTACAACGCTACAACGCTTCAGCGAACGTTTGCCTTTAGCACGACGCCCGACGGGTACGGCGGCGGCATCTGGCAGAGCGGCGGCGGCCTCGCGGCGGACGCGGGCGGCAATGTGTTTTTTGCCGCCGGCAACGGCGATTTTAGCGCGAATACGGGAGGCCGAAATTACGCCGACTCCGTCGTCAAGTTGAGCGCGGCCGGAAGCGTTGTCGACTACTTTACCCCGCACGATCAAGCGACGATGGAGAGCACGAATATCGAGCTCGGATCGGCGGGTCCCGTGCTGTTGATCGACCAAACCACTGGCCCCTACCCCCACGTGTTGGTCACCGCCGCTAAGAACGGCGTCATTTATGTAGTGAATCGGGACAACCTGGGCCACTACAACCCGAATAACGACAACCAGATCATTCAATCCCTAAACGTACTCCCACATTCGGATGACGAACACGGAAATTATAGCTCGCCCGCGTATTTCAACGGATATATCTACTTCGGCGCCGTCAGCGACGTCATCAGGGCGTTTCAGTTTACAAATGGGCAAATGTCCGCTAACCCGACGTCGCAGTCGACTGTGAGTTACCCGAACCGCGGATCTTCGTTTGCGATCTCCGCGAACGGGACAACGAACGGGGTTCTTTGGGCCATGCAAGACAACTCGCCCGGAAACGGCGTTCTCTATGCATACGACGCCGGCAATCTAGCCAACGAGCTGTACGATAGTTCTCAGGCGGGCTCCAGAGACGCGCTGGATGTCGCCAACAAGTTTAACATTCCACTCGTAGCCAACGGAAAGGTGTTCATTGTCTCTCAGACGCAGCTCATCGCATACGGATTATTGCCTTAAAACAGAACTGAAGCGTGAGATGACCATACCTAGTTGTCCTTAGTCGATAAGGCCGCGTGTGCACCATGCGCGTACTCGGCTCGTACTCGCGAGAAGACACAGTGCCGACCCGCAGCCCAAAACGTGGTAAGAGTCGAACGCGGACGAAGCTAAAGTGAACGTACTCCCCGATTCCAACCATCCATCGGCGTCACCGCGACGCGTTGCATGGTTTGCAGTGTTTCAGGATCCGGTACGAGTGTTGCCTCTTCTGGTATCTGGGGCATTCGTCACGCCGTTTTTAGTGCTGCCATTCTATTCCGTACCCTATTTTGACGATTTTTGCAAAGCAGCGCTGTCTTTTGACGGTGTACCGCAATCCAATGCATTGACGGTAACTTGGTTATACTACACGCGCTGGTCTCCCCGGTGGCTCACAACGTTGATGCAGAGCTTCCTGATGCACAATGTCGATATAATTTCCTGGTATGGATGGCTGCTTCTAGCAGTCATAGGTATTACGTTTGCATCTCTAACGTATTTTATTAAGACGTTTTGGGGGTTGTCTCGCAAACAGTCTCTCTCGTTTGCGGCGATATTTTACACTACATGGATGGCGAGCATAACAGTTCCATCTGAAGCGTTGTTTTGGTTAACGGGGGCGACCGAGTACTACTTGCCCCTCAGTGCCCTCCTAGTGCTCGCTTGCGCTTTGCGGCGTTTTCGTCCAATCATCCGGGATTACATTCTGGTCTCCTTATTGTCGTTTGCGATCCCAGCGCTTCACGAGATCGCGGGCGTTTTTCTATTCGCCCTAGTTCTTGGGGGGGCTATCGCAGCCTACGCAAAGAAGCTCCCTGCCCGTCGATGGAAGCTGAGTCTGGCCGCCTGCCTGCCGAGCTTGGTTCTCTTCTTCATCTCGCCGGGAAACGCCCGAAGAGCGGCTTATGAACACAGACAATACGGGGACTTCTTTCATGCACCACACTGGGTTGCGCATTCTTTATACCATGGATTAGCCTGGCTTTCGAGTCCCGCATTGCTGGCTGCGCTTTTCTATATCGTTGTGTCATTTAACCGGAAAGAAGGGAATGGTCGGCTGGATCCACCAAAATGGCTTGCGGCCGCGAGCCTTGGCATGATGGTATTTGTACTGTGTGAGGCAGCGCTCATCGAAATGGCAGGTGGAACCTGGCTGGCGGAGCGTGCCGTCGCCTGGTTTCAGTTTGTATTCTGGCTACTCTTCATAGCCGTCGTCACTGGTGGCATGCGGGAGCGCGACGGTATCGTTTTTTCACCGAGAACACAACGTGGAGCTCTCGTTGTGTTCGCCATTACGCTCTTCACGTCCTCCAACTTTAGGTCGGCGTTGCACGATCTGCGGGGACCGGCCCAAGCATGGCGTCGCGCGTATGTGGCCGACTTCCGTCAAGGCGGCGATGTCGTAAGCTTTCCGGCGGTGACTCAACATCCCATATTGGCCATACCTCAGGGGCTAACCAATGATCCCAGCTGTGCGACCAATCGATGTCTGTCAAATTTCATGAAAGTCAAAAGTGTCGTTGTGACAGGGACAGATGAGTCGTGTCCAGTAGCGGATAAGACGTCACCATCCTCCAAGTAATGAAAGAAAATGAAACGACCCGAGTTACATCGATTTATCACGCGTGCGGAATCGTTCCGTCAGCTACCGCATTCCTCGCCGCCGCCCCGCCAAGGTCACCGTCGCTCCTGCCGTAAAATGTGTCCGGCGATCGTCACGTTCGTCTCGCCCGCCGCTAACCCGCTGGGACTGACACCGCTCACCGTGGGGCGCCTCAATGTCAGGCGCGGAAGTGCCTCACGGCAATAATCCAAACGCGGTGAGCTGGCTTTGTCCGGCGACGAACACCTTCCCATTCGCCACCAGTGGAACCGAGAATTTAGCTGCATTGTCCAAGGTATCGCGGCTCCCAGCCTGACTGCTATCGTAGAGTTCGCTGGAGAGGTTATTGGCGGTATAGGCGAATAGAACGCCCGGCGAACCGACATCGTTATCGGCCGTGGCGCCGTTGTTTTGGATGGCCCATAATATGCCATTATTGGTTCCGTTCGCCGAGATTGCGAATGACGCTCCGCGAACTCCGAAGGCCGCGGCTGTTTGCGATGCCGGGACTGTCGATAGTTGTCCATTGGTCAATTGGAATGCTTTTATCGAATCGTTCACGCCGCCGAAATACACGTAACCGTTGAAGTAAACAGGCGTACTGAAGTTGTACGGAAGGGCGCCTGGAAGCGATTGGACGATCTGAGTATCGCCGGCCGCGTTGAAGTGGCCCATGTTGTCCCGATTGATAACGTAGATCGAGCCGGTTTTCCCAGCCATGATGAGAAGGTGAGGATATGGGCCGCTGGTTTGATCCACCAACATCACGGGACCGGCGGCCCCGAGATCGAAATCGTTGAGATTCATATTTTGCTGGTCATGCGGAGTGAAGTAATCAACCACCGTTCCGCTGGGGTTCAGCTTCTCAACTGAATCGCCGTAGTCCTTACCGCCCGTGTTCGCGTCAAAGTCGCCATTTCCTGTGACGAAATAAATTGTCCCCGTAGTGTCCGTAGCCAGCCCGCCTCCCGAGTGCCAGATCCCCCCTCCTTCGCCATTCGGCGTAACGTTATAAATCGTCGTTTGCTGAAGGGTCGTTGCGTTGTACCCAAACACCCAGCCGTGCCATGGCGATTGATCCCCGTGAGAGCCAAACGCGAGGTAGACAACGCCATTGCTCAGAAGAAGCGCCGGCCGCTGGTTCTCGCGCAACGGATCAAACGCCACTCTCCCGCCAGAAGCTCCGCTGCCAGTCCCCGGCACGCTCCCCTGTAAAACGACCGGACCGCCAAACTTCTCGGCTCCCGTCGTAATGTCGAGGGCGTGCAGGCGCTGCACCCACGTGCTGGAGCCTTCCTTCGTGGCCGCCACCACGTACAGCGTGCCGCCCGCGGAATCGATCACCGGCGTGCTTGTGATGCCGATTTGATTGGGGATATCGCCGCATTCGCCGGTATCGCCACACGGGACCGTGGTGACTCCGGACTTGAGAAAATTTACCCGCCATAACGGACTGGCCGTAAGTCCGTCCGCGTCAAAAGCGTAAACGCTATCGTTTTCCGTGGCGACATAGACGGCATTGTGGAAACCCTGGCCGGGAATGTTCACGTGAGCCACATAGAGCGGCGAGGCGAACGCGATGCCATCCAGGGGATACGAGAAAAGCTTGCCGAACTGGCTCTGGTTTACATTGCTCGTGGTCAGAACGGTTTCGGTCGTATTCTGCCCCGTTCTGAGATTGTCATTGTGATAGGTGAATGTGCCTGGATAATTAGTGACGTAAACCGTGGCGCTCGCCGATTGGGACGAAGCCGTGGCTGTCACGGTATGGACGCCAATGCTGTTAGGCGGCGTGTAGAGGCCCGTGCTGGTGATCGTTCCCACCGCTGCGGATCCGCCCGCCACGCCGTCGACCGACCACGCCGGACTGCCGGCGGCTGTGAATTGCTGTGTCTGGTTGAACGTCAGCACGGAAACCGCCGGAGCAACCGAGAATCCCGTTCCCGTGCCCGAGAGCGCGATGGACTGCGGGCTCCCAGGCGCGTTGTCGTTGATGACGATCGTCGAGCTGCGCGCGCCTGTGTTCTTTGGCGTAAAAGTCGCATTGATCGTGCATGGCGAATTCGGCGCCAGAGTCGATCCACAGTTGTTGCTCTGAGTGAAATCGCCGGCGTTGCCTCCAGAAACCGCAATCGAACTGATCGTAAGTGGTGCGGTTCCGATATTTTTTAACGTCACTGGCTGAGGACTGCCGGCGACTCCCGTTGCCTGATTCCCGAAGTTAATACTCGTAGCGCTCAGGTTAACCACGGGAGTGTTGCCCGGCGGAGTCGAACGGAAGGCCACCATTTGCATGATCCACTGCCCGACCGAATTTAGCGGAGCTGTGGCGCTGTAGCTGCCGGTCGCCGTCGCCATAAGATCTTCGGCGATATCGCCATCCGGAGAGGTCAACAGACGGCTTGTAAAGCCGCCGCCTGGCCCCGTCGTCAGGTTTTGAACCAGGTTCGCGCCAAAAATCAGATCCGTCGGATTCGTCGTCGCAGCTGACCCGCTACTGCTGGTGGCGCTAGTCCCGCTGCTCGCTGCCTTTACGTCCAAGGGATTGTTGGAATCCACGCCGCTATACTCAAGGACGCGAATGTCCGGGGAAACGGCCGCCGGCGAGAATGTTACCGTGACGTTATTCGCTCCCGCCGCCGCGGAGGCGATGTTTTTGGCGTAGTAAATGGATTGCGATGCCACCGGCGCCAGAATCGTCGGCCCAACCGCTAGCGCGTACTGATTGCCTTCGCTGTCTTTGATCCCGGTCACGGCGGCCGTGCTGTCGTTCCAGCCGACCACCACCACGTTGAGGTCGCCGGCTTTCTGTGCCGCGGTGTACGCGACGCTCACCGAGCTTTGGGGCGATTGGGGCGTGGCGTAGTTGCTCTGTACGAAACTGATCGTCGCCGCTCCAACGTAGGTGAACCCATTGGTCAGGCTGCCGGTCTTTCCGCTCACGGTGACCGTCACCGTCGCCGCGCCGGCGCTGCCCGCCGGAGTGGTGGCCGTAATGGTCGTGGCGTTGACCACTGTCACATTGGTCGCCGCCGTTGCCCCGAACGCCACTGTCGCGCCCGTTGCGAAGTTCGTCCCTGTGATCGTCACCGCCGTCCCACCGGCGGTGGGACCGCTACTGGGGCTGACGCTGGTAACCGTGGGCGCGACGACGTAAGTAAATCCATTCGCCAGATTGCCGCTTTGCCCGCTCACCGTGACGCTCACCGTCACCGCTCCGGCGCTGCCCGCGGGAGTCGTGGCCGTAATCGTCGTGGCGTTGACCACCGTCACATTGGCCGCCGCCGCGCCTCCAAACGTCACCGAGGCCCCGGACGCAAAGTTCATCCCCGTGATCGTCACCGCCGTCCCACCCGTCGTCGTCCCGCTGTTCGGCGCAACGCTACTCACCGTTGGAGGCGCCAAATAGGTATACCCGCCCACCAGAGTTCCACTCAGCCCGTTGGTGTTGGTGACGCTCACCGTCACCGCGCCCGCGCTGCCCGCCGGCGTCGTGGCCGTGATGGTCGCCGCGTTCACCACCGTCACATTGGTCGCGGCGGACGCTCCAAACTTCACCGCCGCTCCCGCCGCGAAGTTCCCTCCCGTAATCGTCACCGCCGTGCCACCCGCCACGGGGCCGCCATTCGGAGCGACACCGCTCACCGTCGGCGGTGAAATGTAGGTGAATCCTCCCGCCAGGCTCCCGCTCAGCCCACCCGGATTGGCCACCGTTACCGTCACCACCCCCGCGCCCGCCGGCGTCGTGGCCGTGATGGTCGTGGCGTTGACCACCACCACATTGCTCGCCGCCCCGCCGCCGAACGTCACCGCCGCGCCCGCCGCGAAGTTCCCTCCCGTGATGGTCACGTTCGTCCCGCCCGTCGCCGGTCCGCTATTGGGACTGACACCGCTCACCGTGGGCAGCGGTCCAGAGGGAGTGCGGAACGCCACCATTTGCATGATCCACTGCCCCGAACCGAGCGGCGCCGTGGCGCTATAGCTCCCTACCCCCGCGACCATTTGATCTTCGGCAATGTCGCCATCGGGGGAAGTCAGCAGCCGGGTGGTGAAGCCGCTGCCCGGCCCGCCGGTCGTGGTCAGCACGAGATTGGCGCCGAATATCAGATCGGTCGGATTGGTAGTGGTCGCCGGACCGCTGCTGCTGGTCGCGCTGTTGCCGCTGGCTGCCGCCGTTACGTCCACCGGATTATTCAAATCCGCCCCGCTATATTCCAAGACCCGAATATCGGGATACGCCGCCCCGGTCGAGAACGTCACAGTGACGCTATTGGCTCCCGCCGCCGCCGCCGCGATGTTCTTGGCGTAATAAATGGATTGGGAAGCCATCGGCGCCAGAACCGTCGGACCCACCGCGCGCACATACTGATTCCCGTCCGCGTCTTTGACCCCCGTCACCGTGGCCGCGCTGTCGTTCCAGCCGACCACCACAACGTTGAGGTCTCCGGCCTTCTGCGCGGCGGTATAGGGGACGCTCACCGAGATTTGGGCCGATTGGGGCGTGGCATAGTTGCCTTGTACGAAGCCGATTATCGTCGCCGCGCTGTAGGTGAAGCCGTTCGCCAAGCTACCGCTCTGTCCGCTCACTGTAACGGTGACCGTCGCCGCCCCGGCGCTGCCCGCCGGCGTCGTGGCTGTAATAGTTGTGGCGTTAACCACGGTCACGTTCGTCGCCGCCGTCCCACCAATCGTCACTGAAGCTCCAGCCGCGAAGTTTGTCCCCGTGATCGTCACAGCCGTTCCGCCCGCCGTGGGGCCGCTGTTGGGACTGACGCTGCTGACCGTGGGAGCAGTTCCGGCCGCGGCCCGGAAAGCCACCATTTGCATGATCCATTGACCCGAATTTAGGGGTGCTGTGGCGCTGTAGCTTCCCACTGATGTCACCATGCGATCCTCGGCAATGTCGCCGTCCGGGCTCGTCAATAGGCGTCTGGTAAAACCGGAGCCTGGACCAGAGGTCACGGTTTGCACGAGATTCGCGCCAAAAATCAGATCAGTCGCGTTGGTCGTAGTCGCGGCGCCGCTGCTGCTTGTGGCGCTGCTACCGGTATTGGCCATCGCCACGTCCACGGGATTGTTCGGGTCCGCGCCGCTATACTCCAGAATCCGTATATCGGGAGACGTCGCGCCACTGGAAAAGGTCACTTTGACGGCGTTTGCATTGGCGCCTGCCGCCGCGACATTGTTGGCGTAGTAGATTGACTGTGAAGCCACAGGCCCCTGGACGGTCGGACCCACGGCTAGGGTGTAGCGGTTCCCGCTCTTGTCCGTGACCCCAGTAACTGTGGCCGTGCTGTCATTCCATCCGACCACGACTACGTTAAGGTCTCCGGCTTTCTGAGCCTTGGTGAAGGTCACGCTGACTGTAGTCTGCGCGCTTTGCGGTGTCGCGTAGTTGCTCTGCACGTAACTGATCGTCGCGGCGGACAAATCGTTCGAGCAAATACAGACGCCTAGCAGCACAAAAAAACGAGCCCACCGCGATCTGAGACCGCTGGAGTGAAAGTCGTATTCCATCTTCTGGCCCCTCAAGCCGAGGATTTGAAATTGGACTACTCGCGCTTCCTTATGTGTGAATAACTTTTGTGAATTACGCCGTACCCATTGTGAGTCGCAACACGACAAAAACGTTACGGCGAAGGTATACCCGCCACGGCGGGCGGATTAGAATAGGAGCTTTCGTTGCCGCTTGAATCGACGGCGGTCGCGACGTAGTAATAGGTTTGACCGGGTTGGGATGTGGCATCCGTGTACGTTGTCCCGTTGATAAGAGCGGAGTTTAATTTCGCATAGCCAGACCCTGAAGTTAGCGAACGGTAGACATTGTAGCCGGCCACGCTCGGAGACGTGCTAGCCGTCCAATTTAGCACGACGGGGTGGCAGGTTCCTCCTGGCAGGCTCGCCGCAATGACCCTTTGAACAACGGCCGCGTTGCAGGAACCTGCGCCTGTAATCGTCGTCGGGCAGGTTGCGGGCGGACTTAGAACCAGATTAACGGCCGCGGTCACGTCGGAGGAGTTTACAGCGCCGTCTTTGTTAACGTCGCATGGGCTGAAACTCCCGCCGATCGAAACGGCTTTGAAGGAAGCCGTGGCCGCCGCATATGTTCCCGCGGAACTTTGATTCCACTGTGCCCCGTAGGATCCAGCCGCGGATACGACTGCGTGCGCCCAGCCGTTACTCATAAGTGCTGAATCATCCACGAATGGCGAAGAAATGCCGGTTACGGCATTCGCAACCACTGCAATCGAAACAACTACATCGTTTGCGGCGGCAGTGGTGACCGTTCCCCCCGAAACGGTGGCGCTAGCGGCTTGACTGTTGAGGGCGGCCGTCTGATCCAACGCGGCGCTGGAACTCACTCCCGAAAATTCCCAAATGACCGCGCCCGCCCTGCTCACGTTCGCGCTAGGCGAAATCGTGACAGATGTCGCGTTGGCCGCGCTGTTCTGCGCATACCAGAGTTCAACTGCCGTGTTGTCCCCGGTGTCGATCGCACGCGCGGCTTTCACGTAAGAGTTTCCGCCGTTATCGGCGATGCTGCTAATCGTGGTCGATGTGTTGGATCCAGCCGCGCCTTGCCACCCAACCACCAGCAAGTGGCCGCTTCCAGTCGCGGGAATCGTACACGTTACTGGAAAGCTCGCCGGACCGCAATCCGTCACCGCAACCAAGCCAGGTTGAGCCCAAGCGAACGCGGAACACGACACAAACGCAATCGTCACCGTTCGGGGCCAAATTCCGCGCGCAAAAATATTTTTGAACACACCGAGCCGAAGACTAAATCTCACCCACATTTTGGTAATCATAGTAATAGTAGTTAGCGCCGCAGATATGCCGCCTAGAAAAATTTCGTATCCAAAGCTATGAACTTATCGGCTTTCGTTTTCGAAATCTTCCGGTACTAAGTAATTTAAAGCTGATGTCCGGCCGAATCGGATTGAATCTCTCGCGCCCAGTCCAAACCGAGCCGCGCGGCGGCCGCCCGATGCTCTTCAACCATTGAGGCGTTAAGGTTGTACATGCATCCCTCGGTGACATTCGCTCCCAAGGCAGCCCAGGCCTTGTACCAGCGCGTGGTCGCCTCAAGCGCCTCGTACAGCGTGAAAGCCGGACGCCATTCGAGCCGTTTGCGGCTCTTTTCCGTCCACAGCGACTGATACTCGAAGGGCTCGTCCCGCGGCGCGCCGGCCTTCCATAAAATTCCCGCCCCCCACAGCTCGCAAATCTTCGTAGCGAGCAGGGCGTTGCTGACGCCGAACTGCTCGTAAGGCCCGAAGTTGAAAGCCTCGCCCGCAATCCCCTCCCGATTGAGCTTGGTCATCAAGCTCATATAGCCTGACAGAATATCAAGTCCGTAGGTGTATGGCCTGGTGAAAGTCGGGCGAAACACCTCCGGCTCCCGCCCGTCCGCTAACGCCTCGTAGCAGTCTACAAAGATCCTCCCCGCCCCATCGGTCGTGCTTGAGGAATGATCGTCGCCGCCGATCAATACGTTGCCGGCGCGCGCGACTGCAATCCTCGTTTCGCTATTGGCGAAATAGATTCGGTTATAATCGCCAATTACGAACTCGGCGCAAGCCTTTGAAACTGCATACGGTCCAGTCGCGCCCAGTTGATCCGACTCAACCCACAACTCGCTTTGCGGTTTCGCGGCGTAGACTTTGTCGGACGTAACAAATACGGCTCGTTTTGGCGAGTCCGCTAACCTCAATGCCTCCAGCACAGTCGCGGTGCCGAGCGTGTTGCTGCTGTAGGTCTCCAACGGGGTCCGCATCGCGCGTCCGACGATAGCTTCCGCGGCCAAGTGGAAGACGCAGTCGTTTTCCGCAATCAAGCCCCTGACGCAGGGGAGGTCCCTCACGTCGCCATGGATGAAGCGAATCCTGCCGGCCAAACCGCTTGCGGTAAAGTTCGAACGCAAAGCCGCCGGCTTTTTGTCCAATCCGGTGACAATCGCTCCCGCTCGGAGCAGCATGAGCGCCAGCCACGTCGCTTTGACTCCGCTCGCTCCGGTGACAAGACAGCGCTTCCCGGAAAAATAGTTATCGAACATTCCTGGCCTCGATCGCCTGACTTCTGGAGTTCTTTGCTCCCTGAATTATCGCAGACGATTCCGCTCTTTCTTGAGTGGCTTGGCGCGATGGGCCTGGCGCGGCTGCTCCCGTTACGCGGCCGCGCTGGCGCCGGCGTTCCTAAGACTTCGCTGATGGTGGCGGCGCAGCACGGATTCGACGGCGGCGCAGATCTCGGATTGGAACCGCGCCAGCGTGTAGCGTTCCCGCAGGCGGAGGCGAGCGCGGGCGGCAAGGTCGTTCAACGTGTCCGGCTTCGCGGTCGCGGCCAGGATCGCCTGAGCCAACGCTTCGGCTGTCCGCTCCCTCACCAGCAATCCAGTCTGTCCGTGTTCGACCAACTCTGGAATAGCTCCAGCGTCAAAAGCGAGGACAGCGACGCCGGCCGCGAACGCCTCTAGAATCACTCTTGGAAGATTGTCGTTGAGCGAGGGGACCACCAGCAGATCGATGCCCGCCAGAAACCCGGGCACATCCTCGGTCCAAGATTCGAACTGGACCGGCCCATTGGCCTCCGCGCGGACGTCGTCGAAGTACCGCCGCTCGGAAAACAGCGGCGCGCCGCACACGATGAAGCGCAAACCGCGGATTTGCTCGGAAACCTTGCGGGCCGCCCGCACGAACTCCAGTTGTCCCTTTTCCGGGGAAATGCGCCCGAGGACAGCGACGCGCGCGATGCGGTCGCGCGCAACGGGTTTCGAAAAGGGCTCGGCGGCGCCGTTGTAAACCGTGAAGACGCGATCGAAGTCGATGGATTTTTGCAGCCACTCCGCCGCGAGCTTGGACGGGGCGATCACGCTGGCTCGGCTCCAGCGCAAGATGGAACGCGCGAAGCTGGAAGCGGACTCCTGTGGCGGCATCCAGTGCGCGTGATAAATCAGCGGCCGGCCCAGACGTCCGAGCGCCGCGGCCGCCAGCACGCGTGGGCCGTTCACGTAAACGATATCCGCCCGGGACTTTCGCACCAGGCGCGCAATTGTGGCCGCCTGAGGCGGTAGCTGTCCCGCAAACCGCAGCGCGTCGGAAATGCTTTTCCGGGTCGACCGGAAAGGACCGCAGGGAATCGAGAAGACGCCCGCGCAGTACGGCGCTAGCTCGGCCGCGAACGGGCCATGAGCCGGCACAGCGGCCCACGCCTCCCATCCGCGCGCGTGGAATCCCGCCGCCGCTTCCAGCAGGCAGCGCTGTCCGCCGCCCATCTCACCGAACTGATCTACCAGAACGATTCTCATGAACAACCTGGGCGAGCACCCAAAAATAGACGGGCAGGACTCGCCAAAAGGTAAGAACGTCCCCGAGCATCATCTGGAACATCTCCCCAATCCAGAAGCAGAACATCCAGCGGCCGAAGAAGGAGCCTTGTTTGGCGGCATTAAAGCTGGATTTCAAAACCGCGGCGTTCAAAGCCAGCAGGGCAGCCAGTCCGAAGACGCCGGTCTCAACCAGCGTCGAAAGGTACATATTATCTGCGATTAGAGGACGGCCCAGATGCCGAGTGTAGGGCAGCGTCTTGTAGCCGATGCCGGCGACGACTTGCCAGGGATGTTCGGAGACAAAGGCTGCGATCGCGCGCCAGGTCTCGAGCCTTCCCGAGAAGAATCGCTCGGGTGTGGCCACCGAGCCGGATCCGAAATCGAGGCGGGCGAGATAAGTGGACGCGACCTCGGGAAGTGTTAGCAAAAATGCCACGACAGTGACCGCCGCCAACGCGCCGACGCCGAGCGCGAGGCGCCGAGTGGCCCAGGCCTTCCGCTCCAGGACCGCCAGGACCAGGCAAGCGATGACAGCCGCTCCCAGGGCCGCGCGAGAGAAGGAAAGCAGCAGCGCCGCGAGAAAGATCACGATGCCCAGGCCCGAAACCGCGCGCGGCAGGAGCTTTCGTCCCGCGAATGCCACAACGCTCATGGTCAAAAAGAACGCGCACAGATTCCCTAGCGCTGTAGCGTCGTAGAACAGGCCCTGGGCTCGGCGATACACTCCGCTGCTGAGCCAGACGAACTGGGCGCCGAAGCCAGCCGGAGCGGGCAATTGATAGACGAAATCGATGCACCCGAAAATCGCAGCGGCGGCCGCGATCCCAAATAGCCAGCGTGCCGCGGTTTCGGCCTGGGGGCGGGCCACCTCACCGGGACCTTGCGAGGCAGTGAAGTAAACGTAAATGCCCATGCCGAACAACAGCAGCCGGGCGGCCGAGGCGGCGGCGATGCTCCAGCCCGAATAGAGCGCGGCGAAGCCAAGGCTTAGGGCAAACGCGGCGATTAAGGCGGCCAGCGAGGCGTTCAGCGCGCTGCGTTGAATCCTCCACTCTCGCAAACGCGCCAGGCCGCCCAGCAAGCCTGCGGAGGCGATTAGAATCGACGGGTGCGCACCGGAGTCTCCGATAGGAAAAGGCACGGGAGGCAGCAGGATCGCGGCGGCGCACAAAATAATCGGCCACTCCCGCTGGGCCGCGAAAGCGAACCAAAGAGCCGGCGCCGCCGTCAAGACGCCGATGGCAATCCATGGCGTGAAAGGCGATCGCGAGAGGGCCGCCAGGACACCAGCGCTTATAGCGATGGCGATAACCGGAAACGCGACCCAATCGCGAGAAGCTCGAAGCTCAGCGGCCGCCGCCACCCGCCACCCTGAATCCCGCTCGTGAAGGCTGCGGGTTGCGGCTCGCCAACCCGAACAGGGCCGTCAACCAGATCAGGCAAGCGCCCGCGCTCAAAATCGCGGCCGAAAGCAGGGCCAACGGCCAATTCGGGAAGCTGGACCGCTGCGGAACGATTCCCGGATCGACGACGTGCAACTGTCCGGTCCGGAACTTCACGGTGTTAGACACGTCGTATTCCCGCTTTTGAGCCGTTTCGAAAACGTCCTCGGCGTTGGCCAACTGATCCTCTGTGCGTTGCCTGCGCTCACGCAGAGAAGCCAAGGCCGACGATTTGGCGTCCAAGCTTTTTTGGAGCGCCGCCAAGCCGGAATCCAGAGTGGCGACCCGCGCGCGCGCCTCGGCCGCCAGGCTCTCGTCGCGGCGGGCGACGCTTTCCGCGACCACCGAATTCGCTTCGATGCGCTGGTCTTCGATTCGCCCCTTCGAGGCCGCCAAGGACTGTACTTCGTTTTCCAAAGCCGATTCCGAACCCGCCGAAACCAGCGTTCCCGATTGGGCGCGGGCCTGCTGCAGTTGTTCGCGCGCGGCGTGGAGCTTCAACTCCGCGTCGTCCAGCAGTTCGCGGTCGCCCGATCGCGCAATATCGTTGTCCAGCGCTACGGTTTGTTCGGCCAGATACTGAACCATCGCTTGTGCCTGCTTGGGATCGGGAAGCGTGACCGCGATCTCCAGCAGTTTTGTGTCCTTCAGCTTCTCCACGCGCAGCACGCGGCGCTTGATCGATTCGATGGGCCGGCCATCGTGCTCAAGATGGAATTTATCGACGGCTTTGGCGAACAGGGAATCGCTGGAGGCGAACGTCTCATACGCTTTAAGCGACTCCAGATATACAGGACTGAGAGCGATGGCGGCGCGAGGATCGACCCCCGGCGGGTCGATCACCAGCGTGGCCGTGGCCGTGTATTGTTTCGGGAGAATAAGGCAGATTGCGACCGATACAAGGATCGCCAGCGCCACGGCGGCGGCTGGCATCCTCCAGCGAGCCTTCAAGTAGCGGAGGTAATCCACGGGATCGAAGGAGTCGCGGTCAGGCGCGGGCATATGTTCCTGCCGATTGCCGCTCTGGTCTTAAGAGTATATGCCGATTGCGGCGCTGGCTACTTCGTTCCTGATTCCGCTGGTAATTGCGCCTCATCTGCTCTTTTATTACGACATTACCCCCAAGGTCGCTCTGATCTTCATGGCCGCGGCGGCGGGGCTCGCATTCGTCTCCTTCCGGTTTGACTCGCTGCGCTCGTTCGCCGGAACGTCTTTGGGCCGCTGGTATGTCGTTGCGGCGGCGGCGTCCGTGGCGATTTGCATCCTGGCGGCATCGCTTTCTGCAAACCGGTCGCTGGCGTGGAATGGGTCGAATTGGAGGCGCTACGGAGCGCTAACTGAATGCGCTTCGATTGTCGCCGCGGTGACGATTTGCGCCTATGTGGCCGGGCATGCTTCGCGTCTTCGCGCGCTTATGCAGGCGGTTTGCGCGGCCGGGCTGATCGCGTCTCTCTATGGGATCGCGCAGTATTTCCGCTGGGACCCGTTTCAATCTCCCGCGGCCTACGAGGCCGGCGAGGGCATTTTCAAAATCGTCCGGCCGCCATCGACCATGGGGCATGCCGACTATTTCGCGGCGTTTCTATTGTGGCCGGTCTTTGTGGGTCTGGGACTGATGCGGGAGAGCCGGCGAGGATTTGCGTCGATTCTGGGAATTTCGGCCTCGGTGGCCGGGATGGCGGCGATCATCCTCAGCGGATCGCGGGGAGCGACGATTGCGCTTGGCGCGGGCTTGTGCCTGGCCTGCTTGTTCCTGCGGCCGAAATTCCGCCCCCTTGTGGCCGGGCTGGCGCTCGCGGCACTGAGTTTGGGCGCATTTTATCTCTCACCGGCGGGGGCACGGCTTCGAGCGCGTGTGCACTGGATCGGCGAAGATCGCGCCGGTGGAGCGCGGCTGCTGCTGTGGCGCGATTCTCTACGCATGGCCGCCGCAAAGCCGCTAACAGGCTTCGGGCCGGATAATTTCGTTTCGGAATTTCCACGGTTTCAGTCGGTGGAATTGGCGCGCGCCTACCCGGATTTTTCGCACGAATCGCCGCATAACATCTTTCTCGATTCGCTTACGGAGGAGGGGTTGGGCGGAATGCTGGCCCTCGCCGCGATCGCCGTCGTCGGTCTGATCGCCGGCGCGCGATCGTTTGCTTCCGGCGACGCGATGCAGGCGGGAGCGTTCGCCGGTTTGGCGGCGACCTTGGTAGCGCATCAGTTCATCGCCTTCACCGCGCCTACGGCGTTCTACTTCTATTTGGGCGCCGGATTGCTCGCCGGCATCGGAGCGAAACCGGCGCCCTCATCCCCAAACGCGCCGGGCTTGAGATGGGCGACTCTGGCGGGAACGGCGCTGTTTGCCGCGCTGGCGTTCCGGTTGGTTGCCGCCGACGCAATGTTGGCCACGGCTGATCGCCGTTTAAACGCGGGCAATCCGCGCGCGGCGGCCGAAGCATACCGCGCCGCCCTGAATCGTTCCTGGGCGGGCGTATCGGCGGACCTGTACTTTTCGCGGCGCTGGGCCGCGGCGTCGCAGGAAACGAAAGATGTGCCCTCGCGGCTGTACTATTTGCAAATCGCCGTGGGCGCGGCAAGTCTGGCTGCCCGCTTGCCCGAACAGCGCCAGAACGGCTGGTACACCCTGGCTATTTACGCGGCTTCCCGGCAGGACCCCGTGGCCGTTGAATCGGCGCTTCGCTCTACGATCGCGGCGGGGAGCAATTGGTACAAGCCCCATTGGGCGTTGGCGCGTTTGCTCTTCGCGGAAAAGCGGTGGCCGGAAAGCCAGGCCGAAGCCTCGCTGGCTCTGAAACTCAACGCGGGGAAAGATCCGGAGGTGGCGTCCACGTTGAGCAATATTTCCAGTTCCGGAGGTTTGCCGCGCTGAGTCTAAACATGTGGGGAGTCCCGACTAAATTTTTGTATGGGAGCAGGAATCATGAAAAGGCTAATTATGGCCGCCGCCGTACCGATATTGGCGACGTTGGCTTTCGGACAACCGACGGTCTTCAACGGCGGTTTGGTCAATGCTGCCAGTTTTGCGGCAGGTCAGGTGGTGGCGCCGGGATCGTTGAACGCGATATTCGGGACCCAACTTGCGGATGGGCTTCTGATAAACGATACCGTTCCGTTTTCCGCAAATTTGGGCGACGTCACCGTCACGATCAATGGCGTGCCGGCTCCCATTTCCTTCATATCTCCCGGACAGGTAAACGTGCAGATGCCATGGGACGTGTTGCCGCCCGGCACGACGTCGGGGACGGTGAATGTCATGTTGACTAATTCTCACGGGTCGTCCACGATTCAGGTGGGCATTGCGCCCGCGGCGCCTGGGATTTTCATGTTCACGCCCTCGGGCTATGCCGTTGCCGCGAACTTCGCCGATGGAGCGATCGCCGCGCCATCGGGAGCGATTCCGGGGGTCTTCTCGCATCCCGCCGCGATCGGCGACATTCTGACCTTGTACGCCACGGGATTAGGCGCGGTGGATTCGACTCCGGCCAACGGCGCCGCTTCGCCCGACATGCTGCGCAACACAATAGCGATTCCCAACGTGCTGATCGGAGGGACTCCGGCGCAGGTCATTTTCCATGGGCTTTCACCGCAGTTCCCCGCAGTGAATCAGATCAACTTGATCGTCTCGCAGGGGACGCCTACCGGCCCTTCGATTCCGATCCAGATTCAGATGGGCAACATCACGAGCACGAACCAGGTCCTGGTAGCCATCCAGTAGCGCTTCCACGATCCGGTTAAGCACTTATCGCGATGAGTACTCCGTCGTTGCAATTGAGCCAGCCCGTTTTGCGTCCCGCGGAAGGGATCGAGGCGGGCCTTTGGCTCCAGTCGTTTGCCGAGCGGGCGCTAGCCGGCGTGGCCCTCGCTCTGATTTTGCCTTTGCTCGCGGTGGCGGCTGTTTCCGTGGCAATTCTTTCGCGACGCTCGCCATTGATCGCGCATCGCCGCGTGGGCCGGCACGGGGCCGAGTTTTGGATGTTGAAACTCCGCACAATGTGGAACGGCGAGCGGCCGAGCGCGCCTTTGCGGTGGATCGAGTACCTGCCGGAGAGCACGGTGCCCGTATTCAAAGGATCGTCAGATCCGCGGGTCACCAGCCGGCTGGCGGCGATCTATCGCAGATTCTCTTTGGACGAATGTCCGCAATTGCTGCACGTGCTCGCCGGGCAGATGCGGCTGGTGGGACCTCGGCCGATCACGTTCGCCGAGTGGAACTCGTACTATGGCCGGTCGTCGGAAGAGGTCTTGTCGGCGCTTCCCGGCATCACCGGGTTGTGGCAGGTGATCGGCCGCAACCGGCTCACCTACGCGCAGCGGCGGCGCCTGGATCTCTTTTACGTGCGGCATTCCGGGCCGCGGCTCGATTGGCTCATCCTGCTGCGGACGCCGCTGCGAGTTTTGAGCGGACGCGACGCGGGCTAGCCTAGCCACGGCAAAGGGCACGCGAGTGCTTCCGCAAAGATGTCGGCCGGGGATTTAAGATCACGCGGCGCGCCAGAACTCGAAGGTCCTTTCCGTGATCCCCGGCCGCGGCTTCACGCCTTCCGAGGCGTACAGCTCTGCCAGACAATCGAAGAATGCGGCGGCCTCTCGCTCCAATCCGAGCAGCCGGAGACATTTAAGAATTCGAGTGATCCGCAGATGATTGTGATTGTTCTGATAAAGCCACTTCTCCGACTTTTCGGCGAAGTTTGCGGCGCGTTGGACGCGGCCATCCGAGATTTCGAAGCCGTAGAAGTCCAGCATTCGCATCCATGACGCGCGCAGAGCCAGGCGTAGCTCGGGGCTGGCGTGGAAAGCGTCCATGGTTTCGCGATCCAGGACCGGCGCGGAGGGATTCACCGGGCTTGGCTCGGTAAGAGGGAACATCCACTGAATAAAGTCGTGAACCGCTTCCAACCGCGCGTCCGGCCAGCTTTGGATATCGCGGAGGAAACGGCCTCGATCATCGGCCTGCGTCCCATCGAAAAAACCAGTGATTTGCGCTTTGGCGTCCATGCGGATGCCCTTTGTAACGCAATTGTATGATGAAAAGCGTGACGGGCGCGTTGATCGGAGCGGGCGCGGGAATCGGCGCCGGGTGTGCTTGGCTCGGATATGCGGTCCGTGGCAGGTCGGCCGCTTTGCTGGCGCCTTCGGTTTACCGTGGCGACCGTTCGCGTCCGGCCCTGGCGCTCACCTTCGACGATGGGCCTAGCGAATCGACTCCCGATATCTTGCGGCTGCTGGCGAAACACAACGTGCGCGCCACGTTTTTTATGTGCGGAGCAAACGCCCGGCGGCTTCCGGGCATCGTGCGCGAAGTTCTTGCCGCGGGGCACGAGATCGGCAATCATTCCGACACGCACCCGCGGTTCGATTTCAAGTCTGCCGCGTTCATTTACGAAGAACTGGCGCGCGCGCAGCGATCGATCCAGGCGGCCACGGGAATCGCGCCGCGGCTGTTTCGCGCGCCCTACGGAGTGCGCTGGTTCGGGCTCCGCGAGGCTCAGCGCAAGCTGGGTCTGACCGGCGTGATGTGGACGGTGATCGGCCGCGATTGGAAACTGCCCTCCGGCGCCGTCGCCCGAAGACTTCTCTCTGGCGCCGCCAACGGCGGTATTCTCTGTCTGCACGACGGCCGCATGCTCGAAACGGCGCCCGATATCGGCGCGGCTGTCGAGGGCGTTCAGATCGCCCTGCCGCGGTTGTTGGAGCGCGGCTTCCGGTTCGAGACCGCCGGCGAACTTACTTCTATGTCCTCGAAAGGACAAGCCGAAACATGGCCAATTCCGAGCTAGCGGCGCGCATCGTCGCGGTGATCGCGAAAAATCAAAAACTCCAGCTCGAATCCGTCGATTTGGATAAGACTTTCGCGGAGCTGAAAATCGACTCGCTCGACGGCATCAATATCCTCTTCGCGCTGGAAGAGGAGTTCGGCATCGAGATCCCCGACGATGCCGCGGGCCAGATCCATTCGGTTCGAGAAATGGTTGAGGGAATCGAAAAACTGCTCGCCGAAAAGGCCGCCGGACAGAGTTCATGAGCGCGCGCCGCGTGGCGGTCACCGGCATCGGAGTGGTTTCGCCTTTCGGGGATACCTTCGGCGAATTCTGGACCGGCGTCGCCTCGGGGACCAGCCGCATTTGCCCCATGCAGTCGGTGCCTCCGGGGTCGCTTCGTTTTCCCAACGCGGCCGAAGCCGTCCGGTTCGATCCCAAGCGCTACTTCGACGAAAAGCGGATCGACTTCATCGATCGCTTCGCCCAGTTCGCGGTGGTGGCCGCGCGAGAGGCGGTGAACGAATCCGGGGTGAAGATCGCTGGCGCCCTTGCCTCGCGCACCGCCATCGTGACCGGTTCCTCCGCGGGCGGACAGGCGACCAAAGACGAGGGCTTTTACAATCTGTACGCCCTGAAGCAGCGCGTATCGCCGTTGACCATTCCGCGCGTGATGGGCAACGCCGGCGCGAGCGTGATTTCGTCCGAGTTCGGCATCACCGGACCGGTTTACACCGTCTCGACGGCGTGCTCTTCCGCGAATCACGCGATTGGCCAGGCGTTCTGGATGGTGCGCGGAGGCATGGTGGATCTCGCTCTGGCGGGCGGCAGCGAGGCGCCGTTTTCCCTCGGGTTCTTGAAATCCTGGGAGGCCCTGCGCGTAGTTTCGCCCGATACGTGCCGGCCTTTTTCGCGGGACCGCCGCGGGCTGATCCTCGGAGAAGGCGCGGGCATGCTGGTGCTGGAGCTCCTAGATTCGGCTCGCGCGCGCGGCGCGCCAGTGTGGGGCGAGATCGTGGGCTTTGGAATGTCTTCCGATGCGTATCACCTCACGCAGCCGCTGGCCGGCGGAGCGGCAATCGCCATGCGCGCCGCGCTCGCCGACGCGTGCCTAGCGCCCGAAGCCATCGGTTACATCAACGCGCACGGAACGGGAACGACTTCCAACGATGCCACCGAATGCGAGGCCATCCGTGACGTTTTCGGCGCGCACGCCGGAAAGCTTCTGGTCAGCTCGACGAAATCGATGCACGGGCATGCGCTCGGGGCTGCGGGCGCGCTGGAGGCCGCGGCGACGCTTGCAGCTCTGCGAGGCGGCCTGATTCCTCCCACGGCCAACTTCACCCAACCCGATCCGGCCTGCGACCTCGACGTCGTGCCCAATCATTGCCGCCCGGCTGAGGTCGAATGCGCGCTCTCCAACTCATTCGCGTTCGGCGGATTGAACGCGGTGCTCGTGTTTCGCGGGCCATCTGCGACAATGGCAGGTTAGGTACGATGTCGCTGCTGTCCTTCGCTCAATGGGTCCAATCGACGGATCTTTTCACTTCCATTCGGACGTCCTGGTACGTTTACCCTTCGATCATGGCGCTGCATTTAACGTGCATTGCGATTTTCGGAGGGATGATTCTGATGGGCAACCTGCGGCTGCTGGGCGTGGCGCTGCGCAATCAGCCGGTTTCGAGCGTGATCGGATCGCTGCGCGTTCCCAAGCGCATCGGCTTTGTGCTGGTGGCCACGTGCGGCATTCTGTTAGCGGGGTCGAAGGCGGAAGAATATTACTACAACGCGTTCTTCTGGACCAAAATGTCGCTGCTGGCGCTGATCTTCATTCACGGATTTATCTTCCGGTCCAGCGTTTACAACAAGGCCGCCGAATTTGACGGATTGAAACGGATGCCCAGCCGGGCGAAGCTCGCCGCTGGATTGTCGCTGCTGTTGTGGGCCGGCGTGGCGTGTGCGGGGCGCGGGATAGGATATATCGATCCGCCGCTGGACAAGCTCCACGCGGACAACAGCGCCGTCTCGGCGGCGCAAGCCAGCGCGGGCGCTGCGGTGCGTTAATGGGCAAACCAGACGAACCGATGTATAACCCGCCCTAAACGGTAAAATGCAGTCGAGGCGATCCCGTGACGTTGCTGCGATCGATTTTCAGCGGGTTTGTATTCGTGGCCGGCGCTGCGCTGGTCGCGGGCGTTGCCGTTATTATCGTGACGCTCCGGTATCGCCCACAGAATGCAGCGAATATTTCTTCGAGTTCCACTGGCATTTCTGGCGCGCACTCTTCATGGCGCTGCTGGTCTTTTCTCTAGGCTTCTTTTTTCAATACCGGCGCGATCTCCGTGTGTCTCACAAGCGGTAAATTCTGCAACACGCCAGAATCATTTAATCGTGTTTCGATTCGGCTTACCGATGCGACTCATGCGGTTGGACTTCTGGGACACCAGCGGCAAAAGTCAAACACGCCGGACAATGGAGAGATATCAATGGTCAACGTGTGCCATCGGTGCAATCCTGGTTAACCCCAGCCGTGGCTCCATTTCCCGAGCATTTGATGATATACTTCCGACCGGAGATTTGATCGATGAAAACGACTTTCACGCGCGTGATGGTGCTTGCCGGTGCGTTGGCCGCGGGGGTGTTCGGTCAATCGAGTTTGTTCGACAGATACGACGTCAACATGAATAAGTGGGCCAAGTTGCCCGATAACTTGCCCTGGGGAGGTACGACCACGTGGGTTGCCGCCGACGGGAAGGGGCAGGTTGTCGTCATGGTGCGCAAGGCTCCCTACTTCCGGGTGTTCACCACTGACGGAACATTCGTAAAGGCATGGGGCGATCAGAACCTGTTCAATGAGGCCCATGCCGTTTTCTTCGATCGTGATGGGAGCATGTGGGGAGTGGATACGAACGACAGCGTCATCTACAAGTTCGATGCCGATGACAAGGTGGTGCTGACGCTCGGGAAAAAGGGTGTGAAGGGCGACGACTCATCGCACGATTCGTTTAATCGCCCGGCTACCGTCGGCTTCGGTAGGAACGGCGATATCTTCGTGGCCGATGGATATGTAAACTCGCGGGTAGTGCAATTCGACAAATATGGGAAGTTCATCCGGATCATCGGAGGCGTCAAGGGAAGCCGACCCGGCCAGATGCAACTGGTCCACGGCGTGGTGGTAGATTCGCAAGACCGGATCATCGCAAGCGACAGCGATAACAAGCGCCTTTCCGTCTTCGACAAGAACGGCAATTTTGTCACGACATGGGCGGCTCCGTGCCGTGGCGGGATCGCAATTACGCCGGACGATACGATCTACGTGAGCGACGTAAATGCAGGCGCAGTCACGGTTTTGAAGGAAGGAAAGATACTCGATGTAGTCCACGTCGAGGGCCGGCCACACGGACTCGGAATCGATCCAACCACTCTCGACATTTATACTTCATCCTCCGTGGCGACCAGCCCGAACGTTTCGAAAGCTGTCAAAAAGACGCCGAAGGCTGTAGCAAATTGACTTCGAAATTTCACGGTTGTAGACTCGGAATCGCCTTGTACGATGGATGCGGCGAGCGAAAAGGAGGCCCTCTATGAAGCGCGTACTTCTTGCACTCATTTGGAGCACGGGAGCCGCCCTGTTGGCGCCTCCAGCTGGGGCTCAGACCCAGGCTAAGGTGGCGAAGAAAACCCCGGACGCGAAAGCGTGGACACCACCCCGTACTCCGGACGGCAGGCCAGATCTTCAAGGTGTATGGAACAGTGCGACCCTAACGCCACTTCAAAGGCCCGCCAAGGGCCCGGGTTCCGGCCACGAATTCTTCACTCCAGAGGAGGCCGCTCAGTACACGAAGGATGAATTGAATAGGGTCAACGGCGACAAGCTCGACGGTGTGGGGAACTACAACGAGTTTTGGCGTGATCGAGGGAAGCTCGCCCCGGACCTGCGAACGTCAATGATATTCGATCCGCCGGAGGGCAAGATTCCGCCGCTGACGCCCCAAGCTCAAAAACGCATCGCCGATAAGCGAGCCGCCGCCCGAGGACACGAATTCGATGGTCCAGAAAACCGGTCCACCGACGAGCGCTGCATATCGGTCAGAAACGCCGGACCTCCCATGATTCCGACGAACTACAACTCGAACTACCAAATCGTGCAGTCCCCCGGGGTTGTAGCGCTGCTAAGTGAACAGATTCACGACGTTCGCATTATTCCGACTGACGGGCGTTCGCATGCGCCAAAGAGCGTTCGGATGGTAAATGGAGACTCGATCGGCCGCTGGGAAGGCAACACGCTGGTTGTGGAGACCACCAATTTCACCGGCCTCACTTCTTACGAAAACTCAACGCCCAGCCTCCGCCTGATCGAGCGTTTCACCCGTACGGGTCCGAATATACTTATGTACGAATGGACTGTCGACGATCCAGAAACGTTCACCAAGCCGTGGAGCGCGCGTTATCCTATGTTCAAAGTCGAGGACACGATCTTCGAATACGCCTGTCACGAGGGGAACTACGGCTTGCTGGATTCGTTGTCAGGCGCGCGCGCCGAGGAGAAGGCGTCCGCGGCCGGCAAGGCGAAAAAGTAGAGCTTTCCGTCGCAACGGCTGACTATCTACCGGTGGGAACGGTTTTAAGATCCGCCTCGGATTCAGCTTGGCTCTTGGTTGGAACCGTCTTATCTGGATCGATCCGCACCATCATATAAGTGATGTGATCGGGAATCTCTGTGAACAAATGGCCCGTCCCAGCCGGAATGACGATCATGTCGCCAGGCTTAAGATGGTTGACCTGGGGATTCGTGATGGAATCGGAACTCCAGCCGGGCCCATTCTGCAGCCGGACCGTCTTTTCATTATCGGGCCGCTTAACCGGATTGACTAGATCCGGCCCGGTCAGCAATGTCGCCGTGCCTTCGATCACATAGTAAACCTCACTGACCTGTTCATGTTCCGCGACGGCCCCTTTTCGAACCGCTCCCGGAGCGAGTTTGCCGCGAGTAACCATGCCGATTCCGACTTGGCTTTTCCCAACGTCCACCGAGCGAACCTGCTGATCCACCAGATTGTATTTGATCGCCTTGGCCGTATAGGCGTCCAGCTCGCTCTTAGGGATGTAAGTCGCCTGGCAGTGGTTGCAAGTTGGCTGCGGACTTTGCGCCAGGAGTGCGATCACGGTTACAGCGATTCCCAGTGACACTTTGATGCTAACTCGCATTGAATTTCTCCTTTTCCGGACTCAGGTACATTTTTTCCGGCGGCCTGCCGCCATATTGGTACAGGAACGCGAGCATCCGCAATTGAGAGTTGAGCCGCACGATTTCGCAAACTACTTCAGCTTGTCGGCAACCTTGGCAAGCGCGGCGTTAGCACAAGCCGCATCCTTGTCTCCACCCGGAGCGCCACTTACCGAGACAGCGCCAATGAGCTGGTTCCCAACTTTAATCGGCACGCCACCCTCGGCATAGATCGTGTTAGCCGCGGGGGGAAGTGGCAGCGGCGCGCCCTTCGCAAGATTCGCCGGCGGAGCCGACGCCCTGCCGTAAGCCATCACGAAATTTGTCTTCATCCGCCCCACCTCAATGGTCACGTTGTTAGAGCCGTCATCGCGCAGGAAAGCTTTCAGCATGTTGGCATGGTCCACCACCGTCACGGTCACCTTGTACCCGTCTGCCCGGCACTTCGCGAGTGCTTCTTGGGCGATCGTCTGCGCCAGGTCGAGCGTGAGCAGTTTCTGCGTTGGGAGCTCCTGCGCGAACGCCGCAGTGGCAAGAACGAGAGTTAATGGAGCGAACCGGCTGATTGACATGCCTGGAATTGTATCGGACGCACCGATGCCAGTCAATGACGGCCGTTCTCGTGCGAGCGCCCTCCGCGGATTGACATTGAGTTTAGCTGCCTGTAGAATTCCAGCGTGCCGATTCGACTTTGTTCTTGCAGTTGTTCGATGAATGCCCGCACAGCGCGGGCCGGAGTTTAAGTCTCTTGAAACATTTTTCGCGAAACTCGGTAATCGTCATATGCGTCAGCGGCTTGATGCTGCTGGCAAAGGCGGCCAACGGACAAAGTGCGCCCTACAGGGCGCCTCGCAGCGCGGACGGTAAACCCAACCTAAACGGCATCTGGCAGGCCATGAACACGGCTAACTGGGATCTTCAACCGCATTCGGCCGCGGCCGGAATGCTATGGCAGGCGGGCGCCGCCGGATCGGAACCCGCCGGGATGGGCGTGGTGGAGGGCGGCGAAATCCCGTATTTGCCCGCGGCGCTGGAGAAGAAGGGCGCGAACTTCGCCAACCGCCTGGCTCTCGATCCGGAGACTAAGTGTTATCTTCCCGGTGTCCCGCGCGCCACATATATGCCGTTTCCGTTTCAAATTATTCAATCGGCTAAGGTACTCATGATCAACTACGAATATGACGGCGCCGTGCGGCTGATCAACATCGATAGCAAGAAGCTATCGCCCGTCGATAGCTGGATGGGTTGGTCTAACGGTCACTGGGAAGGCGAGACGCTGGTGGTGGACGTCACCGGGCTCAATGGGGATTCCTGGTTGGATCGCGCAGGCGATTTCCATAGCAATAAGCTGCACGTGGTCGAACGTTACACGCCCCGATCCTCCGATACGATATCGTACGAGGCAACCCTTGAAGATCCGCAAACATTTTCGCGGCCATGGAAAATCGGCATGCCCCTGTACCGGCATGTCGAGAAAGACGCAAGATTGTTAGAGTTTAAGTGTGTGCCCTTCACAGAAGAGCTGTTGTATGGAAATCTCCGCAAGAAGGCAGCGAACGATAAGAAGTAACGCACGAGGAGATGCGATTGACAAGCATGTCGTGCTTTGAAAGGACGGGAAAATAACATGCGAACAAAACTGGCTGTGGCGCTGACTCTGGCCGGGCTATTTCTTGCCGCGAGTCCCGTGCGGGCTCACCACGCTTTTTCGGCGGAGTTCGATATCAATAAACCGGTTTCGCTTACGGGAACTCTCACGAAAGTGGAATGGATTAATCCTCACGCTTGGCTTCGCATCGATGTGAAGTCCCCCGACGGCCAAGTGACTGAGTGGATGGTGGAAGGCGGCAGTCCAAACACGTTGCTGCGGCACGGCTTTGACCGGAATACATTGGAGGTCGGAACTGTGATCGTGGTATCGGGCTATCAGGCCAAGGATGGAACCAATAAGGCCAATGGCAAAGACATCACGTTCAAAGATGGAAGGAAGCTCTTCTTAGGCTCTTCCGCCGGAAACGGCGAGCCCCCGGCAAAATAGTGGAACGCCTTTCTTACGGACAGCGCAGTCGAAATTATCAACGTGGTGACCGCCTTGTGCGTGGCAGTATGCCCTCCACCTCGCCCTAAGCGCTAGGCCTTTGGCCTTGCAGGGCGAAGCTCTAGCCAGGGCCGCCAAAAACGCATGTTTCTTGAACCCCGGCGCCGTCACCGATATTTCATAGACACCGAACGGCGCTACGGCACGTTCGCTCCACCGCGCCCGTCGGTTAGTGTGGGCGGGTCAAATCCATTCAAATGCTTAACGTCCACGTTATTTTCGTTACAGATGTATTCCATGATTTCCGTGTTCACCTGTAGGAAAAAGTGGCCGGTCAGCGTGAATGGTCTGGTGTAGGCGCCAGGATCTTCGATGACGACCTGGTATTCGATGGTTCCCAGATCCGGCCGGCGGAAGCGCTCCACGGTGTGCAACTGTTCCGTGTGGGGATGGCCCGCGAAATCGAACCAGCTTCTGTCGTTAAAACCTACCGTGTCCACTAATAGAGCGTCGCCGTCCCAATGTCCGATAGAGTCGCCGTACCAGGTTGGATTGGGATCCTTGGGATGCTCTTTACGGTTGAGAAAAATCTGGCGATAGCTGTGAATGTTGCCTTCAAATAGGATGACGAACAGATTTGGCAACTGGAGATATTTCATTGGATACGGCGCTAGCCGTGGCACGCCGGTAGGCAGACACTGAGCCTCGGGATCGTCCTGCGACCGGTGAGACTTCATGACATTTTTGGCCCAGTCGTTCAGAGGGAGGGTTTCTCCTTTGGGCAGGGCGCCGCCGATGTCCACGACAAACGGCCGATCTGTATTCCAGACGCCGGAGAGATCCGGCTTTCCATCCGGAAGTCGTGGCGTGGGCCCTGTGGGGCGCTGCTTCCCCTTCCTTTTTCCTTTGGCTACCGGAGCGCCTTCCTGGCCTCTCACCGGGGCTTCTAACAAATAGAACATTGTGGCCAAAGCAGCCGCCGTTGTGATCCAACCCACGACTCGCATTCTCACGTGAAATCTCCTTCAACTAGAAGCCACAGCTTCAGACAGTCTACACCGCGGCACGGTTCACCCCTTCCCTTCGAAGCGAGCGACTGCCGACCGGCGGGGTTCCTGCCCGGGTTGCGCGGGTCAGCCTCCGGGAAGAGCGAAAAATGACAGAGAAAGAACGGCACCCGGCGAAAGCGAATTGCTTGATTTAAGAGCGAACGGATTCGAGCGCCTTCCAGCCGAGCGTCCTGAAGAACGCGATACCTTCGACGCACCTCAAGCTCAAACTACAAGAGCTTCGCCGTACTCTCGCTATACCCGGTGTTCTGCACCGCCTCCGGCCCGAGCCGGTCGCGTAATTGTTGCAGATAGAGGCTGGATGGCGCAACCATTTTTCCCAATGAGTCGAAAATGGCATTTGGCATACTGCCGATCATAACCGGCGCGCCAAGGCAGCCGATGCACCAATTCAGGGCGCCGGGCGGCTGCTGCACCCACAGAAAGGGCGAGCGGACGTTCCACGCCACAGCCCATCCAATACCTCCGTAACCCGATCCCGCCGTTGCGCTGTAGGAGAAAGCTATGCCTGGCGTGCGCTCAGTCCCTCCGGGGAATTGGCCATTGTCGACTAGAAGACCCGTAGCCCAACCCTCATCCGGCGCGACGCCGCCGTGATCGGCCGTGAAGTTCAGAACCACGAGGGGACCAGTCGCGGCCGACTGCGTCACCACCGGTCGTGCGCCTTCGCCCGTCACACGGCAGCGATCCAGCAGAATCTGGGTCCCCTGTAGTGCAAAATCCGTCGGCTTGGTGGACCCCGGATTGGGCACAGTGTGTGCGATGCGTACGTTTGCCAACGTAAGACGCTTCGCGCCGGGACCGATCGCGATTCCATCCTCCGCGTCCTGAATCTCGAGATCGCTGATCCATCCGTCCTCGATGGCATCGATGCGAAGGGCTTTGTATTGCGGTCCCGGCGCCACGATGCGAAGTCCTTCGACGCCGACCTCGCGGATTCGACCTGGAAAGCTGTAACGGACCAGAGACGCTGTGGTGAACTGGGCATCGAGTGCGTCGCTCAGGGGAACGTCCAGAGTCACGCGACCGCCTTCGGAGGATTTAACCACCCGATCGGTGCGGATCACGCTGCCAGTACTGATCGCCGTTCGCGCTTCGCTGTCGCGGTCCAGGACATTCCAGCCCATGAACTTGATCCATTCGGCGGTAATGGGGCGGAGCACCAGCACGTGATCGCCGCGATGGAAATCCGAGGCTCCGCGAACGCGAAACGTATCTGCCCCGGCCGGCACATAGTCATCGAGAATAGGAGCGGGAGGACCTTCCTCGCGCCACGTCCCCACCCCTTGGATTTCCAGGAAACAATGCGGTTTCCCCGTCAGGTGGATATTGGCGCCCTTCTCGCCACGGAGTACAACTCCGCTGCGCGTGATGCTCAAGGTTCCCGCAACTTCGTATTCGCCCGCCGCTAGCACGACTGCGCCTGTTGCGTTGTCCAGCGCCGCCTGGATGCGCGCAGTGTTGTCGCCCGTTGCGGGAGTGAGCCGCTGGACGACGGCGACAGCCGGTAGTTTCACGCCACCCCCGCGATAGCCCGCGAAGGAGAAGTCCATCATGCTGTTTCCGCGGGAATCAATCAGGTAGTGGAGGCGATGGTCAGGGCCACCGAAAGCCCATCCGCTAATGGCTGGCATATCGATGGCCGCCGTCAAATCGAAGAAAAGTCCAGTCGTAAGCGTGGCTAATGCAGCGTATTTTACAAGTGTGTATCGCATCCGGCGTTGCCTCTTATCCGATGGAATGACAGAGATGAAACGGCCATTTCGCTCGCGGAGTGCATCTGCCTCCTTGTAAGGAGATGCGGCCAAATCGGCCGGGTGCTTTTTGTTGACAAGTACGAAACCCGCGGCAATCGACTGACATGCTTATGAGGGACAGAATGGCTGGCCCTGGTGCAAACACCACCGCGTCCCCAACGCGTTTGTTGGACTGGACGCGGTCGCCTCAGGTGGCGGCTTGCTTAGTCGCACGGGATTCGAACGCGGCGTGTCCCTTGGTAAGAATGCCGGCCACGCCTCGTCCATCCTTCATTATCTAGGCCGTCGAAACGGATAGTGTTGATGCGGAAGGTGGCTAGTGGAAACCACAGTCACCACGCGCGCAAGGCGCCGATCTGAGATGCTTAGGGTCTCACCGAATAGTTAGTCCCAGGGAAGCGTCCCCGAAGCAATCTCAAGTAGTTACGTCTGGCCAGCGGCGTGCCCACATCTGAGGCGCATGAGCTCGCTTCGCGAGACGCCCGGCGCAATCGGGCGAGGCGGAAGGGATAACACTTGAGGTTGATGAAGCCTGTCTGAAGCTGCACAGGAGGCGGCTGGCCTTGGAGCGCCATGCAGTCAGCCGTCGGCCGAAGAACTACATTTAGCAGCATTCGGAAATGCCGCGAGCCATATTAGGGGAAAATGCGTTCGAAAGTAAGGAGAAAACACGATACCCCTCTAACAAACCGAAGGCATACGATATTTCATTCCCCAATTGCCAAAACCGAGATCCGCAATGCCGAGAAAACGACCGACCGCTCTATCAAACCGCGAGCTGAAAAGAATTTACGTCTCTTCGTTGCGCCTCACCGTCGATGTCGACTCCGCACAGATTCGCGAGATGATTAAACGCGGGTTCTTTAGCAATGGAATCTGGCTGGACGAGCTCGATTTGCTAGAGGCGGTGGCCAAAGAGGTCGTGAACCGCCGGGACGAGATGGGCCGCACCACGCTGGAGACTGATCCCCTGCTGTGGGCGAGGGCGAAAGACATTCTGGATCTCGGCGCGAAAGTTCCGCTTAAGGATCGCCTCCCTGTTAAGGATCGCCTCCCTGAGGCCAGGGTCGTATTTCCCGCCCTCAGGCCTGGGCATCACCCTTAATAGAATCTATTCTCGTCTCCACCCGACGGCAATCGGAACGGCCGCACGGTCGAGTCCAACTGAAGTCCACCGCTGCTTTGTTGGGCAGACCTGATGCGTTCGAGTACTCTAGGAAGGCCACGCCAACAGAAATTTATCCGAATAGTCCACAATGAGTGGGTGAGCGCCGAGGGCCCCGTATGCTCGATCCAATTCCACAATGAGGGCGGAATCGAATAATCGCCTTGCTGCGGCCATCACCGTCTTGGGCGTCGCGCTCAATTTCGGCCTTCTGGGGACGGCCACGATCTTCCTGAGCGTCGGCCTTGTAGGCGCGTATCTGTATTGGCGCTTCGGCCTGTGGAAATCAAACCGCGAACGGGTGCTGGGGCCCTACATTCTTTGTGTGAGCTTGTTTTGTGCACACTTCGGGGAAGAATACTTCACCGGTTTCTATCGCGACTTCCCCGCTTTGTTTGAAACGGCCTGGAGTCCCCGCAGTTTTCTCGTCTTCAATCTGGTTTGGGCTGCCGCGTTTGGCTTGAGCGTTCTCGGAGTTGCCCGCCAAGTATCCGCCGCGTACCTCCTTGCGCTCTTCCTCGCCTTTGCCGGCGGCGTCGCGAACGGCGCCGGCCATCTCGCCCTCAGTCTCGTCCAAGGGCGTTATTTTCCGGGGACCGCCACCGCGCCCTTGATGCTCGCCGCCGGAATATTTCTACTGCGCCGGCTCGAAGTGCCCGGAGTTCTATTAACCGCGCAGGCCGTCGCGTTTACGATCCTCGTGCCTGGCGCTGTCGCCTGGTGGCTGCCTCGGAACCTTATTCGGGGTGATTGGACAGTTCGGCATGGCGCCGGTTGGCTGCCGATTGCCCTCGGGGCGACTCTGTATTTCTGGTGCGCCGCGCAGTTTCTGGTGCGCGGGAAAGGGACGCCGAATATCTACTTCGCGCGGCATCTCCGTTTCCTGATCGGACGCGAACCAGTCCGGCTGGTGAATCAAAGCATCTATCGGTATAGCCGTAATCCCATGTATCTTGGCGTGATTACGGTTGTTTTCGGCGAAGCTTTCCTCTTCGGAACGCGGAACCTCCTGATCTACTCATTCGCCGTATGGGTCTGGTTTCATCTGGTGGTCATTCTCGTCGAAGAGCCTCACTTGCGCAAGACTCGCGGCGAGGCCTATCGGGAATATTGCGCTGAGACTCCCCGCTGGCTGCCAAAATTCACGTGGCGCAAGCCTTCGCGCTAGACAACTCCGCCGCCGTCCGCGATTTCCGTGACGAATGTCCGGGCGGCCTCCCAGCCTGCTAGCGGCGCCGGAACGCCGATAAGCGTACACCAGAACAATTTGGGACTCGTAAAGCCCTCCCGCCTACGGACGCTGGTGCTTCCGAACGGTATCGGCTTCCCGTGCAATCTGTCGGGAATTCTGCTGGATTGGTGTCATACTTGACAAACGATAGCTTGATTAAGCATGTGGACGTTCAAAATCGACAAGAAAGCCAGCGGGATGTTCGTCGGCAACAACTGCAGCCTCTGCACGAATTCGAACTGGGACGTGCGATCGAAAGGGATCAAAAAATGAAGGCGAAAATCGCTCTCGCCGTGGTCTTCGGCTGCGCGGTGGCTGTTGTCTCCGCGCAGAGTCCGTCGTCCTCGTTTCCTCGCGGCAGCAGCATGCAGAGCTGGCAGAATCCCGGGCTTAAGGCCGTGCTCGCAAAGTGCAAGAATCCGCCTCAGCCGTTCTCGATCCCCGGCGCCGGCCAGCCGGCGAACGCGCAAGCAGCGCCGCCCGCGCCGGTCCTTCCATCCACGGGTGCAATTCCCGGCGTTCTCGCCGCGGGCCAGTCGTGGAAGGTTGTCTGGTCGTGGGAGGGCAACAACGTCGACGGTCCGATCGCAGGCGACAATGGGACCGTGTTGTTCGCGAACAACGACGCGAGCAACGTTATGCAGCTCGACCCCTCTACGGGCCTCGCCAAGATCGTCCACCGCGACACGAACACCGGCGGCGCGGTCTCGCGCGGCAAGAACGGCGCCCTGTTCGTCGCTGAACGTGGGCTCGGGTCGGCCATCGAGCAACTGGAGCCTCGGCGGAAGATGCTCGCGAATTCGTTTCATGGCGAGCCGTTCGAATGCATCGGTGGCGTCGTGAACGACTTAATGGCCGACGCGCGCGGCGGCGTGTACTTTTCGGTTACCGGCGCCACAGGCAGCGGAGTGTTCTACGCCGATCCGAAAGGCGTGGTTTCGCAGTATGGGAAAGATGTTCCGCTCGCCAACGGGATCATCCTGAGCCCCGACGAGAAGACGCTCTACGTTACGAACGGCGCCGTGGTCTTCGCGTTCGATGTGAAGCCTGACGGCTCGCTGACCAATCAGCGCGAGTTCGGGACACTGCGGGGCGGAGAGGGCGGCGACGGTTCGGCCGTCGATCAGCAGGGCCGCGTCTATGTTGCGACGGGCAAATCGGTGGACGTCTTCGCGCCGGATGGGAAGTTCGTTGGCAGCATCCCAGGTCCGCAGGGACTGCATGGCACGTTCTTCGGCGGCCGAGACAAAAAGACGCTCTTCGGCATCGTCTTTTACGGCGGATGGGGAACGCCCAGCGCGCGAAATCGTATCATCGCAATTCCGATGATGGCGCAGGGCTATACCGGGCGAGCGAAGTAAATGCGATGGCTGCCAGTGGTGCTGATACTCGTCGGCCCCGTGTACGCCCAGTGGGTGAAGTACCCGACCGCTGGAGTCCCGAGAACCGCTGACGGCAAGCCTAACCTGAACGCCAGCGCGCCGCGAACCGCGGACGGTAAGCCGGACTTCTCGGGCATGTGGCTCCCAAACGACGAGGTTCCTTGCCCAAAAATGCTAGTGGACGACTTGGGAGCTTGCGCCGAGCGGGTCGCGCCTTCCCGTCAGGCTGTCAACATCGCCTTCGGCATTCCTGGAGGATTGCCGATCCAACCCTGGGCGGCGGAGCTACAAAGGAAACGCGCCATCAATGCGGGCCGCGACGATCCTCACACCCACTGCCTTCCTTCCAACTTTCCGCGCCTATTCACCCTGCCGCACATTACCAAGGTGATTCAGAGTCCAATGCTGGTTGTGCTGCTCAACGAGTTCAACGCCAGCTATCGGCAGATTTTTACGGACCATAGGCCCCTCCCCGTAGATCCGCAACCTTCCTGGAACGGTTATTCAACGGGAGAATGGCAAGGCGATGAACTCGTCGTCGAAACCACCGGCTTCCGCGACGATCTATGGATGGACTCGCAAGGCACCCCCCTTACCAGCGCCGCAAAGGTGACGGAGCGCTTCCACCGTCCGAATTTCGGGATGCTCGAAATCCAAGCGTTGGTGGACGATTCAAAAGCCTACACCAAGCCGTGGGCAGTGAATTTCAAATTGCACATTGTGTTGGATACGGAACTGATCGATGAAGTGTGCCTCGAAGGCGAGCGCAGCATCGAACACATCCCTGTCCGGTGAATTTAGGGCTCACCTGGTTCCGATATACTCTCTGTGTCGACCTGGCTGGCCACCTAAGGATCGTCCAGGGAAGGCGACATGAACATCCGCAAACTTCTCGATTGGCGCAAGCTTCTCATTTACTCCCATCGATGGCTAGGCATCGCCATTCTTGTGATGTTCCTGGTCTGGACGTGCTCAGGCGTGGTCCTCATGTATTACGGCCACCCCCAAATCACTACCGGGGAGCGCCTGCTGCGACTGGAGCCCATCGACTTTTCGACGGCGACCGTCACGCCCGCTGAGGCGGCGGCTAAAGCGGGCATCAAACCTTCGCGCGTGCGATTGTCCATGTATGACGGCCGGCCCGTCTACCGGCTCACAAGGAATAGCATCGGCAACTGGTCGGTGGTCTATGCGGACACCGGTGAAGTCCTCCCTCGTATGGGCCGGGAGCAGGCCCTGAAATGGATGAGGCAATTCGTTCCTGAGTACGCGTCCACCATGACCTATGACGCCTATCTGGACAGTCCCGATGAGTTCACGAGAATTCCCACGCTGGCCGGGTATGTTCCGCTGCATCGCATTGCAATGAACGATTCGGCGGGAACCGAGTACTACGTCTCCGAAAAGAGCAACGACGTCGTGCAGAAAACGGACCGGAGGAGCCGCATTCTCGCCATTTCCGGTTACGTTCTCCACAACCTGTTTTTCTTTCGACAGCGCACTTGGTGGACACCATTGCTGGATTTCATTGCTTGGACTGCCATGCTCATGGCAGTGCTAGGCATCGTCCTCGGAACCTGGCGCGTGGCGCTCAAGCCACGCTTCCGCCACAAAGGTGTTATGTCCTACACGCCCTATTCCGGTTGGATGAAGTGGCATCATTATGCGGGCCTGCTTTTTGGCTTGTTTTCGATCTCCTGGATCCTGAGCGGAATGATCCCCATCACCACGTTCCCGATCTCCGGGTGGTCAGCGGTGGCAAAGCGCGTCGAAAGCAACGGCGACGGGTTCATTATGGGGACTCCCGTCGTTTCTCCAAGATCGAGGATGACGAAAGACATGGCGCGCGCCATCACGGGCGGTCCATTGAACTTGCAGCCGATCCAGATGGAAAACGTGCGCAATGCCATCGGGAAGATCCAAGAGAGGTTCGCTCCGAAGGAAGTGGAACTCATACAGTTTAGAGGCGAGCCCTACTTCCTCGCCTATCAGCCGCCCACAACCAAAGAGGGAGCCGAGCACTGGACCACAAACAACGCGATCAATCAGGTAAATCTTCCGCAGAATAACCCGCACCTGTTTGTCTCTATCAGGCACCCTGAAAATGGCGTGATGACGTCGTTCAGCAAAGAAGTCATGGAACAGGCGTCCCGTGAAGCTATGCCGCATGTTGCCGTCATCGACAGCGAATGGCTGACCGATTACGACAACTACTATCACCAAACGACCACATCATTCGAACTCGGCCGGCACAAGCCCGCTTACGTGTTGCCTGTGCTACGCGTGCGCTACAACGACGAGGCCCAGACCTGGCTGTATTTCACGCCGTCCCTTGCCCAAATGGTAAAGTTCGACAATCGCGATCGCGCTAACCGATGGGTCTATTACGGTTTACATGCGATGGACTGGCCGGGCCTGTTCAACCGCCGGCCGTTGTGGGACATGGTGACGATCGCATTGTTGGCAGGACTTGCGGCGATAAGCATCACCACGCTGTTGCCAGCCTTCCGCAGGCTGAAGCGGCACGCGGTTCATGGCTGGAAATGGGCGTTCCCGCCGAAAAAGGTGCGGATTACGCCGACCCCGGAATGGGCCATATCCGAGCGCGATCGCATCAGCGGGGACTGACCGCGCTTCCCGAGAGGTCTCACCGCGCAATTGCGTTGGATGTTAACTCAACTTCGCGCAGCCACGGACGGGAACGACCACGACCGATGTTATTTCAGTCGGCGTCAGACGTAATCGATCACTTCTTTGCAGACGCCGCTTCGAGCATGGTTCGAATCTCGGCTATAGCTTCCGGGTTGGGGCCGCCACGCCCGCCGGCTCCGGCACGGCCTCGGCCAGGCGCCGCGCCTCTCGCTTGGCCTTGCGCTGTTTGGACTTGCGCACTCTGGAGTTGCAACACCGCCTGTGGGGCGGCAGCTCGCACATTAATTGCGTTGCCGCCGCGCGCGACGCGTGGCGTCCCGATAACATCGATCGGCTTCTTTCCGGCGGCGTCGAGGAGGTTGGGATTGGCTCCGTGATCGAGCAGATATTTCACTAGATCCGGGCGGGCCGAGCGCGCGGCTTCATGGAGCGCCGAGGTGCCCTCTTTGCTAAACGCCTCCTTGTTCCCCATGTTTTCGCGGGAAACGTCAAACGAGTAGGTGTTGGTGCCGGTGACCTTGGCGTTAACATCGGCGGAATGTTGGACCAGCGCGTCCAGCACCGGCATGTTCGGCTGAGTGACGGCGCCGCGTCCGCCGGGACCCGCTCCGGCGGCGAGCAGTAGCGGGCTGTAGCCCATGGTGTTGAGGTTGGGATCCGCGCCTTTGGCGAGCAGTGCCTGCACGACCTCCATGTCCTGATTTTGGACGGCGCGGAACAATGCCGTCGTTCCCGTGCTGATCTCGTTATCACCGAAACGTCCTCTGCCGGGGGCGTTGGGGCGATGAAAATTCATAATTGGATTTGGATTGACGCCCGCGTCGAGCAGCGCGTTAATGATCTGCATGCTGGTAACGGAAGGCTCGTCGCTTGCACGAGCCGCCGCGCCGCCTCCCGGGCCGCCGCGACCGGCGGCAGCGCGTCCACCACCACCTCGCGCGCCTCCTCCTCCGCCGAATCCGCTGAAGCCTGTGGCGCCGTTCGGCGGAGTTTTGCGATCGACAGCGATCCAGAGCGCAGTGCGTCCCCACCAATCCCACACATCGAGATTGGCGCCTTTGTCCATCAGGAGCTTCGCCGTGCCGTTATGCTCATTGTCCAGGGCGATCATCAGAGGCGTGATCCCTTCCGGCGTGGGCACGTTCACGTCGGCTCCGGCTGCGATCAGCTCTTCGACGCATTCATAGCAGCCGCTTCGCGTCGCGTACAAGAGCGCCGTGAGTCCGCCCACGGAGCGATACTGCGCGCGGGGTTCGCTGGTAATCTGGCTGGGCCAATCCGAGTAGAGCGCGCGCGGCTTTACGTCGGCTCCTTTCGCGAGCAGGAGCTTTACCATCTCGGCCGCGTTCCGGTTGGCGGCCGCAGCGTACATCAGAGGCGTCTGGCGGTGAAATTCTTCAATGTTATTTACATTCGCGCCGGCACCCACCAGCATCTGGACCACCGACAGATCGCCGCCGCTGATCGCCATCATCAGCGCCGTCTCGCCGTCCGGATTTCTGGAGTCGGCTTTCGCTCCGGCGTCCAGCAGCATCTTCATCAAACGCGCGTCGGATTGGCGGGCGGCCTCGGTGATGGGATTCGCGCCGAATTCGTTGGTGACGTTCACGTTCGCTTTTTTGGCGATCAAGGCTTGAGCGACGTCGTAATCCGTGCGATAGACGGCCCACATTAAGGGTGTGGTGCCGTCGGGTTGGGCGCGATTGACGTCCGCGCCGGACTGGATTTGGGCGAGAGCCGCCTTTGTTTCGCCGGCTTGGATCAGTCGTGCGAGATCTTGCGGGGGCTTCTGCTGCGCCTGCGCGCGGACGCCTTGCACCCAGGCCAGAGTTCCCAGAGCGGCGGCACACAGAACGACGAACTGAGTGCGGCGCTGAAGCGCCGCGCGGACTAAAGTCCGCCCTCCAATTAGACTAGAGCGCTTCACTTGATGCCTCCTAAACCACGTTCTCGCCCAGCTTGTCTTCGTAAGCCCAGGCGCCTTTGGCGGCTGCGTACAAGAACTTCATGGGATCTTTCCATTTGCGTGGAAGGCCGTCCAGGGCGCCGTTCTTCAGCATGTCCTCGGGGCCTTCGCCCGCCCGGGCGTGATCGAAAATACGCTGCCGGACCTGCTCCATCAGGTCGCGCTCCGCTTTAAACTGCGCCTTCGTCATGACTGGGCCATATGCGGGCACGAAGCGGGTTTGATCGTTGCTCATCGCGAGCAGCAAATCCATGGAATCCACGCGGCCGCCGACCCAGGCGCCGGTGAACCAGTCGAGCTCTGGATCGCGCACGGGCGATGCGACATCTCCTACCGCGATGACGTTGGCGCCTTTGAAGTGAACGTAAGCGTCACCGGATGTATGCGCCATCAGCAGGTAGCCGTAGGCGATTTCCTCGTTGCCCGCTTTCATCGAGCCTTGTTCTTTGAAGGTCTCGATGGGCAGCGCGGCTTTTGGCCGAGCCTTGATATAGCGCTGTTCGGCCGGATCCCAGTACTCCACCCGCATCCATTCCCGGGTGCGCATTTGCGAGACGATTTTGGCGCCCTGCGCCGCGAACCGCTCGTTGTTGGCGGTCTGGTCCAGATGATAGTGCGTGTTGAATAGCGTCTGGACCTTGCCGTTCGGAACCAAGCCTTTCAGCGCGGCCGCTACGGCATCGCCCGATCCGGACGCTCCGCTATCCACCAGCACGAAGTTCCGGATATCGCCGGCCCAGAAGGCAGTGATATTGGAGCCGCCTCCATCGATCACCGCCAGATTGTCGGTCAGCTTGTTGGCGGATTGCTGCGCCTTCAGCAGTCTCGGGGCGTAGGCGGCGAACGCGCCCGCAAGCGTACCCTTCAATAACTCTCTGCGATTCACGTGCGAACTCCTAGATCTCCGAGATGTGGCCCGTGCTGTCGCCGAAGTGATCCTGCTCGTGGCCCACCTTCTGGAGCAGAGTCAGATGCAGGTTCGCGATGGGCGTTCTCTCCGGCAGCATCAGATGCTGCCCGCCCTGCTTCAGCTTGCCGTTGCCTCCGCCGACGATCAGGTTCGGAATCGGGTAGCTGCTGTGCGCGTTGCTGTTACTCATGTTCGATCCGTACATGAAGATCGAGTGGTCCAGCAGAGAGCCCTGCCCGTCCGGCGTATCGGCCATCTTCTTAATGAACGCGGCGAACTGTTGCAGATGCCACTTCTGGATCTGCACCAGCATCTTGATGCGTTCCAGATCGTCGGCGTGATGTGAGATCGGGTGGAAGCCGCCGGAGATGTTGAGGAACGGATAGCTCCGGTTGGTTCCTTCGGCCACGGTAATGTAAGTCGCGACGCGGGTGAGGTCGGCCTGGTAAGCCAGCGCCAGCAGGTCGTACATGACCTTTTCCTGCGCGGCAAAATCTTCCAATTCGCCGATGGGCGCATCGGGGATCTGGATCTTCGAAAGATTGGAATTGCCCGCCATTTTGGCGCGCCGTTCCACCTCGCGCACGTTCTCCAGGTACCCGTCGAAAATGGCCCTGTCCTCGCCACCCAGATTGCTCTTCAGCTCGTTGGTGCGCTCGGTGATATTGTCCAGAATGCTGTTCCTCTGGCGCGCCATCGCGGCCCGCTCGCGCGGAGTGTCGCCTTCGCCGAACAACATCAGGAAAATTTTGCGCGGATTGTATTCCATCGGCAGCGGCGTGTGTTCGTCCTTGAACGACAGTGTCGTGAAGGGGCCGCCGTTGCCCGCCGCTACCTGCACCGTGGTTTCGGAAGCGAGTTCCAGCGAAGGAAACTGCGTGTCCTGGCTGATGAACTTCGTCATCACCTGATCGAGCGTCGTGGACATGTTGTTGCCCTGCGGCAGCGTGGCGCTCAGCCACGTGGCGGGGTTGCGAACGTGCACCGAGCCCGCGGCGGCGGCGTTGTCCAGATTCCCGAACGTGGTCATCTGTTTTTTGAACGGCTCCATGGGCGAGGTGATCTCGTTCAGCTTGTAGTCGGCGCCCGAGCCGGAAGGGGTCCAGCGGTCCCACTCCGGGCCGTATTTCGTGTTGAACATGATGGCGCCGTGGGGAATGTAGAAAAAGCCCGCGCGGGTTTTGGGGTTTGCGGCGGTTTGGGCCAGGGCCGTTGCGGCCGGGACCATTGCGCTCAGGAAGGGGAGCGCCAGGTTGACGCCCGCGCCTTTTAGGACGGTTCTGCGGGAGATGTGCTTTTTAGTAATGAACATGATCGGTGTCCTTTATTTGACTTGCGGTCCGGACGGAGGCTGAAGCCTCCGTTGCAGGCTAAAGCCTGCTCCACCACACACGGGCGTCGTCATTTCTTTACCTCGGCGGTTGCTTGTTTCCGGAAGGCGTCCGTATTTATGATTCCCAGCACTAGCGACGCCATTGTGTAGTTGTCTTTCTTCGCGTCGCGCACTACTTTGCGAACTTGCGGCATGTCGAAATATTCCAACTCGCGATTGATCGCGTACATCAACAGCCTCTCGGTCATTGCGGTGACGAACTTCTCCTGGTTCTTCGAAAGTTCCTGGCGAAGCTGCACGGGACCGTCGATCGCCACTCCGTTCGGCAATACCGTGCTCGCATCGATTTTCGCGTTGCCGGCCTGACGGTCGGTGGTGCGGTACTCGCCGATGGCGTCGAAGTTTTCGAGTGGAAGGCCCGAGGGATCGATCACGCCGTGGCATTGCTGGCAGGCCGGCTTATTGCGATGCGCTTCCAGGCGATCCCGGACAGTTTTCGGATTGGAGGCGGACGGTTCGGCGAGATTGCTGCCGACGTTCGGCGGAGGCTCCGTCGGAGGCGTGCCGATAATCTTGTCGAGCACCCATGCGCCGCGCAGCACCGGAGAGGTGCGGTCGGCATAAGAGGTCCGCATCAGAACCGCGGCCTTGCCGAGCAGGCCGAAGCGGTTGGGGTCCGTGAGAGTGACCTGCTTGAACGCGGACGTGGGCGGGCCTTCGATTCCGTAATAGCGCGCCAGCGTGTCGTTGACGAATGTTTGATTTGACGTCAGCAGGTCCGTCACGCTGCGGTTTTCTAGCAGAATGCTTCCCAAAAATTTCTCGGCTTCCGTCAGGAAGTCATCGCGAAGCGTGGGGTTGAAATTCGTGAAGATCTTCGGGTCCGGCTTCACCAGATCGAGGCTGCTGAGGTTCAGCCATTTCATGGCAAAGCTGGTCACCAGGCTCTCAGCTTTCGGGTCCGCCAGCATACGCTTCACCTGAGCATCCAGCGCGCCGGGCTTGGTTAATTGCTTCGTCTCGGCCAGCTTCAGCAACGCTTCGTCGGGGCCGGTGTTCCAGAGGAAGAAGGAGAGGCGGGACGCCAATTCCAGATCGCTCAAGGGGAACTCGCCGTTTTTCGATACGGTCGTCCGCTCTGAGCCCCCGCCCTGACGGGCGGGGCTGAGGGGCGTTTGAATGGAGCGGAACAGGAAATCGGGACTGGTCAGAACCGCCGCCACGAGTTCGGTGATGCCCTGATCGAATGTGCCGTTGTCCAGACGCCCTTCGTCATAGAACTTCATCAGACGGGTGACATCCTCCGCGGTCACCGGGCGGCGATAGGCGCGATGAGCCAAGTTCAGCGCGATCTGCCGGGCGCACGGAGTCTCGCCGGTCTTGGCAGGGTCGCAAACGAAAATCAGAGGCCGGCTGGGGCTGTTCGAAATGCCCGTTGGGTTGTAGGGGCCCTTGACTTCCAGAGTGACGTTCTTGGGGTCCGCCAGGCGCGCCATCGGGGCGCCGGCTCCGCCGCCGAAGCCGCCGCGCCCGCCGCCGCCAACCACGTTATCGTCGGACAGGACATGCGAGCGGTCGATGAAAGCGACCACGACGTCGTGGCTGCCCGCGGAGAGTTTCACCGGGATCTTCTGAAAGCGCTCCAGGATCTTCTGCCAGCCCACGTTGTTTTCCACGTTCGCGAGCCTCAGATCTTCGGCGCCGCCGATGTCGCCCTTGAAATCCACTTTGCCGTCGACCGTCAGCACAAGCGTCGTGCGGTTCTGTAGACCGCGATTGTATAGACCGATGGACTGCTCGTCGAAGTTGAAGCTGAAGCGGTACTCGCCGTCGGCCGGGAAGTTATGCGTGATCTCCATCGCGTCGCGCGCGCGCAAGCCCGGCGGGAACGGCAATTCCGGATCCTCATTCCCCTGCGACTTAAAGGGCCAGTCCGAGGTCGGCGGATGCATGTCGCCGACCGCCGTCTTCGCGATGCGGCGCGCGGCGTCGAGATATTGATCCAGGAACGCGGGAGACGTTGTCAGGACGGAGGCGATGTTGTCGAAGCCCTCCACTTGGACGTCCTGCGGAAGGATATCCTTCGCGTTCACCTCGACGCCCAGAAGCGATTTCACCGATGCGGCGTACTCGGTGCGATTCAGACGCTCGGCCGGCACGTGGCCCGCGGTGATCGGGCCGGGATTCGAATCCAGCTTGCTTTCCATCCACGCAGTGAAGGCGTCGATGTCTGCCTGCGACGGCTGCGGGTTGCCGGGCGGGGGCATCAACCGTCCGCGCAATTTGCGCAGCACCTTTTCCCAGAGGTCCGGGTTTGCCTCCGGATGGGTGACGTCCACGGTGTCAAACATCACGCCGCCGGTTTTCAGGGTCTTGTTGTGGCAGTCCATGCAATAGGTTTGGAGCATGGCGGCGTGCGGGTCTTCCGCCTGAGCACTCGGCGCTGGAGCCGTCGCCGCGGGAGTTTGTCCAAACGCTCGAGTCTTGAGGAGGAGTAGCGCCGCGCCGCCGATGAAAAGCAGAAGTGCGCTGAGGTAGAGGGAACGTTTCATAGTTTGCGATTCGCCGCGCGATGGGTCATGTGCAGCTCGAAGGACCCGTCTTTTTTTGTAACATAACGCGATGGGAAAACGGGAGTTACGCACCGCGAAGCGGGAGCCACAATGACTGGACGAATACACGAGCGGGAAATGTTACCGGGGCAAAGGAGATCCTAGCGGCGCTGCCCGCGAAGAACGATCTCTATGCCGCGATTTCCGGCGCCGCGCCAGGGAGCTCGGCGCAGGGCACTTCCGATCCTGGGACGGGACCCGCCTCACTGGGGTGTTCGATTTTGGGATTGGGTTCGGTTGGAAATAGAGAATTCTCCTGTGGCAGGGCGGATTGGCGCGAGTGGGCGCGGAGCTTGAGCAGCAAAGACAGCGCACGCGCGAACTGGCGATCGAACGAGACTTCGTAACGGTGCAGGAGATCGAGAACGCGGGAGGTGTCGGCCAGCTTTTTGAATACGATGGCGGCGCGGTAGGCGGAGGAACCAGGGGTCGTCTGCCGCTCAAGTTCGAGATCGAAGCCGGCTTTTTGAATGCCTAACACGCGCTTGTGACGCCAGCGTGCAATCACCATGGTTTCGACGAGGGCGGCCTCGGTGGTGGTGCGGGGTTGGAACTCGGCCAGGAGCGCCGCGTGGAGTTCTTCGAAGCGGTCCTCGGATTCGCTTTCGAGGACGACGGTCTGGCTGAGGATGCCGTGGCGGGCGCCGTTTTGAGAAGAGGCTTGTTTGCCGGCCTCGGTGACAGGGCCTTTGGAGAGCGCGCCGTTGCGGCGGGCGGAGTCGATTTTGCGTTGAGAGCTCATGATGCGTTCCTCTGAGGGAGGGTAGCGGGGGGAGAGCCGGGCGTTGTCGCCGGTAGGGGCGCGAAGTGGTTGCGTGCGTGGGAGATGGCGGGAAGGGATGGCGGTGAACGCCGGAAGCGGCGGTCTACCGGCACCACCCCCGGGCGACTGCCGTAGACTGCGGCCGAGCCGTAATCGGAGCCGTCGGCCCGATTCTTCCGAGTCCGCTTCCGACGCCGACTGCCATCTTCAGGGCAGATCGCAAGAGCGTCGAAATGCTCGCCAGTTGCTCGGATCTCTAAATTGATGTAATGCCCGATGGCAGTTCGGACAAACGACCAGTAGATCCTCCACTTCATTATGAAGGCCGTGATCTGGGGCGGAGGCTAAAGGCTGCAGATGATGGACCTCAACGCAGTTTTTCGCAAACTCGCCGTAAGTCTCGGCGAAATCGAAGCCGCAAATCTCACACTGGCTCCCTCGCATCGACAGCGCAATAGCGCGTAAGTTCCGATTACGTTCGCGCTTCGAGAGAATCACCTGCTTGATTCTGCCCTCACGTGCACGAAAGTTTGCCAAATCCACGCCGGCCGCCTTCCTGAGAACGGCATCCAATAGCTCAATCGTTTCCGTCGTGCAGCGCCTCCTGGATCGAACTTGCAGGGCGAGGTGGACGTGGCGCGAAAGTCTGTCGGCCTCGGTCTGGCCGAATCGGATTTGCCACTTCAGATTTTTGAGCGGGATAATCCGAAACGGCCCATATAGACTGCGGCCTTCCATCCAATCAACTCCACTTCGCCGGACGACAATTGAGCCCAGCAGGTAAAGTTCGCCCTTTGTCGTCGCCCATATGAACACGCGGTCTCCTTTCTTAAGCCCCCCAGAGTGTTTACCGAAGCCTTCCGTTACCACAGTTCCCCGAACCTCTAACGCTTCTTTCCATTTCCACAGAACCAGAAAGGCGCGCTGCTCACCGGTTGCGTTCATCAGACCAAGAATACCGCTGAGTCCGCCGAACGTGGCAACGAGACGATGTGCCCGCCGTCCGGGCACGATTTACACGGACACGCTACAACTTCTTAAGAGCCGACGCACCGAAGATGCGGCCCGACGACTTGAAAGAAGGCCGGCTGCTCCGGATTGTACAGCGATGTACAATATAGGCATGGAACTGAATATCAGCGAGGCGCGGCAACGTTTGCTCACGCTCATCGCCGCGATGCCCGCAGAGGGCGTGACCATCACCCGCCACGGAACGCCCGTGGCGCGACTGATCCCAATCGAGGCGCCACGTCTATGTAGCCGCATAAAGTTCCCGTTGGTGCGATCAAAGGGGAAACCGGGCCCGCTGGCGCCGTCCACGGAAAACCCTCATGACCTTATACTTCCCTGATGTAAACGTTTGGCTCGCGCTGACCTGGGAAGGACATATCCACCATCAATCGGCGGTCGCCTGGTTTGAGCGCCTTGCGGAGCCATTCCGGCTCGTCTTTTCCCGCTATAGCCAGCTTGGATTGCTGCGGTTGGCGACGAACGCCCAGGTTATGGGAGACAGCGTCCTCGGAATAGAGGATGCGTTTGCAATGTACGACCGCTTGCTCGAAGATTCCCGCATCGAAGTGAGCGCGGAGCCCCAGGGTATAGACCGGCTGATGCGCGGCGCATCGCGCCCACTGGCCCGTCAGGCTGCCACAAAGGCAATTGGCGACCTCTACCTGATTGCTTTCGCGGTTGCCCTGCCCGCCACCATGGTCACCTTCGATAAAGCAATGGCGCGTACGCTCCGGCTTCGGCAATCCCCTGTGTCGCTGCTCTCTTAAGAGCGCACAACGACACTGGCGACCCTGAAGCAAGCCCGGCGACGGTCTACCGATGACCGCCCTATGCTGGTAATCGGTTAGCGCGCTTGACGGGCGACGACGGCGGCGGGATGAACGATTTCCACGCCCGGGTAGCTCGAGAAACCGGATTGATCGAATGTCAGGATGGCGGTCAGCCCGTGAGCATGCATCGCGGCTACAAGCCGCGCGTCGTGGGCCGGTTTCCCGGTAACGCGGTGCTGAATGACAAGGCTTTCCCATAGCGGGTAAATGGCAGGCATATCGGGCAACAGGATAAACATGCTCTTGAGCCGCGCCAACTCAAGGCCGATGGCGGCGGGCTGCATTCCAAGGCCGTTCTGTAGAGCGGGTCTGGTGGCGACGACCCAAAGCTCGAAGAGATTTTGGGGAACGATGTGGAGGCGCTGGTTGCGCTCGGCCAATAGTTCAAGGGCGCGCGTGGCGGTTTCGTGGCCGGGATGACGAACCTGTAACGTGCGAAGGAGTGTACTGGTGTCGATGAGCAAATCAGCCCTACGCCAGGTCGGGGTAAATGCTCTCGCGGTTCATCGCGGCATCGGAGAGAACCGGCAGCGAGGGATCGTGACCGTCGGCCCAGGCGCGAAACTGCCGCGCCCACTCCTTCGGATCCCTGCTTTGCAGGTGGGCAATTGACGGCTGGTCGAGCGTCTGCCCGTTCGCCTCCGAAGCGGCCAGCTTTTTGAGCCAGGCTTCGAGCGTGAGGCCGGCCGCAGCCGCTTGCGCTTTCAGCGCCGCTGCCTGTTCATCGGGTAGCTCAATCACCGTCATCCGGGGTTCTCCGTCTTCATCGGAGCAGCGCCTATCGTAACGGTTTCCAGGGAGTTTTGTCACCGAGGAGCCCGTAATCCGTCCGTAAGCTTGCCCCCGCCCTCACGGGCGGGGCTGAAAGTGGGCGCGACTGTGTTCCAGCGTGCGCACCCAACCCCGCCCGTAAGGCCGGGGACAGGCCGGTTGAATACCTATCGGCGGATTACGGAGGATGTGGAGCACGGGTCGGGCTGCCTCGGAATTTAGCCTTCACAGGCCCCCGACAGTGTTGTATAATCTGGCTCGGCAGGTCGTGAAAGGAAGTACGTTCGCGTTCGTAGCTGGAAGAGGCCGGGCTGGGACCAACGTGAGGAATGGATGCCGACATCCTGTGCGGCTGGCTGTTGCCGGCTCCGTCTACCCGTTTCTTGGGGCCTGAATCTAGCGTATTTGGACGGGATTACCGGTGAACGGCAGCCGGGTTTGAAAAATCGGCAAGGAGGCATCACATGACACGTAAGCTCTTAGCTCCCCTCTTTCTAATGCTAGGTTTTCTGACGATTTCTATCCCGATATTCGCGCATCATGGGACGGCCGGGGTGTATGACTATACGCATCGCATCACAACGAAGGCGACAGTGACGCAATACATATTCCAAAATCCCCACGTCCAAATCTATTTCATGTTGAAGAACGATAAGGGCGAAGACCAGACCTGGGGCGTTGAGACAGCAAGTCCGGGCAACATGCTTGCGAATGGCTGGAACAAGAATACATTCAAAGCCGGGGACCAAATCCTGGTAAGCTTTATTCCGGCCAAGAACGACAGAGCTTTTGGGATTTGTCCGCGATTCGTGCTTCCCGGCGGCAAGGTTCTAGGCGGTAGCCGCTGTAACTTGGGCGGAGGCGGAGTGGTCGTGAGCACGCTCCCGATAAAGCCAGGTTACACGACGGTGGAAGTGCAGATGCCGAAAGACGACGACAAGAGGCCCCCGTCGGAGCAAGAGCAGTAAGCGAGAACGAGCCTGCGAAAAGGAGTTCTAAAATGCTAAATCGCCTGATCGGTGCAATGCGGGGCGCAAAGATTGGCGTCACAGGAGCCCTGGCCGTGTCGCTGGTGGCTTTCGCTCAGAACGGTCAGCAAGGGGCGCAAAAAACCAAGGCTCCGACGACCTCGAACAAATCTTTTGACCCGCATGATCTGTCTGGGTTTTGGGACTTCACTAACATTGGGCTACCGCGTGGCGCCCTGAACGAAACGAGCAACAATCGGCCGCCGATGACGCCGTGGGGCTTGGAAAAATTTCACAAGACAAAGACGGGATACGATGCCAAGGCATTAAGTAACGGAGTTTACAAGAACGAAAAAGATTGGAACGATCCCATCCGGTGGTGCGACCCGACCGGTTTCCCGCGTGTCATGTGGTCCCCCACGCCGCCGGGAATGAGGTTTGCCCAGACTGCCGACGAAGTGATTCAGTTCTTCGAGACTGACCGCGCTTGGCGGGACATATGGACGGATGGGCGAAAACTCCCCGGGGACGACGCGGACTCACGTTGGTACGGATACGCAGTCGGCCATTGGGAGGGAGATACGTTTGTCGTCAACTCGAACAACTTTAGTGACGGTAGTTGGCTCGACCAATATGGCTCCCCCCACAGCGACGAGATGACTGTGGAAGAGCGCTACAGACGCGTGGATCACGACCATCTGGAGATGGTCTTGAATATCACCGACCCCAAGACGTATACAGGGACTTGGAAAGGCGATAAGAAAATTTTTAAGCTCGTAGAGAAGCCGGCTCGCTCGGAGTACAAGGATCTGCCTGAGGGCATCTGCGTATGGTCTGAGACGAAGCGAGAGATACACCCGTAGCATTCTAGATCAAGGAGATAACTCATGACCCGTAAGCTTCTAGCTCCCTTTTTGATGACAGTGGGAATACTGGCAATTTGCATCCCGGTATTTGCGCATCATGGAACGGCGGGGGTATATGACTTTACTCATCGCATCACAACCAAGGCGACCGTGACGGAATACATATTCCAAAATCCCCACGTTCAAATATATTTTAAGTTGAAGAACGATAAAGGCGAAGAGGAGACCTGGGGCGTCGAAACAGTGAGTCCGGGAAACGCGCTCGCGAATGGCTGGACGAAGAAGTCATTCAAGCCTGGTGACGAACTCTTGGTGAGTTTTGTTCCAGCCAAGGGCGACAGACATTTCGGGACCTGTGTTCAATTCGTGTTTGTTGCCGATGGCAAAAGGCTCGGCGGTAACGGCAGGTGCGGCATGGGATCGGAAGCCACAGACGCCAACAAGCTGCCGATAAAGGCGGGCTACACGGCAGTCGAGGTTCAGATGCCGAAGGATGACCGCAAGAGGCCCGAGTCAGAGCAAGAGCAGTAAACGGGCCACCGCTCCTGGGCTGTAGAGCGAATGCGCAGTTGAATCATGGATTGGGAATCGTGACCGGCGATTACTTGACCGAAGATAAGAAGGGAGTCTCCACATGAGATATCGTTTCATGGCTTGGTTCTTTGCTCTAACTCTTGTGGCTGTATCGGCTTTAACCCAGGTGCTTTTTGCGCAGCGAGGGGGGAAGCAAAAGCAAGCGCAGAAAGACTCGCCGACAAAGAATCTACCATTTGACCCGCATGACATCTCCGGCATTTGGAGAAACCCCGGAGGATTCGATCCCGTGTTAGGCAACGATCGTCCTCCCATGACGGATTGGGGAAAAGAGAAGTGGAGCAAGACGAGGTCGTCCGCCAGAAGGACGCCGCTGTCCTTCGGATTCTATCAGGATCAAAAAGATTGGAACGATCCGCTGTTCGAGTGCGACCCTTCAGGCTATCCCCGCAACCTGGACTACAGTAACTACAAATTCGTTAAGCTTCCCGACGAATTCGCGGAGTTCTTCGAGCGGGACCACGTCTGGCGCGATCTTTGGACGGACGGGCGCAAGCTCCCGGTCAACCCGAAGCCGCGATGGTACGGATATGCGACTGCGCGTTGGGATGGAAACACTTTTGTCGTCGAATCTTCCGGTTACGATGAGCGATCCTGGGTGGATCCCTATGGGTCAATCCACAGCGACCAGATGCATATCGAGGAACGTTACACGCGCGTGGACCATGACGATGTGGAGTTCAGCATGACCCTTACCGACCCGAAAGCGTACATAGGGACCTGGGGTGGCAAAAAGGTAAATTTGAGGCTGATCAACTCCTCGCAGCAAGTCCAAAAGGGTCTCTGGGGTAAAAGGCCGGATGGGACGGCATACGGCGACATACGAGAAGAATTTTGTGTCTATTCTATCGAGCACCAATTCTGGCAAGGACGGCCTCTGGAGGGAGTGGGTGGGGACGACAAGAAGTAAACGGAAGACCACGATGAAGCGCGGGGCTAGGCCACTGGCGCCCGGAGCCATGGCGACGATTGTTCTCTGGCTGCTGAGTACTGCTCCGGCATATGGCCAAGCCGCGCCGGCAAGGCAGCTCATGTCGGAACAGGCTTTCAAAAACGTTACCGTGCTCAAGGGAATCTCAGTGGATGAATTCATGAACACGATGGGGTTCATTGCCGCATCCACGAACTATAACTGTGCCGATTGCCATGTCGAACCGAAAGAGGAAGGCGATTGGAGCGTCTACGCGCAAGAGACCCCCCGCAAGGCGACGGCGCGACGAATGATTCAGATGGTGCAGGACATCAATAAGACCAATTTCGGGGGAGCGCGCGTAGTGACTTGCTACACCTGTCATCACAATCTGCAAGGCGCCCCGAAGACCACGCCGAGCTTGGCGGAGCAGTACGGCGACCCGCCTCCGCTCGATCCCAATGCAGTCGAGATCAGGCGACAAGCGCCTGACGCTCCTTCCGCCGATCAAGTCTTTGACAAGTATCTCCAAGCGGTCGGAGGAGCGCAGAAGGCAGCCACGATCACCAGCATCGTGTTCAAAGGCACATACCAAGGGTATGCAGAACCGAAGGCGGCTGTGGACATTTATGTCAAGGCTCCAAATCAGCGCACCATGATCGTGCATACGGACGCCGGAGACCGGACCACCACGTGTGACGGCGCCAACGGATGGATCGCGGCGCCTGCCATGGATAAACCATTTCCTGTGATCGCGTATACCGGCGGAGACCTGGATGGCGTCCGGCTGGACGCCGCGCTCTCTCTTCCGGCGGGAATCAAGCAGGCCATGACCAGACCGGTAGTTGGTTCGACCAGCATTGACGATAAAGATGTAGTTGTGGTGCAGGGAACCGCCAACGGCGGACGGTCTTCTGTAAAGCTGTACTTCGACGAGAAGTCCGGCCTGCTGGTGCGGCAGGTGCGCTATGCCGATACGATCATCGGGCGGGTGCCGATACAGGTGGACTACAGCGATTACCGGGATGTCGCCGGAGCGGGAGTGAAGCTGCCGTTTCATATTATTACGACATGGACCGACGGCCGATCAGACGTAGCGCTCACTACAGCGGAAACGAATGTGGCGATTGACGCTGCGAAATTCAATCAGCCAGCCCCGCCAGCGCGACCTAAACGATAGGCCGTTCGACCGCGAGTTGTTAGGAATTCGGACACTGTTGCGCGTCTATCCGGATCTCGCCGTCGCCGACCCCATCATGGGCTAGGTTTATGCTGCAGGATCGGTTTGCCGCTCTATTTCAGACCTTTCTTTTCATCCGCGCGGGCGCCTCCGAGTATTCCTGCAAGTCCATAATTCCCTTCGTGACAGGCGTGCTCGTAGACCCGGTCGTCACTCGAAATCATGGGAATTTCCCCCTTCCAGGGTTTGGTGAATGCCGTCGGATCATCCACCGTGAACTCATATAGAAGGATGTCGGGAGCGGTTCGAGTAAAGCGCTCGATCAGATGGAAATTTTCGTCCGCTCCTCGAAACTTGGTCTTGCCCGTGAAATTCGTACTATCCACGACCAAGGTATTGCCTTCCCAATGTCCGCGCGGATCGCCCATCCACTGACGGACTGTCTGCGGAAGGTGTGGCCGGCCGTCCAGCGGGATGAAGCGGGCTTCGTGGAGAATCTCCGTGAGAACTACCACATAGCCTGGTATCTGGACAATCTGATAGTTGGATGTAAGCGGACCGTATTGATGGTTGTCGTAAAAACTCGGAAGCATTGGTGGTCCCGTCATCGGGAACACGATGCACCGCTCGTACAACGGACGGTCTTCCGGTCCGTCGGCCGGATGTTCCCTCGCATGAGCCCGGTCCGCCTCAAGCGTCTTTTGTGCTTCCGGAGTGAGCGCCGGAACCTTTCCATCGGGCGGATCCACGATGATCGAGGTGCGATAATTCGGCGCGCGCTTGGAATCCGCGTCCCACCAGAAGTCGTTGTAGGTCCCAACCTGGCCGGGGGCCAGCGGCCCTTCGCGCGAAGTCCGGCCAAAAATCCTCGCCTCGTAGGCCTTTGCCTCTTCCGGTGTGAGAAACTGCTTTCCCTCCAGCTCTCTGGGGCGTTCCAGGGGAATGATTGAGGCGTTGCTCCATACTCCTTGAATGTCTGGCTGCCCGTCTGCGGTCCGGGGTGGAGTCCAATGGCCCTTTGCGGCTACCGCCTTGCTCGCTTGCGTCACATTTTGCCCCGCGGCATTCGCCGCGAGCAGTAAATTTGCGATCATCATGCCCACGGCAAGATACGGCCCCGTTCCATTGACTCGGCGCCTGAGCTTTGTTCGCATGAAGTCTCCTAATACGGTTCAGACACGCATCCGCGATGCGCAGTTCGGGACTTGTCGTCGCGTTCTGCCATCGCATTCGATTGGGATCGTTCCGGTTCTAGTGCCGAATCTGAGTGGATATGTCCTCCCGCTCGTACACTTCGCAATACGCTCGCTCCGGGATGAGCCCCGCATCGGCAGCCGGATTGAGCCGGAGCGTACGCGGCGCCATCACCCACGGCTCCGCGAGCACCTGGGGGTCGTCGACGATGACTTCGTACAGGATTTCATCGCCCTTACGCGTGAATTTTTCCACAACGTGTAAGTCGGCGGAATGGAAGTAACCGCCACGTCCCAACCACGTACTGTCGGTGAACGAAATGGAATCGAGCACCAGCGTGTCGCCTTCCCAATGTCCAACCGTATACCCCATGTACGTCGCTTCGATCGCCTTCTTGGGATCGTGATTGCGGCCGTCCGTAGGGATGACTCGAAATTCGCTGTTTCCGCCCCCGGCATCGCCATACATCCCGTATAGCAGGGTGATGTCCTTCGCCGTCTCATAGATACGGCGTGGCGGACCCTGCCGCGGAATCCCCAGCGGCTGGCACGTCATGACCGGGTCTTCCTTGTTCGTCCACTCGTCGAGCTGCTGGACTTTGTCCCAAAACTCGGGCTTGTAGAGGGGACGGCTCGGCCCAAAGCGCCATGGCGTGTAAAACTCACCGTCTTCCGTCTGGTTGATTTGCGGGGTGCAATCGACCTGCGTGGGACCACACAACCGGTTCCCGTAACGCCCGGTTGGATTGCCGGTGACAAGGGTCCAATTGCCCGTTAAGTCTGGCGTTCCGTTAACCATTCGCGGCGTGGGTTGAGTGGCGGCGGGTGACGGCGGAGGACCTGGCTGAGTCCACGCCGGAGGCTGCGCGGCCGGCTTGATCGCTGCGCGTACGCTTGCGGGCACGGGCGCCACCACATACACCTGGCCGGTCTCGGTTTCGACGGTTGTCAGATCGCGGACCACGGCGCCGTTCCGGCGCTCCGTCATCCTGCCCGCGTAGAATGCCTCGATCTTGTTTAGCGGATTGTTCCAATCTCGATAGTCGCTGTAGGTAAATTCGGTGGTAGTCGATCCCTGCTTGACCACCACGCGTTCGGCCATGTACTTCGAGTCGAGCGTCGCCGTCGCGATTGCTCCTGGAACACCCGGAATCGGGAACGTCACGGCAGGTTTTCCCCCCTCCCACGAAACGGAAGTTTTTCCCGCCGTTGCCACGCCGTCCGTTACAAGTTCGCCGGGGTTGGGGCCGAGAACGGGTGGATCGGTAATCCCCGCCAGCGCGGCCTTGGGCGCGCCCTGCGGACTTGCCCACAAGCGGATCAGACGCTCCTGTACGGCTGCAGGCATCGGCATGGCCTTGCCTTTCCCCGCGACGATTTCCGCGCCTGGAATGTCTTCGTTCCAGGCGTACTCCCCGCTGACGACTTCGACGTTGGAATAGGTCTGTCCGTTGGCCCGCGCACAGGTGTACTGAATCCGCTCACCCGGCGTTTGATAGTTGTTACTAACGCGATACTTCGTGAGCGCGCAAGGCTGCCCGTCCATCTGGATCGTACCCTTTCCCTGATATTCGAGCGTGGCGACCAATTCGTGTTCGTCGAGGCCACGAAGCATCCCCATGTACCAGGTCCAGTTGAAAAGCACCGACCGGAGGTCCTTGGCGCCGGGCGCCGGTCTGTAGGGTGGACCGGCCTGACGGCCCCTACCCGGCCCCTGCGCATCAGCCACCGATAGCGCGCTGATTGTAAGAACGACTCCGATCGCGATCCGAGTCCAAGTAATCTTTCGAAAGCCCATTGATGGCCTCCCTTGTGTTGCAAGCCGTCGACGATGCCGAGTGTATCACCGCGAGCGGCGCGGTTCAATTCGAGTCGCTGTCGCCTCCTCCGTCCTTGATCGGCCTCAAATCGGCGGCGAGCGGCGCCGCGGATCTTTCACACCGACGACGTGATTGTGCCGCACGCGCGCAGCCGCAAGGAGCGGAACGCGCCGATTGGTCAGAACCGGAATCGCGCGACGATGGTTCCTTGCCTCGGCGGCAGGGCGACGCTGGCCGTGTTGATAAAGCCAAACCCCGCGGTAGTCTGGCCCGCGTTGTTCCTTGTCTGTGTCGCCAGGATATTCGTGGACGTCGGATTGTTCATCTCAGTGCGGTTGAAGATATTGGTGAATTCCGCGCGAACCTGAAACGTCATTCCTTCGCGAATCCGGATCATGCGGCCCACCCCCAGGTTCTCCGAGGGCCTGCGCTGAGTCCGGTAATCGGTGTAATAGGCCGCGGCGGTACCAAAACTGCCCGCGGCTGGATTCACCCACGCCGCCGGATTCAGCACAAATGTCTTGTTGGGATCGAAGCAGTGGCAGTTCAGATCTTGTGTGAATAGAGGCACGCCGGGTATCCGGTTGTCGAAAGTACTCTGAAACAGCATCGAATTGAGGTTATTTGTGGAGACAGGGGCCAGGATCGGCGTACCGCTGGCGTATTGGAGAAAAGCGGTAGGTTGCCAATCGCTCAAGATCCAGGACAGCGCGCGGTTCCCATGCAGCTTCGGCGTGGTGTAATTCACCGCGATGGAGCTGATCAGCGGCTGATCGTAGACGGAAATATCCTTGTTGACGGCCCGGTTGAAAGCGTCGTTCACCGACCCGCCGGTTCCGCCAGGGCTATCGCTCTGGGCTCCGACGTTCAGCGTCTTCTGCCAGGTGAAAACGTAGGTGAAGTCCAACCCGTGGGAAAGCCGCTTTGTCGCTTTCAATTGCAGGGAATCGTACCAACTGTCGCCTACGGGCGCCCAAAGCGGAGTCAGGCCGCCTCCACCGGCTGCGCCGATTCCGCCGCCGGTTCCGCCAGCCGCGAACTGGGGGAAAGGCCGCAGCGCCTGCGCCACGGTGGCGGTCAGCGGAAAACCAGCGTACGGCGGAGTGCCGAACCCGCGCGAAATCGCCAGCGCGGAATTCAGCGGAGAAATGAGCAACTGCTGATCCGCGGAGCTGTTAATGTTGAGTCCGCGGGCGGCGAGCGTTAGCGGCAGGAGCGCATTGTAATTGAGCTGCGATGGGGCCTGCCACCAGATTCCGCGGTTGCCCACATAGGTGAGGTCTACCACCAGATCCCGGACTACCTCGCGCTGGACGCCTATGCTCCACTGATATGTCCGAGCAGGCCGCCCGCCGTTCGGATCGACGACGAGGGGCGGGGCCGTGACCGTGCCCGGATAGGGGTACTGACCAGGGTTGAAGTTCGGCCACGCAATTTGCGCCGCTGTGTATGGAACGCCCTGCGCAAAGGTCATGGCGGGCTGGCCGAACGCGACGGTGTTCAGAGGGTTCTGCGAAGTCACGTTGGCCGAGGCCTTATTATCGTTGTCGGTACCGTTATAAATAATGCCCGCGCCCCCGCGAATCACTGTCTTAGGCGTAACCTGATAGGCGAACCCGAGCCGCGGCCCGAAGGCCCAGGGATAATTGTGGGTGAAGATGCAAGCGCAGGTCGCCTCGTAAATCACCGCACCAGGATGGCCTCCGGCGCTTGGATTCGCCAAGTTCGCGGAGAAGCTCGGAAGCCGCCCGTATTGCTCCCTCTCAGAGGTCGAGTAATCGTAGCGCAATCCATAATCGAGCGTGAATTTCCTAGTCACTTTCCAGGTGTCTTGAATATAGAATCCCAACTCATGCTTCCCGAGCTTTCCGGCGGTCGGAACTTTGATATTTCCGCTATCGACCAGACCTAACAGAAAGCTGGCGTAAGGAAAACCGACGGCGCCGCCATTGAGAGTGGTGCTGTTGAGATAAGGCTGTCCCGTTTCAGCCGCGCTGAAAGCGAAGGCGCCGTCGGTAAATTGATCGATTATGGCGGGGAATCCATCGTTCTGAAGCTCTCCTCCCGCCTTATAAGTGTGGTTATTGCGGACCCAAATCAGACTGGCCACCGCAGTCGCCTTTTGCATAATATTTTGCACGGCGCCCACGGGGCCCAAAATGGCGACGCCGCCTTGGGCGGAGCTCAGACCGGTAATCTGCGGGAATGCGAGCGGAGTGAACGGCCCTTGCAAGCCAAGCTGCGCCGTAGGATTGAAATTGGCGGTGGCGGTCAGGGCACGGTTAAAATTGTCCGCGTAGCCCACGCCCAGGTGCAATAGAAGGGTCGGCGTCAGGGTATTGTCATAGTTGAGGCGCACGATATGGGAAACATAATCGGTGACGGTCCCTTGCGAGATCGGCTGCGGAAATCCTTCGGCCAGTCCGTTTCCATTATTGACCTTCCCGTTAAATCGATCGTCCTGGAAATAAAGACTCAGCTTTTGATTTCCGTTCAATTGGTGATCGATCTTGAATGAAGGAATGGTGGTTGTGGTTCCGGCGGCAAATGGATAAATTCCGTTGTTAATTACTCCGGATTGATTGGCCCCGGGAATCAACGCCTGAATGTTTAGCGCAACGGGATTTAGGCGCGCGGACGGAATCATATTGCCTGGAAAGGCCGTGCGCACGAGCTGGCCAGCCACAAGCTGTTGCGTACTAGGATCGTAAATCGCGTTTTCACGTATCGTATTCCCCAGCGGATCGGAACCCAAAGTGCGGCCCGTCAGCGCCTGCGAGAAATTCCCCATGCGATAAGCCTGGATTGGAACGGTGTCGGCCATGTTCGTGACAAATTGCGAGACCGGGTATTGCTCAAAACTGAAAAAGAAGAACGTCTTGTCATGACCGTTATACACTTTGGGAATCCACACCGGACCACCTAATGTGAATCCATAATCGTTCCTTCGCACCACCGGGCGCCGAAGACCTCCGTTCCCGTTGTTAGTGAACGGTACGCCGGCATTGAGCGCTTCGTTGGCGAAATACTCGTAGCCGCTGCCGTGGAGCTGATTGCCGCCAGATTTCATGGTGATGTTATACACCGCTCCTCCTGCCAACCCGAATTCCGCGGCGAAATTACTGGTCTGAATCGCGAACTCCTGAATCGCATCCACGCTTCCTTGCGTTTGGGAGGCGGCGCCTTGGCCCAGACCGTCGGTTGCATCCTGCCCCTCTACTCGAAGTCGCTCCGAGTTGCTGGGCGTGCCGTTCACGCTGACGGTGATCAAGTTCGGCAGCGCTGGATTAGGGATATAGGCAGTGCCCGGCAGTAACTGCGTCACGGCCAATGGCTGCCTAATATTGCTGTTCATGGTCAATATAGGAAGGTCGTCCATGCGATTCGCGGTCACGTTGTGGCTCAACTCACCGCTCTCGGTTTTTAGCAGCGAGGCAGTTTCGGTGACCGTTACCGATTCGGATGCCGCGCCGACTTCGAGCGTGGCGTCGGCGCGGAGAGTTTGCTGCACCAGCAAGGTGAGGTTCTGACGGACGTACTTCTTGAATCCAGGTACAGTGACGGACAATTCGTATGTGCCGGTCGGCAACTCGCTGATCGTGTAATTGCCGGTGGCCGTCGTGGCCGTGTGATAGACGGCGCCGGTAGCGACGTTCCTCGCGTCGATTGCCGCATTGGCGACCACGGCGCCGGCCGGATCGGCAACCACGCCGGTAATGCTGCCGCGGTCGGTCTGGCCGTAACCGGCCACGCTCAGCAAAAACAGGAAACCCGTAACACGCAGCGGCATGCGACCTCCTCGGACGGAAGAATCAGTGGGAACATATCACGGCGGTCCGCTAGTGTCAATGCGTTATGGCATGGCGAGTTACCGCACGGTGTAGCGGGCCAAGCGCCGGCTGGCGGGCGGGAAGTAAGCGGGCTAGAAAACAGTTTAGAGAGCCGTAGGTCCAAACCGGCCCACGAAGATAAAATCGACTATGTCAGCTAACGTCCAACCACATGCTCTGTATCGACACTGAACTCATTACAGACATATTCATGAATTTCCCAGTTGGTGGAGAGATTCGAGACTCTGTTGATGACCCAAGGTTTGGTATAAGCCTTCGGGTCAACAATAGTGATTTCAGTTGTCAAGTGTCCCAAGTCAGGCCGGCGATAGCGCTCTGTTATATGGAGGTCTTCCGTGTGCGGGTGACCGGCAAAGTCGAACCAGAACTTATCGTTGAAACCCACTGTATCGACGACCAGCGTGTCTCCGTCCCATGTGCCGATAGAATCCCCATACCATGTGGGATCCGGATCGGGGGGGTGACCGCGCCCATCGAGGAAGATCTGCCGGTAGCTATGAATATTGGCCTCATAGAGCAAAACCAGAAGTTTGGAAGTCTGGACGAATTTGTACGGATACGGCGTCATTCTGGGTACGCCGGCCGGCAAGCAATGCAACTCGGGATCGTCTTTGGGGTTCCGCGACTTCAAAACGCCCTCCGCCCAAGGCGTCATGGAGGGTGGCTCGCCCCTAATTGTCTTCGGAGCAAACCAGACTCCGCTAAAGTCCGGCTTGCCGTCCGGCATGCGAGGCGTTGGCCCGTTTGGCGGAGGCACTGCCTCCCGGTCTCCATCCGGTCCTATCAACATGCCGCCGCCGGGACCTCCCTTGCCTTGCCCCTTACCTTTTGCTTTGGCGGCGTTCCCGGCCTGCGCATGGACTTGCGTTGGCGTTAGGCGCAAAGCTATAGCGATGGCTCCCGCGGTTATGAGCAAACTGATGACGCACTGTCTCAAGGCGAGCCTCCCGGTCCTACTTTGGAGCCGGTCCTCCGTCATCGGCGGACGATCCGGCAAATACGTGGCGGCCATCCGCCATGGTAATGGACCTCGCATTCGCATGTATCGATCCATCCGAGAGTCTTGCGCCGTCTTTGGCGAGATAGCCCTCAATGGTAACCTCATCTCCTTCTTTTACGGCGTGTCTGGTCCATCCACGCCTCTCCAGCGCATTCGGACTGCTGGTTTCAAACGCATAGATTTGAGGTTTTCCATTCGCGTCTTTAACGCTGAGGTACAAATACGAGTGCGGATTGACCCATGCTACTTTCGTGATCACTCCCTTGACGGTCACCTGCTTGTTCGCGTCGTATTCCGCGGCAAATGAGTGATGAGCGAACAACGGAGTCACACCCATGAGCAAGCTAAAGGCTGTTGGAAGAACCATCTTGTGCTGCATCAACGACCTCCACATTTAACTCGAGAACCCATCTGGCAAACCGGCAATCTGACAGGCACCAGAAGACGGCTGCCAATCCAGGGGCAGCGTATCACGCGAGGCGGGCATTGTCAATGACGCGAATTGAGTCCGCGAATTGAGTCATGTAAGATGTTACCCAACGAAAGATCGTTCAGTCACGAGGAAAGTAACCGAACCACAGGGGCTGGCGCCCCGCTCCGCCGGACGGGCCCAGCGAGGCGCCATCCAGCCACGGCGCAAGCGGCGGCGAAAGGTCGCTTAGAATGGCGGTGAGATACGATAAATCTACGGAACCGCCATGGAATAGGCTCGCTAACGCGATGTTTCGTTCTGGCGTCGAAGAGGTTTATATGAAGTTCAAATTTTTTGTTGTTGTGACGGTCCTGCTGACTGACGCGACCACCTGGGCGCATCACGGATCAGCGGAATTTGACCAGACCAAACCCCTTCATCTCTCCGGTACGATCAGCAAGACGGAGTGGGCCAATCCGCACATCTTGATCCATCTCAATGTGACGGGCGCGGACCGCAAAGTGACGGAGTGGTTAGTAGAATGCCCTCCTCCGGCCTGGATGAGGCGAGCAGGCTTTCCGCAGAGCACTTTCGAAGCGGGAACAGAGCTTGCCGTCGAGGGGTATCAGGCCAAGGATGGGTCGAATCGCATCAACGCTGCGAACTCCGCCACCGTCGCGAAGCAAGACGGGAAGCTGACGCTGATCGGAGTTGGAAGGGGCATTGGGTTTACGCGAAATCTGCCGGTTGGTCTTCCTAAATAACCGTTAGAGCCGCCCATTCCTGTCCTTCACACCGATGGGCGCCAGCGGGCTGGCGAGCGTCGCCGGCCAAACTCACTGCCGCGTCTTCCCGGCGCCGACAAGCTCATGCTCATGATCATGGTGCTTCGCCGGGGTTGCTGCGACGGCGAAGAGCGCCGGGCCGCCCGGCTGCCGTTTCGTCAATCGTTTTGACTCCGGTCGGGTCTGTTCTCCAGCAACGGCGGCGTCACTCCATGCTCACGCATGATTTTTGCAACTGCGCATTTTCGTCCCGCAGCAGCCCCAACAGCAGGTGCTGGGGCTCGATGTGCCTGGCGTTCCGGCGCTCGGCCTCCTCGGCGCTGTAGGCGAGCATCCTCTTGCCCTCGAAGCTAATAGGAAGATCCCCTGAGACGGAGATTCTCTCTCCAAGGGTAAAGTTAGCCCGCACCTGCCTCCCAATCGATTCGACATTCTCTTTAGACTTGAACAGGCGAATCGCCAAGCCTTCATCTGAGCGAAGTATCCCGAGCAGCAGATGCTCAGCGCTCCTCCAACCGCGCCTTCGGCACGCGCGACGCGCCCGTAGAAACGCAGGTTGTCCTCCGCGCTCAGCCTTTCGTAAAGGCCGGAGTGTTCCAAAAGCGCTCCAGCGCGAGCGCGAATTTCGTCGCTATGCGTTCGCGTATCGAAGCCCAGCACGGAGGCGCTCCCGCCCGTCGGTTCGATCAAGCCCAGCAACAGCCGGATGTTGTCGTCTTTCCTGCGCCGTTCGGCCGAAGGAACCCAAACACGGAGCCGGCGGGAACCTCGAGGTTCAGATTGTCCACGGCCCGCACCTGCGCGAAAGTGCGCGTCAGTCCTTGCGTTTGGATTGCAAGCTCTTCCATTTCTATGGCCGCTGAATCAGCTCGATACGGTTGCCGGCTGGATCGGTCGCAAAACCGAGGATAGTGCCGGAGCCTTTGAACGGGCGCGGCTCGCCTGTCATCGTCCCGCCGGCGGCCTTGACGGCGGCGACCGTTTTGGCCATGTCTTTCACGACAAAGATTATGTGCGGAATAGGGTCCTTTAAGTCGTCGGAATCGCGATGAAAGAGTATCATCAGCGGATTCTTGTTGGCCTTCGCGGCTTCAACCGTGGCTCCAAAGTTCACGAAGACTTCCGTGCCTCCCGGGTTTTCGATCCGATTGACCTCCTGCATGCCGAACGCCGCCTGATAGAACTTCGCCAGAGCGACGGTGTCCTTTGCGGCGACGCGCACCGAGTCGAGCGCCACTTGAGCGTGCGCGGCGCGCGCGAGCAGCACAGCAGCGCATATTGCAATCGTAGTCGTGCAACGTTTCTTCATAGAAGCCTCCATTGACAGATTTTACTCATGATAGATCAGGGCGCGCCTAATTTCTGCAACTTTAGCGCGACACCACTCGCACCGCCGCAGCCCGATCGAGGTTCTGGATTTCCGGAACCAGCGCAGCGAAGCTCGTCGCCTGCGCGGCTGCACGCGCGGGCTTTACATAACGCCAGGATGTCGGCAACTCCGCCCCCCCGAAGGGCCCCTGCATTGAGGGCGGATTCTGCTAAATCTGAAACATGATTGAGCCCTACTACACGCGGGAGCAGGCTGAAGCACTTCACAAGTTGCGCGAAGCGGCTGGGGGAGAAGATTTTGACCGGGCTTGGGCCAAACTTATCGCTGACTTGCATTCCGATATGAACTCCGGAGAAGGTCCCAGTACGGATCGCGCCAAAGAGCTTGGCCAGCGATGGAGGGCTTTGGTGGACCAGTTCACCGGAGGTGACATCGAGGTAGAGCGATTGCTGTATCAAGCCGCAGACAAGTACCGCGTCAATTGTGAGCGTTCGGATCTCGTCGTCCCTAATGTTGTCGGCTATATCCGCCGCGTGTTTGAAGCACTCGACGCATAGGTCACTCCTTTTTCGGCAGCGGGTTGGCATCTAACTATCCGTGCCTTACTGCCACAGAGTACGTTATGTTGCGCTCCGAGCAATAGACTGCTCACGGTAATTGGAACACCCACACCGCAGGCGCGCGCTCCAGATTCTGTATCTCCGGCGTCAGAGCCGCGAACCCCGTTGCCTGCGCGCCGCCGCCGCCGACGCCGATAGCGATATATTGCTTGCCGTTCACCGTGTACGAAATCGGGGCGTCGCTCGGCACATCCGTCAAGCGCGTTTCCCATAGCATTTTGCCCGTTTGGTCGTCGTACGCGCGGAAGTACCGGTCGATCGAGCCGTTGAAGATCACTCCGCCGGCCGTATCTAGGGCGCCGCTCGACACCGGCGCGCGGTGGCGCTCCGTCCACACCACTTCGCGCGTCGTCATGTTGATGGCTTCCACCCGGCCGTAGTTGCCGTCCGAACCTGGACGAGGACGAACCGCCGGGCTGACGCCGGTGGACAAAAGGCCCCGGCCGCCCGCGGTCACCGGCGTCAAATCGTTACACGCCTCGACCAGCGGTACATACAAAATCTTCGTATTGGGATTGTACGAGCCGGGAAGCCAGCTCTTGGCGCCGTCCACGTGGGGGCAGACGAAATGCGTTTGCCCGTCGCCCGGCAGCGTTTCCGGATTTACAGTCCGCTTGCCCGTAGCCGGATCGATGGCAACGATGTTTTGGAGCCCGAGGTCTTTCGAGTAGATCCACTTTCCCGTTTCCGCATCGAGAACGTCATAGGTCGCCTGCTTGCCCGAAGTCATGATCACCGGGCGGACCACGCCGTTCACCGGCATACGCACGATCTGACGTTCAAACACCCAATCGAGGTCCCATTGATCGTTCGCCAGGTGTTGGAAGTACCAGACGAGCTTGCCGGTATCGGGGTTAATGGCCAGAGTGCAGTCCGTATACAGGCCGTCGGTTTTGACGCCGGGCCTGACGGGCTTCGCCAGCAGAGCGGTGTCATAGGTCTGGCCCACGCCGAAGAACGCGAGGTTAAGCGCGGAGTCGTAACTTCCCGCGATCCAGACGGAGCCGCCGTTGCGCTCGGTGGCGGTGTGATCGTTCCAGGTATCTCCGCCAGGCTCCCCTGGCTGGGCGATCGTATTGAATCGCCAGGCCAGAGCGCCGGTTTCGGCGTCCAGCGCGACGATGTAGTTCTTGCCGCCGACCCGGCCGCCCGTTCCGATCATTACCTTGCCCTTGGCCACCAGTGGACCGCCAGTGAGAGTGAAGCCCCTTTCCTCGGTCAGCGGCTGGTCCCAGACCACTCGGCCGGTCTTCACGTCCAGCGCCACGACGTGAATATCAGAAGTTCCCATATACACCCTGTTGCCGTAAATCGAGATCATCCGCTTGTTGCTGGCGTTCACGCCGGGCGGCAAGATTCGTGCGTACTGCCAGAGCAGGTCGCCGGTGGCGGCGTCGAGCGCTTCGAGTTTGTCGCCGGGGCTATGCAGGAACATCACGCCGTCATGAACCAGAGGCGTGGCTTCATTGGAGCCGGGGGAAAGCGTCCAGGTCCACGCAACGCGCAGATTGTTCACGTTCGACTTCGTAATCTGCTTCAGCGGACTGAAGCCCTGATAATCGAAACCGCGGCGCCAGGTGAGCCACTCGCCTGAAGGAGGGTTCTGCAGCAACGCGTCACTGACTGGAGTGATCTTATCCAGAGGGTTCGCCTTCTTCGGCGCCGGAGGCAACTTCACACCGGCCGCTACGCCGCCACCGCCCCTGCCGCCGCGTCCTCCCGCCGGACCGGGAATGGTCACCGAAGCGAGTGCGGCAGCGTCGGATGCGAATTCCTTCCGTCCGGTCGCGAAATTATTCTGCTGGAGCACGTAGGCGATGATCTGCGCGTACTCGGCTCCGCTGAGGCTTCCCGGATTACTCGCGGGCATCTTCGTGCTCACATAGGTGAACAACTCGGATGCAGGCTTCCCCGCGTATTTTCCAAGAAAAGCCGCGCCGCGGAGCGGAGGAGCGGAGCTGCCGTCATCCACGTTCGCGCCGTGGCAATTGGCGCAGTTTCGCTCGTATGCCGCCTTCCCCGCGACCGCTTGCGCCGACGTGAATAGCGCGTCGCCCGGCGGAACCGCGCCGCGCCCTCCGCCCGCCCGCGCTCCCGCGGGCACCTGAGCATGCAGTTTTGCGGGCGACGCAACCGCGATCAGGACCGCGATTGCTCCACACAAGGCTGTAGAGAGCGCCGCTCGCCATCTGTTCTGAGGATTGGTGGATGTCATGGTGGAAAGTTCCCTCCTGCTGTTCGCTACCTGCAAGATTGTACTACCGATCCTCGCGACGCCGTTGAACAAGTTACGAACGCCGTGGCGCTCTCGGTGGGCCGTAATCCGCCGATAGGTATTCAACCGGCGCTTGTCCCCGGCCTTACGGCCAGGGCTGGGTGCGCACGCTGGAACACCGTCGTGCCCACTGCAGCCCCGCCCGTGAGGGCGGGGGCGATCTTACGGACGGATTACGGGTGGGGAAGGGCGGGGAGGGCGCGCAAAACTTGCGCCCCGGCTGCCGCGGTGATAAATTCAATCCTGGTAATTTCGATGCCTGGATTGTCCGGGCATGGTGGGAGAATACATCCATGCGGCTGCGCGCGTTTTATTGGGGTTGTCTGCTGACGTTTCTTAGCTTGGTCGTGCCAAGCTTCGCGCAGCAAGGCCATCCCTTGACGGGTACCTGGAACGGCGATTGGGGATCCAATCCAACCCAGCGGACTCCGGTTACCATCGTGATGAGTTGGGACGGCAAGGACGTAAAGGGGATCGTGAACCCAGGCCCTGATTCGAGCACTACCCTCGTGACAGTGGACGTTTCGAACTGGACTGTTCGATTCGAGACCGACATGAAAGATGCCTCGGGAAAAATGGTTCACGTGTCCGCGGATGGGAAACTCGACGATCTGGGCAGCTATCACCGCACCATTTCGGGGACTTGGCATCAAGGCGCGGCAACCGGCACTTTTAAACTTACGAGAGAATAGCGATGAAGCAAGCCAGTTGGAAAATCGCTGCCCTGGGTTTGGGAATTGCGCTGGCCGCGCCGCTGGCGCCGGGCCAGCGAACCGCTTCGGCCGAATACGATGCCGAGAGAAAGATCAAGCTTTCCGGTCCCGTCGTAAAAATCGACTGGACTAATCCCAGCGCATTCATCGGGATCAATGTCCGTGATGCCTCGGGAACCGTTGCCGCCTGGGAAGTGGAAATCGGCAACCCGCTGGATCTCGAAAAGAGTGGTTGGAGATGGGATTCGGTTCACATAGGCGATATGGTCAACGTCGACGGATTCCCTGCCCGGGGGCCTGAATTGCAGGCGAAAGCGAATTCGGTTGTCCTGGCTCGCACCGGGGCCAAGCTGTTTACGATCTCATCCAAGCCAGCGGTCAAAACCGCGAGCCAGCCCGCGCCGCGCTGGCCCGGCAGTCACGTGCGGTTGGGACCGGCGCCGGGGAAGAAGGGATATTGGGGTCCTCCTAGCTCCACAGTGCTGGTGGAAACCGGCGTCAACGTTCCCATGAATAAGGACGGGCTTCTGGTCAACATTTCCGATGCCGGGAAAGTAGCGCCGTTCCAGCCCTGGGCGAAGGCTTTATACGAATATCGGCAGCGCACCCTTTTCAAGGACGATCCCTACAACCGGTGCATCCCACCCGGAGGCGTGCGGCACTTTCAGAACCCGTACGGATTTCAGTTTCTGGAGCAGCCCGAAATCGGGCGCATCCTGCTATTCCTCGGCGGCGGCGACCGCAACTGGCGCATCATTTACACGGACGGGCGCCCTATGGGCCAAAAAGACGACCTGGTTCTCACTTATTACGGCGCGTCCACCGGCCGCTGGGACAAAGATACTTTGGTCGTGGATACGGTCGGTTTCAACGAGAAGTTTTGGTTCACTAATGGCGGACTCCCTCACACCGAGGCGCTGCACCTGACCGAGCGCTTCACCCGGACCGACATGGACACGCTGCGCTATCAAGTGACGGTGGACGATCCGCGGACGTACACCCGGCCGTGGAACGGCGGCTGGACGATTCGGTGGGTTCCGGACCAGGAGATTCAGGAATACTTCTGCGAAGAGAATGCCGAATCGACATTCCTAAGCAACGGCAGCGGGGGGAAATACCAATGAGAATCGCCTTTGCCGCTGGACGGTCACTGCCTGTGGTGGCCACGGCCGTCGCATTTTGGTTCGCGCTGATTCCCGCATCGGGGCAGCGCGGAGGAGGGAAGGGAAAGGGAGGGCCGAAAGTCTCGCGGCCGGTTGAACCGGCGCCTCGATGGCCCGACGGAAGAGTCAACCTCGGATCCTCGCCCGGCCACAAGGGATATTGGGAGCTGAGACCGGGGTTTGCGCCTCGTGTGTCCAATGTCCCGCTACAGCCCTGGGCCAAGCAGGTTTACGACTACCGGCAAAAAAGCCAGATATTGGCGCGGCCGCCTTATATCGATTGCAAAGCCGCGCCGGGACCGGAATTTCTGCTCGCGCCGGGTTTTGAAATCGTGGACGCGCCCGAGCAGAAGAGCGTTTTCATCATGAACATCGGCGGACCGCACTCCTGGCGCGTCATTTACACCGATGGCCGCGAGCATCCCAAGAACTTAAGGCCGACCTACCTCGGCCATTCCGTCGGGAAATGGGAAGGTGACACGCTGGTCGTTGACACGGTCGGCTTCAACGAAAAGATGTGGATTATGGGCTCCTATCCGACCACGGAGCAACTGCACCTCACCGAGCGTTTCTCGCGGCCGACCCTTGGCTCCCTGGTTTACGAACTGACCATCGACGATCCGGGAGCGTACACGGCCACGTGGGGCGGTAAAACGCAGATCACCGAGTCGACGCCGTCCAGATGGGTGGATAACGGCGAGATGTTCGAATATATCTGCGAGGACGACCGCTAAGCGGAACCGGTTCAAATCGCGCCCGCGCTCGATAGCGTGTTGAAGATAATCGACTCCGCGTTAAATTTGCCGCTCTGACCGCTTGCTCCCAACGAATTAATAAGTTGGTCCAGTGACGAGGCGGCGCTGTTCGGATCCGTAGCAGCAGAGCCACCGTGATGGTGGCCATGGTGATGATGCGCTCCGCCAATTGCCTGCGCAAGATCCTGAAGATTGGGCAGTTGCCCCGTTTGAGACGCGCTGGTGAAGTCCGTGGCGAGCTGGTTCAATTCGCTCGCGGAAGCGGTATCCCCATCGGATGTGGCCAACTT
>DATBIA010000082.1:0-85573 GCA_036557165.1 Bryobacteraceae bacterium
AGCCTCCAGATCCGCTTTCATGTTGTAGCCGTCCTCATCTTCTGGATCTTAATACGGGCGAATGCGTCTCGCGATGGCGCCACCGGGTGCTAGCCTGAAAATTTCCGGTAGAACCTCGGAGGCTCCGCATTGCAAAACTTCGGCGAATACGTCAGCTTCATTTGGAACGTTGCCGATTTACTGCGCGGTCCGTATCGCCCCAACCAATATGGCCGCGTGATTCTGCCGATGACGGTGTTGCGCCGCCTGGATTGCGTGCTTGAACCCACCCGTGAAAGGGTGCTGCGCAAGGCAGCCGAAATGAAGGGTCAGCCGGAGGCGCTGGTCGAAAAGATTCTGCAGCGCGAGAGCAAACAGAAGTTCTTCAATACCTCGAAATATGGCTTCGAGCGCCTGGCGGCCGACCCAAACAATATCGCGGGCAATCTGACCCGTTACATCAAGGGCTTCTCCTCTCATGCCCGCGAGATTGTCGATAAATTCGCCTTTGAAGCCGAATTGGCGAAGCTCGAAGAACGGAACCTGCTTTTCCTGATCGTCCAGAAATTTTCCGCCATCGATTTACATCCGGAAAAAGTGGACAACCGCGCGATGGGCTACATCTTCGAAGAGCTGATCCGCAAATTCAGCGAAGCGGCCAACGAAGAAGCAGGCGATCATTTCACCCCTCGTGAAGTCATCCGCCTGATGGTGGATTTGCTTTTCGCTCCGGACCACAAGCTGCTGACTCAGCCCAAAGTCGTGCGCACGCTTTACGATCCGGCGTGCGGTACGGGCGGCATGCTGAGCGTCGCCGACGAATACCTGGCCAAGCTCAATCCCGAAGCGGAGCTGGTGCTGTTCGGACAGGACTGGAACGAGCAGGCGTTCGCCGTCTGCGGCAGCGACATGCTGATTAAGGGCCAGGCGATCCAGCGCATCAAGTTCGCCGTATTTGAACCGCTTCGCGATATTGATCGTTTCAAGAGGTTTTCGATTGCGCACCACACCGTAGCCTGGGACAACGGCGCCGACCTTGCTCCCGAGTTTCTGCGCGAACACGTGAGGGTTGCCGTTTAACCGGAAAACGGTTGTTGAGCAGATCCGCCAACGTTACGTATTCGCCGCGAGCAATGGCCGCTTCGCCCTTACGAATGGCGACGAGTTCGGCCGTGGTCGGCCTGTAAGCCGGCTGGCTGGTTACAGTGATGGTAGTCCGGCCGGTAGTAGCGATCCGGTCGCGTCATATTTTCCCGCAGTGGCAGTGTACCATTTCGGCGGAGCAGTTTCGCTTGAACCGTCGAACACCCGCTGAGCTGAATCGTTCTGTGGCAAGATGGTGGACGAGCAGGGCGAGTCAGCGAGATGACGCACACTATTGAAGTATCGATTCCCGGCGAATTGCTGAAGCAGATCGATCGGCGGGCGCAGAACGCGGGTGTCGACCGTGAAGAGTACATTCGAGCCGTCCTCGCCAAAGATGTAAAGTCGGGGCCCTCGCTTAGCGAGATTCTCGCCCCCTTTCGAGCGGAAGTTGCCGCTAGCGGCATCACAGACGAGGAACTGCAAAGTCTCTTTGCGCGAGCCCGTGATGAGTCGTATCGCGAGCGGCGTTCCCATCGCTCGTAAATCCGGGCGGCTCGCGCATCCGCGCCGTGCTCGATTGCATGCTCTTTCTTCAAGGCGCGGCGAGACCGAAAGGTCTGGCGGGCGCGTGCTTCGCCCTTTTCGAGATAGGGCTGGTTCGGTTGTGTCTCTCCGCGGAGATTTTCGAGGAGATTCAGGACGTTCTTTCGCGGCCGGCGCTCCGGCACAAATTCCGCTCTCTAACTGACGATCTGGTCGAGCGCTTTCTGGATTCGGCTCGAAGCCGGGCCATTTGGATTCCCAGCGTTGCGCCGCGTTTCGAATTTGCGCGCGATCCGGAAGGACGCCCCGTATATCAACCTGGCGATCGCGGCGGAAGCGAATTTCCTCGTCAGCCGCGATAACGACATTTTGGACCTTGCCAAACCCGACGACTCGGATGGCCTGCGACTGCGGAAGACAGCTCCGAATCTCCAGGTCGTCGCCCCGGGCGAGTTTATGCGTAGAATTCAGCGACGGAGTGAATAGCTTCGGTTCATCTATTTAATATCCAGGATCTCTTTTTCTTTCGCCTTCGCCGCCGTGTCGATCTTGCCGATGTGCGCGTCGGTCATCTTCTGGACTTCCTCGAGGCCGCGCCGCTCGTCGTCCTCGCTGATGACCTTGTCCTTGAGCAGCTTCTTCATGTGCTCGTTGGCGTCGCGGCGGATATTGCGCAGCGCCACCCGGTGGTCCTCCGCCACATGATGCAGCCGCTTGACGATTTCCCTGCGCCGCTCCTCGGTCAAAGGAGGGATCGGCACGCGCAGAATTTTTCCATCGTTGGCGGGATTTAAGCCAAGATCCGAGCCGCGGATCGCCTTATCGATCGCTCCGATTTGCGAGACGTCCCAGGGTTGAATCGTGATCAGAGTGGGTTCCGGCACGTGCAGGTTCGCGAGTTGATTCAAAGGCGTGGGAGTTCCGTAATAGTCCACCTTCAGATTGTCGAAAATGCTCACGGAGGCCCGGCCCGTGCGGATGCCCGCCATGGCGTGCTGCAAATCCGTCAGCGCTTTTTCCATGCGCGTCTTGGCGCCGGCCTCAACTTCTCTTACATTCTTAAAATTATTGGCGGACGTCGCCGCGGTAGCTTCTGGTTTCATATCGGTCTTTCAATGGATGAGGGTTCCGATAGCCTCACCCTTCGCCATACGCATTATATTGCCATGCACGGTCAAGTTGAAGACCACGATCGGCATACGGTTATCGCGGCACATCGCCACCGCGGAAGCGTCCAGCACACGGAGGTTCCGCGCCAGCACTTCGGAGTAATCGATCTCGGCAAAACGCACCGCCTCGGCATGAGCCAGAGGATCTTTGTCGTAGACGCCGTCGACGCGCGTGGCCTTGGCGACCACGTCGGCGTGGATCTCCAAAGCGCGCAGGGCCGCCGCCGTATCGGTGGAGAAAAACGGGTTGGAGGTGCCGCCCGCGAAGATCACGATGCGGCCTTTTTCCAGATGACGGATGGCGCGGCGGCGGATGTACGGCTCGGCCACCTGGTGCATTTCGATGGCGGTCATGACGCGAGCCGGGACGCCGGTTTTTTCGAGCGCATCCTGTAGCGCCAAGGCGTTGATGACGGTGGCGAGCATGCCCATGTGATCCGCCGTCACACGGTCCATGTTCTTGGCCGCGGCCGCCACGCCCCGGAAGAAGTTGCCGCCCCCGACTACCAGCCCGATCTGCGCGCCCGATCGCGCCACTTCGGCGATTTCGGCCGCCAGCGAGCCCACGCGCTCCGCATCAATGCCGAAGCCGCGCTGGCCGGCGAGAACTTCCCCGCTTAACTTGAGGAGGATGCGCCCGTAGCTCGCCACGCGAACCTGACCACCCTCGGCCGTCATGGATTACTCCGCGGGCGCGGTGTCCCCGACTTTGAAGCGAGTGAACCGCGATACCGAAATGTTCTCCCCCAGCTTGGCGATTTTCGATTTGATCAAATCGGAGACCGTCGTCGTGTTTTCCTTGATGAAAGGCTGCTCCAGAAGGCAGACTTCCTCGTAGAACTTGTTCATGCGGCCTTCGACGATCTTATCGACCATCTTCTCGGGCTTGCCCTCGGACAAGGCACGGGCGCGCTGAATGTCGCGCTCCTGGGCCAGCGCCGCCTCCGTGACGTCCTCCTTGCGGAGGAACTTGGGATCCGCGGCCGCCACCTGCATAGCGAGATCGTGCACCAGCGTCTGAAAATCCTCGGTGCGCGCGACGAAATCCGATTCGCAATTCACCTCGATCAGTACGCCGAGCTGCGCTCCGGGATGAATATAGCTCCCGATGACGCCTTGTTTGGTGGCGCGCGTCGACTTTTTAGCGGCCGACGCGATACCCTTCTTGCGAAGCACGATCTCGGCTTCCCCGATGTTTCCGCCGGCCTCTGTAAGGGCGGCTTTGCACTCCATCATTCCCGCCCCGGTGCGCTCGCGGAGCTGTTTTACCAGTTGTGCGCTAATCTCCATAGTTTTCACGGTTCAGTTTCGCTCTTCATGACGGCAGCCCCCCGGTGGAGACGGCCAGTGACGGCTCCCGGCTACTGATTCCGGGTGGTGACTTCCTCGGGCGCCTGCTCCGACGCGGGCCCCTTACGCGGCAGCGACATGGAGGGCAGATCCTCGTCCGGCATGCTTTCAGACATGAGCTGCTCGTTGTATTTTGGATCCACGTACTGCGCGTACTCGGGGATTTCCTCCACCGGAGTTTCCTCGCCGCTCACCATCTTTTCCGCCTCGAAGTCCTGCGCGCTGGCGAGCTGCCGTCCTTCCACGACGGCTTCGGAAACCTTGGTCGTGAACAACCGGATGGCGCGCAGAGCGTCGTCGTTGCCGGGGATCACGTAATCGACTTTGTCGGGATCGCAATTGGTGTCCACCACCGCGACCACGGGGATGCCCAGTTTCCGGGCCTCGTCCACGGCGATCGATTCCTTGTTCGAATCGATGACGAACAGCATGTCGGGCAGGCCGTTCATGTCCTTGATGCCGGCCAAATTTTGATTCAGGTGCTTGCGCTCACGCTCCAGGCGGATGATTTCCTTCTTGGCGCGGCCGTCCCAATTGCCTTCGGCGGCCATCCCATCCAGTTCCTTCAGCCGTTTGATGGATCGCTGCACGGTGCTCATGTTGGTGAGCAGCCCGCCCAGCCATCGTTGATTCACGTAGAATTGCTGGCACTTGACGGCTTCTTCGGCGACCGCTTCCTGAGCCTGCCGCTTGGTGCCGACGAACAGCACCGTCTTGCCCTGCGAGGCCATTTCGCCCACGTAGCGCATGGCGTCCTTGAACAGCTTCAGCGTTTTTTGCAGATCGATGATGTAAATGCCATTGCGTTCGCCAAAGATGTACTCTTTCATCTTTGGATTCCAGCGCTTGGTCTGGTGCCCGAAGTGAACGCCGGCTTCGAGCAATTCCTTCATGCTAATAGACGGCAAATAACCTCCTCAATATTCGGTTAAACGACCCTTGCCGCGGCCCAAAGCGGAATTTTGCGGCTTGGGGGTGAAAGGTGGCGCGGACCGGAAGCCCGCGGTAGTTGTGTGGCGCACGACGTCGCTGGTGCGCACAACTAGCGTTTGGAGAATTGGAAGCGTTTGCGAGCGCCCTTTTGCCCGTACTTTTTGCGCTCGTGCTGGCGGGAATCCCGCCGCAGCATCCCCAGTTCTTTCAATTTGGCGCGCAGCTCGGAGTTGAACTCCAGCAACGCGCGCGCGATGCCGAGTTTCGCGGCGCCGGCCTGACCGTTAGGGCCTCCGCCGGAAGTGGTGATCAAAACGTCGAACTTATCCGCGGTCTCGGTGGCCAGCAGCGGCTGCCGGACGATCGCGCGCGACGCCTCGCTGGGAAAGTAATTTTCGAACGCGCGGCCATTCACCGAGATCTGACCCTTGCCCGAGCGCAGAAACACTCTTGCCACCGCGCGCTTGCGACGGCCGGTGCCTAAATGCTGTACTAACGCCACAAATCTCCTTGTCGTGGGGCGGGCCTCCGCCCGCCTTGCTTACGCCACTGTCAACTCAGTAGGTTTTTGCGCCTGGTGCGGATGCTTGGGACCGGCATATACTTTCAATTTCCGGTACATCTGCTTGCCCAGCTTGGTCTTCGGAAGCATTCCCTGGATCGCCTCCTCCACCAGCCTTACGGGCCGCTTTTCCCGCACCGAACGGGCGCTGTCTTCGGTCAACCCACCTGGATAGCCCGAGTGGCGGCGATAAATCTTTTGCGTCTCCTTGCGCCCGGTAAGCCGGATTTTATCCGCATTCACCACGATCACATGATCGCCGGTATCTAAAAAAGGCGTGTACGCAGGTTTAGTTTTTCCCATCAGGACCATGGCGGCGTTGCTCGCCACACGGCCCAAAATCTGACCCTCGGCGTCGATCACGCGCCATTCGCGCACTAGATCGTCCATCGAGGGAATTACGGTTTTCATCTAGACAGACCTTTTCTCCAGACCAATATAGCGCATTCTGAAATAAAGCGCGTCCCCGTACAGCGTGGCTCCAGCGGTGGCGCCGCTTACGCGCACCGATGCGAGTTCCTAGAATTAAGGTAGCCGATTTCGGAAAATGCTGTCAATGCCCGGGGCGCGCCTCCGACCGTAATCCGTCGATAGGTATTCAACCGGCGCTTATCCCCGGCCTTACGGCCGGGGCTGGGTGCGAACGCTGGAACGCAGTCTTGCCCACTTTCAGCTCCGCCTGTGAGGGCGGGGGCAAGCTTACGGACGGATTACGGTCTGAGCCCCACCGGCGTCCTTCGCTTCCTTGACACTCGCCCGCGCCCGGAGTAGCCTACCTTAACGAGGAGCAAAAAATGCGCAGTCGTGTACTTGGTTCGGCGATCGTGGGGGCGGTAGCCCTCGCCACATTCTGGATTCAGCCCGCGGCCGGGCAGCAACCTCCCTATCAGCCTCCCAAGGGCCCCGCGCCAAGGCTGGCGAATGGGCATCCCGATTTCGGCGGAGTCTGGCAGAGTCCACGCATGGCCGACGTCACCAAAGATATGCCCTGCTGTAAGGGCGCGGGAGAGCTTCCCTACACCGCTTGGGGCAAGCAGCAATGGGATAGCTATGACGCGTCCAAAGGCGACTACACCGGAAGCTGCCTGCCTTTCGGCCTGATGCGCAGCGTCGGCGGACCGCATCCGATCCAGATCGTTCAAAACGACAAGTACATCGCCATGCTGTATGAACAGAACAGTTGGTTTCACGTCACGCCCATCGACGGGCGTCCGCATCCCAAGAATCCGGACCCGACCTGGTTCGGAAATTCCGTCGGCCACTGGGAAGGCGACACGCTGGTGATCGACACCATCGCGTTTAACGGCAAGACGCGGCTCGATACCGACGGCCATCCTCACAGCGATCAGCTACATACGATCGAGCGGTTCAAGCGCCGCGACCTGGGCCACATCGACTACGTTCTGACCATCGACGATCCCAAGACTTACACGAAAAAATGGGACAGCGTTCGCGTCTGGACCCTGCGCCCGGATTGGGAAATCATGGAATATTCCTGCGAGGAGAATAACAAGGACATTCGCGAAGGCCACATTCAGATCGGAGTGAATCCGACCGCGAATCCTTAACCGGCTATCGCCGCCGGCCGATCAACCCAGCCGCCGGTAAACACGCAGCTCGTGCCCGTAGCCGAGCCGGTTGATGTTTTCCGAACGCAGCTCGACGAATCCCGACTCGACTATCGAGGCTTCGATTTTCTCAATGGGGGTGTAGTGGATGATCTGCCGCGAAACCACCAGGTCCTGGCACGCATTTAACAACGCGCGCCATCGTGGCCGGCGGCACATGTCTTTATAGAGAAGAATTCCGCCTGGCTTGACGCGCTCCATAGCCGCCTCAAGCAGCCCGAAACGCAGGTCCAGCCTTACGTGATGCATCACGTCGATCAGGCTCACCATGTCGAAAGCGGCCGAAGGCCAGTCCGCGACGCCGCGCGACAAGTGGAGCGTCAATCGCTCGCGCTGGTCCGCATCGAGCCCGTTTTGCCGCATCGACGCCGCCATCTGGAGAGCCTTTTCCGAGATATCGATCCCAGTGGCGCGAATATTTTTTCCAGACCGCAAAGCTAGACCGAGCAGGAGACCTCCGCCGCACCCGATATCCATCACCGATCCGGCCTCCGGAAACAGCGGAAGCAGAACCTCGACCGGGCAGGTGTACGGCCGCAGATGTTGAATGCGGCGCCGTATCCCGGGACCGGTGCGATAGATAGCCCTCGTCATCGCGGCCACTTGTGCCGCGGTCAAATCGGTATATATTTCGGTCACAATTCGGCGCGAGACGCGATTTGCGCCTCCGACTTCTCCTCGCGCTTAGTGCGAACTTCGCGGTTTTGGGACGGGCTTCAGCTTGCCCTAGCGCCCCCGCGCGCTAGCTCCGACTCCTGGCAGGACAAGTGAAGCTCATCCCACGTTTTATACTCACTTCCAGATCTTCCAAGGCGCCTGACCGCTGGACCAAAGCGACTCCAGCAATAGCTTTTCGCGCAACGTGTCCATGGGCTGCCAAAATCCCGGATGCCGGAACGCCATTAGCTCCTGTTCCCGCGCCAGCCGGACCAGCGTCTCTTGCTCCAGGATCGTTCCATCGTCCTCCAGATAGTCCAGCACCTTCGGGCTGAACACGAAAAAACCACCGTTGATCCAGCCTTCGTCGGTTTGGGGCTTCTCGGCGAACTCGCAGACGGCGCTGCCCCTCAGAGTAAGATTGCCGAACCGGGACGGCGGGCGAACCGCGGTGACAGTGGCGAGCTTTCCGTGAGAACGGTGAAAATCGAGCAGCGCGCAAACGTTTATGTCGCCCAAGCCGTCGCCGTAGGTCATCATGAACGGCTCCTCTCCGATCCACGGCCGCAGGCGCAGCAGACGCCCTCCGGTCATCGTCTCGAGCCCTGTGTCGAACAGGCCCACCTTCCATCCGATGCCTCGCCCGTTGATCACTGTGCGCTCGCCGGTGTTCAAATCGATAAAATAATCGCTCGAATGAATCGAAAAGTTGTGGAAATATTCCTTGATCGTCTCGCCTTTGTAGCCGCACGCCACCAGAAATTCGGTAAAGCCGTGCGCGGCATAGATCTGCATAATATGCCACAAAATCGGCCTGCCGCCGATCTCTACCATGGGCTTGGGGCGGATGGAGGTTTCCTCCGCCAGCCTGGTTCCTTTTCCCCCCGCGAGAATGATCGTTTTCATAGCGGCGTACGGGCGCCTACATTGCTACCGGCTCTGGGAGCGGCGTAATGAAGCGGCCCCCTTGTACGCGGTAGGCTTCCTGCTGGCGCATGATTTCCTGGCTGAAATTCCAGGCCAGAATAAGGACTTCGTCCGGACGCTGATCCAACAGCGCGGAGACGGGGCGGACGGGAAGGTGCGTTCCGGGCGTATACATGCCCACCTTCCGCGCGTTCCGGTCGACGGTGTAGGGGATGATATTCGCGTCGATCCCGCAGTAGTTGAGCAGGGTATTTCCCTTCGCGGGCGCTCCGTAGGCGGCCAGAGTTCGGCCGCGCAAGCGGCGCTCGCACAAGAAATCCCGCAGCAGGCGCCGGTGATTTTCAACGGCCCGCGCAAAGGCCTCGTAGGTGGACAAAGAGTCGAATCCCAACTCCCTCTCTTTGCGTTCCCAATCGGTGACCGCCGCGCAATGCTCGGAGCCCGTCCCGGCGTAGACCCGCAGCGAGCCTCCATGCACGCTCACGCGGTCGATCCGCGCGATTTTTAGCTCCGCCGCTTCGCATAGCCGCCGCAGCGCCATCACAGAGAAATAACACAAGTGCTCGTGATAAATGGTGTCGTATTCCAGGCGGTTCAGGAGTTCTCCCAGATAGGGGACCTCGAAAATCGCCAATCCGCCTTCCGCCAGCAGACGGCGCGCTCCGCTCAGGAAATCCCGAGTGTCGTCCACGTGCGCCAAAACGTTGTTCGCGATTACCGCCTTAGCGGGTCCATGCTCCTCCCGAAGCCGCTGCGCGCTGGCCGAGCCGAAGAACCACTCCTCGGTGTCGATGCCGTTGGCCCGCGCAACTTCCGCCAGATTTCGGGCCGGCTCCACGCCGAGCGTCCGGATGCCCATCTTTTGAAATTGACCGAGAAGGCTGCCGTCGTTGCTGGCGGCCTCGACCACCAGATCGCTCGCGCCTAATCCCAATAGCTCGGCGACAGTCGCGGCGTACTGCCGGTTGTGGGTGGCCATCGTTTCCGAAGTGCCGGTGACGTAAATATAATCGCGGAAGAGAACCTCGGGGTCGATCACATCCAGCAACTGCGCCAGCGAGCAATCTTCGCAAAAATAGACGTCCAGCGGATAGAACCCTTCGCTGGCGAACTCAGCGGGGCTTCGGAGAAAGCTATTGGCTAACGGCTGAAGACCCAGGCTAAGAAAGAGCCTTAGCCGCTCCCCTCCGCAGGCGCGGCAGTTCGTCCGTTTGTGGTGCGGATTCGACAAGTGTGTGTTTGCGCTGTTGCCGTGCAGGTCCTATGCCATTTGCGGCCCGCAACGCTTCGTTTGGACAAGCGGACGCTCGGGCCACTCAAGTCCTAAAGGGATGAGCATTTTACAAATAGTTTGGACGTGTTCCCGACGCGCGAGTCCTGACTTCCGATCCGCACCGTTTCCAAAAGACGTAGGGTGTGGCCCCAAGCTTGCACTGCAGCAACTTCCAATTCAGCAGACTTCCCCCGCGGGAGTGCAGACCGTCATGGCCGGACAGCCGAACAAACGCATATACCTCATTCGTGGTGTGTTTTTGTTTGGTTCGCTGGTTTTTGCGCTGTTTCTCGGCGAAATCGCGCTTCGAATCCTCAATCTGCACGACGGCCGCGTGCATTTGAACGCGTTCACCGAGTACGACCCTTTGTTGGGCTGGAAAATCGCCCCCAATGCCTCAACGCGCGTCGTCACACAGGATTTTCAGACGGCGTTGCATTACAGCGCCAAAGGCTTGCGTGGCCCAGACCGGCCTTACGCCAAACCGCCCGGAAAATCGCGGATTCTGATCCTTGGCGATTCGATGGTGGACGGGTACAGCGTTCCGCTGGAGGCTCGGGTTTCGGAGGTGCTTGAAAAGCAGCTTGCCCCGAAATCTGACGTCGTCAATCTGGGCGTATCCGCCTATTCAACCGATCAGGAATTGTTGATGCTGGAAACGGAGGGCTGGAAGTATCAGCCCGATCTAGTGGTTTTGTTCCTTTATTACAACGACATCTGGATGAATGGCGACCGCCTGCTGGGCGGCGCGACGTTCAAGCCGGTGTTCAAGCTGGACGAAGCCGGCAATCTGGTTCTTCAGGACGTTCCCGTTCCCAAACCCGCGCCTGCGTTGGAGGACCGGTCGAAGCTCTACGCGCTGCTGCGGGACACGATGAAGGCCAGCCCGAAGCTTTATTCGCTGATAACCTTCCAGCATCGCCCGTCCGCCCCGTCACCCATGCCGGCGGGGGCGGGAGGCACGGCGGACGAATTCAGGGTCTACCAAAAGACGGAAACCCCGGATACCAAACGGGTCTGGGATATCACTCAGGCTTTGTTGCGCAGGATGAAACGGGAGACGCGGGAGCACGGCGCCGATCTTTTGTTGTTTTACGTACCGACGCGCGTCGAATTGTCTCCCCAGGAATGGGTTCAATCTCAGATTCCCCCCGAGTACGATCCCACCGAAGTTGTTGGTAACGTTGTGCGCATCTGCCAAACTGAGCAGATTCCGCTGATCGAGCCATCTAACGCCTTCCGCGACGCGGGCAAGCAAAAACCGTTGTTCTACGCCCACGACGTACACATGACGGCGGCGGGCCATCTTCTTTCGGCGAGCCTAGTGGCGGATTATGTGCAAAGGTCTTGGCGCGGTGGCGGCGACGTCAGTGTGAGCGCCCAGTCCCGCTGATGGCCGTCGACTCGGCCACTTAGAAAATAAGCGAATGGTCTCGATTCTCGGCGTGTCGGCGTTTTACCACGATTCAGCCGCTGCGCTTCTCGTCGATGGGAAGGTGGTGGCCGCGGCCCAGGAAGAGCGCTTCACCCGCAAGAAATACGACGAGCGATTCCCGGTAAAGGCGATCGAATATTGCCTGAGAGAGGCCGGAATCGAGGCCGCCCAACTGGATTACGTCGCCTTTTACGACAAGCCTTTTCTCAAATTCCAGCGGCTCCTCGAAACCTATCTGGCTTACGCGCCCTCGGGATTCGCATCTTTCTGCAAGGCCATGCCGGTCTGGATAAACCAGAAGTTGCACCTCACCCGCGAGATGAACCGGGGGCTGAAGCACGCCTACAAAAAGCGATACATCTACACCCAGCATCACGAATCGCACGCCGCCAGCGCTTTCTTCCCCTCCCCGTTTGAAGAAGCGGCGGTTTTGACCCTGGACGGCGTCGGCGAGTGGGCCACAGCGAGCATCGCGCGCGGCGAGGACAACCGGATTACGATGCTCCAGGAGCAGCACTTTCCCCATTCGCTGGGATTGCTGTATTCAGCCTTCACCTACTATTGCGGCTTCGCGGTGAATAGCGGCGAGTACAAGCTCATGGGCCTGGCGCCGTATGGGACGCCCCGCTATACCGATCTCATTTTGGAGAAGATGCTCGACCTGAAGCCGGACGGCTCCTTCCGGCTCGACATGTCCTATTTCAACTATTGCCAGGGCCTGACGATGACTTCCGAAAAATTTCATCGTCTGTTTGGCGGCCCTCCCCGCAAACCGGACACTCTGCTGACGGAGAGGGACATGGACGTGGCGGCGTCGATTCAAAAGGTCACCGAGGAGATCGTGCTGCGCACGGCCCGGCACGTCCACAAAATCACGGGGTTGAAAAACCTGTGTCTGGCGGGCGGAGTCGCCCTTAACTGCGTAGCCAACGGAAGGCTGCTGCGCGAAGGGCCTTTCGAGGACCTGTGGATTCAGCCCGCGGCGGGCGACGCTGGAGGCGCGCTGGGAGCGGCTCTGTTCGCCTGGCATCAATTACTGGGCAAGCCACGCGTGGCGAAGGCCGGCGATTCGCAATCCGGATCGCTTCTGGGGCCAAGCTATTCGGGCGACGAAATACAAAAATTCCTCGACGGCGTCGACGCCGCGTACCAGAAGATCGACAGTGAAGACGAGCTGGCCAATCGCGTCGCTTGCGAGATTGGCCAAGGCCGCGTCATTGGCTGGTTCCAGGGGCGCATGGAATATGGACCTCGCGCTTTGGGCGCGCGCAGCCTTCTAGGAGATCCGCGCAATCCCGAAATGCAGACGGTGATGAACGTGAAGGTGAAGTTCCGGGAAGGCTTCCGCCCTTTCGCCCCCGCCGTGCTGCGCGAGAAAGCCGCGGAATTTTTCGGCGTCCCGGATGGGATCAATTCGCCGTACATGCTGCTCGTCGCGCCGGTCCGCGAAGAGAAGCGCCGGCCGCTCGATCCCGAGCAGGAGCGGCTTTCGGGCATCGGGAAACTCAAAATCAACCGATCCGAAATTCCAGCGGTGACGCACGTGGATTACTCGGCGCGTATTCAAACCGTCGACGCGGAGCGTCATGGCCTTTACCACAAGGTGCTCGAAGCGTTTCACCGGCGAACCGGCTGCCCCGTAATCGTTAACACCAGCTTCAACCTTGGTTGGGACCCGATCGTTTGCACGCCCGCCGAAGCCTATTCCACCTTCATGGCCTCCGATATCGACGTGCTGTGCATGGGGCCGTTCCTGATCCACAAGCGCGCCCAGAAAGCTTGGGTGGAGGATCGCTCCGCGGGCGTGCTGGAGGAAGCGCTCGCTTGCCCTTGCGGCAGCGGCTCGCGCCTGCGCCGCAACGGCGCGGAGATCGTCGCCGAGAGCTGCCGCCATCGATTCCAGATCTTGGACGGCGTGCCGGAACTACATTGGCCTCAGAACGGCGGCGCGAGAACCGAGAAAACAGAGTCTCCTGATTACGACGAGTCCGAATCCGTGCGCTCTCTCATCGAAAAATCCCGCCGTATTCCCTACGCGCGAACCCTGGATGAAACCATTCCCTACAACGCGTCGGTGCTGGAGATCGGCTGCGGCGCGGGCGAGTTGAGCAATTTCTTGGGCGTCTCCTGCCGCCGCGTGACAGGCGCGGATGCGCGCATGGATTCGCTTCGCGCAGCCGAAGCGTTTCGGCGGGCGAACCGCCTCAGCCGGGTCCGCTTTGTGCAGATCAATTTATTCCTGCCGCCGTTTCAGGCGGGAGAGTTCGATGTCGTCCTATGCAACGGCGCGGCGCCCCGCGCCGGCGATCCGCGCGAGAATTTTCTAAGGCTGGTTCGGCTTCTGCGCCCGGGCGGGCACATCGTCGCCGGCCCTTTCCCGAAGCTCGGCGCCTCGGCCGCGGGCGAAATACTCGGTTGGTTTCAACAGGCGGGATTAGAACGCGCTTCCGGCCTCCCCGGCGCCGTCTCCAACCCCGTCGCCAGGGTCTTGCCCGGCGTCCTGATCGGGCGCCGTACGGGGAAATAGATCGTGCCTCTGCTTGAAATCAACACGGAGCCTTCCACTCGGGATCTGCGCTGGTTCGCGGGCCTGTGGTGGCCGCTGCTGTGCGGGCTAGTCGGCGCGGCATTAACGCGGAAACTCCACATGCCTCGCGCGGCGGTTGCGGTTTGGATCGCGGGTGCGGCGGTGGCCATCGCGGGCCTGATCGCGACGCGAGCGATTAAACCCGTTTACACAGGCTTGACCCGGCTGACGTATCCGATCGGCTATGTACTCTCGTATGTGTTGCTGTTTTTGGTGTACTTTGCGGTTTTCACTCCGATCGGTCTGCTGGTGAGGCTATTCCACGATCCGATGAGCCGACGTTTCGACCGGCCGGCGGCGAGCTACTGGACCGCTCACCAACCCGATCCGCAGGAGCGGTATTTCAGGCAATTTTAAAGCTATTTATGTCCAAAGAGAACGATTTTGCAACCCAGGCCGAACAGAAATCGAGCGGCGCGATGGGCGAATTCTGGTATTTCCTACGCCACAACAAGAAGTGGTGGCTGACGCCGATCATCCTGGTGATGCTGCTGCTAAGCGTGCTGATCGTGCTCGCGGCCACCGGCGCCGCTCCGTTGATTTATACCCTGTTTTAACTGGAGGGCGGGCTTTAGCCCGCGCGAGGCTTCAGCCTCGCATTCCGACCAGCGGCGCTGAAGCGCCGCGCGGGCTAAAGCCCACCCTCCACATGCGCCGCCCGGACCTCGGTCTGCGACACTCGCCGGCGCCACTCGCGCCAGGGGCCGCCGAAGCGATAGCGCAGGATATTGCCCATGAATTCGAAAATCGTCTTGAGCCGGACGTTCGACCGCCCGCCCTTGCGCAACCGGCCCGGGACGTCGATCTCGATCACCATCAGCCGCAGATATTGCGCCTTCAGCATGATCTCGGCTTCCAGGAACCAATCCGACGACGTCAGCTCCATCAGAGGAACGACTTCGCGGGGCATGATCCTCGGGCTGCCGTTCACGTCGAGTGAGGGCAGGCCAGGGAAAATAATCATCATGCCGATGTTGTAGAAGATCGAAACGATCTTGCGGATCGAGCTATCCGGACGGAAACGGCGCCGGACCTTGGCAATCGTTCTATCCCCCGCGTTCGCCACGGCCCGGTAAATCAGCAGCACGCTCTCGGGCGATACTTGACCGTCGGCCGCTAGGTAACCGACGTGCCGGCCGCGGCACGCGTTCAGCCCTGTGCGGATCCCCAAACCCTGTCCGCGATTGACCGAAACGACGGCTTTGGCCACCGGCAGCCCGCGGTCGATCAGTTCGTCGATGACGGAGGAGGTCCGGTCGGTCGAGCCATTGTCGACCAGGACCACTTCCAGATTGATCCCCGCCTTTTCGAACGCTTCGACCAGCGGCGGCACCGTGAGGCCGAGGCAATCCTCCTCGTTGTAGCAGGGCATCGCCAGCGAAACGTCCGGAACGCGGCCCCCGCGATTCATTAGAGTTTCCCCGCCTCCGCCGGCTGCGCGGCGCCCAGCGATTCGCGGATCAGCTCAAGCGTTTCCCCGTGCATCGGCTTGCCGTGAAACTGATCGATATAGGTGAAGGCCGGCTCCATACCGATCTCCACGTTGGCAAAGCGCTCTATATGCGATGGCCCGCGCCGCGGGTCGCCGTTCAAAACGTCGTTCAGGTAGTTCGCCCAATTGAGAATCGAATGCGGCGGAGCCTCGACGTTCGCGCCCATTGCTCCCACCAGCGCCAGGTTTTCAAGCAGCGGCGCGCGCAGCGTGGGCCCGGTTTCGCTATCCAGGCGCCGTTCGATGAACTCCATCGGCGCGTCCACTAGCGGCCGCGGCGGAGATTGCAGATAGGGGCAGGAAGGAAAGAAACGAATGTCGCAACTGACGCGGCGCAAAGCGCCGCCGTCGCCGGTCCCGTGCAGCAGCAGGGAATTGAAAATCATGCCCGTGCCGGGACGCGCGTGGAATTCCATCGGCTCGCCAATCTCCGGCAGCCCCTGGTGATCCACCGGAACGAACTTGCGGCACAACAGGCCCAGCTTATGGCTGCGAGGATAAAACCGCACCGGCCAATCAGGGCACTCGTTCAGCCCCACCCACAAAATCAGGGCCGCGGGGCTGGTGGGAATGCTCGCGCCGGTAAAATCCTGATGGAGCTGGTAGGCGCCATGCACTTCGAGATAGCTCGCCTGCGAATCGTAGCCGCCGTAGGCGACGCGCCCGGTAACGCCGCACTTGAATTGCGCGTGAAAATCGCGGCTAGGGTGAAGAATGGGGCCGAGCAGCCGCGCCAGGACGGGCCGCAGCGCGCCGGTCAGGTCGTCCGCGAGACTAGCGGACGTGGAGACTCGCGATACCTTCTTACGAAGCTCCTGCGGAAGCATCGGCTCGGGCGCGCGCGGATCGAGCATGGCTTCCATCTCGCCTCGGCCCAGTCCCGTGGCCTGCATCAGGACAGGAAGATAAAGGCTCGTGACGCTCTCTTGCAGCCCGCCGAGCACGCAGTAGCCTTCGTCTTCATAAAAGCGCCCGAATTCGTCAAGGGCCGCCGCGTCATTCAGCGCGCGCAGATCGAAAACGGTTGGCGGTCTGTTATTGGACATATCCGAGCGGCTTGGAGACGCCGGCGGCGCTCGAGCTCGGCGCCGTGGCAAACATGGTGCGGCGCAACTGCCGTGCAAACATCGTCCGCGTGAACTTGCCCAGGCCGGAGGGATGCTCCCCAAAGGTGCGAATCCGGTTTTCGATGAGAGCCTTCTTTTCCGGCTCGACCAGCGTGTGAAAGGTTTTCGATTCCGAGTAGCGATAGGCGGAGAGCGGCTGGCTGTACTTGCCTTCCACCCAGGCCTCGACGTCGTAGGCGCTCTCCCACGAGGGGGCGGATTCCAGCGTTTGCTCGAATGGGCAGTGCAGCAGGACACAGCGCAAATATTCGATCACGGCGTGAACCTGCTCCCGATGCGCCACGGCTTCCTGGGACAGCAAGACCTCGCGCAGGAAGTCCAGCGCCTCGCTGGTCGCGTAAAAGCGCCCCAGCATCGAGTACTTGCTCAGAAGATTGCCGCCGAGCTCTCCGCTCAACAGTCCGTCCAGATGCCCGCGCGCCCAGGCGATCACAGCCTCACGGCTGGGGAACAACTCTTCCTTGCTTTCGCGCACGAAATCGTCGATCACCTTGCGGAACCCGGCGGGAGCGCGATCGAGCATGGCCGGCATTCTGGCTACCAGATCGAACGGCTTGATGCCCATCTCCCGCGCCAGCTCGAATATTTCTTCGAAATTACTTTCGTAATAGAAGATCGTCAGCAAGAGATGGAATACGCGGACTTCCAGGTATTCCTCGAAGCTGAAAGTGGACGTGCTCACCACCATCTCTTCGGTTTCGATCACCGGTTCGCCGGTGTAGTTGCCGATGTCGCGCGCGACCACCCGAAACAGCGTCTTCATGCCGAACTTGCGCCGGCTATCGGGATTGCTAAGAGGCGCGCCGTGCAGCAGCATCAACTGATGGGCGGAGACTCGCGTGACGCCCGCTTCCATCAGATCGCGAATCCCTTTCATGAACGAAGCCTTCGTTTCGCCCGGCAGGCACAGGATCATTTCGCCGTAAGACTGCATGCCCTGCGCCCGGACTTCCTTCTGAATCTGGGTGTAGGTTTCGAGCTTGATGTTGGATCGCTCGATGTTTTTGAGCACCGTCGGGTCCATCGATTGCACGGCGGCGGTCATAGGCAGCGCGCCGCGAATCTTACGCATGATCTCGATGATCCGCTCACCGCGATTCTTGCCCGTGGTGGTGCGGATGTAGCGGGGCCATTCGAATTTATCCTGAAGATAAGCGATAAAATCGGCCACTTCCTCGTCGAAATCGTACATGCCGAAGTTGTCATCGGCGAAAGTGAGCGCCACTTCGCGGCGCACGCGCTCGGCAACGTAGAGGAGGTCGGCTTTCAGGTTTTCGAGCGAATGCCGATAGATTTTGCTGTTCGACTTAACCGAGGAGTTGCAGAAAGCGCAGCTAAACGGGCAACCTCGGGCGATCTGCATCATGGGCAGATAGCCGGTCGCGAAATAGGGATCGAGCAGCCCCGATACGTAAGGCGATGGAATCTCGTCCAGATCGAGAATGCGGTCAAGCTCAGCGCCGCGCACGAATTCGCCCGTGCGCGGATGAATCCAGAGGTTGCCGGCGACCGGCTCTTGTTGAATGCCCTCGAGAGTTCCGTCCGTATCCAGATAGCGCTGAACGATGTTGCGGAAGGCCCGCTCTCCTTCGTACGTGGGGCCGCGCACCGCGATGTCGATTTCGGGCATTCCCCGCAGCCAGGATTCCTGCTCTTCCAGGGTGAGGGGGAAGTTCGGGCCGCCCATCATCGTGATCGCGGCGGGATTCTTGCCCTTCACGTAGCGGGCGAAGCACAACGCCAGGTTGTGATTCCAGGAGTAGCTGCTGAGCCCCAAGACGTCCGGCGCCTCGGCGTCGATGGCGGCTCTCAATTCCTGCGGTTCGCGAAAAATGCGGATTCTAAGCCGGTCCCCGCCCTGGACGTGCCTCCGCGCGTATTCGGCCAGATTCGCGACCCCCAGGGGGTATACATCCGAGCTGATGGTGAGCTGATTGTGACCCAAATCGGCCAAAAAAATCGACGTTTCCGCGCGAGAAGACATGGTCCGGCGCTATGTTCATGCACATCCGAGGCCAACCTAAAGGGTCCTTCAAGCCGGAATATGCCCGGTAATCAGAGACTTAGAGTCCAAACCAGACGGGAGTATTCCAAATAGTTGGGACTTCCAGAATTCAAGCAATTGCCGTCGTCGCCGCGCGCCGGGGACTCCAAAAAGGTGAGCGCGTTCCACCTCCAGGGGTTTAGCATAAATCGCATGACTGGATGGCTTCGTGTCGCCGCGATCATCGCGTTGGGCGCGCTTGCGGCGGAAGGAGCGGGGCCCAGTCCCGCCCGATTCGACGCCGCTGCCTACGTATCGGAGGGCATCGACGGAGACTCCAGACTAGTCATATTCCCAGGCGTTGGAAATGAGTCTAGCATCCACCTTCCTTTGACGCTACGCTATATCGCGTTTGGGGCAAGCGGTGAATCTCTGTATGCGACCGCGTTCCAACGCTTGGACGAAAAGTCCTTCACAACGGCGCCGGGTTTGTTGAAAATCGGACTGAATCCCGTCAAGGTCAGCCGGCTCCCTGGGTTCGACGATTTCGACGGGATCAACAGTTTTGCGGTGTCGCGAGCTGAAGACAAGATCGTTTTCTCAGGAGCGCGCCATGACGGCAATAGCAGGAGATGTGGAGTATTTGAGGTTAGCTTGCCGAGCGGCAGCATGCATCCCGTCCTCCAGACGCCGGATTGCATCGCGGGAGGGCCATGGCGGGTGGTCGATCTCGCTCCCGATTCGCAAGAGGCTGTGATCAAAGACCTGAGCCGTGTGCCGGGGACGCTGGTGAGCTCGGACCCGCGGCTCAAGCTGCTCGATCTTCAGACTGCGGCGGCCATGCCTCTCGAAAAAGAGCTGTGGAAAGCTGCTTATTCGCCCGACGGCAAGTGGATCGCGGCGCTCCAGCTTGGCGAGCATGGCGTCTCGAAAACCTTTTTGATCGACCGAAAAGATCTCTCGCGCCGCCGCGATCTCGGCCTCGGGATTGACGAGTTGGTCTGGTCGCCCGACTCGCAGTTCATACTGCACGCGGTGTATCGGCCCGCCTGCATTCCGGGCGGTGGAAACGCGCTAGAGACGATCGAAATTAAGACTGGAACGAGAACGGTGCTTAAAAACTCGATCTGCGATGCCGGCTCGGGCCTGGATATCGGCTGGGTGAGTCGTCGCGCCGGAGCCCGATGACGATGTCTCGCACATGTAAAGATCTCGTTCCGAGGCTGGGTGCCGTGGCTGCCGTGGTGTTGTGCGCAATTCCCTGTCTTGGCCAAAGGACGGATAAGGTCCCGCCGGCGCGCCCGCCCGCAACTGCGCTCAAGCAAATGTTGTCGTGGTTGCCCGACGACACGGAGACGGTGATTTCGGCAAACGGGCCTTTCTCGTTTCCGGATTTCGATCTTCTTAGCCGCGACGATCCTAGCACGTCAAAAACGACATCGGCCGATCTCGAGCGAAGGATGGGCTGGCTGCCTTTGGGCCTCTTTTGGATTCAAGAACGGCGATATTTCCGGGCTTGTGAAGGGCAAAACTGTCACGCTTGCCATAGAGGGTTCTCGACATTTCAGGCCGCCCGCTGGGCTTGGCGAAATGACATATGAGGGCTGCGAAATAGTGCGGTTCGCGGCGGGCGTTTCACTGGATCGGGACTCGTTCATGAAAGGCGCCGCTCAGTCGGCTACGCGGTTTGATGAAATCGCGGGGGTGACGATTGCGGTATTTCAGGAGACCTCGGAGAAAGACGTCTGGACAACATATGTCGGTTTCCCTCGAGACAACGTCATGCTCGTCGCTACGGACGTGAACTATTTGCGAACCGTGTTGGAGCGAATCGGCGCCGCCGCCGGGCCGCGCGCGCTTCCGGAAAGTCTATCGGAATGGAAATATGTCGACACGCGGGCGCCGGTCTGGGGATTGCGCCACTTCCAAAGATCTCAAACCGATCTCGATCCGACGTCGCCTCTCTCAAAAGGGGTTGGCGCGGACACTGCCGACGCCTCCGCCGTAGGCTTTGGGTTTTGGTTCGAACCGGCGGTCCGTGGCACGGCCCACGTGATGTATATCTCCGCGAGCGGCAAAACGGCCGAAGTCCTTGCAACAGCTCTGGGCGCGGCGGACGAGCGAACCGCATCGCCGCGGGAGTTTCGGATCCGATTGCGGCGCCCCGCGCCAAATGTTACAGAAGGTTCGGTGGTCTTCACTCCACCGGAGACATTCTACCGGTTTCTGTTTGGTTTGCTGGCTCTGCTCGGTCACGCCGTTCTTGTATAGCCACGGAGGCACGAGAAGCAAGTTACTTCGGCCTTGGCCCCGATGTCCCGATAGGGATGCTGGAAGTTCCATAGCCGGCCGGGCCATCCGCTGATGAAGCCCTGCGCGATACCAGCGACCAGTCTTCCTTCTCAATCAGAGGCGACAGTTCGGAGCACAGGCGGCTCAAGCTAGCCGGACTGGCGTCCCAGCCCTGCTGGCGCCTTCTCCATTCCTCCCGCCCTTTCCATTGGCTGAACGCGCGGAGATCGGTGGCCGAATCCACATCGCCGTTGTCCGGTAGCGCAACGTGGCCACCCGCGTCTGATGAAGCTCCAACAGTTGATCGAGGAATTCTGTCTGCTGAAAGAACCTCCATCAAACCGATTTGTCAGGGATGCTACAACCTTAGGACGCATTATTCGCAAAGATTTTACAAGTTCCGCTTAAGAACCTGTTCTTCCAGATCACGCTGGCCGTCTCAGGAACCAGATGCCGGAATCGCGCTAGCTGACAGTCCGCGAATCGAAATGAGGAGATCAAATGAAAGGGAAAGACGTAGTCGTGTGTGTAGCCGGAGCAATGCTTTTATCGGCGGCTGTCAGCGCCCAGTCTAGCGGACTGCAAGCCGAGCTCCGCGCCTCCAATGTGTTGATTGCCGGCGCGGCTCCGGGCGATGTTTCACCCACTGCTCCGGCGGGCGCCATCGTCGCGGGCGCGCATGCCTGGGTATGCGATGCCGCGGCAGGGCTCCGGCCCCTCGTCCCAGTTGACAACACGACCGATCCGATTCTTGGCATTGCGACCACAAGCGGCATCAAACTGCCCATCTCATCCACATCCACGCCGGCCAGCTGCGGACAAATGGCGACGGCTGGAAACGGCTCGGTGTACATTACGCAGGCGATAGTCGATACGAGGGTAACGCCGTCGGCTTCACGGGGTGTGCTTCGCACTGCGATCGACTCAGCGACCGGCGCGTTTGTGGGCCCGTCGGCTTATATCGCGACTACAGCCGGTCTCGATGGAAATCAGCCGACCGCAGCCGCGGTCGGACCGGATGGGAACCTCTACGTCGGATTCCTCAAGAGTGGCGACGTGAAGAGAATTATCAATCCCGGACAAGGCTCGACGCAGGTCGTACAGAAAATCGGCAGCACACCATCGGGCCACGCCTCGCGCGCTTTCGTGTTCGTCGGGAACGACCTTTATATCGCTTCTATCGATGCGTTCTCGGTAATCAAGAACGCCACCAGCGCCTCATGCACCGGAGGCTGCAATGCCACGGCGATTTCCGACGGCTTTGCGTCCACGGTTCATACAGGTCTTACTTCGGACGGCATTGGGACTCTGTACTTCGCTGTCGCCAACACGTTTCCCGGCGGCAGCCAGGTATGGCGTTACATTCCCTCGACCGGAATGTACACGTTTGTGGCCCAGAGCGGCGCGGACCGTACTGGAGCCAATGCCTCGAACTTCTCGTTCGTCTCGGCCAAGACCGATATGCTGGCGCTCGACTCGAACGGCAACCTGTGGATCGGCGACGATCCCAGCAATGGCGCGGTCACGGGGGCAGGCCGGATTTGGACCGTTTCCGCCGCCGCGCTGGCGACGCTCCCGGCCGGGAGCACGATCGGCGGTACCAACGTTCAGACCATTTTTAACGGCCTCCGTGGACCATGGTTCATGGGCTTCGCCACAAACAACTTCACCGTGACATTCTTCGCGGATGGGACGTTTACGAGCGCCGGCCCAACCGATTCCGGCGCCTGGACGATTTCGCCACCGGTGCGCCCCCAATTTTTGGGCAATCCGCAGTGCCATTTAACCTTTACCGACACACAAGGCGTCGTGCTGTTCTCCTCCGACTTCCTCATGACCAACCTCGACACGCTCTTCGCGACGCCACCCTGGATAAGCCACCTGGGTACTCCGATCATCGGAGCACTGATTAAAGAGACTCCGTAAACCCGGCTGTACAGCGGGAGCCACCGCGGCTGGCGCCCGTTCCGGCCAGCAGCGTTCCCTCAATCGGCAGACCGACCGATTTCTGCCGACAACAACCTGCAAGACCAATTTACAGACAAAAGGAGATTTCGAATGAGTATATCGACTCGTACCATTTTTTTATGCCTGGCCGTTGGAGTATTGTTCGCGGTTTGTGCCGCTACGCCGGCGAGCGCTCAAGTGGCGCCTCCGGCCACGCAGGCAGCGACCTCGTCGGATGGGCTGCTCACGCTTGTCCTGTCGCCCACGAATGCGTCCGACGCCACCGGCGTGAACAACAGCTACACCTGGACCGCGGTCAACAACTCCACGACGACCACGCTTACGGGGGTCACGCTCGGGAGCCACTGGGGCGACTGGTGCGGCGGCACCAACTGCACTCCTCCGGGCCCGACGCTCATCTCCGCTCCCGGCTGCGCCAACCAGGGCCCAGATGAAATCCCGCCCGACGCCCACTTCGGCGTGTGGTGCACGCCGTTGACGGGCGTGACGCTGCTACCGGGCGAAACCGTCAGCGGATCGGTCACGCTGCGTCCTGGAAGCGGCGGTCCCCCAGACTACACGGTGTACTCGTTCTACAACAACCCCAAGACCGGGGCAGTACTCATTCCCCCGTTCGCCCCAATAATCCGGCACAGCAATGTGGTGGCCCCAGCGGCGACCGACATCCAGATCACGGGCTCGGCGAGCAATGGCGGTCCGCCCGCGGGCTCCACCTTCACCTACACGTTTCAAATCAAGAACGCCGGGCCTTGGGGCACGTATGGCGGGATCACTTTCATCGATACGCTCCCTGACTCACTCACGTTTGTCAGCGCTTCCGTATCGCTGCGCTCGCTTCTGTCAGCGTTCGCGTGCGGGGTGCAGGGTCAGACCGTGACCTGTCCGCTGAATGAATTGCAGAACGGCGGCGATTCCGGTCAGGCAACGATTACGCTCACCGTTACCGCATCCGGGACTCCGCAGCAAATCGTGAATTCGGCCTCGGCCCTGACGGCGGCTCCGCAGACCGACTCGAACACGGCGAACAACAGCGTAACAGTCACCGTGATCTCGAGGTGATCTGTCACGGCGCTCCAGTTTTGCCGGGCGCCAAGATACTCGACGATCGGATTCAAGAAAGGTGAGCGCCACGATTTCCGAGCACTCCGACTACCCTTCCACGAAATCACCTCGGCTGCGTCACGACGTCGATCAGCGCGGGCTCGCCTTTTTTTACTCGCTCGATGCCACGCGCTAAAGCTTGAGGCAGGTCTTTGGGATCGGTGATCGGACCTTGACCGTATAGGCCATAGGTCTCCGCCATCTTGGCGTAGTTGATATTCGGCTCCCAGAGCTTGGTGCCGATGTGGCAGCGGTCCTGGCCGCGATTGCGCTGGCTCGCGCGGCGCTCCAGGATCATCACCTCGGCGTGATAGCCGCGATTGTTATGCATGATCGTCAGCAGCGGAATCTTGTGATGCGCGGCGGTCCACAGTACGCCGGGAGCGTAGTTCAAATCGCCGTCGCATTGGATATTGATCGACAGGCGGCCGTACTTCTTGTTGGCAAGGGCTGCACCCACGGAGGCCGGGGCGTTGTAGCCGATACCTCCAGCGCCTTGGCCACCGATGTACTGGTAGGGGTGTTGAAAGTTCCAGAGGCGGCCGGGCCAGCCGCTGATGAAGCCCTGCCACGACACCAGCGACCAGTCTTCTTTCTCAATCAGAGGCCACAGCTCGGAGCACAAACGGTTCAGGCTCACCGGGCTTGCGTCCCAGCCTTCCTGGCCTTGCTCGACAGCTTGGATGCGCTGCTTGCGATGGGCTTCGGCGATCTTGGCGCCGCGATCCTGCAGGGTGCGTTTGCGATCGGCGGTTATGAGCTTCTTGCAGGCTTCTATTAGCGAGGGCAGCGTTGCCTCGGCGTCCGCTCCGATATCCAGATCGACGTCGGCGCCGTAATGGCCGAAGTCCTGAATATTGCTCTTGTGAAACAGGTCGACCGAGGTGACATTGATGGTTTTTGCGTTGCGAGCGCGGTTGCCTCGCGCCGTGGCGGCCACGTCGGCGACTTCCAGGCACAGGGTCACGTCGGGCTGATATCCCACACCGCCGTTGCCGGCGAGCGGGTGGCGATTGGGAATCTCCATGCGCTCGGTGCTGTTGACCGGCGCTTGCAAAGTTTCGGCAAGCTCCACCAGCAGCTTCATTCCGTTGGGAGTGCGGACGGTGCGCTGGCTCATGATGAGGGGCCGCTCGGCGTTGACCAGCATTTTCGCGGCTTCCGCGACAGCCGACGAGTCGCCCGCGGGCGGCGAGGTCAGCGTCAGCTTGGGCACGCGGAGATTGCGCTGCGTGTTGGGATTGGTTTGCGTCTCGTGACTGGCGACAATCAGCACCGGACCCATGGGCGGCGTCATGGCGAAGTTGTATCCGCGCACGGCCGCTTCGCCGAAAGCGCCGAGCGAAACGGGAGCGTCGTCCCACTTGGTGAAGTCGCGCACCAGGGCGCCCATGTCGTTAGCGCTGTGATAGGACTGCACGCCCGCACTGCGCACGGCGGCATCGGCATGATTGCCCACCACCATGAAGATCGGCACTCGATCCGCGTAGGCGTTGTAGATCGCCATGGAGGCGTGCTGCATGCCCACCGTGCCGTGCATCAGGGCCATCATCGGCTTGCCTTCGATCTTGGCGTAGCCGTGGGCCATCGCGACGGAGGATTCCTCGTGGCAGCAGGTGAGGAATTCGGGCGCGGTGTTGTTGCCGTAGTTGATCAGCGATTCGTGGAGACCGTCGAAAGTCGAACCCGGGTTGGAGGCGCAGTATTCCAGGTTCAGCGATTTCAAAACGTCCACCATGTAATCGGAGCCGGGATTCTCGACTGTGCGAGCCTCGCCATCTTCGGGCGCCGCGCCGGTATCGGCGGCCAGTGTCGTCGGATTAGGCCTCGCGCCCCCGTTACGCCGGGCCGCGGGCTGGGCCTGTTGCGCACGCAAAACGGGAGTGGTCGAGGCGAGCGCCGCGGCGCCGGCGGCTCCTTTTAAAAAGCCCCGGCGACCGAGGGGATTGGATTTGCTTTTCGACATGGGCGGTACTCCTCACGAGGGATCTGTACAGCGCTATTCATTTTATTCGAAGCGGCCGTGGGCGGCCAGCGGCACGGCGTTCAGAACGTCATGGTATTTTGGTCTTGTTCCTTCAGTGCGGGCCTGTGGCGCAGTTGGGAGCGCGCTTCCATGGCATGGAAGAGGTCGTGAGTTCGAATCTCACCAGGTCCACCAAATCTTATCAAGCGCTTAGCCGTTCCCAGGCGCGCCTCACCGGATCACTTTGGGATCACTTCCGTTCTGATCCTGTATCAGATCAGCGAACATGCGATCCACCTGTTCCCGCTCCCGGCCGGGTCACTAAGCGTGTACAAACAGGATCATGTCCAAGGATGTGTCGCGATCATCGTCGCCTGGGCGAAGGATGCCTACGCGCCACTCGTGTTTGATGATGTTCGCTGACATTTGAGCAGGGCTTTTGTATACTTTCAACCTGAGCCCACGGGGATTCCCGGCTCGCATATCCAGTCGGAGGAAATCAGAAGTGCACAAAGTTTGGAGTGTTGTTGTGGCTCTGGCCGCGACATCATTGAGCGCACAATCGGTGCGCGATATTGTTCCGCTTAACAACTGGCCCGCTCCGCTGCATTGGCAGCCGAGCCGCGTAGAAGCCGAGAACGGCGCCAGATCCGTCATTCTCAGAGGTAGTTCTGGGGAAATGATTCCTCACGCGGCGACGCCAGCCGCGGGCGGCAACACGGCCACCGGCTCGCTGATGTTTGTCGCAATGACTCCTTGCCGCGTGGTGGACACGCGCGTCGGCACTGGATTGTCCGGCGCTTTCGGACCGCCCAGTCTGGCGGGCGGAGCCACCCGTAACTTTCCTATCCTCTCCAACCCGACTTGCAGCATTCCTTCGATCGCCGAGGCGCATTCGTTCAATGTGGCTGTAGTGCCTCCCGGACCTCTGGGATTTCTGACGATCTGGCAGGGACCCATCAGCAACCCACGGCCATTGGCGTCGACTTTGAACGACCTGACCGGAACCGTGGTGGCCAACGCAGCGATCATTCCGGCGGGCATGGACGGCTCGGTGAACGTGTTCGCCAGCAGCAACACAAATCCGGTGATCGACATCAACGGCTATTTTGCATCGCCGTCCGACCTGAACAGCAATACCGCTGTCGGCGGCGGGGCCCTGCAGAACAACACCACCGGAAACGGGAACACAGCCAGCGGCTACCTTGCGCTGTTCAACAACACTACCGGGAACGGAAACACGGCCAGCGGCTACAATGCGCTACAATCGAACACCACCGGGTTCAACAACACAGCCAGCGGCGCCTCTGCGCTGACCCTCAACACCACCGGAACCGGAAACACGGCCAGTGGCTACTTTGCGCTGTTTGCCAACAGCACTGGGGACGGTAACACGGCCAGCGGCTCGTTCGCGCTGCGATCGAACACCACCGGGAGCGGAGACACGGCCAGCGGCGCCTCTGCGCTGCAGAACAACACGACCGGGGACGGAAACACAGCGAGCGGCTATGCCGCGCTGCAGAACAACACCACTGGGAACGGAAACGCGGCCAGCGGCCTCAATGCGCTGACATCGAACACCATTGGGTACCTGGACACGGCAAGCGGCGCTTTCGCGCTGCAAGCGAATACCACCGGGAGCGAAAACACGGCCAGCGGGGATTCAGCGCTGGGTAGCAACAGCACGGGGGCGGCAACGTCGCCATCGGGTACGAAGCGCTGCATTTCAGCACCACTGCGTACGGCAACACGGCCATTGGCTTTAGGGCTCTGAATTCGAACACCACTGGGACCGGCAACATCGCCATCGGGGGCGGCGCCGCATTCCAGGTCTTGGGCGGCGGCAGCAACAACATTCACGTCGGAAACGGAGGCGCTCCCGCTGACAGTGGCACGATCCGAATCGGAACCTCCGGTTCGCAGACTTCCTTCTTTGCAGCAGGTGTTAGAGGCGTCACCACCGCCAACAACAACGCAGTCCCCGTTGTGATCGACTCCAACGGCCAATTCGGCACCGTCAGCTCCTCCCGCCGCTACAAGGAAGACATCCAGGATATGGGCGAGGCCAGCCGCGGCCTCATGCGGCTTCGGCCAGTTACCTTCCGCTATCAGAAGCCTTTCGCCGATGGCTCCAAGCCCATCCAATACGGCTTGATCGCCGAAGAGGTTAACGAAGTCTATCCTGACCTAGTCGCCCACTCCGCCGATGGACAAATCGAAACTGTGAAGTATCAAGTGTTGGATTCGATGCTGTTGAATGAGGTGCAACGGCTGGACCAAGAAAACCGGCGTCTTGAAGAGCGGCTCGCCCTACTCGAAGCGGCGCTGGAATCGCTTTCGACTGAGCACGGCAATCATTGGGCGATGAGGATTCTTCTGCCGCATCTGGTCCCGCGTGCGTGGGAGCTCCACCAGAACCTTATCGTCGGCCCCAGTGTGCCGCGTGTGGCGCCTTCGGGCAGTTGGACGGCTTGAACCGGGTGAAGCTTGTGCGAATTCGTTCTAGGGCGCTTTCTGTGCCTGGAAACTGGTTCACCGTGTTCTGCCGGCCATCGGCGGTGCCCGCCCAGGCGTAGACAGCCCCTTTCACAGGACTGCTCCCGTCTGGAAGGAGCCGCTGAAGGATAGGGCTCCTGCAGGAATCTGAGCCGCAAAAGTTCTAAATGTTACCCCCCTGGTTGCGCGTAACCTCTTGCTTGCGCTTCCATGGCATGGAAGAGGTCGTGAGTTCGAATCTCACCAGGTCCACCAATTCCAAGCGATCCTAGTGAGCGCCTTCGCGGCGCACGCGCCGGTACATTAGGCTGCTTTGCGCTTTCGAGCTGTCTTCTTCGTCCGCATTCCGGCGCCCGCTCTCGATTGCAGGCTCTTCTTCAGAGCCTCCATCAGATCGATGACGGGTGCTTTCCGCGGCTGTTTGACGGTCGTGATTTTCTCGCCCTTGTTCTTTTCCTCAACCATGCGCTCCACGTTTTCCCGGTATGTATCGTGAAAGGCCCCCAACTTAAATTTCGCCGTGAGGCGCTGAACAAGACTCTTCGCCATGTCAAGCTCTTTGGCTGAGAACTTTGTCTGAGGCGCGGGGGTCTTATTGGCTTTGTGAAGCTCGTCCTCGTAGTAGAGCGTGTGCAGAACCAGACCGCCTCCGGCGGGCCGGATCAGCACGACGTGTTCACGATTATGCATGGCGACTTTCGCAATCGCATCACACTCCGTCTCCGTAAGAGCCGCCATGAACAAAGCGTAGGGCTTGCCGATCTTCTCCTCGGGCGCTACATAATAGGAACTCTCGAACAGCAGCGGGTCGATGTCCCCGCTCGCGACAAATTGCAGGACGTCCATCGTGGTGGCCGTGGCCGGCGCGATTTTCTTGAGCTCCTCGTCCTGGACGGTGACGTACTCGCCCTTCTCTACCTCGTAGCCTTTCACGATATCCGAGCGTTGGATGGGCTTGTCTTCTTCGGCGCAATACCAGACCTCCTTCACGCGCGAGAGATCCTTCCTGTGGAGCATATGAAAATGCACCGACTCCGGGCGCGCGGCTGCAAATAAACGAACGGGGAACGAGACGAGCCCAAAGCTCAAGTATCCTTTCCAGACGGTTGCGGGCATCGCTTCAGCCTCCACAACATAGATCTACAATCCCGTTGCCGCGTTGCAGATTTACAGCCGGTGAGTTTTCGGAGGGCTTTCCACTTTGTCGAACAACAGAACGCCGTTTGCAGTTTGGGCGCGCCTAGCGCTGCGGCGCAAAGCAACCGCTGGTTCATGGTAACCGTGTGGTACTAGAGCCATTGCGGACAGCCCGCGACATTTTCACGGGGATTGACACCCCTGCGCATAAAACGACAATAGATAGGGAGTGCGCAGTATAGCGGTTTTTAATATGCCCATGATCGGACGTCGGATAGCGCGCGCCGGGCTCCTTTCCATTTTGGCGGGTTTGCCCCTACTTGCACAGCCAGTCAAACCGGAGGCGCAGGCCGCGGCTGCATCGGAAGTGCTCGCGCTCGAAAAGAAAATCGAGGATGCAGTGGTGCGCGGAGATGTCTCTTTCCTCGACAGGGTCCTCGCCAGCGATTTCAGCTTCGTCCACGGAGATGCATGGACCACCGGGGGCAAACCCTTGGCCGCCGACGATAAGGCAGCGTTTCTAAAGCGCGCGGCCAACAAGGAGTATCTGGTGCACGATTTAGACGGCGTGAAAGCGGAAGTCCATGGCGATATCGTCATCACCTATGGACGCTACGTCAGCCTGTTCATGCCTCAAGGCAAAAACGCGGCCCCCGGAAAGCTAAACTCCATCTGGTTCGAAAGAGTCTACGCCAAGCGCAACGGACAATGGCAATTTCTATCGCACCGGACCGTCCACGGCCCTACGGTTTCCCCCGCCGGGGTAGACCCCGGCGCTAGCCAGCGTTGAGTTCGCCGCGAGCGCCTACTTATCGGCCACGGCTTCGCGCGTGGTTCCGTATGTGGCGCCGTGCACCGTCCGGTGAGAGAGATACATCCACCGGCCGTTTCGCTTGGCGTACACCTTCTCATACCAAACCGAAAACCAAGCGCGCTCGGGGGCGACGCCACGCATGTTCGATACATAGCGGCCGTACGTGATCGCCACGTCGCCGTGCAGTTCGACTCGTACGGAATCGAAATCCATAGACACATAGCTTCGGTTCTCGATGCGCTTCCGAAAACTGGCTTTGTCGTCCACGAGGAGCGGTTTGCCTCCAGTGATCCAGCGGTCGCTATGGGTCATGACGAAATCGTCCGCGGTGACGCGGTCGTAGAAGGCGACATCGCCTCGGCAAATCGCCGCGCCGATGTCGCGTTCCAATTCCAGAACTTGAGCCGTGGAGTCCGAAGAGGGAACGGACGAAGCGGCGTCGGCGGCCCAAGCGGGCGCGCCCGCGATCAGCGAGCCAGCCACCGCCAGCGAGATCAACATTCGGAAGCCGATGACTCTGTCCGAGGCGTACATGGCCGAGAGTCTATCACCGATTCGGCCAACGCGCCATCTGGAAAGGGTTATCCGGACCGGAAAAGACTATCCGGAAAAGATCCGCGCTGGGGATCTATGTCGCCAGTTGGGCCTTGGAAGCCTCGCGCGCCGCCCCGAGCGTTTTCGTCCACCAGAGCAAATCGTCGATCAACGCCTTGGCGGGCGCATGAAGCTCCGCGAGCGCCTTCGCCACATCGCCCCCCTGGAAGTGCGCAAAAAGAACCTGAAGCGGAATATGAACCGAGAAGCGAATCGGGACCATCTGGAGTTCGATCGCCGTTTCGCGCAGTTGTTGGACGCTACGGGCGCCCCCGACGCCTCCGTAGCTGATAAAACTAGCCGGCTTACGATTCCACTCCGGATACACCCAATCAAGCGCATTCTTGAGCACGGCCGGCGGGCCGTAGTTATATTCCGGCGTGACGAAGACGAATCCGTCCGACGCTCCGATTTCGGCGGTCCAGCGCCTGACGGCCTCGTGCGGGTAAGGCTCGTGGGACCTGGATGGTCCTATCGCCTGGTCGAAAAAAGGCATGGGGAAATCTCTAAGATCCAGGAGGCGCGGTTCGACCTGGTCGCGCTCAAGCAGCCGTTCGAAAATCCATCGCGCCGGCTTCTCCGAGAACCTGCCCTGACGGGTACTGCCGACAATCACGGAAATAATGTTCATCTTCTATGTGATGCGCTACTCGCCAACGGGGTGCAAGTTTGGACGGGCGAACGCGAAAGACGCCGAACCGGCGCGGGCTCAGTTTGACGCGCGCTGGCGCTCGTAGGGGGCGCTGATGTATTTTTGCGCCTCTTCGAGCGCGTTGCTCGTGTTGTCGTTGGTCCGCAGCGCCTGTTTGTACTCGTTGACGGCGCGGTCGCGCTGACCGCTGACGTCCAGAACCCAGCCCAACTTCAGGTGCGCCCAAACTTCCGTCCATTTCGGCTGCAGATCGCCGTTAAGGGCCTCGCGAAATTCGTTCGCCGCGCTTTGCCACGTCGCCTGGAGGAAATAAAGCTCGCCGATGCGGTAATGCGCCAGCGAGCTGTTGCGCGCCACATCCAACGCCTTTTGGTATTCCTTCAGCGCGTCGCCGAACTCGCCGATTTCCACGTATTGCTCTCCGCGCCGAATCGCCACCGCCACGCGCATCGGATTGTCGAACCGCAGCACCTGCGTCTTCGGATCCAAGGTGACGCCGTTCGGCCGCGGCTTGCCGAAGGTGTCGATGGAAAACTCGGAGGACGTGCCCACCACCTGCACCTCTTTCTCCTCGGGATTGCCTTCCGTGTCCACGTGCACCAGCACCGGCATGCTGAAGGTGTCCAGATCCTGCGAAATCTTGCCCACCACCCGGAATCCTTTTTGCGTGCGGAACACCGTGTATTCGAGTTTGAATTCCGGCGCGCCGCTCGACTCAATCCAGTTCACGAAGAAGAAATTCAGATTCTGCGCCGAAGCTTCTTCGGCGACTTTGCGGAAATCGTCCGTGCTAATGGATTTGTAGGCAAACCGGTCCGGCACGGCCTTCAGCACTTTAAAAAAGTTCTCGTCGCCGATCACGCCGCGCAGCATATTCAGCACGGCCGCGCCTTTTCCGGCGGTCGCGGCCCAGAATTCGGGCGAATAATCCTCCAGCCGCGCCGATTGAATGAGCGGCGGCTGATCCACGGTGAGCGCTTCCACGTAAGTATCGTGAAGCTGCTGCTGCATGGCGCCCGAGCCGTTCACGTGATCTATGTAGAGCAGTTCGGCGTACCGCGCCATGCCGTTTTCGATCCACAGATGGTTGCGGTTCGAAGCCGATACCAGAGCACCCCACCATTGCCGGGCGGTCTCATCCGCCACCAGGCGCGTGTTGACCTCCTTGCCGATCGATTGGGGCGATAGGAAAATCAGGCCCGGCGCCGAATAACCGTTCGGCGTTCCCGCTTCCGTCTCGACGACGGTGAGATTTTTCTTCAACGGCGACCCGAACAAGCTGGTCAAATAAATCATCGCCTTGGAGAATTCGTCGCCATAAGCCTGGGTCATGTCCGCGCCTTTGCGGAAATACAAAGTGGTATCGACGCCGCCGGAAGAGACCACCTTCGGATCGCCGCGCACGATCGCGACGCTGCCCGGAAAGGATGCTTCAGTGTATTTCCAGTGGTAGGTCGTGCCGCCGCCTGGCGCCGCTTCGCTCGAATCGATGCCGCTGCCTAAAACCTTGTAGCCCTCTGGCACCGTGACCTTCAGATCCATCCCGAAGCGGTCCACCGTGTAATCGTTCACTGGGAACCAGCGTGCCGGATACATCAAATAAGCGAAATCGGGATGAATCGCGGCGAATTTGATGCCGAACACCGGCGATTCCTCGTCGCCCGTCAACTTGCCGTCATAATCGAACGTGAGCGAGCCGGATTTCCCGCGCTGAACCGACTGAGGCAGGCTAAGCCGCACGCTCATATCCTGCTGGAGCCGCGAAGCCGGAATCTGCTTTCCGTCGTCGCCCGTCACCTTGTCCAGGCTCAGCGCGTTGTTCAGATCGAACGAGATTTCCGACACGTTATCCACGGCGGTGAAGTTCACCTTCGCCTCGGCCTTCATCGTCTGGGCTTGCGGATCGACGGTCAAGTCGATCGCGTAATCCTGAACGTCGATGCGCTGCTGCGCTCCTCGCGTCTGCGCAAAAACGGGAGATAGCACCGCGCTCGCAATCGCGACCGCCGTTTTAATTCCGATGTTTTTCACTCCACAACCTCTCGATCCATTCCGAGGCGACCTCCATTGGGTCGCGCCCGGTTCTGAGCCGTTTTGAAACCTCCGCCAGATCGGCGCGCATCGTTTCCCGCCGGCTTCGATCCGCCAGCAAGCCGCAAGCCTCCGCCGCGATCCGGTCCGAGGTCATATCCCGCTGAATCAGCTCGGGCACGACTTGGCGCCCAGCCACCAGATTCACCATGGTCAGAAACGGCGCACGAACCAGCCGCCGCCCCAATATCCAACTTAGCGCGTTCACGCGGTAAAAGGTCACCATTGGGATGCCCAGAAGGGCCGCTTCGATGGTTATAGTTCCACTCGCGGCCAGTGCCAATTCGGACTGGGCGAGCACATCCCAGGTGCACCCTACGATGATTTGGATGGATGCGGCGCGAATCCGTTCCCTCAAAGTTGAAGGAACGACAAAGCCAGGAGGCAAAGCCACGACCGCTTTGACCGCTTGTTTCGCGCGAATCGACGCGGCGCTCTCGATAAGGATGGGGAGATGCCGCGCGACCTCGCCGGGGCGGCTTCCCGGCAGCAACGCCAGAATCCGATCTTCCGGCACGAAGCCGAACTTACTGTTAAATTCGCCCCTGCACATGGAAGGCTTGACCATCGCCGCCAGCGGATGACCTATATACGTGGTTGGAACCCCGTGCTTCTCAAAAAAATCCCGCTCGAAGGGGAAGATACAGAGAAGGCGCTTGATGTTTCGGCGCATTATGCGGACCCGGCCAGTCCGCCACGCCCAGGCTTGCGGCGCGACAAGATAGACGACCGGGACGTTTAGGCGATGCAGTCGTTTGGCGAGCCGCAGGTGAAAATCGGGCGAATCGGTGAGGATCGCCAGATCCGGGCGTTCGGCGCGGGCCGCGAACGCCAGCCGCCGGAATTCCTTCCAGATTCGGGGCAAATGCCCCAACACCTCGACAATGCCGACTACGCTTAGCGATCGGGCATCCACAATGGCGCGAACTCCCGCGGCTTGCATGCGCGGGCCCGCGCAACCGAAAAACTCGGTTTCCGGATGCCGTGCGCGCATCGCTTCCACCAAACGCGAGGCATAGAGGTCGCCCGAAGCCTCGCCCGCGGAGATGAGAATGCGCATCTATGCTTCTAGAATCGCAAGAGCCATCGCTTGGCCGGCGGTATGGGTGAGGGAGAGCGATATCTGGCGCACGCCCAAGCGGAGGGCTACGTCGGCCGCCTTTCCGTATAGCCGCAGAGTGGGCCGGCCGGAGGGGAGATTTGCCACCTCCAGATCATGCCAGGTGATCCCGCCGCTCCAGCCGACGCCCAAGGCTTTCATTCCCGCTTCCTTGGCGGCGAAACGCGCGGCGTAGCGCTCGAATTTATTGGCCTTGCTTTCGGCGTAGGCGATTTCGCGCGGAGTGAACACGCGCTCGATGAGCCGCGGACCGTAGCTCGCCGCGATAGCCTTTTTGATGCGGTCGACTTCGCAGAGGTCGATGCCTGTGCCCACGATCATCCGATTGGTCCCAAAATACGTAAGACATGGTGGAGCAGGCCTCAGCCTGCAACGGAGGCTTTAGCCTCCGCTTCGGCTGCCCGGGACTGAAGTCCCCGTTGCAGGCTGAAGCCTGCTCCACCACAGCCGATGCTTGATAATAACTGAAGACGCGCTATGCACATCCCCGATGGATTTCTTAGCCCGCCTGTATGGGCCACGCTCGACGTGCTGAGCTTGCCTGCCGCCGCGTGGGTGGCGCGCCGCGCACATCGCGATGCCGACGACCGCAAAATCCCTTTGATGGGCGTGATGGGAGCGTTCGTGTTCGCCGCCCAGATGATCAATTTTCCGATTCCGTTGGGCACCAGCGGGCATTTGGTGGGCGGGGCCCTCATGACGATTGTGCTCGGGCCGACGGCTGCGTCCGTGGTGATGACCGCGATCCTGGCGATCCAGGCGCTCGTGTTTCAGGACGGCGGGATTATGGCGCTGGGGGCCAACGCCATCAATATGGCGTTTGCGGGGATCCTCGCCGCCTACCTTCCCTACCGCTTGTGGGGAACCCAATGGCGCTCCGCGGCCATTTTCACCGCCGGATTTCTGAGCGTGCTGGCCGGGGGCTGCCTGGCTTTATCCGAGCTTGCTCTTTCGGCGATGCCCATGCCCTCGCGTCTGCTGTGGCTTTCGCTGGGGCTCTTCGGGCTAAGCGGGATTTTAGAGGGCGCAATCACCGTGGCGGCGGTCCGCGCCATCGAGCGGCTGAATCCGAATTGGGTGCGCACGCCCGCGCGAGCGGGATCCCGAACCGCAGGCGCGGTGGCAAGCGCCGCCATTGCGCTCGCCGCGGTAGGTATTTTGGTCGGATCGGCGGCGCCTGAAGTAATCGAGAAGCTGGCTGCCGGCTTCGGCATTGCCGCGCACGCTCCCGCGTGGATGCGCACTCCGCTGGCCAACTATGAGTGGAGCGGCTTCGATTCGGCGTGGCTGCGGCGCGCCTCCGCGGCTTTCGCCGGCCTCGCGTTGATCTACAGCGCTTGCACGGTTGCGGGACGGCTACTGATGCGTCCGGCGGCGAAGGCCTGCGTCACAAGGGACTAGATGCATCACGTCGTGGTGGAGCGCTGGAGCCGGGCGGCGAGCCCGCTGCATTCGTTGGATGCGCGTTCCAAACTCGGCGTGCTGCTCGCGTTTCTGATCGCGGTTTCCACCACTCCCGCGCGTGCGCAGCTTGCTTTCTGCGCTTACGCCGCGCTCATCGTGGCGGCGATGACGGCGTCGCGGCTGCCGCTGGGCGGATTAGCGCGGCGGGCCGCGCTGGTGCTGCCCTTTTCGGCGACCTTTGCGGCGATCACCTGGTGGTCCGGCGAGCCTCTGCGGGCCGCGGCGCTGGCGGAAAAGAGCTTCCTTTCGGGACTCGCGGCGCTGTTGCTGATCGCGACCACGCCGCTCACTCAACTTCTGGCGGCGTTGGAAACGTTGCGCGCGCCACGCCTGTTCATTCTGGTGATTCAGTTTCTGTACCGGTATTTGTTTGTGATTTCCGAGCAGGCGCAGCACATGCGCCTCGCGGCGCGGTCGAGATCGAGCGCCGGATCGGCGAGAGTATTGCATTTTCAGGCCGCCGCCGGGGCCGTGGGCGTCCTGTTCGCGCGATCGTGGGAGCGGGCGGACGGCATTTACAACGCCATGCTCGCCCGAGGATTTTCCGGACGCTTTTCTTCGGCAGTCCGGCCGCATTTTCATGCGCGGGATTTCGCATTTTTCGGCGTGGCCTTCGCGATTTGCGCCGGCATCCGGCTGGTGGCATGAAGAGAACTCTTGATGTGGTGGAGCAGGCTTTAGCCTGCAACGGGAACTTTAGTCCCCGTTCCGAACGGAGGCTTAAGCCTCCGTTGCAGGCTGAAGCCTGCTCCACCCAATGAGCCGCGTAGTCGAGGTGCGGAACCTCCACTACCGCTACGCGGACGGAACCCAGGCCCTCGACGGCATCGATTTTCATCTCGATGCAGGCGAATGCGTAGCGCTTTTGGGCGCCAACGGCAGCGGCAAAACCACATTCGTGCTCCACCTGAATGGATTGCTGCAGGGCGAAGGAAAGGTGGAAGTGTGCGGAATGCCGGTTACGAAAGATAACTTGGCGTCGATTCGCGCAAAAACGGGTGTGGTTTTCCAGGATTCCGACGAGCAGCTTTTCATGCCGACCGTGCTCGAGGATGTGGCGTTCGGACCGGCGAATCTGGGGCTTGCGCCGGATCGGGCCGCCGAGCGCGCCAAAGCGATGTTAGAGCAGGTGGGCATGGCCGGCGCCCTCCACAAGGCTCCCTATCATTTGAGCGCGGGCGAAAAGCGGCGCGTCGCGATTGCCGGCGTGCTGGCCATGCAACCGGAAATCCTGGTGCTCGACGAGCCCACGACTTTCTTGGATCCGCCCGCCCAGCGCGGCCTCGCCCAACTCCTGGCAAGTTTGCCGCAAGCGAAACTGCTGGTGACTCACGATGTGGAATTTGCCCGCGCGCTGGCGACGCGCGCCGTATTTTTCGAGCGGGGCAAAGTAGCGGGCGAAGGCAGCGTCGACGAAATTATTCAGCGCTTCGATTGGCTCCCGCGCTTTCGACAATCAGCGTAACGGGGCCGTCGTTGGTGAGCGACACGGCCATCATCGCTTGGAATATCCCGGTCTCCACGCGCAAACCGCCGCGCCTTGCGCACGCGACGAAATGCTCGTATAACGTCCGCGCCTGTTCCGGCGGGGCGGCCATATCAAAGCTCGGACGGCGGCCTTTGCTTGCGTCGCCGTACAAGGTGAATTGCGAGACCACCAGCAGCGAGCCTCCAGCCTCGACCACGCTGCGGTTCATTTTGCCGGCTTCGTCGGCGAAAATTCGCAACGCCGCGATTTTTGATGCAAGAAACTCGGCATCCGCCGGCGTGTCAGGTTTGGCGACGCCGAGTAGCACCAGCAAACCTGGGCCGATTTCGCCCACCGGTTCCCTGTCCACTTCGACCCGAGCCTGCGTCACTCTCTGGATCACCGCGCGCATGGGAGCAGTGTAGCGGGTTACAGGCGCGGCGAGGTCGATTTTCGATCTGCAATATCGCGCCGCGGCCCGTTGCCGATGCGGCTGTTCCCACTTTGAAATGGATGCCAGCCGCCAACCATCCCCCAGTCGGACATGAGACGACTTCGCCGCCTTCTTTGCCTCACGTGTATCCTGCCGATGTGCCGATTGGCGGATGGCCAATTCGCTCCCCGTCCCTCGGCCGGTCCATTGCCGCGGGCTCAGCAACTTCCCTTGTCGGGTCAACGGGAAAGCGGAGCTGTAACGCCAGCCGAGGCCCCCATTGCCGGCGCAACGAATTCGGTTGACACCCTTAATCCATCTATTAGAGTAGAAGGTCCCTTTCAAGGCAGCGTTACGGCGGGATCTCCCAGCGCTCAACGGCTGGCGCTAACCCTACAGGACGCGGTGAAGCGGGGGATTATGTACAACCTCGGAGCGATCGGGGCGGGCGAGGCGGCCAGGGAGGCGCGGGCGCTCAAATTGGCGTTTCTCGCGCAAATCCTTCCCGACTTCACGGGAGGCGTAACCGAGAGAATCGAGCAAATCAACCTTGCCGCCGAAGGTTTGCGATTCAATACGCCGATTCCCGGCTTTAATTTTCCCAAAATACTCGGGCCTTTTAACAATTTCGACGCGCGCGCGTTCCTTAACGAAAATTTGAGCCTCACCGGACTGCGTAACTGGCGATCCAGCCAACAGAACGCGCGCTCGGCGGAACTCTCGCTCAAGGATAGCCACGAGTTAGTGGCGCTCGCCGTCTCAGGATCATACCTGCAACTCATCGCGTCCGCCGCGCGGATTCAGACCGTGAACGCGCAGATCGCGACGGCGCAGACCGTTTACCAGCAAGCTGTCGACCGGAATCGCAGCGGCCTTAACGCCCGAATCGACGTGAACCGCAGTCAGGTGGAGCTGCAGATTCAGCAACAGCGGCTCATCTCGCTCACCAACGATTTTGAGAAACAAAAGATCGCGCTGGCGCGCTTGATCGGGTTGCCGATGGGGCAGATGTTCACTCTGACCGACATGATTTCCTATCGCGAAGAACCGCCGCCGAATACCGCCGAGATGGTTCAACTAGCGATATCCAATCGCCCGGATGTGCAGGCCGCGCAGGCTCAGGTTAAGGCGGCCGAACTGGCGAAAAAGGCGGCTACGGCCGAACGGTATCCGTCGCTTGATGTGGCGGCGGATTATGGGGCGGCCGGAATTAACCCCACGAATTCCGCCCACGGCACATTTTCAGCATCTGCGGGAGTGCAATTTCCAATATTCCGCTCCGGACGCACGCGCGCGGACATCCAACAGGCAGAGGCCGCGCTAGCGCAGCGGCAAGCCGAGTACGAGGATATGAAGGGCCGAGCCGAGCAGGATGTGCGAAACGCAGTGCTGGATGCCGACGCGGCGGTGCGGCAGATTCAGGTCGCCGAGTCCAACCGAATGCTGGCCGGCGAAACCCTGGATCAGGCGCGCGACCGGTTTCGCGCGGGCGTGAGCGACACAGTGGAACTGGTTCAGGCGCAGGAGTCGGTCGCTACGGCGGAACAGGATTACATTACGGCGCTATATGCCTACAATCTGGCGCGAATCGGCCTGGCCCGCTCGATTGGGGACACGGAGCGGGGAATCGCCTCGCTGCTGGAAGGAAAGTAACCATGCCGGTAGAGCGGGGCACGGAAAACAGGGGACAAGGGATAGAGACTCCCGAGGAAGAGCGCGAGTTAAAGCAGGAGCATCCGGAAGACGAGGCGAACAAGACACAAGAAGAAGAGGGGCAGAAGAAGCCGCATCCGCTCCGGAAATGGCTTATTATTGCCGGCGCCGCGATCGGCATTGTGGGCGCGGTCATTTGGTGGCTTCATTCGCGGCAGTTTGAAAGCACCGACGACGCGTTCGTGGACGGCCACATCAGCGGAATCTCTTCCCGGATTGCCGGCACAGTAGTGGGCGTCTATGTCGAAGAGAACGATTCCGTCAAGGCGGGTCAAACGCTAGTGGATTTGGATCCGCGAGATAACAAAGTCGCTGTGGAGCAGGCGCGCAGCCAATTGAACGCGGCCGAGGCGGCGATCAAAGCGGAGCAGCCAAACGTTCCGGTGACCGAGGTAACCAACGAGACCGGCATCGCGACGGCGCAGGCGGACGTGGAGGCAGCGCAGGCGGGACTCGGCGCGGCCGAGCGCGACCATGACGCCGCGTTGGCGCGAGTTCGCGAATCCGAAGCGACTAATACCAAGGCGCAGGCGGACGTGGAGCGGTATCGTCCGCTGGCGGAGAAAGACGAGATTCCACGTGAACAGTTCGATCAGGTAATGGCTACCGCGAAAGCCCAGGCCGCGACCGTGGCCGCTAATCAAGCCGCCGCCGAGGCCAGCTTGCGGCAGGTGGACCAGAAGCGGGCCCAAGTTTCCCACGCCCAGCAGAGGCTTCAAGAAGCGATGAAAAACGCGCCCAACCAGGTTGCCATCCAGGCGGCCAATGTGGCCGGCCGAAGATCGAGCGCCGAAGCCGCTCGGGCGCAGCTCGACCAGGCGCTCTTGAATCTCTCCTATTCCAAGATCGCGTCGCCAGTGGACGGGATTGTCGCCAAGCGCATGGCGGAAGTCGGCGACCACGTCTCGCCCGGGCAGCAGCTTTTGCTGGTCGCGCAGATCCAGGATCTGTGGGTGACAGCCAATTTCAAGGAGACGCAGATCCGCCGCATACATCCAGGGCAGAGCGTGCGCATCCATGTCGATTCGCTCGGGCGCGATTTCGACGGCTATGTGGAAAGCATGCCCGCGGCCAGCGGGTCCGTCACCAGCTTGCTTCCACCTGAGAATGCGACCGGAAATTTCGTGAAGGTGGTCCAGCGCCTTCCCGTGCGCATCGAGTTCAAAAAAGGACAAGCGGGAATGGACCGGTTGCGCCCCGGAATGTCCGTGGAACCGAAGGTGAGGGTGGAATAGACGCGTGGAATAGAACCGGCAGCTAGCCTGACGGAGCGGGCTTAGAGCGCGGCGCTGAGCGCATGGCCAACAACGTCGAACAACAAGGCTGGCATCCCGGGCACAATCCCTGGGCCGTCGCTCTTACGGTGACCCTGGCGACATTCATGGAGGTGATGGATATTTCCATCGCCAACGTGGCGCTTCCCCACATCGCGGGCGGGCTCTCGGCGGGCATCGACGAATCCACGTGGATTTTGACCAGCTACCTGGTTTCGAACGCGGTGGTGCTGCCGATTTCCGCATGGCTCAGCGACCGGTTCGGGCGCAAGTGTTTTTACATGACCTGCGTCGCCCTGTTCACGGCCAGCTCATTTCTGTGCGGCATTGCGCCGACCTTGGGCATGCTGATCGTGTTCCGCGTATTCCAGGGAATGGGAGGCGGCGGATTGGGCCCGAGCGAGCAAGCGATTCTCGCCGACACCTTCCCTCCCGCCAAGCGCGGGATGGCATTCGCCGTGTATGGAATGGCCGTGGTGCTGGCGCCCGCGATCGGTCCCACGCTCGGCGGCTGGATCACCGACCAGTATAGTTGGCGTTGGATTTTTTTCGTAAACCTGCCGGTGGGCGTGCTATCGCTGTTTCTGATTAGCTTCATGGTGAAGGACCCGCCACACCTGGAACGGGCGAAGCGGGAGGCCAGGCGCAATCCCGTGGACTTCGTTGGACTGGTGCTGGTGGCGACTGGGCTGGCCGCGCTTCAAGTGGTGCTCGACAAGGGGCAGCGCAACGACTGGTTCGGCTCGCCGTTCATCGTTTGGTTCACCGTTATTTCCGGTTGCGCGTTGGTGACGTTCGTGTTCTGGGAGTGGAATCAAAAGCATCCCATCATCCACTTGCGTCTGTTCAAGAACTCCAGTTTCACGGCGGCGTGTCTGATCATGCTATTAGTCTTCGCGTCGCTGCTGGGCGCGACTTTGTTGATCCCGCAGTTCGCACAAACGGTACTGGGCTATACGGCTCAAAAGGCGGGTGAACTGCTGTCCCCTGGGGGATTCGCGATCCTGCTGGCGATGCCGCTGGTCGGTTTTCTCTCATCGCGAGTGGACGCGCGGCTGCTGATCGCGGGCGGGCTTCTGATCGTATCGGGAGCCTTGTTTCGGATGTCGCATTTGGAGCTGAACATCGATTACACAACCCTGATGCTGTGGCGCGTCTATCAATCCGTGGGCATGGCGTTCGTGTTTGTCCCGGTCAACATCATCGCCTATACCGGCATGCCGCCCGAGGCAAGCAATCAGGTTTCGGCGATGGTGAACCTGATGCGGAACGTGGGGGGAAGCGTGGGTATTTCCGCCGTCACTACGCTTTTGGCGCGCCGTCAGCAAATACATCAGGTATATTTGGCCCGGAGCACATTCCAATACAATCCGCGGTTGCAGCAGTTGGCGGCGGAAATAACCACCCGCGCCGGCCGGCGCCTCAGCCCGGCGGACGCCGTGCGGCAGGCGTACGGGCGGATTTACCAGATCCTGCAGGCGCAAGCGCTTGCCCTCGCCTACGTGGACGTCTTCCGGATTTTGGGAATCGTGGTTTTGTTGGCGGTGATCCTCGTTTTCTTCGCGAAAAAGACCAAGCCGGGGCAGGCGGCCATGGGGCATTAGGCTGCCCATCCCCGAACGTAAACAAGCTTTTTGGCTAGCCCCGCCCGACGATGCGCTGGCTTCCACCAAACCTTGCGCTTTAACATGCTTTGCGAGAAATAGGTATTGACAGCCCGGGAAAACGGGCGTACGATTAAAACGAACGTATGAATGAAAAAGTGGACACCAAGTCGAAAATCCTGGATGCCGCGGAAAAGCTGTTCGGCGCGAGAGGCTTCGATTCAACTTCACTCCGCGACATCACCGCCGAAGCGCAGGTAAACCTGGCGGCGGTGAATTATCATTTCCAATCCAAGGACGCCTTGATCGAGGCCGTCATCGCAAGGCGTATCGAGCCCGTGAACCGGCGCCGGATCGAGATGCTCGACGAGGCGGGACCCAATCCAAGCCTGGAGCAGATCCTCAGGTCGTTTCTGCAGCCCGTGTTGGAATTGAAAACCGAAGCGGTGGCCCCGCTGATGGGCCGCATTTTGTCGGAGCCGCATCAATTCTTCGAGCGCCTGTACAACAAGCACCTTCAGCAGATCGCCAGGCGGTTCCATCAGGAACTGGCAAAGGCTCTTCCGGAGCTTTCGCCCGCGGAGCGGCAGTGGCGCCTTTATTTCGCCGCCGGCGTCATGACCCACGTGCTGACCTGGGCGCAGGTGCTGCCCAAAATGAGCGGCGGCTTGTGCGACCCGACGGACCGCGAGGCGCTGGTTGAGCGCGCCCTGGCATTTTTGGAAGCCGGATTCCGCAGCGCCGCGCCGCGAGCCCAGGCCGCCCCGGGCAGAAGTGAAAGCGGCAAGAGCGAAAGCCGCAGGGGTGAAAACCGGAAGACGCGCGTCATGTCCGCGCGTGCTTTGGTGGAAAGCGAGGTTTAATCGTGCGCGCCATCGTGCTTCTCATGTTCCCCGTCTCCTTCGCGGCGGCGCAGGGACCTCTGCGCTTGAGTCTCAAGCACGCCGTAGAAATCGCCGTGACGCCCGAAGGCAGCGCCAAGGTGGCTTTGTCGCAACAATTCGTCCGTCAGGCGGAGGACCGCGTCACAGAAGCGCGCGCTGCCTTTCTTCCCGGCATAGACGGGCAGGTGCAAGAGTACAACGAAACCGTCAACCTGAAAACTTTCGGCATCAACTTCTCATTGCCTCTGCTCGGCTTCTCGGCGCCCGCGCTGGTGGGACCTTTCACGGTGTTCGACGCGCGGGCCTCGGTGCAGCAGTCCGTGTTCAGCTATTCGGATATCCGCAAATACCAGGCCTCTCGCGTGTCTCTATTGGCCACTCGCTCGGATTTGGACACCACCAAAGATCAGGTCTCCGATCAGGTGGCTCGCGCGTATCTGGCATGTCTTCGCACGGATGCGGATCTCGACACCGCGCGCGCCGACGTCGATCTTTCGATGGCGCTGGAGCGGCTCGCGGTTTCGCAAAAGAACGCCGGCACGGGGACGGGGATTGAAGTGACCCGCGCGCAGGTTCAGCTCGCCAACGACCAACAGCGGTTGATCGTGTCGGAAAACGACCGCCGCCGCGCCGTTCTCCAGCTTCTTCGCGCGATGGGCTTGGGTCTGGACACCGGCGTGGAATTCACCGACAAATTGGCTTATACATCCGTGAATGTTGCCGGTCTCGAGGCTTCGCTCAGGACCGCGCGCGAAGATAGACCGGACCTCCTAGCCCAGCAGCGGCGCGAGAACACCGCGCGATTAACTTACGGCTCGGTGGCGGCCGAGCGGCTCCCGTCGCTTCAGGCGTTTGGCAACTATGGAACAATCGGCTTGCAGATTGACAATGCGCGGCCCACTCGCGAATACGGCGTCGCTCTGAAAGTCCCCCTATTCGACGGCATGCGCCGGGACGCGCGGCGCTCGGAGAGCTATTCGCAATATGTTCAGGAGCGCACCCGCACGCACGATCTATTGCAGCAAATCGAGTTAGACGTCCGCCTGGCGCTGGACAGCCTGCGCAGCGCCGAAGCGCAGGTGGCGACGGCGCGCGAAGGCCTGATGCTGGCGCAAAACGAGCTGGCCCAGGCGCAGCGGCGATATCAAGCCGGCGTCACCAATTCGCTGGAGGTAACGGATGCCCAAACGCGCCTGATTCGGGCGCAAGACAATCAAACCGCCGCGATCTATGCGCACAATCTGGCGCGCATCGATCTGGCGACCGCCACGGGAACCATCTCGGAGTATGTGAACCAATGAAAAAACGAATCGTGTTCATTCTGATTGCGGCGGCCCTGGGCGCGGGCGCCTGGATGTGGCGCTCGGGAATCTTCCAGGGAAACAGCGGGCGCATTCTCGTTTCCGGAAATCTGGAGCTGACCGAAGTCGATCTCTCGTTTAAAGTCGCGGGCAAGCTGACGGAGCTGAATATCCGGGAAGGCGATTGGGTGAAGAAGGGCGACGTCATCGCGCGGCTGGATTCGGCTCAGCTAAAACAACAGCTCTTGCGCGACGAGGCCGCGGTGGTGAATGCGCAGTCGGCATACCAACAACTGGAGACTTCGATCCAGTACCAGGAGGCGACGCTTGAAAGCGACGTGGCCACCCGACGCGCGGAGCTGAATCAGGCGCAGGCGAAGCTCGATGAGCTGCTCGCGGGCAGCCGGCAGCAGGAGATTCAGCAGGCGCAAGCGGCGGTGAACGACGCGGTCGCCTGGAACGATGCGGCTCGCCAGGATTGGGATCGCGCCCAGACCCTGTTCAAGAACGAAGATATTTCCCGCTCCCAATACGATCAGGCGCGGGCAAAATACGACAGCACGCAGGCGCAGCTCCGGCAGGCGCAGGAGCGCTTTGGGTTGGTGAAGGAAGGCCCCCGCAAGGAGGAGATCGAAGGCGGGAAGGCGTCCGTGGCGCGCTCGCAGGCCGCGGTTCGGAATGCGGAGGCCAATCGGCTGGAGCTGCAACGCAAACGGCAGGAGTTGGACGCGCGGCGAAGCGATATCGACCGCGCTCGGGCTCAGGTCGGCATCACAAAAGCGCAGATCGACGACACAACGGTCATTGCGCCCATGGACGGCGTCATAGAGGTCAAGTCCGCCGAAGTGGGCGAGGTGCTGGCGGCAGGCACGACGCTCGCCACGTTAGGCGATTTGGATCATCCGTGGCTGCGCGCCTATGTCAATGAAACGGATCTGGGCCGTGTAAAGCTCGGCCAACCCGTGAAGCTACGCACGGATTCCTTCCCCAACAAAGACTATATGGGCCGCATTTCCTTTATCTCGCCCGAAGCCGAGTTCACGCCCAAGCAGATTCAAACCAAGGAGGAGCGCGTAAAGCTGGTTTACCGGGTCAAGATCGACGTTAACAACAATGAGCATGAGCTGAAGAACAACATGCCTGTGGATGCGGAGCTTGTGCTGTGAACATTATTCGCGCCGCGAACTTGACTCGGCGTTTCGGCGATTTGACCGCCGTCGACCGGCTGAACCTGGAAATCGCTGAAGGCGAAATATTCGGTCTGGTCGGCCCCGACGGAGCCGGAAAGACGACCACGCTGCGGCTCCTTTGTGGACTCATGAACCCAACGGAGGGCTCCGTGACGGTGGCGGGACATGACGTCGCCAAAGAGCCGGATGCCGTGAAGGATCAGATCGGCTACATGGCGCAGCGTTTTGGACTGTACGCCGATTTGACGCTCGATGAAAACATGGCCTTCTACGCCGACTTATTCGGAATCGTGGGAAGAGAACGCGTCGAGCTTACGGAGCGATTATTGCGAATGGCCCGCCTGGAGCCGTTTCGTAAGCGAGCGGCAGGAAAGCTCTCCGGCGGCATGAAGCAAAAGCTGGCGCTCGTCTGCACGCTGCTGCACAAACCCCGCGTTTTATTTCTAGACGAGCCGACGAACGGGGTGGACCCGGTTTCGCGCCGCGACTTCTGGGCCATTTTGTACCAGCTCGTCTCGGATGGGCTCACGGTCTTTGTGGCGACCGCCTATCTCGACGAAGCCGAGCGCGCCAATCGCGTCGGCCTGATGCATCGCGGCCGCATGATCCGCTGTGATACGCCGCGGGCGCTCCGCGACGATCTGGACCATTCCTATTTCAAGATCCACTCGGCGGACCAGCGCAAGACGCGCGCGGCGCTCCAGAACCAACACGGCGTGCTGAGCGTGCTTCCCGCGGGCGAGGATTTGCGATTGATTCTTGACGAGCGCGCCGCGCACGCCGAGGAGCTGACGGCGGTTACCCCTTTCACCTGGCAGCGTGTCACGCCTTCGTTGGAGGATGTGTTCATCGCCCTGGTGCGGCACGAGGAGGTTGCGCATGCCGTCTGACAGAACCCCTGCCGTCAAACTCGAAAATCTAGTGAAGCGATTCGGCGATTTCGTCGCGGTGGATCGCGTCTCGCTCGAAGTCGCTCCCGGCGAAATCTTCGGGTTTCTGGGGCCGAACGGCGCCGGTAAATCCACCACCATTCGGATTCTCTGCGGGCTGCTGGCGCCCAGTTCGGGGCGCGCCACCGTGGGCGGCTTCGACGTCGCCACTCAACCCGAAGAGATCCGCCAGAACATCGGCTATATGTCGCAGAAGTTCTCGCTTTACGACGATCTGACAGTGGAGGAGAATATCGAATTTTTCGGCGGCATTTACGGCGTGAGCGATAAGGACCTGCCGGCGCGGCGCGACTACGTGCTGCAAATGGCGAGCCTGGAAGAGAAACGAAAAACCATGACCAGGCTGCTCTCCGGCGGATGGAAGCAGCGCCTCGCGCTCGGGTGCGCGATTTTGCATCAGCCGCCGATCCTCTTCCTGGACGAGCCAACCAGCGGCGTCGACCCCATTGCCCGCCGCAACTTTTGGGATTTGATCTACCAACTTTCCGAAGCCGGGCAAACCGTTTTCGTGACCACGCACTACATGGATGAGGCGGAATATTGCCACCGCATCGCGCTTATGTATGGCGGACGGGTGATCGCGCTCGGCTCGCCCGCGGAGCTGAAGAAGTCGCTGGGCGCGGGGCATTTGCTGAATCTGGAAACTTCGGAATTGTTCGCCAGCCTCACTTCGTTATCGGGCCAGCCCGGGATTCTGGACATCGCCGTGTTCGGCGGTGGATTGCATGTGAAGGTGGATGACGAAGCCCGCGCGGAGGAGACGATCCGCCGCGTACTGGCGTCGAAGAACATCCGCATCGCCACCATGGAGCCGATTTCTCCCTCCATGGAAGACGTATTCGTGAGCTTGATCGAAAAAGAGGAAAGAGCGGCGGCATGAATTTTCGGCGGACCAAAGCGATCGCCCGCAAGGAGTTTCTCCACATTATTCGCGACGCTCGTAGTCTGCTGGCAGCGATCGCGCAGCCCGTGCTGATGCTGCTTCTGTTCGGTTATGCGCTCAGCTTGGATGTGGACCACATCCCCACCGTAGTCTACGATCTGGACCAGACCCCTGTCAGCGACGCGTTGGTCAAGGATTTTCGCGGATCGCGATATTTCGATATTGTCGGTGAAGTCCGCGGCTATACGCCCATCGAGCGAGACATGGATTCGCGGCGGGCCCTGCTGGGCGTGGTGATCCCGAGCGATTATTCGAAGAATCTGGCCGCGGGCAAAATCGCGCAAGTGCAACTGCTGCTGGATGGCAGCGATTCCAACACGGCCTCCATCGCGAAAGGTTACGCGGAGGGCTTGATACAAGCCTACGCGGAGAGGCAAAGACAAGAGGCGCAGATTCAGCGCACCGGCAGCACGATAGCTCCGCCCGTGGAGGCGCGCGTCCGCGTATGGTACAACACCGACCTGGTTTCGCGCGACTATATCGTGCCGGGCCTAATCGCCGTGATTCTGATGATTATCGCGGCGCTGCTGACCTCGCTAACCATCGCGCGCGAATGGGAAAACGGCACCATGGAGCAATTGCTTTCCACTCCCGTGAGGCCCGCCGAAATGGCGCTGGGCAAGCTCTCGGCGTATTTCGTCCTGGGACTGGTGGACATGCTGATTGCGATCGTGGTCGGTATCGGAGTGTTTCACGTGCCCATGAAGGGAAGCCCGCTGTTGCTGTTTAGCGCGAGCTGCGTATTCCTGTTTGGCGCGCTCGCCTGGGGAATCTTTATCTCCGCCATGAACCGCAGCCAGCTGAACGCGTATCAATTCAGCACGCTCACTTCGTTTCTTCCCGCCTTTCTGCTTTCGGGCTTCATTTATTCGATTAGCAACATGCCCTACGTAATCCAGTTCGTGGCGCTGTTCGTTCCGGCGCGATATTTCATCGATATTGTCAAAGGAATATTTTTGAAAGGCATCGGGCTGGAGATATTGTGGTTCGATTTTCTCTTGCTGGTGCTCTATGGCGCCGGCGTGTTCTTTTTCGCGACCAGGAAGCTGAGGCAGAAGGTGGCGTGATGCGAACTCGGCGAATACCGCTCCCTTGCGGTCGCGGCTCCGAAGTTCTTGCTGAGCCGCGACCGCAAGGGAGCGGTCTTGAGGGTAACGAACGATGAGACAACGGCTGGGGCGAATGATTCGCAAAGAATTCTTGCAAACGCTGCGCGACGTGCGCATGCGCGCCATGCTGTTCGCGCCGCCGCTGATTCAATTGCTGATTTTCGGGTTCGCGGTCAACTTGGACGTGGACAGCGCGCGCATCGCCTGGATGGACCAGGACCGGACTCCGCAAAGCCGCGAGCTGCTTTCCCAATTTCAAGGATCCGGACGCTTTACCATTGTCGCCACGCCCTCCGGCGAATCCGAGATGCAGAATCTGCTCGATCGCGGCAAAGTGGACGGCGTGATCCGCGTCCTCCCCGGCTTCGCTCGGGATCTCGAACGCGGGCGCTCCACCAGCGTGCAAGTACTGTTGGACGGAACGAATTCCAACACAGCTTCGATCGTCTCCGCCTATGCGGGCCAGGCGATTCAGCGTTATGCGAACGAGGCAATGAGCGACCGCCAGCGGGCCAGGATGGTCGCCAGCACCATGTCGCAGGCCGGCGCGGTCCGTCCCGCCATCCCGCAGGTGGAGACGCGCACGCGTGTCTGGTTCAACCCCGATCTTCGCAGCCGCAACTACTTCGTGCCGGGCGTCGTGGTCAACATTATGATGCTGGTGACTTTGTCGCTCACGGCCATGGCCATCGTGCGCGAAAAGGAGATCGGCACCATGGAACAGTTGATGGTGACCCCGATCCGCCCCATCGAGTTGATTCTTGGCAAGACGCTCCCGTTCGTCGCCATCGGGTTTTGGGACATGATCCTGGTAGTGACGGCCTCGCTGCTGATTTTCCGAGTGCCCTTCGCCGGAAGTTTTGGGCTGCTGTGCCTAGCCGCGTTCCTGTTCATTCTGACCACGTTGGGAGCGGGTTTGTTCATCTCCACCATTTCGAAGACCCAGCAGCAGGCCAACATGTCCACGTTCCTGATCTTTCAACCGTTCATCATGCTGAGCGGATTTACGTTCCCCATTCGCAACATGCCCGAGGCGGTGCAATGGTTCACATATTTGAATCCGATGCGCTATTTCATGGAAATCGTGCGCGGCATTTTCCTGAAGGGCTCGGGCTTCGACACGTTGTGGCCGAACCTGCTGGGGCTGGCGTTGCTGGGCGTGGCGGTGCTATGGATGAGCGTGCGCCGATTTCATAAGCATCTGGAGTGAAGACACGTCCCTCCCGCCTTCCCTGTGGCTGGCGGAAAGTTTGCTGTCTTATTGAGGCTTGGCGGACAGTCCCTGGAAAAACCTGGCCACAGGTGCGCGGAGGCCGGGAAGCAGCTCCGGATCCTCCACTGAATCAATTTCTCGCAGAAGACGCGAGGAGCCGGTGCGCTCGTACATGCGAATGACGCGCTGCTCCGGGTACAGCACCCACACGCCGCGGCTGCCGTTAACGAGGTAATCCTCCACCTTTCGTTCCAGGTACTCGGCGGACTCCGACGACACAACCTCCACCGCCAGATCGGGAGCGCCCTGTGCGAGGCGATCGGAATCCATGGTGTCCGCGCGCTGTTTCGTCAGGAAGGAGACGTCGGGAATATAGGAAGTGTGCTCAGCTACTAGGTATTCCGTTTCGGAGAACACAATGGCGAGCCCACTCGCCGAGTATCCCGATTGTATTAGACTTCACTCGTTCGTGTCCGAATTTCGCGTGACCCAGTTCCACGATCTCGCCGTCTTTAAGTTCCCGCTTAATGCCGTCTTCCTCAAACATCATCGCGGCGAATTCCTCGGCGGTGATCGGCGTCGGCATGGTAGCCATAGGCTCAATATACCGTGCGACCGAATCTCAGGGACGCCCGACAGGAGCCTGCTAGAGTAAAGCTTTGCCGCGCGTCGAATCCATCCCTGCCACCGGCGCATCCCGCGAAATTCGTTGGACGCAGCTCTATCTCGGCCTTGGTTTCACCACCCTAGCGACCCTCATCCTGGAGCTATCGCTCACCCGGATCTTCTCCGTCGTCTTCTACTACCATTTCGCGTTTCTCGCGATCTCCATTGCGCTCTTCGGACTGGGCGCGGGCGGCGTCTTTTCGTATATCGTCGCCGCGCGCGGCGGAAATCTACACCTGAAGCTAGGCTCGCTCGCGCTGGCAAACGGATTCTGTGTGGTCGCCGCGCTTTGGTTCATTTTGTCGCGCGCGGGCGACCCGGGCAGCCTCGATTTAGTTCTGGTCTACGCCGCTAGTGCGTTACCGTTTTTCTTCGCTGGAACCATCGTCTCCACCGCCATCTCCGAAGCCATGGAGCGCGTGGATCGCGCCTATTTCTTCGACCTCGCCGGCGCCGCGGCCGGTTGCTTGCTGCTGATTCCTCTGCTCAACACTTTTGGCGGACCGAACACCGTGCTGGCCGCCGGTGTATTGTACAGCGCCTCGGCCGCGTTCTGGTTCAATCAGGCGGGAGCTGCGCGTGGGCGCGCCTCTTCGGCAACAGTCGCACTCCTGTTCGCGATCCTGATGGCCGCCAATGGCCGATTTCACTTCATCGACATCTCCGCCGCGAAGGGACACAAGCTTCCGTCCGAGCGCTTCACCGCATGGAACAGCTTCTCGCGCATCGGCATTTCCCGCGTGGACGTCGCGTGGGAATCCTCTGTCAACTGGACGATTCAGATCGATGCCGACGCGGGCACGGGCATCGCCGGGTTCGACTGGGACCGAGGCTTGCGGCCGGATGAGCGGTTCGCTCTGCTCCATCAAGGCCCCGGATTTCCTTACCTCCTGCGGCCCGGCGCGAAAGCGTTGATCATCGGACCGGGCGGCGGTTACGATGTTGCGCGCGCGCTCGCCGGTGGAAGCCGCGATATCACCGCCGTCGAGATCAACCCGATCATCGCGAACACTATTATGCGCGATAAGATGCTCGACGAAACGCACCGCATCTATGAACGGCCGGAAGTGCGCGTCTTCGTAGAGGATGGCCGATCCTTCGTCCGCCGGAGCGCCGAAAAATATAAGGTGGTGCAAGCGACTCTGGTGGACACCTGGGCTTCCACCGCGGCTGGGGCGTTTGCGCTCTCCGAAAACAACCTTTATACGGCGGACGCGTTTTACGATTACCTTTCGCACCTGACGGACGACGGCATTCTCGCTTTCACCCGTTGGGGGCTCGATCCACCGCGCGAGTCGCTGCGCCTGATTTCTCTCGCGAAGGATGCGCTCGGCCGCCTCGGCGTAACCGATGCCGCGCGTCACGTGATGGCGATTCGCGAGGACACCGCGCGTTTGCATGGATGGGGCGCGCTCGATACGATCGTCGTTTCGCGCCGGCCTTTCACGCAAGAAGATGTGGCCCGCGCGCGCCAGACTCTGAGCGACGCTAAGATGAACGCGCTGTATCTGCCCGGCGATGCGCCCGCCAATCCGTTCGGCGAGCTCGCCGTTACCTCGCATTCCGCGAAGTTCTTCGCGCGCTACCCCTACGACGTTTCTCCCGTCGGCGACGACCGGCCGTTCTTTTTTTACACGGTTCAGCCGCGCGATCTGTGGAACTTTTTCCGCCATGGCGATAAAGCGAACGCGGACTATAAGATAAATCGCGCCGTCCCGCTGCTGTTCGGCCTGATCGGGATCAGCATCGCCGCCACCGCGCTCATCATGCTGCTTCCACGATGGCTCCTGGGCGCGCGCTTGCCGAAACAGAAGGGCGTGTTCGTATTCCTTTGGTATTTTCTCTGCCTGGGAGCGGGCTATATTTTGATCCAGGTGGCGCTGATCCAAAAATTCATCCTTCTGCTGGGCCATCCCACTTACGCGCTCACGGTGATCGTCTTTTCAATGTTGGTTTCAAGCGGGCTCGGAAGCTATTTCAGCGCTCGATTGATCGCGGAGCGCGAGTCCAGGCTGGCCGCGATTCTCGTCGCCATATTTTTGTGCATCGGCGCGCTCGCGCTGATCGCGGGACCTCTGGTTGCCGCCACCGCGGCATGGCCGCTACCGTCGAAGATGGCGCTTACGGCCTTCTCCATTGCGCCGGCGGCCTTCCTCATGGGCATGCCCTTCCCGAGCGGACTGCGCCGGCTGGAGAAATGGCACGCCCCTTCAGTGCGCTGGGCCTGGTCTTTGAACGCGGCGGCGAGCGTGCTTGGTTCGGCCGCGGCCATCTTCTTCGCGATTTATCTGGGCCTCCGCGCAACGCTGCTGATAGGAGGCGTGCTCTACCTGTTTGCGCTCGTTGCGATCTCAGCCTCGCGGCGAAGGATCTATCGGCCCCCCATCGCGTCTTCGTAGGCTCTCCGGACGTCCTCGGGCTGTCCGATCTGAAATGGATACCCTTCGGTCAATTGCCTGCCGAGAACAGGATGCTTCGCCAACTCCGCTCGTGGCAAGCCGTCGATCAGTAATTTGCGCTCCGCCACCGGCAGCTTAACGCCGCGATTTAGCTCGGGATCGCGAATCGTCGCCTTCGGGTCTTCGCCCCGCGCGATCGCCTCCAGATCGCTCAGGAATCGTTTGCGCAGCATGATAATTCCGCGGTCGCTCGCGCCCAGATGTTCCTGCGTGCGGTCCGCATTACTCCCCTGACCAACCCACGCGATGAAATCCTGATTCATGATGTGGCTCGATACCCAGCGCCCCGTGGCGGCGTCGCGGATAGGGCCGCGCCATGCGGGAATTCGCTCCTGCACATAGGGCTCGCGTTCGGTGGGCACGCGGCTGAAGGCCCAGGTAACGCTCAATGTGTTTTTATCGTCGATCGGAACCCGCCACTCAAAGTGATCGCCGGTGAATAGCGCGTTCGGCCACAGGCATACGCGGCCCACTTTCCACATCGGGTCCGATTCGCTCATCCCTTCGCGGATGCGCCGGTAGACGATCCCGTAATCGAATTCATCGAATGCCAATTTCAGATGCCGCGGCGAATATGGTCCGAGCCGGTCGTCGAGCCGGACGCTCCAGTTCATGTGCATCCATTCGAAATGCACCGGGTCCACAGAGTTCTCCTGGCACTGAAGCCAATTGCAAGGGATTTCCGCGAAGACAATCTGCACGAATCCGTTTTTCCACGTGAACGGCTCCCAGTTGGGCACAAGCGGCGCTGGTTGTGGACCCAAATACGCCCAGATCAGTCCCGCGTGAGCATGGACCGGATAAGCTTTGATACGGACGCGGTCTTTGAAGTTCGCGTCCGGAGCCGCCATCTCTTCATAGGGCTGTTCGAGGCACCGCCCCTCTTCATTGAACATCCAGCCGTGATAGTTGCAGCGCAGCCCGCACTGTTCGACGAAGCCATAAGACATATCGGCGCGGCGATGAGGGCAATGACGGTCGACCAAGCCAAACCTTCCGCTGAGATCTCTATAAAGAGTAAGGTCCTCGCCCAACAGCCGAACCGGCTTTATCGATTCGGTCTCGAATTCGGAGACTGCGGCGATGGGCATCCAGTACCGCCGCAGCAGATCCCCCATACGAGTGCCGCAGCCGGTTTGAGTGAGCAGTTGATTCGTGACGTCGTCAAGCATCCCTTTTTCCCCGCCGTTTGCGATTCGATATTCATTTTCAGCCCTCCAAGCCCGACAGAGCGTGCAAAGAGGCGAAGCGATTGCTTCCGCCATCCAGCAACAGAGTGGTCAGCGGATCTCTCAATTGTTGCTGAAAAAACGCCGCGGTGCTCCGTTCGCGGTCCAGGTTGTCGATGCGTTTGCGGATCGCGTATTTCAGAGCGGGTGATTTAAGGTCGGCGATTAACGTCGCCCCGCCATGGAACGTCATCGGGGCCTTCGATCCAGGCACGGAAATCGGCCGCTGCTGCGTCACCGCGACAATCGCTTGAGGATGGACGCGGCCATCCGGAGCGGTCCGTTCCGCGCTGCGAAGCTCGTGTACCTCGAATGGAAGATTTGCATCGATTCCGATAACCCGCGCCAGGTCGCGATCCAATACTTCCCGAATCCTGGCGTGCAGCTTCCTGCGTCCCTCGCGCATTCGTTTGAACAACTCTTCGCGATCGTCGATATACAAGGAGTCGTCGGCGAATTTTTTCAGCTCTTTGACGATTTTGGAAAACCGCTGCGCTGAATTCTCCAGATCCACCCCGCGCCACAGTAGAGTATCCACCGAAAGCGTCTCCAGGTCCGAAGGGTAAATTCCACGCCCGCGAAACGCTTCGACGAAGGCCACTCGATAACCAAGTTCATCGTTCGGCACCAGATCGAAATCCGCCGTAACGATGCCTCGCAAATATTCCCCGAACGTAATATCCACAGGCGGAACGTAATCGAGCGCGCGGATGCATACGTGTAGCACGTTCGCTGCTGATTTTGTTGCCTCTGTCGCCAGGCGGCGCGCCAGGTCCGGATGAATCGATCCCGGCCGCAACACGCCGGTGCCACCCGTGTAGATACGGAGCAAATCGGCGGTGCGGCTCTCGTAAATCGCCAGGAAGGCGTCGAACACCGCCGCCACCAGCAGCGCGCCGCGCTCGTGCGGCGCGGTGAGCTTTCGATATGCCGAGGGATCGGGTTTCAGACGCCGCCATACTTTGTTCTCGTCGAAAGCGCCGATGGCTTCGCGCAGCGCGCCGCGGCCGCCGGTGGCGCGCCCGAATTGCACCGCCAGGCTTCCGAGCATGCTCTCGCCTTTCAGATCTCCGCGGCTCGCGGCGATCTGGTTCTCTAGCAGCTCGCGCATCGTGAAGTGCTGCATCAGCGCGACTATGTCGGCGAAGGCTTCATGGAACGCCAGCACATCCGGATTGGTGGGCTCCTGGAACCGGCGGTGCATTCCGTCGAGAATCGCGTGAGTGGTCTCGTGGGCCACAATGTCGTGCGACAAGCACGTGAACACGCTGCTGCCGGGCACATGATCGCCCGGATCATTCGCCGCCGCGCGAAAATAACCGAAACGAAGCGCGATCTGGTCCCCATCGTAGAACGCGTTCTCCTGGCGGAACGCGTGCGGAAAGATTTCCAGGCGCTGTACGTACCGGCTGTCATCGAATGGATCTTCCGGGTTGGGGCGAGGCCTCCACAACACCGCCCTTCCCATGGCGCGCTCAAAGTGGGCGATGGTCGTCATGGCCACCGCATAGCTCATCTGCTGATGAAACTGCGGACTCCCTTCGGCGGGCGCGAGCCCATCCTGCGCCAACAGACGGGGATCGTCCAGATTCACCGGCTCGTAGACGGTTCCATCCGCGTCCTGGTCCACCACGTGTACGTACTCGCCTTTCGGCCCCGGCGCCAGCCGTTCCCATTTCACATTGAGCACGCCTTGGTTGATCGCGCTGGTTTTGAGCCGCGTAGAAAAGCTCGGATCTACCGCATAGACGCGAAGCCGGCGATAGGGCGGATCGGGAATCGGAGTCGCGAAAGCAGTTGCCCGCGCGACCGGAGGCGGCGTCAAGTCCGGTAGCGAGACGCCTGGCGCCATCGCGCCCGCCACTGCGGGATACCGCGCCGACGCCGCGCGGCGCAGTGTTTGCGATGCTCCCTGATCGGCAATCAAGGCGTCCAGAAATTGTTTTAGAGCATCCCGCGGCACATCGGCCGCTGGATCGGGGACCGCTTCCTGAAGCTTCGGATTCATCAGGTAGCGCTGCGTCAGTTCGAGATTGAGCATGCGTTCGCGCGGGGGCGGCTCCGCGATCCCGAGGCCGGTGATCACGCGCAAAAACGCAAACGAGTCGTCGGCGGCGGGGGTCTTCGGCAGACTAAAATTCGGCGCCTGTGCCAGCGCGGCATCGGCTCGCAGAACGCCGTTGCCGAAATGCGTCCGATCGGAATTCGTGGCGGAATCGAACAGAGCTTTCCGCACGGCTTCCACGCGGCGCCAGTCGCGCGGCAATTGCCCTTTGTACTTCTCGTACCACAACGCCGTGGCGGCGGCGATCTGCGGCGTGGACGATGACGTTCCCGCGCCGTTCATATTCACCAAATTCTCGCATCCGAATTTAGCCCACGGGGTGTTGGGCGTATATGCGGCCAATGCCTCGGACATCGAGCTATCCGGTCCCCAGTTCCCTTCGATGATATCGATCGGAAGGTCGTAATAGGGGCTGCCGTCCGCCATGACTCCGCACGCGGCGATAGCCCGGCGATACCGCGCTGGGTACACCACATGATGTGTGGGAAGCCCGCCGTAGCAGTCGCCCGAGGCCGCGACGATGCAGATGCCCGCCTCGTAAGCCGTATTCACCGCCTCGTTCCAGGCGCTCGACGGCAGCCCGCCCATGCTCATGCTGATAACGTCGCACCGCTGCTGGACGGCATAATTCAGCGCTCGCGCCACTGCGCTGGTGAAAAACAACACCACGGAATTGGCGATGCGCAGCGGCAGGATATCGGCATCGGGAGCCCCGCCGATCGGCTGGTTGCCGTTTTGCGGCACGGCTTGTCCGGCAAGCAACCCAATCGTCCCGGTCCCGTGCCCGGAGTTGTCGAAGAGGAGTCCCCGATTGGGATCCGCGGCGCTGTTCGGCGTGCCGTCGTCGTTGACGAAATTGTGCTCCAGCGAATGCAGGATGCGCCTGGGACGGGCCGAGTGGTTGGGATCGTACCCGGTATCGATGTGCGCGATGCGAGTGCGATTTGGATCGGAAAAGACGAAGCTGCCGCGCGCCGCGGCAAGTTGAGAGAAGGCGTCGCCCAAATGCCACGCGAATCCCGGGCCAGGTTTGCGGGCGTCGTTGTCCTGAGGCTGAAACGTGCAATCGGAAGGTTTGATGGCAAACGCGCTGCCGCCCGGGTTGGTTTCGTTTGCCGACGGAAAGCTTTGCGGCAAATCCGGCTCGGCGAACACGATCGCGGAATCATCCACTCCCAACACCCCCGCGAGTTGCGAGTGCGCCGCATCCCAGGCAGCCGTTCCCGCTTCGGGAACGTCGGCTATGAACCAACTTGGCGAAGCCGCGCTTAACCCGAACTGCGGCGCTGCGGCGATTTCGAACAAAGGCCGCAAATTCAATTTGCCGGCGGCCGCGGCGAGCGAAGTCTGAGGCCGCAGTTTAACCAAAACGCGCAGATTTTGCGCCATGGCCCCTCCGAAGATAATATCGCAACTTCATCCACGGGCGGGGATGAAGAGCGAAGCCTATCTGATAGAGCCGACGTGAATTATCTGCCCAGGATGAATCGTTGCGGCCGCCTCCCACTCATCGATCTCGACACCGGTCATTGGGGGTTCAAGGAAATCAAGCCGCTTCATCCGCCTGGATATCCAGAATCCGCGACGTGACGATGGTCTTGTGCACTGGGTGCTCGAATTCGAGATGCATCCCGCGGCCGAGATACCTTGTCCGAAGCATTGATCCGCCCCACGTCGAGCCGTGGATCCGCACTTCTATAGGATCGGGGCAGAACCGCGGATGGCCGGAGATCAGCGCCGTATCTTCCTCGACGACCTCGATTTTGTAAACGTGGTTCAGCGTCTGAATCGAAACGACGGACCCTGGCGTCAGATCGCGCAGATGAACTCCACCTTCAATCTCCGACTGGACGATATTACGATTCACCGCGTCGGCAAAGTGCGGGTTCGGTTCATACAAAACGGGATCCGGCGCCGGTCCGAAAGATCCTGTGTTCACGCTTTAATCCCCGGGAACGGCCACCTGTTCCCGCCTCGCGCTGGCTTCGATCATTTCGAGCACGTCCGTGTTCGGCGGCGGCTCGTGCTCGCGCGTGGTGGGAAGCTGACCGCGGAAGGTATAGTAATGGGCGCCGGCGACCATCAATTCCTCGGCCGGGAAGCGCGTAATCACTTCGTGACCCGTCTCGGTCACCACGACTTCTTCTTCAATGCGCGCCGCGCTCCAGCCGTCCTTCGATGGCCACAGGGTTTCGAGCGCGAACACCATTCCGGGCTTTATCTCATGCGGATGATCGAGCGAAACCAAGCGGCTGATCACCGGCTTCTCCCATATCGCGAGGCCGATTCCGTGTCCATATTGCAGAGCGAAGGCGGCTTCTTCGTCCGGGAACCCGAACTCCTGCGCCTTCGGCCATACCGCGGCGATTTCCCCGGTCGTCCGGCCCGGGCGCACTAGCGAAATCGCGGCATCCAAATAGTCGCGGCAGCGCTTGTAGGCGTCGATCATCGAGTGCGATGCGTAGCCGATGGTGAAGCAGCGGTAGTAGCACGTGCGATAACCCATGTAGGAGTGCAAAATGTCGTAAAAGACGGGATCGCCCGGCCGCAGCATCCGGTCCGAATAGACATGCGGGTGCGGATTGCAGCGCTCGCCGGAAATGGCGTTAACGCCTTCCACATACTCCGATCCCATGTCGTACAGGCACTTGTTCACCAAGCCCACCGCTTCGTTTTCGCGCATGCCGGGTTTCATCGCTCGATACAGTTCGTCGTACGCTGCGTCCACCATCATGGCCGAATGGTTCAGCAGCGAAATTTCGTCCTGCGTTTTGATCACGCGGGCATCCGACATGACTTGCTGCCCGTCTACTACGGTGATGCCTTCCTTCTGCAACGCGAATAGAATCGGCGGCTCGACGATATCGATGCCCACCGGCTCCTTATGTAGACCGCGTTTTTCGAGCTCGATGCGGATCTTCCGCGCCACATCCTCCGCGCGCCCCATTTCCGGCGACATGGCGCCGCGCAGCAGCGGAATGCCCGCTCGCGAGCGGCCGTCGCCCATCCAGGGGCAATAGAGCTGATGATGGCGGGCGGCCGAGCCGAAATCCCACAGAATTGGCTCGTCATTTTGCGGAAGCAGAGTGAACCGGCTGATCTTGTCCTGCGCCCAGGTGCCGATGTGAGTCGCGGTGATATACCGGACATTATTCATGTCGAAGCACAGCAAGGCGCCGATTTCGGACTTGGCGAGCAGAGCCTTGGCGCGCGCCAGGCGTTCCCGGCGCAAGCGGTCGAAATCGATGCGCTGCTCCCAATCCACGGCCATCGATCCATAAGTTTTTATTGCCACAATATATCTCCTGAACTGTCCGCTTCCTTGCGGTCGCGGCTCGGAAACCTTCTATGAAGCGCCGAGACCCCGGTCCCGGCTGACGCCTGCCATACGGGCCAGCACTTCAAATACTATCGCGAAATCCTTTTCCTCAAGCCCCATGCCGCGCGCGGCCGTTAGATATTCGTTGGCCGTCGCGGTCGTGGGCAAAGGCACGTTCACCTGCCGGCCCAATTCCAGCGCCAGCAGCATGTCTTTCTGCATCATGTTCACGCTAAACCAGGCTTCCTCCGGCATTTTCAGCGCGAACGGGCCGCGATATTGAACCATCGGCGACCCGATTACGCTGTTGGTTAACACCTCGACCGCGATCTCGCGCTTGATGCCGCTTTTCTCGGCCAGCAGAACTCCCTCGGAAAAGGCGAGCATCTGCACGGTCAGACTTAGATTGGTCGCGATCTTCATCACCAGCGCCAGGCCATTTTCGCCGACGTGGGTCGCCCTCGGACCGATATCGAGCAGAATCGGCTTGACGCGCTCGAATGTTTCCTTGCGGCCGCCCACCATGATCGAAAGCTTGCCCTGTTCGAGCGTAATGACGCTGCCCGACACGGGCGCGTCGAGCATCTCGGCGCCTTTACCTCGCACTTGGGCGGCGAGCCCGCGGCTCAAAGCGGGGCTCACGGTGCTCATGTCGATCCAAACTTTGCCTGCGGCGAGATTGGCGATGACGCCGTTTTCGCCCTCCGCGATCTCTTCGAGCGCCTTTGTGTTGGTCACCATCGAAAAGACCGTGTCCGCGGCTTTGCACACCGCGCCGGGCGAATCGGCCCACTTCATCCCTTTGTCGATCAGCCACTGCGCTTTCGAGCGCGTGCGGTTGTATCCGGTAACCGTGTGGCCCTTGGAGAGCAGGCGGTCCACCATCCGGCCGCCCATCACGCCCAATCCTACGAATCCGAGGTTCGCCATCTTAGGCCTCGATCCAAACCGTCTTGGCGTTGGTAAATTCGCGAATTCCGTAGACGCCCAACTCGCGGCCAAAGCCCGACATTTTCACGCCGCCGAAAGGCATGCGCGGGTCTGACGCCACCATTTTGTTGAGGAAAACCATTCCGGCTTCGATCTCGTTGACAAACCGCTCGCGCTCGGCGGGGTCGTGAGTCCAGGCGCTCGCTCCCAATCCGAAACGGGTGTCGTTGGCGACCTGGATCGCCTCGCCCACGTCCTTCACCCGGAAGACGCATGCCACCGGACCGAACATCTCCTCGCGATATGCGGGGGAGTCTTTCGGAATGTTCGCCAGCACGGTCGGTTGGTAGTAGGCTCCAGGACCATCCGCAGGCTTGCCGCCCGTCAACACTTTCGCTCCCGCCTTCACCGACTCGGTAACGGCCTGATGAAGATCGTTGCGAGCGCCCGCCGAAGCCAGCGGCCCGAGCTCCGTGCCGGGGTCCATGGGGTCGCCCATTTTCAACTCCCGCATTGTTGCGACGAAGCCGCGCTCGAACTCGTCCGCGATCTTTTCGTGAACGATGAAGCGCTTGGCGGCGATACAGGATTGGCCGTTGTTGACGGTGCGCGCTTTGGCGGCAGTGGCGATCGCGTCGTCCAGCTTCGCGCTAGGCATGACGATGAACGGGTCGCTGCCGCCAAGCTCCAGCACGACTTTTTTAATGCGCTTGGCGGCCGAGATGCCGACCTCCACGCCCGCGCCCTCGCTGCCGGTTAGCGACGCGCCCATCACGCGAGGATCGTTCATGATGGCGTCCACCTGGCTAGAGCTAATCAGCAAGGTTTGAAAGACTCCCTCCGGGAAGCCCGCTTCATTCAGGATTTCTTGGATCTTCAGCGCGCATTGCGGAACATTGGAGGCGTGCTTCAGCAGTCCCACATTGCCCGCCATTAGATTCGGAGCGACGAAGCGGAACACCTGCCAGAACGGGTAGTTCCAAGGCATGACGCCGAGAATGATCCCAAGCGGCTGATAGCGGATGTAAGTTTTCGCCTTGCCTGTCTCGACTACTTCGTCCTTCAGGAACGCTTCGGCGTTATCGGCATAATAGCGGCACGCCCAAGCGCACTTGACCGCTTCATCGACGGCCGAACGGTGGGTCTTGCCCATCTCGAGCGTCATCACGCGGCCGAGTTCATCCTTGTCGCGCTCGAGAATCTCGGCCGCTTTGGTCATCATGCGTGCGCGTTCGGCGAAGGGAAGCACACGGAACTTGTGGAAAGTTTCGTGGCCGCGCTGGATCTTACATTCCACTTGCTCATTGGTGAGGGGCTCGAAGCTCTTGAGAAGCTGCCCCGTGGCGGGATTAATCGTCGCGATAGCCATTCTGAATCAGTCTACCTTCCTCCGCGCCCGGATTGCGGGCGGTTGGATGAGCGAGAACGCCCAAAATATGGTGGAAACCGGCGTGACATAATCGAGTCCATGTCTCCCCAGCAAGTCAGGGAGGAGCTCGATCGCATTCTCGCCAGCAAAGCGTTCGCCGACTCCGAACGCCACAGCCGCTTTTTGCGATTCGTCGTGGAGCAAACGCTCGATGGCCGAGCGAGTGAAATTAAGGAGTCGGTGATCGGGATAGAGGCGCTGGGCCGCAACGGCTCGTTCGATACCAAGGCCGATCCGATCGTGCGCGTCGAGGCGGGCCGCCTGAGAGCCCGTCTGACCTCGTATTACGAGACCGAGGGCAAAGGGAACCCGATCCGCATCGAGCTCCCGAAGGGCGGCTATGTTCCCGAGTTCATCTCTCTCGGGCCCGAGCCGGTCGCTCCGGCGCGTCCTCGGTCCCGTCTTATGCTAGCGCTTGCCGCCACGGCGGCCGTGCTGTTCTTAGCGCTGGCGGCAGTCTCGTTCCTGCACTATCGCGAGCAACCTCCCGAGCGGCGGGCGGTGCGCTTCCTGATCTCGCCGCGGGAGAAGAACGCCATCAACTTCCGTTTCGCGCTTTCGCCGGACGGCCGCATGGTGGCTATGATTCTCATCGCTGAGGATGGAGGAACTTCGATCTGGATCCGGACGCTCGATTCCGTGGATATGCGAAAGCTCGCGGGCACGGAGGGCGCTTCGGTGGCTTCCCCGCCCTTTTGGTCGCCGGACAGCCGATTCATCGGTTTCTTCGCCGATGGCAAGTTGAAGAAAATTGATTTTTTCGGAGGCCCTGCCCAAACCCTGTGCGACGCCGAAGAAGGCGTCGGCGGCGCCTGGAACCGGGAGGGCGTGATCCTCTTTGGCCGCGCGCGAAGCGGAATTTGGCGCGTATCCGAGGCGGGTGGCGCCGCTTCGCAGATCGCTGTGGTCGTTCCTCCGGAAGAGACGTATGAGCCATCGTTCTTACCCGATGGCCGCCACTTCCTGTACCAAATCGGCAGGACGTTCGAGGCAAACCGCGCTACGTTTGCCGCAACGCTCGATGGAAAGATGAAAAAGCGGCTGCTGAGCGGCACGCGGGGTACCGTCTATGCTCCCCCTGCCGCCGGCGAAAATGGCCATCTCTTGTTCTTACATACGAGCGGCGCCTTGATGGCTCAGCCATTCGACGAGAAACGCCTCGAATCGACGGGCGAAGCGTTTCAGGTTGCTGAGAGCGTGGCGTCCCTTTCCGCGTCCGCCAATGGCGTCCTCGCATATAGCACCCTTGAGAGCGTATACAGTCGCACGCAGCTCGTCTGGTTCGATCGAACGGGAAAACCTCTCGCGAAGGTTGGCCCAGCGGGCCAATACAATGGCGTGGCGCTTTCGCCCGACGGGAGCCGTGTCGCGCTCGCGAGGCAGGACGATTCCGGGAATCCCGACATCTGGATCTGGGATGTGAGGCGCGACGGCGCCACGCGATTCACCTTTGATGCCTCCACCGATTGGGAGCCAGTTTGGTCGCCGGACGGCAATCGTCTGGCGTTCGCGTCCAGGCGCGACCGTGGCATCGACCAGATTTACTGGAAGGATTCGAGCGGCGCCGGCATCGAGGAAGCCATCTGGAACTCCGCGGAGGGGCAACGCCCGGAGGCCTGGTCGCCGGACGGAAAGTTTCTGCTGTTCATGCACCAGAACGACAAAAGCGCCGCTCATAACCTTTGGACGATACGGGTCGATCCAGGTACGCGAGGCGCGGAGCGCAAAGGCGCGCCGTATTTCACCTCGCCCTTCGATGTGACGCAAGGGCAATTCTCCCCCGGCCCAACAACTGCTCCCCGCTGGGTCGCCTATACATCGAACGAGACAGGCAAGAGTCAAGTCTACGTGCAGTCATTCCCGGCCGGGGCAGGAAAATTCCAAATCTCGGAGAGCGGAGGGGTACAGCCGCGCTGGAGCAGGGATGGCAAGGAACTCTTTTATCTTTCGCTGGACCGCAAGCTGATGGCAGTTCAAGTGACGAAGACCGCGCCCACATTTGAGCACGGCGTCCCCAAAGAACTTTTTCAAACGCGGATTTTTCGCACGGAAGGCTTTCCACTTGTGTTTCTGTATGATGTAACGCCCGACGGCAAGGGGTTCCTGATCCTCGGCAATGCCGGTAGCAGTGGCGCTTACTCTTCGCCCATTACCGTGGTGTTGAACTGGACTGCGGGATTGAGGCGCTAAGCCGATACGGCTTTTTTACCGTGTGGCTTCGTACAGTTCGACGTAGATGCCGTTCGGATCTCGGACGAAAATACTCCAGCTTTCTGGCACGAGCTGAACCGCTCTGCCGCGGGCGGACACAATCGGCGTCCGGGCTGCCCGCAGCCGCCTTATCAGGCCGTCGAGATCCTTGACGCGGAAAGATATGGCCGGCGCGCCGGGGTCGTGGATGCGGAAGGGAAGCGCGGCGCCCGGGAGATCCTTGAATTCGTAAAACACCAACGGGTTCGTGCCGCGAGCAGTTACGTTCAGCGCCCTGAGTTGAGTCTCTTGGGGCGTCCCGGCGAAGTCGCTCATCGCCGGGTTTGGACTGAATTCCGTTCTGCCTGTCAGCTTGAATCCGAGCAGATCTCCATAGAACTTGCGTGCAGCGTTGCTGTCCGCCATGGCGAACCGCATTCCGGCGCTCTGCACGTTTGCGCTGGAAGGCGAGTCACGGGATGGAGAAACCTCCTCTCCTTCCACGAAATACCCGTCAGGGTCGCGCATGAGGATCGCGCGCGCACCAACCGAAGTCGGCCGTAACTTCACAGGAGCTCCCGAGGGCGTAACGATCTCGGCGCTGGATTTTTTTGCGGCGTCAACTACGCGGTTCAAGTCCCTTACGCGTAAAACCAGCGTGCCGGCGCCGGGATCTGAAATCGCCGCTCGGCCGGGTTTACGCTCCACACCGGAGAACTCAGCTAGCTCGAGACCAAAGGTTGTATTCGGGAGATGGAGCACAGTAAACCGCAGACGCGCCCCGGAAGAATTCACCATGGCCGCAACGCCGGCGTTCGCCAGCGACGGCGTATCGCCATCGAGATCGAAGACATCGCGGTAGAAGGCGAGAGTTTTTTCCAGACTGTTGACCACATGAATGTCATTCAGAATTGTCGCCTGGCCGTCAATGTCTACCGCCTGCAACCATCCCGCGACGCCGCCAAGCAACAAGAGCAAAGCAATCCATCTCATAGTGTGTGCCTCCTGCCTATAGGTAAACGAACGCGCTAAATCCTGTCACTCGATCCGGCTTTCTTATCGATCCCCGCCGACCATGTGCTTCAGATCCTTCTCATTCTCGTTGCAAAAATATTCCAGGAGCTCCGTGTCCGGAGTCAGATGGTGGTGCTGCCTGATAGTCCACGGCTTGGCATAAACCTTTGGGTCGTCAACAGTGTATTGGATTTCCAGATGCCCAAAATCGGGGCGCCTATAGCGTTCGATGATGTGGAGGGCGTCGGTGTGGGGGCGACGGCCGCCGGAAAGACTGGTCCGATCGTTGAAGCCGTTTGTATCGACTACCAGTGTGTCGCCGTCCCATTTCCCGACGGAGTACCCCCTCCAGGCGGGATTGGGGTCTTTAGGAAGCTCGCGTCCATCCATGAAGATTTGGCGATAAGTTGTGCTGAATTCGTAAAGAATCGCCACCACGCCCCGGGAAGGAAGGATCTTGAATGGCTGCACGCGGGCCAGCCCAGGAAAGTTAAGAGGCAAACACGCCGCGTCGGAGAAGTTTTGCTTGATCTGTCGTTGTAGCGCTTCTCCCTCTGGCGTGAGAATGATGTCTTCCGGCTTAATCTCATTCGGTGGGGCTTGGCGAAATGGCCCCTCCTGCGGGACCTGATCCATTACCCAGATCCCGTAAAGATCCGGCTTGCCATCCGTAGTGCGCGGGGCAGGCGCGGAAAGGTTCGGCTCGCCGTCCGGCAAGCGCGGAATACCGGGCGCAGGATAGTTTAGCCATTGGCCTGTTGCAGACGGCAAAAAGGCAAGGACGAGCGCTCCAATAAGCGCAGAGATCGGGATTTTCATGGTGTTTCCCTCCCGGCTCTAACTTGCCATATGTTCGCCTGCTCGCGGGAGTAACAAGCGGTAACGCGGGCGTACGTAACCGTCTGTTACGCCCGCACCCTGCTGAACCCAGCGAGTTTAGCGCCAGGGAGAAAAGACGGTGAAAACTCCGATCGTGATTACGTCGATGCCGGTGAGCGTCCTGCCAATCGCCAGCCAGGGCGCCCCCGCGCCCGGGACGGCAGCAGATAAGGATGGGTTCACGCCCGTGGAGCGGGCAAGGAAATATCGGAAATGAGGCCGCCGCCTCACAGGCCCAGTCGCGTGACCTCGATCTTCTCCCCCGTGGGCTTGATCGCTTCCACGGTCGCCTTCTCGCCGCTCACCTTCACCACCAGAAAGTTCTCCGTACTCTCCACCTTCTGCGTAATTCCCGCGGGGGGAGTATCCACATCGTACAGCGGCGCTCCTCCGCCACCGGTGATGAAGTAATGCACGCCGCGCAGAAGATAGTGCTGATAATTGTGGTCGTGGCCGAATAGGCCCGCCGTGACTTTGTATTTCTCGAACAGCGGCTCCAGCGCGGTCATATGAGCGTTCTGCCCCTGGCGGCGCGTCACCGCCGTCATCGGCGGATGGTGCGCAGCTACGAACCGGAAACTCGCGCCTTGCGAATTTTTCAAGTCGTTCTCCAGCCACTGCGTCTGCTCTCGCCAGAAAGCGTCCCGTTCGAATTCCGTCGCTCCGGCGTTCGCGATATCGCTATCGATCAGCGAAAAGTGCGCCTGGCCCCAATCGAACGAATAGTATGGCTTCGCGCTCATGTAATCGTAGTATTCGCTCGCGTTCCGTTCATGGTTGCCGGGAGTGGGATAGAACGCCGTCTTGCGCAGTAATTCGCGTTCGGCGTTGAAGAAGATCGGCCACAACGAATTATCCGCTCCGTCCTCCACCAGATCGCCGGTATGCACGATGAAATCCGGATCGGCGTTCTTTAAGATGCCTTCGATCACAGCGCGATGCACGTCGTGCCGCGTCCGCGTATCGCCGTAAACCACGAATTCGAAATCGCCAGGCGTCGTCGGTGGGGTTTTGAACGATCCTTTCCCGGCCTCGCCCGGGAACGATTGATAGCGATACGTCCCGCCTGGCTTGAGACCGCTGAAGACGATGCGCTGTGACCGCAGAATTGGAACGATCTTGTCAGCCTTTCCGTTGTCGGAGCTCAGTGACGCCTCTCCGGTCTGGATCACCCACATCACCGTGGCGGCGCGCGGTCCGGCATCCACCACGTAGGGTCCGCCCACAACCCGTTCTCCGCCGACCGGTTGCGCGCGGATGCCACACACGAGCGTGAGAGCCAACAGTATTTTTTTCATTTTGTCCTCGATGTAATAGCATCCGATATGTTTACTACAGTTTTATGAAATTTTCGCTTTGTAACCTGAGCGGTTTTGAAAAGGCAGGACTTATGGATCCATTGGACTTAATGTGTATCCCATAGGGAGACTGGAGGGCTAGAAGTGCCAGTGCCGTACAAAACCTGTACACGGAGGGAACCTTAGAATAGAAGGCACGACAATGCCAAGGCGAACTTGGCCAAGCCAAACATCGCCTAGCCTTGCCTGCCAGACCCGGCCCCGCCTGACAATGCCGGGGCGGTTAGAACTCGCAAGACGGCTCGCAGGACGGACAGAGCCCCCTCTGCATAACATCGGCGGCACCAACTAACCGCGCGAGCCGATCTATAGGTAAGAGACGGGCATCCCCAACACAACTCCGCCATATCCCCACGTTATGTCGATGTCCGCGATTGGGTATGCCTGAGGGTATGTTACCGTAGCCACCTCGAGGAACGCGCTGGTGGAGTCCGCGGGCGGCAGAGCCAGCGTGGCCCAGGGCGGAACCGTGAACTGCCCCGCGCTTGCTGGAGCGGTGCAAATGAACGAAGCACCGGCACTGCGATCAAAACGACTAGCCGTTCCCACTATCTGGACATAGCTGTCCGGTGCACCTCCGGACCAGGTTACTGTCAGACCCTGATCTCTATTGATCGTCGTGATGGAGTCCTGGTTGGTCCAGACTGCAGGCATGGAAGGAAGCTTCACTGCGTCGCTGGGCAGAGTCGTGCCCCCAACGGGACTAGAGAAGGTGAACGAACCCCCGGCGGGAAGGACCGGCAGCAAATTATTTAGAAACGCGTTTCGAGATCCGTCCCATTCAAGCGAGACTCCGTGAGAAGGTAATCCAGAACCAAACAGTGTTAGCCACGGTCCCAGGCGCGTCGGTAGGAACGGGCCGTCTGGGATGCCGAGAGCGACAGTCGCGGCTTCGATTACGCAACTCCCGAGCGAAGGTGCGATCTCGATTTGGGCCCCGAAGGACTGAGGAAGGGCTTCCCGAAAATAGGCCCCAGCAATGGAGTTGGTTGTTCCCCCTGGGCCTGAAAACGAGCTGGTTTCAACGAAGACCGCGCCGTAGCTGACGATCCTATCCTCACCGGCCAAGGATTGGAATCGGCTCGCGGTTACCGGGCTCACGGGATCGCTGCAAGACCCACCGCCCCCGGCGATCGGAAGCGTGACCGAGTTGCTCGCCACCGTTCCGCTCACGGCGACGATTGAAACCGCGCAGCCGACTGGAACGTTCTTCGGGATGGTGACGACGACCTGGTCCACGCCGGGAAATTGCGATCTGCCCCGATACGCAATGGGCGCTTCCACTCCTCCTATGAACACGGACATCGGAATGCTGGTCAGGTTGTTCTGGTTCATCGGAAAGGTTCTATCGTCGTTGCTCGCATCGGCTCCTACGCCGGAGCCCCAGAGAATGATCGCCTGCCCAGGGGAGGCTGAGTTAACCGGCGAAAACAGTTGGTAGTTGGCATCCTGCGCGAGCGCGGGTCCGCTGCCCGCGCCAGCAGAGGCAGCGAGGCCGACCGCGCTCTGCACCACCTGGATCGGCGCTGGCGCACTGGTCTGGCCGTTATTGGTCACGATAATGGTTCCGGAACCCAGCGGGGTGTTAGAGGGCAAAACAGCCGCGAGTTGATTCAGGTACGCGTAGTAGAGGCCGGGCGACGTTGTGACTCCGTTGACGGTGACAGAGATACTGGTTCCGTTGAGAGTGGTGGGCAAGCCCGGCGGCAGGCTAGATTGCATGCTGGGAGGGTAATCCTGTTCGTTGAGATTGGACCCGAACACAACGAATAGACTTCCGGGAGCGATGCCATAGTTTGGCAGACCAGGAAGAACGTAACTGTAGTTGTTCAGAATGCCGTTTATGGATGGCGTTCCGGCCCCTTGCGCCAAGTGGGCGCAGCACAAGAGGATCGCCGATGCAGCGAAAGGTCTCATAGCGCAAACAGGAGATTGTACAACATTGACTTCAGGCTCTCTTGTGGACGGGGTCGGATTTCTCGCTCTCACGCGGGGTACAGAGTAACTGCAAGTACACCGTATTTTGTCAATCTTGCGGTTATATTTTTGTAAACGGGCTGTCACGAATCTGCAAACCGCATCGGCTAAAGTGCTGAGCAAGTCCTTTTTTCAATCCCGTTTCAGGAGCTTGCCATGCAATCGCGACATCTGGTTTTCTTTCTTCTATCCATTCCGGTTTTGGCGCAAGACCGGGCGGCGATCAACGGCGCCGTCACCGATCCCGCAGGAGCGCTGGTGCCCGGCGCGAGCGTCGAATTGAAATCGGCGGCGACCGGCTTCCACCGCACGACAGCGACCAATCAGGCGGGACTCTATGAGATCGCGCCCCTGCCGGTGGGAAGCTACAGCATCACCATTACGAAGATGGGCTTCAAGCCGGCGACGATCAACGACATAGAGCTTCAGTACGCCGAGACACGCACCATCGACGCAAGGCTCGTGGTGGGAACGACCTCGGAAACAGTCGAGATCGAGGCCACGGCCGAAGCCCTGAACCGCACCAATGCAGAGGTGTCGGGCGTCATCGAGTCTTCGCAAATCAAGGAAATCCCGGTCAGCGGGCGCAACTGGGCCAGCTTGACGCTGCTGGCGCCCGGCGCTATCAACTACGGCGACGGCGCGCAGCGAAGCATTCGCTTTTCCGGTCATTCGCTGGACGACAGCAATTTCACGTTCGACGGCGTCGACACCAGCGGCGTTCAGGAACAGACGCAGAAGGCCGATACGCGCCTCAATATCGCTCTCGATTCTATCGCGGAGTTCCGCGTCAGCACCTCCAATTACACGGCGGAAACAGGAGCGGCCGGAGGCGCGCAGATCAACGTCGTCTCGAAGACCGGAACCAACGAGCTTCACGGCAGCACGTTTTATGCGGTCCGTAACGACGCTCTCGATGCCCGCTCGCCCTTCGACGGATCGACTATCCCTCCGTTCACCTTGCATCAATTCGGCGCGAGTTTAGGCGGCGCCGTGGTGAAGGACAAGGCATTCTTTTATACGAATTACGAGGGGCTCCGGCAGGATTTAGGCGAGACGTTCGTGAATTTCGTGCCCAACGTCTCGTTCCGGAATCAAGTGCTTCTTACGTCTCCGGCGCTCAAGCCCATCATCGACGCTTATCCGCTTGGACAGACTTCGATTGATAGCGTCACGGATCAGGTGACCAAGGTCGCCACCGATACGGTGCGCGAAGACGCGGGAATGTTCCGCTTCGATTATCGCCTTAACGACGCCAACACGATGTTCGTTCGCTACAACATCGATAACGCCTACATCGACAATCCTCAAGACGCTCTGGGCGATCACAACGTGGTTCCGCACGTCCCGCAAAACGTGGTCTTGCAGTACCAGCGCATTCTTTCTCCAGGCACGATCAACGAGGTGAAGCTCGGTCTGAACCGGGCCAACTATCACAACTGGGGCTATGGAACTTCGCCGGTCGCCGTAAGTCCCGGAACGTTCGATGGCGTCAGCGACACGTCTCTCGATACCGAGGTCGGAACGACGTTTTCCTATATCGACAATCTCACCGTGGTCCGCGGGCGACACACGTTTAAGTTCGGCGCCGAGATCCGGCGCATCCGCCTGAACAACTCGGGCAATACGCTCACCACCTCGTCGATCGGTTACGCCACGAATCAGGATTTTATTAACAATCAAGCCGATTCCGCCACATATCTGCAAGGTGAAGGCGTGGTGGGGAACCGGCGGACTTTTTACATGGGTTATGCGCAGGACGAATATCGCGCTTCTCCCAACCTGACGCTGAATCTCGGTTTGCGCTACGAATACTACTCCGTGATGCATGAGATTTTGAACCGCTCCGCGGTCGTCGATATTCTCGGCTGCGGCGGCTTCTGCCCCAAAGGCACGCCCTACTACGATCCCAACCCCACGGATTTCGGCCCGCGGCTGGGCCTAGCTTGGGCGCCATCCGCGTTGGGTGGCCGGACCACGATTCGAACCGGCTTCGGCATCTATTACGGCGGCAATCAGAATGACGATTTCAGCGATCCGGCGGAAAGCGCCGTGCCACGGTATTCGCTTTCCTCGACGGATTTCCCAGCCCTATCGTTCCCGTTGGTGGCGTTTCTCGATCCGAAAAACCAGCTTTTCAGCCCCAAGGCGATTGATCGTCATCGCAAGGATCTTTACTACGAAAACTGGGACTTCATGGTGCAGAATCAATTACCCAAAGACTGGCTGCTCCAGGTTGGCTACACCGGCGGCGAGGGCCATCACTTGTTCGATAGATACACGGTCAACCTGATCAACCCAGCCACGGGTACGCGCCCACTGGCGGGCTTCGGTTCCTTCGGCTTCAAAGCCAATGACGCCAATAATAACTTCAACGCGCTTCAGGTTTCCCTGCACCGGCGCTTTACGCGCGGGCTGCTATTCCAGATGAACTATATGTGGTCGCACGGCATCACCGACGCCTCCATCGGCTCGGGCGAGTCGGTGTCGATTCAACACATGGCCTGCCGCGCCTGCGATCGATCGAGCAGCAACATCGACGTTCGGCACAATATGATCGCGAATGCGGTTTATGAGCTGCCATTTTGGCGCGGAAGGCCGATTTTGGGCGGCTGGGAGCTGGCTGGCATCGGCAGCGCCCGCACTGGGCTGCCCGTGAACATCAGCATGTCGCGCAAGGCGAATGCGCTGCCGGACGGCAACACGTCCAGCCAGCGCCCGAATCTGATTCCGGGCGTGCCTATCTATGCCGCCGATCAAACGATCGACAATTGGTTCAACCCCGCGGCTTTTGCGGCCCCTGCGAACGGGACCTGGGGCAACCTGGGGCGCTACATCGCGAACGGGCCGGGGATGTTCGAGATCGATAGCTCGTTGCAGAAGCGCTTCAGAATCACGGAGCGCGTGGCGCTGAATTTCCGCGCCGCCGCGTACAATCTGTTCAATCATCCGGTCTATAGCAATCCGTCTGGCAGCATTGGAGCGCTCACGGGAAACCCACCTTCGGTCAGCGGCAGCTTCGGCAGAATCACGAGCATCATCAACACAGGCGCGGTGGGCACGGGAGCCCCGCGACGAATCGAGTTCATGCTCCGTGCGGAGTTTTAAGGCGGCAGACGTCCGCGCCTAGGACCCCAACGTATGGCACAATGGCATCGTGAAGCTCAGTCGGAGGAATTCGGTACGGCTCCTCGCCGGCGCCGCCGCGATGCCCGCTGTGCTCGCCCAGGCGCCGGCTATCCCGCCGGTTCGCGTGGCGCAAAAGGGATCTGCCGCGGGCGCCGATGTCCAGGCTGCCCGCGACGAGCTTAAATCCGCCGCGCAGCGCATTGCCGCCGTCAAGTTGCCGCGCACGGTTGAACCGGCGGTCCGTTTCCGGGCGTGATCCATGGCGGTTCCCAACGAAGCTTTTTATGCGAGCATCGGCGAGATCGGCGCCGGGCTCCGCTCCAAACAATTCTCCGCGGTTGAATTGACCCGCGCTTTCTGCGACCGGCTGGAGCGGCTCGGTCCACGCTATAACGCCCTCGCGCTCTCAATGCGCGCGGAGGCGCTTCGCCAAGCTCAAGATGTCGATGGCGATCTGAAGATCGGCCGCACGCGCGGCCCCTTGCAGGGCATTCCGTATGCCGTCAAGGATCTGCTGGCGGTGAAGGGCGGCCCAACCACTTGGGGCGCGCGGCCATTCGCCGGCCAGGTTTTTCAGGAAGACGCGCACGTGGTGCAACTCCTGACCAAGGCGGGCGCGATCCTGCTCGGAAAGCTCGCCATGGTGGAGCTTGCCGGGGGTGGAGGTTATAGTTCCGCCGCGGCGTCGCTCACGGGGCCGGGTCTAAATCCTTGGGATCGAGCGCGGTGGAGCGGCGGCTCCTCCAGCGGATCGGCCGCCGCAACCGCCGCGGGCATGGCCACGTTCACGCTTGGCTCGGAGACTTCGGGGTCGATTCTTACCCCCAGCGCGTTCTGCGGCGTCACCGGATTGCGGCCAACCTACGGTTTGGTGAGCCGGCGCGGCGCCATGGCCCTTTCCTGGACGCTCGACAAGATCGGCCCGCTGTGCCGCTCGGCGGAAGACTGCGGTCTAGTGCTGCATGCCATGGCCGGCGGCGATTCCGAAGATCCAGGCTCGGCCGGAAGAGGCTTTTCGTACTCGCCGCAGTACGCGATCAAACCCGGCGAAGTCACCGTCGGTTACGCGCCGGTAGATTTCGAGGGATGGGCACAACCGGATGCGCGCCCCACTCTGCAAGCCGGTCTGGCCGCGATGAAATCCTTGGGATTCAAGATGAAGGAGATCGAACTGCCCGATTTTCCCTACGGCGACCTGGTGCAGGTGATCATCGCCGGGGAGGCGGGATCGATCTTCGAAGATTTCGTCCGCAGCGGCCGCGTGGACGAGTTGGCCGATAAGGAACAGATCGCCGGGCTGAAGGCCAACCTCGACCTGCCGGCCATCGAATATCTCCGGGCGATGCGGGTCCGGACGCAAGTCCAGGCTGCGCTCCGCGAGCTTTTTTCCGATATCGATCTGTTGCTCGCGCCTTCTCGAACCGGGGTTGCGCCCAAAGCCGCGGAGCCGCTCGATGGCGGTTCGCCGATCTTTTCCCGCCCCTCCTCGCGCGGCCTGAACGGCATTATTCCAGCCGGGAACCTCGCCGGACTGCCCGCTATTTCGCTGCCCTGCGGCTTGGCCAACGGGCTTCCCGTCGCGATTTCCCTGGTCGCCCGGCCCTTCCGGGAAAACCAGATGATTGCGGCCGGCAAGGCATTCCAGCGCCAGACCGACTGGCACCGCCGCCGCCCTCCGGCCGGCGATTAGCATCCTCCCAAATCCGAAGCGCATCGAATTAAAAGAATCCGCCGCGCCGTCGATAACATTCTCCTAGCACAAGTCGCCGACTGCCGGCGGAACTAATGGAGACTGGCGTGCTGGTCCGATTGGTAGAGACAGTCAGAGAAGGATAGAAAGTCCGCTGTTCGCTGCTGGAGAGTGCATATGTTGATCGGAGCCGCTATCGCTGGTTTGTTGATAGTTTCCTTATTCCTGGAGATGATCGCTTCCTCCCCCAAGCGCCGGGACGAGCAATCGCCCGACGCCACCACTTTGAAATAGCATTGTGTCGGAACGACGCAGGGGCTGTCCCAGCTAACCGATTGGTTAGCCGCGTCAACAAAAGGGATCAGATTCAGCTCGTTCCTTGCCTTTTCTTAATCGGCCCGGACTCCTAAGCTACGATGGAATCAGCGGGGCCGTTTATGGGACGGCAACTCATCCAGCTTCGACCGAGGCGAGACCAGCACTACATCGGGCGCAGCCATTCGATCTTGCTTGTGGGCTCGGAGGGGTTCGTGGAGCCCAGCCATAGCGGGTGAACCGCCGCATGAATGTCCTCTACGGCGGAATCTTCATCGCGATTCTCGCGCAGGTGCTGATCGGCGTCTCTCTACTCTGGGACAAGATCCTGCTGCGCCAGCCGGAGACCAAGGATCTGGCCAATTTCGTATTTTGGCTGGGCGCCATGAGCATTCTCGGCCTGGCGCTGATTCCCTTTGGGTTCAAGCTTCCTTCGGCAGGAATGGCGGGGCTGGGGGTTGGCGCGGGAGTCATTCATCTGGCCGCAAACTGGTTTTATTATCGCGGCCTGAAGTACGGCGAGGCATCGCAGAGCCTGGCCGTGGTGGGCGGCTTCTCGCCTCTCGCCACAGCTTTGATCGGCATCCCCTTCCTTTCACATCCTTTTGGAGGCGGCGGCGCTATCTCCTTCGCGTTGATGGTGCTCGGCGGATTTGTGATGTTCGCCTCCGAAAAATTGAACCTGCGCCGCGTGTTGACCAGCGTGTTTTTGTCGTCGGCGCTGTTCGGGCTGACGAATGTGCTGCAAAAAATGGTCTTCAACGCCACAGGCTTCGTCACCGGATATGTGTTCTTTACCATCGGCACGTTCCTGGGGGCCGTCGCTCTGCTGATCCGGCCTCGTTGGAGACAGGAAATTTTCTCGCATTCGAAGCAGGCTCCGCCGCGCAGCAAGCTCTGGTATTTCGTGAACCGGTTTGTATCGGGCGTGGGATCGTTTCTGATTTTTCTCGCCATCAGCAGAGCGAACCCAGCGATTGTGGATGCAATTTCTGGACTACGCTACGCAATTGTCTTCGCCGGCGCGTACTTGTTGACCAAAACCAGACCACAGTGGCTGCGCGAAGATTTCCGCAAGCGCGTGCTGATCGGAAAGAGCGTCGCTACCGCCCTGGTGGCGGCTGGCTTGGCGCTGCTCGCGGTGGGCGGGCCAGATTCCTCACTGAGTCAGCGCACAACGCAGTCCGGCGCGGGGGGAGTCAGGGAAGTTGAGAGCATCCGGTCGGAAGCGCCGCGCAAGCTGAAGCTGTCCTACGCTCCCCCGATCATCTGCTTGATCGATAGCGCCACTAGCGCCAGAACGATGCCGATCATCAGCGCCACCGAAGTCCAGGCGACCACGTTGTAGAAATGCGAGTTGGTCCATTCGTGCATCAGTTTCGGCTTGTTAATCAGCAGGGTCATGAAAATGAGCACGAATGGCAGCACAACTCCGTTTAGTACCTGAGACAGCAAGATCATCCTCACCAGCGGGAATCCGGGGATGAGCACCGCGCCCGCACCGACTACGATCAGCAAGGTGAAGAGCCAGTAGAAAATCGGCGCTCCTTTAAAGCGCTGGTTCACGCCCGATTCGAATCCCAGCCCCTCGCAGACCGAATAAGCCGTGGAAAGCGGGAGGATGCAGGCCGCGAACAGCGAAGCATTGAGCAATCCGGCGGCAAACAGGATGTAGGTGTAGGGACCGAAAGGTTTTAATCCAAGAGCGGCGTCGGCGGCGTCGTTAATATCGCGCGGCTTGACATTGTAGATCGCTCCGGCGCACGCAACCACGATAAAAAACGCGATCACGGAAGTCACGATGCAGCTAAGAATCACCTCGATCCGCGCGGCCCGGACTTCTTTTGGTCCAATGCCTTTTTCGACTACCGCGGCCTGCTGGTAAAACTGCATCCACGGCGCGATGGAGGTCCCAACCATTCCGATGACCATGCTGATGTACGCTCCTTGCAGCATCAGCACGGGACGGACGCTATCGATAGCCGCCTGTCTCCAGTTGGGGCGAACCAGAATTCCCGAAACGATGTAGGCCACGTAAACGACGCAGGCGATCAGGAACACCTTTTCGACCGAACGGTAGGTTCCTCTTACGGCCAGCAGCCAGACGGCGGCCGCGCCCAAGGGGACAGTGATGTAACGCGTGATGCCAAAAAGCTCGAGAGAGCTGGCGACTCCGGCAAAATCGGCCACGATATTGGTCAGGTTCAGGATCACCAGCGCCGCCATCATGATGAACGTGGTGCGCAGCCCGAACTCCTCGCGGATCAGATCGGAAAGTCCTTTGCCCGTCACCGCGCCCATGCGGGAGCACATTTCCTGGGTCACAATGAGCAGAACAGTGATGGGCAATAAGGTCCAGAGCGGCAGATAACCCCAACGAGCGCCGGCCTGAGAATAAGTGAAAATGCCTCCGGCGTCGTTGTCGACCATGGCGGTGATGAAGCCAGGACCCATCACGGCGAGGAAAGCCACGATCGAAAAACGGAATCGTTTCAGCATCCCTGTCGGGGTCTCCTTCAGCCGTCATCTGTCTATCTCGACCTCAGCACCGAAATAATGTCGTCGGCGGTGATCACGCCGTTGAGCTTGCGATGTTCGTCTACCACCGGCAGCGCCAGCAGATTGTATTTATCGAACAGCTCGGTGACGCGGTCCTGCCGCTCATTCACCGGCGCTTCGATCAAAGTTTCGGCGGCCAGGACTCGCAGCGGCGTCTCGCCGGGGAAGAGGAACAGGCGCGCGACGGGAACGGCGCCGGTTAGCCGCTCGTGAGCGTCAACCAGGAAAATGGTGTTGAGGCTCTCGGCCAACTCTTCATTCCCCTTCAGCGCTTCGACCGCGGAGGCGACCGTCGCGGAGTCGTCGAGCGCGATGTACTCGGTGTTCATCATTCCGCCGGCGGTGTCCTTTTCGAATTCCAGCAATTCGCTCACTTCGGCTTTAGGCTCGTGCTCCATTTCCTCGAGGATGTCGTGAGACGTCTCCTCTTCCAGGCCTCCAAGCACGTCGGCCGCCTCGTCCGGCGACATCTCTTCGACGATGTCGGCGGCTTTCTCCGTCTCCAGGGATTCGAGAATGCTGGCCTGAATGTCGGGATCCACCTCGGAAAGCGCCTCGGCCGCCACTTCACTGTCGATATTTTCGAAGATGGCTTCGCGGTCTTCGGGACTCAGGACTTCCACGATATCGGCGAGATCGGCGGGATGCATATCTTCGAGCAGCCGGTTGGAGATATTGAGCCGCAGACGCCGCAGCGGGTCCGGCTCCAGGATGTTGCAGAACTCCCAGCGGATGGAATGCGGCGGAATGTGAACCTGAACGCGCCGCACCCAGCGGGCCGGCAGCCAGCCCTGCGCCATCCGCCGGAAAATGCTGCGCAATCCGACGTCGATATCCAAGACCCAAAGAACCTCGCCGCCGTTTTCGCGGCGGATCTCGAAGGTAATGTCGGTGACCCGCACCACTTTGCGCCCCTGCGCGTCGATGATCTGCTGATCCATGAGATCGCGTACCACGCGGAGCATGTATTCGTCGGAATGATAAGGCGTGAGGTTTTCGTCGCGCAGCCAAATGCCGTCGAGCGAAATAGAGCGGATCTGATCGTAACGGACTGTGAGCCAGGCGGAACCGCCGCCGATTAGAAAGCGGTCCAGCCGGACCGGATCGACCATGGGGACGAGAGCGGCGTCCCGGACCGCACCAATCCTGCGCCCCTTAAGGTCGAAGACCTTGAGGCCGAGCAGTTCGGTAAGGAACAGGATCTCTTCCGCCATCGAGGCGCCGGTAACATGGATTTAAGCGTACGGCGGAACAAGGTTCAGCTTGTCCTTGTTCCAAGACAAGCTAAAGCTCATCCCTGTTGCAAGACAAGTCTAAACTTGCCTTACATTTCTACTATGACCGATGGGTTATTGGCGGCGCAAGATTTTTTTGCGCGCGAGGCGAGCTAAAGCGCGCAGGACGGCGCCGCATCCGTGCCGATCCCAGGCGGCAGCACCGCCGCATCGGACTGGGCGCGCTTACGGAGGAGTTGGCAGGCATCGAAGACGAAAGCGCCGGCCGGGGCGCCCGTTCTCTGCCTGAAAGATTGCGCCGATTTGGTGAAATAGGCTCGCTGCAACCAGCGCTCTCCGGCAAAGGCGTCGCGGCCGTGGAGCACGCGGTCGTTTCTAAACACAAGGGCCGTGCCCGGGCCAAGGATAACCCGCTCCGGCTGGAGAGAAGCCAGGAGCCTCCTCAGGCTTGCGATCGCCTCGCGGGCTTCGGCATTCACCGGTTGGACCGCGTGGGTCTGAACCCCGATTTTCGCCACGCCGCGGGCATCGCGCCACAGGACGGGACCCGTGACTGAGACCGGAAGCTCGAAGCTGGCGGGGGCGGGATGGTTGAAAATCGGCTTGGAAAGAGCTTCCACCAAGGACGAGGGAGCGGATTCAAGAACTCGCTCCAGCGGCAGAACCGACGTCCCCGCGGCCGTCTGGTTCCGGAGCCCCAGGAGAATCAACCCATCCGGAGAAAAATCTGGAGCGAGAAACGCCACGTCCGTGTGGCAGGGAAATACGACCCGTCCCGCGTTGGAGGTCATGTGTTCTTTGCCCGCCATCGGAGCAACCTCGTGGATGGGCGCGCCGGCCTTCTCGTTGCTGTAAGCGAATATTTCGGCGTTTGACTCGATCAGTCCCGCAATAACGGCCTCGGAGATAGCGCTCTTGCCCTCCGGACGTCTTCCATCGGCAGGAGGTGGAGGAAGATGAGGATCGCCCGGCAGATTCTCGATCAAAAGAGCGTCCGGGCCTGTTGGCGAAAAAAAGCTCTGAAGCTTACGCCGGATCGGGGCCGGCAAATGGGCCTGCGCAACCGCCACGGATTCCTTGGCGAAAGCGCGCCATTCGTCGATATCGCGGGTGTCGGGATACCTAAGTACGCGGACCGCTTGTAGCCAGGCTTGCTTTGCCGGTTCGGGGACGATTAGAGGGTCGGACACTGCGGGCACGGTCGATTGCGGCATGGCAAGGGGGGAAGCGTGACTGTTAGCCCTCAGTGTAGCATCGGGGCGCGGCGGAACTAGCGCGCTTGGCCAGGTTTTCGATCTCGCGCGATGCGGCCACGCGGTAGTCGCGGGTATACAGCTCGTGGTTCCGTTCCAGATCGGAGAGGCGATACAGATAGTTCACGGTGAGGCCGGCGGAGCGCTCCAGGCCGGGCGGGGATGTATCTCCAAGCCAGTTGATTCGCTCCATCCGGGCTCCGTTACGCAGGTGGAAACGAGCCACCGGATCGATCGGCTCCTTGCCGCGCTTGGCGCCGAGGAGATACTGGGCGCATAGCGGGACGAGGCATTCCTGCAATTTCGCGCAGAGCCTCGGATCTTCGACCCATGCCGGCTTCTCAAGCTTTCTCGACACGTCCGCGTGGTTTGCCATGAGCCAGGCGCGGAAGCCCGGAATGGGCGACAGCGTGGCGAAACGGCGTATGCGCGAAAACTCACGGCCCAAATCTTCCACCACCTGCTTGATGAGAAAGCTGCCCATGGGAATGCCGCTGAGCCCGTTCTGGCAGTTCGTGATCGAATAGAACACCGCGCAATCGGCCGATTCCGGCGCCTCGACCGGCGATTCGGGATCGAGCAGCGGTTGAACCTTGTCGCTCATGCCCTGAGTAAGCGCGGCCTCCACGAAAATCACCGGGTCCTCCGGCAGCGCGGGATGAAAGAAGGCGTAGCAACGGCGGTCGGCCTCCAGGCGGCGCCGAAGATCGCGCCAGCCCTGGATCTGATGCACAGCTTCGTACTGGATCAGCTTTTCGAGAATGGTCGCGGAGGTATGCCAATCGATCCTTTGCAGCCTCAGAAAGCCCCGATTGAACCACGATCCGAGCAGATGCCCCAGGTCTGCAGCGATGGGCGAGCATGCGCCATCCTTCCCGTTTTCAAGGACATGGCCGCGCATCTGCACCAGCACGCCCGTGCCACCGGGGGCGACATTCAGGCGGCGGAATAGCTCCTCCCGGGGCGGCTCGACGGCCCGCCGCAGCCGGGCCAGATTTTCGGGAGACGGAACCTTCCGGTAGGAGTCGCCCGCCCGGCCGACCTCTTCCGGGTCCGGTGAAAATTCGTGGCCAAGGCGATCGAAGAACCGCTCCCGGGCGCTTTTGTCGAGCGTTTGATAGGAATTCAGGACTTCGGCGGCCAGTCGCGCACCCGAAACCTCTCCGCGTTCCGACAGTAGATCGTGGCACGCCGATATGAGAACCGAAACCGCTCGAGTGTTTTCGCGGGCGGGAGCGCTTTCGCGCCCGTTGGACAAACCGAAAAACTCTCCGAGCTTCACTTCCGAGACTCCTTCACCGGGACCGATCCATCTTCCATCGGCGGCGAACGGAGTTCCCAGTAGGCGCTTTCATGGTAACTCTATGATCCACATCCAAACGTTTCTGTTTGATGACTGGCGTTCTTTTTTTTTTGTCGCTCCAGCCCCGTTAGCCGAGCGCGGAACGCAGCCGTTTCCAGTGCCGATAAACCCGCGGCACCGGGAGGCCCATTACGTTGAAGTAGCAGCCTTCGATCCGCTCGACAAATTTGGAGGCCAGACCTTGAATTCCGTAGGCGCCGGCCTTATCCATGGGCTCCCCGGTTTTCACATAGGCGTCGATTTCGGCTCCACTCAGAGGAGCGAAGAAGACGCGAGTAGATTCGCTATCGACGATTTCTCCGCTGGGATGGCGTAGACAGATGCCGGTGATGACCACGTGCTCGCGGGCGGAGAGAGACGCCAGCATATTGCGCGCGTCGTCCGGCATCGCCGGCTTTTCCAGCACCGTTTCGCCGAGCAGGACGATCGTGTCGGCGCCCAGCACGACTTCGTCCCGGTCTTCCCATGCCGCTTGAGCTTTCTCCCGAGCGAGACGCATGGCGTAGTCGCGCGGAATTTCGCTCGGGCGGCGCGCTTCCTTCACCGGCCTCACGCGCAGTTCGAACTGAAACCCTGCGTTGCGAAGCAGTTCGGCGCGGCGCGGCGACTGAGAAGCGAGTATCAAATCCATGCGGACTCATGTTAGCGCGGGAAGCCGCGGCCGCGAGTATATTAAAGGAATCGATGGAGGCGGATATGAGATTGGCTCTTGCGGCGTCCATAGTGGCGACGGCCTTGTGCGCGCAGTCGCCCAAACCGAAGCCGGCTTTCCCCGGTCAAACTTCCGCTCCCCCGCCCGCCAAGCCTTCGCCTAAATTCGACATCGCGACTATCACAACCCGGCTCACGAGTCCCTGGGCGCTGGCTTTTTTGCCGGATGGCAATTTTCTGGTGACCGAAAGCGCCGGTTTCATGCGCATTGTGCGGCCGGACGGAGTCGTATACGCGCCGATCGCCGGCGTTCCGGGCGTCAAGGTAGTGGCGGCTCAAGGTTTGCATGACGTGCTCCTCGATCCGGATTTCGCCCGGAACCGGCTCCTTTACTTCACCTATTTCGCGCCGCCGAAGGGCGAAGAGCCGGCGATTTGGCCAACCGAATTCTTCTACGATTACGTTTGGAACAAGCCGCTGGCCGAGCGCCGGACGATGGCTATCGGCATGGAACGGATGGCTCGGGGCCGCCTGAGCGAGGACAATAGGCGCCTGGAAGATGTCCAAACTCTGGTTGACGGCGCGGAGAGGCGCATTGTCCTGGCGCGCGACGGCACGCTGCTGGTCACGGGCGCCGACCGCTTCCGCTTTTACGAGTCCGACCTGGACGGCGTGGAGCACGATTTCACCGCCGATCCCGACATTCGCCGCAATTTTTCGGGACGCGTGCTGCGCATTAATCGGGATGGTACGATTCCGAAAGACAATCCCTGGCTGAGCCGCGCGACCGTGGCGCCGGAGACTTTCGCCCACGGGCTCCGCGATCCGGAGGGCGCCGCGATCAATCCCGCTACCGGAGAGCTGTGGGTCACCGATCACGGTCCGCAGGGCGGCGATGAGATCAATATCGTTCGCGCCGGAAAAGATTACGGCTGGCCGAACGTATCGTACGGGTACCAATACGACGCGAGGCGAACAGACGGGCGCAAGAATGTGCCCGTGGGAAACGGCCGCACGAGCATGCCCGGCGTCGAGGAGCCTGTGTACTACTGGTTTCCGGACATCGCGCCGTCGGGCATGATGTTCTACACGGGCGACCTGTTCCCCGAGTGGAAAGGCAGTGTGTTCGTCGGCGGCATGGAAGCGAGCGAGCGGGAGATGGTGCGACTGGTGCTGAATGGCGATCGCGTGGTGGCCGAGGAGAAGCTGCTTACGGAACTCAAGCAGCCTGTCCGCGATATTCGGCAAGGGCCTGGGGGCGAAGTGTACGTTTTGACCCGCACGGGTTCGCTATTGCGGCTGACGCCAAAGAAATAGTGGAGGCTTCAGCTTCTCCTTAGCCGCATTGGAGGAGGCCGCATGAGTCCGGTCGCGCGTTTGGCTTCAGAAGAACGCTTGGCTAAGACATCGCAGCCGAGATACGCGCCCGCAGCTCGGGATAGGAAATCGCGCCCGGATGGTACATCCGCACGATTCCCTTCCGGTCGATCAGCACTAACGTGGGGGTCGTGCTCGCCCCATAAAGCCGGAAATTTTGTTCGTTGACCACCAGCGGACCTTCCACCACGCCGGCGTAGAATTGCCGGCGCACTTGTTCGATATAGCGATTTTCAACCGTCGGTGCGACATTTTCCTGATCTGCTATGTAGCCGTAGCGCTGCGTCGGCGCCACCAGCACCAGACCCTTCGACGCGAATTCCGCTTTTACTTGTTTAAGAATAGGGGCCTCGGCTTTGCAGTCCGGACACCAATGAGCCCAGAAAAATAGAAGGGCCGTTTTGCCCGCGGGCAGAACGGTTCCTTCGAGCGCTGGAGCTGGCTTACCTTCCAGGCTCAGCAGATTGATGTTTTTCTGGATACGCGGCTGGATCGACGTGCCGCGGAATTTGGTCAGCTCGCCGCGCAAGTACCCGACGGCGGAGGCCCGCTCGCCCCGCGCGACCATTACGTTGGCCTCCACTTCGATCGCCGCGCCCACCGCCAGCGGCAGAGGCGCGTTCGGATCGCGGTCCAACGCCCGTTTCTTCAGAGCGGCCGTGGAAAGCGAATAGGTGTCTTGCGCGTACCTTTCCGCTTCGGCGAAATTTTTGCGCGCAAGCTCGGCGCGTGCAAGCCAACTGGACGCCTCCAACATTTCCGGCGTCGCTCCATGAGCCCGGCGATACGCCTGGACCGCGTTCGACGCGCCCGAAAAATCGTTACGGCTCAGACGCGCCTGCACGTCGTCGACAATTCCCGCCGCGAGTGAGAGCGCGGCGCAAAGCGAGATCAAAGCGGCGGTCCCGGCTCTGTTCATAGTTTCAACCCCTGCAAATAACAGCGGAAATCCCTGCCCAAATCGTCGCGTTTTAGCGCGAATTCCACTGTCGCTTTCAGAAACCCAAGTTTATCGCCGGCGTCGTAGCGCGTGCCTTCAAAGCGATATCCATAGATGGGCCGGCTCCGCAGCAAGTGCTTTAGCCCGTCGGTCAATTGAATTTCTCCTCCGCTGCCAGGCTCGATCGCGTCCAGCGACATAAACACTTCCGGAGTCAGCACGTAGCGGCCGATGATGGCCAGGTTCGAAGGCGCGTCGTCAGCCTTCGGTTTCTCCACCATATTGCGGATGCGATACAGCCGATCCTGACCGCCCACGTGCGCCACCGGTTCGGCGTCCACCACTCCATAAGCCGAGATGTTCTCGCGCGGCACTTCCATGAGCGCCACCACGGGCGCGCCGTAAAAGTCGTAGACATCCAGCAACTGCCGGAGGCAAGGGACGTCCGAATCGATGACATCGTCGGAAAGGATCACGGCGAACGGCTCCCCGCCGATTAATTCCCGCGCCCGGAGCACCGCGTGTCCCAGTCCCAACGCCTCTTTCTGGCGGACATAAGAAACGTCGATCATGTCGGATACCGAGCGCACTGTGGCAAGCAAGTCCTTCTTGTTACGCGATTCCAGCAGTTGCTCCAGCTCAAAGCTGACATCGAAGTGATCTTCGATCGCGCTCTTGCCGCGGCCGGTGACGATGATAATGTTCTGCACGCCCGAGTGCATCGCCTCCTCCACGCCATACTGGATCAGAGGTTTGTCTACCAGGGGAAGCATTTCCTTGGGCTGAGCCTTGGTGGCGGGAAGAAAACGCGTTCCCAATCCAGCGGCGGGAAACACCGCCTTGCGAATTTTCGCGATCATCGCTTTTGATTCTAGCGGTTTAGCCGCCGCCGGCGCCGGGTGCGCGACATAAAAATGGAGATCAGGCGGCACGGTCAGCCCAGTAGTCTTCGAAGCGGCGGTTGAGGCGGCAGCAGCGGAGGGCGAGGATGGAGTTGGCGCCGCGGGTGGTCCAGAACATGCCGGACTGTTTGAGAC
>DATBIA010000083.1:0-51090 GCA_036557165.1 Bryobacteraceae bacterium
GTCCGCCATTTTGCACAGAGATAACAGACTAAGGATTTCTTTATATATTTCTATCGCACTTTTTCCGGGTTGCTTTTCAAGCAATTTAGAAGCAGTGACGACACCGGTTTTCGCGCAAATACCCGCACTGTCATTCACGAAACCGTTCAACGGCGCAGACCCCCTGCCGCAGACTATAACGGTCGCGAGCGTCGGCACGGGGTTTAACTTCAGTCGAACATCGCAAGTCTTCTCGGGCAACAGCACCTGGTTATCGGTCTCCAGCTATCCATACGGCTGTGCCACCTGTCCGACGCCAAATGCGATCACCGTCACGGTGACCACACTGGCGACTCTAGCCCCCGGCACGTACACGGGACAAGTCGTCTTCACTTCCCAATTCGGAGCGGTCTCGCTGACCGTGCCGGTCACCTTGACCGTGACCGCCGCCGCGAGCCCGTTTTTCGATACGCTCCCCGGCCAAATGGGCTTTTCCCTCCAGACGAGCGGATCGAGTCCGCCGGCTCAGAATCTGCAGATCCGCAACGGCGGAACCGGCACGTTAAATTGGACGATGTCGAACAGCACCTCCGACGGCGGAAAATGGCTGAACGCTTCGGCAACCAGCGGAACCGCGCCGTCCTCCGTGAATATCTCGCTCGTCATGGCCAACCTTCCAGGAGGCGGCAACACGGCCGGCACCTTCATAGGTCAACTCGTGTTTCAGGGGCCTAGTAACACAGATCCCGTGACCATTCCCGTAAGCGTGGTGATCGGCGCCAACGTGTTCAGCCAGATTAACGCGATCAGCTTCATCAAGCCTTTCGGGGGCGCCGATCCTCTTCCCCAGACGCTAACCGTCGCCAGTCCCGGTGCGAGTTTCACTTTTGCGGCTAGCGTTTCGACCTCGAAGGGAGGAAACTGGCTTTCCGCCGCGAGTCCGTTCGGCTGCACTATCTGTTCCATCCCGCAAACCTTAAGCGTCGGCATAACTACGCTTCCCACGCTCGCGGTGGGCTCCTACACTGGGCAGATCGTAATCACCGAACGATTCGGCTCCATGTCCATAACTGTGCCGGTCGTATTAACCGTAGTCCCGGTCGGCGGGACCTACTTCGATAATCTTCCGGGTCAGATGAGCTTTTCCGTTCAGACGGGCGCGGCCGCCGTTACGAATCAGGATCTTGAGATCCGGAATGGCGGCGCTGGAACGTTGAATTGGACCGCTTCCGGATCCACCGCCGACGGAAACCCTTGGCTGACCATTTCGGCGCCTCTCGGGACCGCGCCTTCGGTTGTCACCATCGGAGTCTCCGTCGCCAACTTGCCCAACGGCGGATTGATCGCCGGCGTCTTCGTCGGCCAGGTGGTGCTCGAAGGGGCCGGCGCGAGGGTCACCGTGCCGGTCAGCGTCGTCGTCGACGCGAATGTTTTCGCGCAAGTTAATCCTATAAACTTCACGAAGCTGTTTCAGTCCCCCCTCAACCCTCTTCCGCAAACGTTGACAATCGCCACCACGACCTCCACCGCCCTCAATTTTACGTTTAAAGCGACGACCGCCACGGGAGGAAGCTGGCTTACCGTTGCCAGCCGGTTCGGCTGTGCTAGTTGCACAACCCCTCAGACTCTCACCGTCTCGGTGAACCCCAGCGTGACTCTGGCGGCGGGCACTTATACCGGTCAAGTTGTGATTTCCGAGCGATTTGGGACGATGTCGATGACAGTCCCCGTGACGCTAACGGTAGCCCCGTCGCAAACGCCCTATTTCGACAACCTCCCGGGCCAGCTCAGCTTCATGATCAAAACGCATAGCAGCGCCAATCCGCCCGCGCAGGCGCTCCAAATCCGGAATGCCGGCGGAGGGACTTTAAGCTGGACGCTGGAATCGAGCACGGCAGACGGTGGAAGCTGGCTGAGCGTTTCGGCCTCCAGCGGAACCGCCCCTTCTTACGTAACCATTTCCGTGATCACGCAGAGCCTTCCCGGTAGCGGCCTTATCCCCGGCGACTTCATCGGAAATCTCGTCTTCCGATCGTCCGGAGGCGGAAGTATCGCGGTTCCTGTAAGCGTCATTGTCGGCGACAATATTTTCAGCCAAATAAACGGTCTTAGCTTCACCATGGCGTTTGGCGGTCCCAACCCCATACCGCAAACTTTCACGGTCGCCAGTAACGGAACCGATTTCAACTTCTTCACGGACGTGTATACAGCCACGGGGGGAAGCTGGCTCTCGGTTGTAACCGCTCCCACCCACTGCAGCGTCTGTACGACGCCGGATAACGTCACGGCGACCGTGAACGCGAGCAGCATTCCCGGGCCGGGAACATACACCGGCGAGATTGTCGTCACGGAACGTTTCGATACGATGGCGGTAACGGTGCCCGTCACGTTAACGGTCTTGCCGGCTTCGACGCCCCGTTTTAACGACGTGCAAGGACAGCTCAGCTTCTTCCTCGCTCCGGGCGGCCCAACTCCATCCGCCCAAAACGTCTTGATCCAAAATGGCGGCCTCGGGCGTCTGGATTGGACTTTGGCCGCGATCACTTCCGACGCCGGCAGCTGGCTGGCCGTATCCGCAACAACCGGCACGGCGCCCTCCAGCCTCACCGTCGGCATCACGCCTAGCGGTCTTCCGGGCTTAGGCCTGGTCGCCGGAACGTTCACGGGACAACTGCTTTTCCGAAGTACAACCGGCAGTAGCGTGACCATTCCCGTCACCGTCGTCGTCGACCCCGTCACCTTCGTTCAACTTCCGGCGCTTAGCTTCTTGAAAGCGACCACCACGTCCAACCCGCTTCCGCAGACTTTTCAAGTCGCGAGCACGAGCACGAACTTCAATTTTGTCTTCGCCGCCTCGACGGCAAGCGGCGGCAGTTGGCTTTCCGTCGCTCCCAGTGGGCCGCAATGCACCGTCTGCCCGACGCCGACGAGCCTTGTCGCCACGATCGGCGCGAGTTCCACCCTGGCGCCCGGAATCTACGTAGGACAGATTCTGGTGACCTCTCAGTTCTCTAATTTGGTGATGGCGATACCGGTTAGCCTGACAGTCCGAACGGGGACCACCGGGCCCGGACCGGCCACTCATTTTTCCGTTACCGCCCCGTCCACCGCCACCGCCGGGCTTCCGGTTCAGTTCACCGTGATGGCTCTGGATTCGATGAACAACACCGCAACCACCTACACCGATCCGGTTCACTTTGTCACCACGGACGCCTCGGCCTCAGTGCCCGCCGACGCCACTTTGACGAACGGAGTGGGAACATTCGCGGCTTCTCTGGTCACTGTGGGCACGCAGACCATTACCGCGAGCGATACGTTCGCGGCCTCGATCGCGGGAACCAGCGGCGGCATCACTGTCTCCGCCGCCGCGGGCTTGCGCTTTATCTCGATCACGCCTTGCCGCGTGCTCGATACCCGCGGTGCGGCGGGACCCTTCGGCGGCCCGTTCATCTCGGGAGGAGGCAGCCGGAACTTCACCATTCCCAGCAGCGCCTGCTCGATACCTGTCACCGCTCAGGCCTATTCGTTCAACGTAGCGGTGGTGCCGCATACGGGATTGGGATTCCTCACGGTGTGGCCCACCGGGCAGACGCAGCCACAAGTGGCGACCCTGAACTCTATCGACGGCCGCATTAAATCCAACGCCGCGATCGTGCCGGCGGGGACTGGCGGAGCCGTGAGCGTGTTTGCGACTAACGATACGGATGTGGTGATGGACATCAACGGTTACTTCGTACCGGCATCGACTTCCGGCGCGCTGGCGTTTTATCCGGTGACTCCGTGCCGGCTGGTGGACACACGGCATAATCTTCTCAGCAGCGGCCCGATCGCGGGCGGAAGCAGCGTCACGTTGCCGATTTTATCCAGCAGCTGCGGCGTGCCGGTCGCGGCGCAAGCCTATTCGCTCAACTTTACCGCCGTGCCGTCCGGGCCGGTTGGTTTCCTCACGGCATATCCGACCGGCGTAGGTCGCCCGCAAGCGGCGACACTCAATGCGCTTACCGGCACCGTTACGGCTAACGCCGGGATTGTACCCTCAGGCACGGGCGGCAGCATCGACGTGTTCGCCAGCAATACCACAAACCTGGTCGTGGATATCAACGGATATTTCGCGCCGCCGGGAGCCGGGGGGTTGTCGCTCTACAATCTGGCGCCATGCCGCGTGCTGGACACGAGGAAACCCTCGGGCTCTCTTCCGTTCAACGGTTCGATTAACGTCGACGTTCTAGGGTCGGTATGCGGAGGCACGCCTGCCACGCAAGCCTATGTATTCAACGCCACGGTGGTTCCCCCATCTGCGTTGGGATTTCTGACGCTATGGCCGCAAGGGACGCCGCAACCGAGCGTGGCGACCCTCAATGCGCTGGATGCCGCGATCACAAACAATATGGCGATCGTGCCGACCAGCAACACCGAGATCAGCGCGTTCGGGAGCAACCCGACACATCTGATTTTGGACATCTTCGGCTATTTTGCGCCGTAGCGCCGCGATTTCGCCCGCTTCGCGGGCGAGGCACGACTTAAGTCGTGCCCTGATACATACAGTGCGCCGCCCCGACAGATATTCTCCGCTGAAATGTACAAACTCCAGTCGCCCGCTTCGCGGGCGACACTGGCATCGCCGATATCTCGAGTAAGCGAATCGCCCTAATATTTCGAAAATAGACATGGTCGCCCGGTTTAGGCGATCCCCGCCGCCGATGAGCACCACAGATGGCGCTCTTTCGACGTGTCGGTTTTTTCATGACTCAGGCCCTTGTGCTGGGCTTGGGAGTAAAGGCTGCGGACCGCATTACCAAACCTATCGACGATCGAGCGAGAGTAAGGCTCGCGGGGACCCGGCCGCCATTGGCGCGTCCCGATTTCGACCTGGGAGCTGTAGGGCCGGCCGAACGAATGGACCGTATGGTTCTGGCGCTCTCGCTGGATCCGGAGAAACAGGCCCAGTTGGAAGCGCTCGCCGCAGCTCAACAGAACCCGGTGTCCCCGCTGTATCGGCGCTGGATCACGCCCGAGGAATACGGGCGTCGCTTCGGCGCGTCGGACCGCGATATTCGACAGATCGAGACTTGGCTCACAGCCCATGGCTTCCGGATCGACGAAATTCCGCAAGGGCGCCGTAGCATTGTTTTCAGCGGAACGGCCGGTCAGGTATCCTCGACCTTCGGCAGCGAAATCCATCGCTATTCCATCGGGGGGAGAATACATCACGCGAGTGGGAACGATCAGCAAATACCCGAAGCGCTGGCGCCGGTGGTTTCCGGGATCGTCTCCCTGCACGATTTCCAGAGTCAGCCCACGTTATCGTCAATCCATCGTTTGGACTCGCCTGATTTTTCGGTCGGCGGGGGCCACTATCTTGCCCCGGCCGACTTCGCCACGATCTACGACCTGAATCCGCTCTACGCGGGATCGATCGACGGAACGGGAGCAAGCGTCGCCGTGGTAGCGCGCAGCAACTTTCTTTTGTCCGACGCTCAGGGGTTTCGGACTCGCATGGGCCTGCCCTCAAGCTCACCTACGGTGATTCTCAACGGTCCGGATCCCGGAGTGTTGGATCCGAACGAGCAGACTGAGGTCACGCTCGATACCGAGTGGGCCGGCGCCGTCGCCAGGCAAGCCGCGGTGAAAGTCGTAGTATCGGCTTCCACCTACGCCTCAGATGGAGTTACGCTATCCGCCCAATACATCGTGAATAATAACGTCGCGCCGGCGATGACGGTCAGTTTCTCGCTGTGCGAAGCGGCCGCCGGGGCTCCTGCCGCCCAGTTCTGGAACAGCCTGTGGCAACAGGCGGCGGTGGAGGGGATCACCGTCTTCGCCGCTTCGGGAGATAGCGGAGCGGCCGGCTGCGACCCTCCTTCGGCCCTGCGCGCCACGGCCGGACCCAGCGTCAACGTGATCTGCTCGTCCCCTTATAGCGTTTGTGTGGGAGGCACTCAGTTCAACGATTCTTCGACTCCGGCGCTCTATTGGTCCGCCACATCCGGGGCCGGGCTCGGCTCGGCATTGAGCTATATTCCCGAAGCCGCATGGAACACGAGCGGCGCCGTCTCGGGCGGAGCGGAGCTATGGGCTACCGGCGGCGGCACCAGCATCTTCTACTCGAAACCGGTCTGGCAAGCCGGTAACGGCGTTCCCGCCGATGCGTTTCGTCACGTACCCGATGTCGCTCTTACCGCCGCCCCGCACGATGCCTACCTGATCTATTTGAACGGCGGCTTGTATTCCGTTGCGGGCACTTCCGCGTCGGCGCCCGCTTGGGCGGGAATTATGGCTTTGGTGAATCAGCAGGTGGGGCAAAGCCAGGGTAATGCGAATCCCTTTCTGTATGGATTGTTCGGACTTCAGATGGGAGGAGGCGCTCCCGTATTTCACGACGTGACCGGCGGAAGCAACTCGGTTCCCGGAGCCTCCGGATACGCCGCCGGCGCCGGTTATGACCAAGCAACGGGACTTGGCTCGCCCGATGTGTTTTTGCTGGTGCAGCATTGGAGAGATGTGATCGCGCCGGGCGGGGGCAACGCGTCTTCCTCTCCCGCTCCTGGAGGCGCGACTCATTTCTCGGTAATACCGCCGGCCGCGGCCACGGCTGGAAAACCGATTCAGGTCGAAGTAGCAGCTCTTGATTCCAACAACGAAATCGTCAGCGGGTATACGGATCCGGTTCGCCTTACGAGCACGGACGCCTTCGCCGTCCTGCCTCCGGATAGCCATCTTACGAACGGCGTGGGATTTTTCACCGTTGTGCTGGGCACAGCCGGCGCGAGCGTACTGACCGCAAGCGATTCGCTGAACTCGTCGATAAACGGCGCTAGCGCCGGCGTGACGGTTTCCGCCGCCGCGGGATTGCATTTCGTCCCGGTGACGCCGTGCCGGGTCGCGGATACGCGCAAGACGTCCGGCCCCTTCGGCGGGCCCTCGCTTACGGCTGGAAGCAGCCGCTCTTTCCTTGTGTCGAGTTCGTCTTGCGGAATTCCAGCGACAGCACAAGCCTACTCGCTAAACATCGCGGCCGCGCCTACGTCGAATGGATACCTAACTATCTGGCCACTCGGTCAATCTCAACCGATGGTAGCTACGCTGATTTTTTCAAATCGAGTTGTCAAATCGACTGCGGCGATCGTTCAAGCGGGAACCAACGGCGCTCTTAGCGTTTTCGCTAGTGGAAATACAGATGTAGTCATGGATATCAATGGATATTTCGTGCCAAATACGAACCCGGCAGGTCTGGCGTTTTATCCGGTAACACCGTGCCGGCTGGTAGACACGCGGAATGGCTCTCTCCTCTACGGACCGTTCGTTTCGGGCGCTAGCCGCACCATTCCGGTTCTTTCCAGCGGCTGCAATATTCCGTCAACCGCACGAGCGTATTCGCTCAATTTTGCAGCGGTGCCGCCCGCAGCCGTTGGATACCTTACAGCGTATCCTACTGGGGCGGCGAGGCCACTCGTCGCGACCTTGAACGACATCCCGGGCACAGTAATGGCCAATGCCGCTATTGTCCCGGCCGGAACCGGCGGCAGCGTTGACGTTTACGCCACCAATGAGACGGATCTGGTGGTTGATATCAACGGATACTTCGCACCGGCCGGCACGGGAGGCTTGTCTCTCTATACGGTTCCCCCGTGCCGGGTGCTCGACACGCGGCAGAACTCGCGTTCCTTTACGGGGCAACTCAATATAGACGTGTTCGCCAGCGCATGCGGAGGAACGATGTCAGTGAGGGCGTACGTTTTGAACGCGACCGTGGTCCCATCCGGCCCGCTCGGGTATCTGACGCTGTGGGCTGAAGGGACACCAAGACCCCCGGTGGCGACTTTGAATTCGCTGACAGGCGACATCGCCGACAATATGGCGATCGTGGCTACAAACAATACCGGAACCAGCGCGTACGCCACCAACAACACGGACTTGATTTTAGATATGTTCGGTTATTTCGCGCCATGATCAAAAACTGGAACAATCCGTCGGGAATTGTTAACTATGATGCAGAGAACCGGCATCTCTAATCACGATTCGCCCAGGGCGAAATCGAATTCCCCACTTTTTGAAGGTTCCAACGCCAGCTTTTCATCGAAACCAGCCCACATTTACCGAACGATTCGCGAAAAACTGGAGGGCTTTTACGTGAGATTCGAGGCTCCGAGGCCTCCGGCCTGGTTCACGTGAATGGTCACCGCGTCTACAGCCGAAAATCGTGGTCTCGGCCGGAACCGCTTCGAGGGATCTATGGAGCCCCAGATGGCCGCCAGCGTGTTCCAGCGGCTATCGTATCCATAGGCGCGAAGCCAGTGGTCCGAGAGAGGGAATTCTAGGACGACAACCGCCGTTGCCATCGGGTTGACGCAACCGGCGCTCCGTTGGCCTGTCCATCAGCGACAAAATTTGTCAGAAATGCCCGTGTGTTGGGAAAGGCCACGGGTGCGAGAGTTGCGCAAAGGCGGCCTAAGAGCCCAATGTTCGTGCGCCGTCATCCGCCGTCATGTTTTGTCGCGGACACTCGTCATTTGGACGTAATCTTGCTGAGGGGTAGGGCCCGTTGTGTGCGCGCTTTTGCGCGCTCCGCGGGCCTCAAGCCGACGGTCAAAAGTGCTCAGAGCGGCTTCAACAGGGCGATTCAGAGGGTATCGTGGATTTTGAAAAAAGCAAAAACTATCGCCGTGTTGTCTTCTTTGCGCCATTTGCGACGGCGTTTTTCGCCCGGGCCGGATGCGCCCTGGTGGATCGCAGCGCAATCTCGGGAATGGTACTAGACCAAAGCGGCCGCAGCGTGCCCGATAACCTGATCCTGGTCACGAAGCTGGGCGCCGGCACGCCGCCTGGGGAGCAGCTCAGCGTAGGCGAGTCGATGCCGCAGGTCGGTCAGTCTTCTATGCCGCTCGGCCAAACAAATTTCTTCTCTATATGAACATCGGTCTATATTCAAAAATGCGTTCTACGGCCGCGCTGGCGGTATTATTCGCGGCGATTCCTTTTTCATCGGCTGCCGCCAGTCTCCCACCAAAAGATGGGCGTCAGCTTCTGTCCAACTTGCCGGCGAGCTTCGAACCAAACCGCGGTCAAGCGGATCACCGCTTCGATTACGTATCGCGGGGGATGGGGTACAGCTTTTCGGTCGGCCCGGAGCAAGCCCTATTAGAGCTGGCTTCTCCAGGCCAGGACAAATCCAGCCCGCGCTTCGCCGCGGTTCGTCTCAAAATGCTTGGGGTCAACCGGCGAGCCCATGGGCGGGCGCTGCAACCGCAAGCTGGGAAGAGCAACTATTTCATTGGCAACGATTCCGCGCGGTGGCTGAAAGATGTCCCCCGCTACGGCCGCGTCGAGTATCGACAAATCTACCCGGGAGTAGATATCGCATACTACGGAACGGGCAGTCAGCTTGAGTATGATTTCGTGCTTGGTCCGCATGCGGATCCTCGCAAGATCCGCATGCAAGTCGAAGGCGCCGAGAAGATAGAAATCGACGGCGCGGGCGATCTGGTTTTGCACGCCGCCGGAGCTGAAATTCGGGAAAAGAGACCTCTCGTGTACCAGGACACGCCTGCCGGGCGCAAACTTCTTGAGGCCCGTTATGTGGCGCTCGGCGGAAATCGCGTGGGATTTCAGATTCGCGGTGGCGATCCGGCGAAATCCTTGGTCATTGATCCGTCCCTCGTGTTCTCCACCTATTTTGGCGGGACCGGAAACGACTTGGCCGCAAACGTGGTTCTGGATTCGAGCGGGAACTATTATGTGTCTGGATTCAGCCGATCGACTCCGCTTGGAGGCACGAAAATTGGGCAACCCCTGATTGGCTCGCCCGGCATCGCATCTTTCGTCGCCAAGCTGAGCCCCGCCGGCACACTGATTTTCGCCACCTATATCGGAGGGGCAAACGACCAGGGTATCGCCCATGTCGCCCTCGATAGCAGCAACAACATATATCTGGCCGGCGACACTACATCCGCGAACTTTCCAACTCTCAACCCCATTCCCGGACAAGGCGTCGGGGGAGGTTACGACGGCTACGTTTTGGAGCTGAATAGCACCGGCAACGCATTGGTTTACTCAACCTATTTAGGAGGAAACGGCGACGACATTGTGTATGGAATCCAAGTCGACAGCCTCGGTGAGGCTTACATAGTAGGAACGACCAGGTCTTCTAATCTTCAGGTCACACTAAATCCAGTACCATCTCAGCTCTCTGGCGTTCAAAATGCGTTCGCGGCCAAGCTCTCGGCCGGCCCGAACCCCTCGCTTTCATATTTCAGGTATTTCGGCGGCAGCAAGACCGATTACGTCAACGGGCTCGCACTCGACGGTTCCGGGAATTCGTATATGTTCGGCGACACCAACTCGGTGAATTTCCCAGCGCTTCCTTTGGCTTCGAAACCTGCTTGCACTTGGCCGGGCGGGCACGGCTGGCTCACCATGCTCGATCTGACCGGAGCCGTTGTGTATTCGACATTCATCTGCGGCACGAACGGCGGCGATGCCGTGCGAGGCGCCGCCCTTGCACCAGGAGGAAACCTCGTTATAGTGGGCGAAACGGATTCGACGACGTTTCCCACCACGCCAAACGCGTTTCAGCTGAATTATGGAGGCGGCGGGGACGACGCCTTCGTGATGGAGCTAAGTCCCAGCGGAGGACTGCTCTACTCGACCTATTTGGGCGGCAACGGCGACGACGGAGGCGGCGCGGTGGCGGTCGATGCTTTGGGCAATTGGTACGTCACAGGCGACACCGCCTCCACTAATTTTTTCCTAGCAAATCCGATTCAAAATACCAATCTTGGCTCCCAGTCCAACGGCTTTTTAACTAAGTTCGCGTCTCCGTCGTCCATCGTGTTCTCGACATATTTCGGGGGGAGTATCCACGATGCGCCGGTCGCCATCGCGGTGGATGCAGTGGGGAGGGCCTATATTGCCGGCCGGACAAATTCACCTGATTTTCCGCGGAAGAATGCGCTTCAATCGACCCTCGGCGCTTGCGGCGCCGGCTCTGGCGGGGGTTGCGACGATGGATTTTGGTCGGTGATAGCGACCTGCGATTACACCGTATCTTCTCCAGGCGGAATTGCAAGCAGCGGCGGCGGAGGAACGATTTCTATTACTACGACTCCCGAATGCGGTTGGACAGCCACCACTCTAAGTCCCTGGATCACGTTCACGCCTTCCCAGCCTTCCGGGATTGGAAACGGTTCCGTGTCTTATACCATCGCGGCGAACAGCGGCGCGCCGCGCAGCGGGTCCATCGCGATCGGGACCCACACTATAAACATTACGCAGGGGGGCGTGATCTCAACCACGTTAACGTCCTCTCCCTCTGGCGCTTCCGTAACTGTCACGGGCGCCGGATGCGCTCCCGGCCCATATATAACGCCAGCTAATTTGACATGGAACGCGCAAACCTGCACGGTCCGTTTCGGAGACCCACAAACATTCGGCGGCGTGAGTTATTCCTTTAAATCCTCGACCGTAAATGGGACCGCGACTTCCTCGCTCAACCCCTTAACCGTGACTCCGGGAGCGAACTCCCTGACCATTAACGCGACCTATGCCGCTGTGATCGGCGCCAGCCCCGGCACCGCCACGCATTTCTCAGTAACCGCGCCGGCGAGCGCCGCCGCTGGAGTATCGCTCCAGTTCACGGTAACGGCGTTGGATGCCGGGAATAACCCCGTCACCGGCTTTTCGGATCCGGTGCATTTTACCGGCACCGACGGATCGGCGGCGCTGCCTGCCGACGCAACGTTGACGAACGGCGCCGGCACGTTCACCGCTTCGCTCGTCACAGTGGGAACGCAAACCATCACCGCAAGCGATCTGTTTACGCCCTCGATTAACGGAACCAGCGCAGGCATTGTGGTGTCCGCGGCTTCCGGGTTGCGGTTAGTCCCGGTCACGCCGTGCCGGCTGTACGATACGCGCAACCTGGCGCAAGGCGGGCCGTTTATTACCGGCAACACCAGCCGCAACTTCACTATCCCTGGAGCCTGCGGCGTACCCTCCACCGCGCAGGCTTATTCACTCAACGTGGCGGTTGTCCCCCACACGGCATTGGGCTTTCTCACGGTATGGCCCACGGGTCAAACCCAGCCCACTGTCGCGACGCTCAATTCGATCGACGGCCGCATCAAATCCAACGCGGCGATCGTGCCGGCCGGGGCTGGAGGAGCTATCAGCGTGTACGCGACCAACGACACCGACGTGGTCCTGGACATCAACGGCTATTTTGTGCCGGCCTCGACTCCGGGCGCCCTGGCGTTCTATCCGATGACGCCGTGCCGGGTGGTGGATACACGCAACGGGACGCTGCTGAACGGGCAGTTCACTGGCGGGAACAGCCGCACCGTGCAGACTCTATCGAGCAGTTGCAATGTGCCGGCTGCAGCGCAAGCTTATTCGCTGAATTTCACGGTGGTGGCTTCGGGACAGGTAGGATTCGTGACGGCCTATCCGACGGGAGTGACGCGGCCGGTGGTGGCGACGCTCAACGCGACGCCGCCGCTGCCGTTGGCGGCCACGCCGGTGGTGATCGCCAACGCCGCGATTGTGCCGGTGGGAACGGGCGGCAGCATCGACGTGTACGCCACGAACCCGACGGATCTGGTAGTGGATATTAACGGCTACTTCGCCCCGCCAGGCGCGGGAGGCATGTCGTTATATGCTCTCTCGCCCTGCCGGGTGTTGGACACGCGCAAGCCAGCGGGCTCGCCGCCGTTCACGGGATCGATTGACGTGAACGTGCTGGGAGCGGTCTGCGGAGGGACGCCGCAGGCGCAAGGCTATGTGTTCAATGCGACCGCGGTTCCGCCGGCTCCGCTGGGATTCTTAACGATGTGGCCGCAAGGGACCACGCAGCCAACGGTTGCGACCCTCAACGCGCTGGATGGGGCGATCACCAACAACATGGCGATTGTTCCGACGAACAATACCGAGGTAAGCGCGTTCGGCAGCAACGCGACGCATTTGGTGTTGGATATGTTCGGCTATTTTGCGCCATAGACTTGACGCGGATAGAAAGTCTTCGCGGCGGGGTCTAAGCGCATCGTGCCGCCGGAAAACGCTCCGATCCAAACTGCGCAGGCATTTGCCGGTCGGAGCGTTAAACCAACTTTCTGAATCCTGCCTTGAATCAGGTTGTGTAGGCCGCGCTGGGGGTTTTGCAGCAATCTGTAAGGCTGCTAGCCATCGATGCCTTGAATTTTTTAGGGTATGGATAGGATTTTTCAACTTCCATTTTTTATAGTGGCTTCTTTTCTTGGTTCAGCCGCTATAGCCGGCCCCAGCGCTGCCGATCCCTCCAAAACTCTTGCCACACTAGCGGCGGGCTTTGAACCGAACCGCGGCCAAGCGGCTCGACAGTTTGACTACGTATCGCGTGGGCTCGGATACAGTTTGTCGCTTGGTTCGGGTGAAGCTTTGTTGGAACTGGCCTCCCCGGTAGTGGGCCGTCCGGCCGCCGCGGTCCATTTCACAATGCTTGGGGCAAAGCAGCGGGCGCAGGGGCAGGCGCTGCAACTACAAGCCGGAAAGAGCAACTATTTCATTGGCAACGATCCCGCATTGTGGCGGAAGGACATTCCCCGTTATGGCCGAGTCGAGTATCGCCAAGTCTATCCGGGAATCGACTTAACCTATTATGGCGGCGCAGGCGGGCAGATTGAGTACGATTTCACTCTTGGGCCTCACGCCGACCCTCGCCGGATTCGTCTGAAAATCGAGGGCGCGGATCGAATCGAAATCGACAACGCGGGCGATCTGGTCCTCCGCGCCGGAGACGCCGAAATCCGGGAGAAGAGACCTGTCGTCTATCAGGACACGCCCCAAGGGCGGCGTAATCTGGAGGCGCGGTATGTTGCACTCGGCGGGAACCGGGTGGGATTTGAGGTCGGCGGCTACGACCCGGCCAAGCCTCTGATCATAGATCCGACCCTAATATTTTCCACCTTCTTTGGCGGCCCGGGAAACGACGGCGCCCAAAACGACGGCACCCAAAGCGTGGTCCTGGACGCGAGCGGCAATTTTTATGTCTCCGGATTCACTCGGTCTGCCCCTGTTTCGGGCGCGCAGCTCGGGCATCCCTTTGCCGGAGCGGCTGGAACCATCGCAGAGTATGTTGCAAAGCTAAGCCCTTCGGGCACGCTCCTTTCCGTCACATATTTTGGAGGAACCAACGATCACGGTGGCGCTTTCGTCGCGGTGGATGCGAATAACGATATATACGTCGGCGGCGAAACGGCATCCACGGATTTCCCAACGGTTAACGCCATTATTATTCCAAGCATCTTCAACGGCGGGAATTACGGAGGGGGAGCTTTCGACGCTTACGTAATGAAGCTGAATAGCGCCGGCAATACTCTGATTTACTCGACCTATTTGGGAGGAAGCGGGAGCGATGGTGTGAACGGAATCCAAGTCGATAGCCTTGGTGAAGTCTATATTACAGGACAGACCACGTCTCCAAATTTCCCCACCACGGTCAAGGCCACGCAACCCAGTCTGGCTGGGAAGCAAGATGTATTTGCCGCCAAGCTTTCGGCCGGCCCGACCCCCTCACTGTTATATTCCACGTATTTCGGTGGCAACGACCTCGATTACAGTAAGGGTCTCGTTTTAGATAGTTCCGGGAATTCGTACATGTGGGGCCACACGCACTCACAGGATTTTCCCCAGCAGAACGGGCTTGCCTTGACCTGCAACTGGCCTAGCATCCACCATGGCTGGGCCGCGATGCTGACTCCAACGGGCGGCATTGCATGGTCCACGCTCATCTGCGGTATGAACGGCGCCGACCAGGTTAACGCCGGCCGCCTCACGCCCGCCGGAAATTTTCTCATCGTGGGCGAGACAAATTCGACTAATTTTCCCACGTTGAATCCGGTTCAGGCATCGTTTGCGGGAGGCACCGACGATGCGTTCGTCACGGAGCTAAGTCCAAGCGGAGGACTCATTTATTCGACCTACTTAGGAGGCAGCGGCGACGATGGAGCCGATGCGCTGGCGGTCGATTCTCTGGACAACTGGTACCTCGCGGGCCACACAGCCTCCACCAATTTCCCCACGAAAAATCCAATTCAAAGCAGCAATCTTGGATCGGGGTCTAATGTCTTCTTAACTAAGTTCGCGTCTCCATCTTCCATCGTATTCTCGACGTATTTCGGCGGAAGCCAGACCGATACGATGAGTGGCCTGGCAGTCGACGCAAATGGAAGGGCCTATGTCGCCGGCATTACTGATTCGCCGAATTTCCCGTTAAAGAACCCCCTGCAATCGACCATCGGCGCTTGCGGCGCACCGAATGGCACGGGTTGCAATGACGCATTTTGGTCTATCATTGCCACCTGCGACTTCACATTGTCGTCTCCCGGCGGGGTTGCCGCGTCCGGCGGCGCAGGGAGCATTTCGATCACTACCACTCCCGAATGCGGCTGGACAGCCACCACTCCAGATTCCTGGATCACGCTCACGCCTGCGCAGCCTTCCGGGGTTGGAACCGGCTCTGTATCTTATACTGTCGCGGCGAACAACGGCGCATCGCGCAGCGGGTCCATTGTGATCGGGGGGCAAAACGTAAATATTACGCAGGGGGGCGGAGTCCCGATCACCTTAACTTCCTCTCCCTCTGGCGCTTCCTTGACTGTTGGAGGGACCGGGTGCGCTCCTGGAAGTTATACAACGCCAGCTAGTTTGACGTGGAGCGCGCAAACCTGCACTGTCCGTTTCGCGGACCCGCAAACCTTCAGCAGTGTGAATTATTCCTTTAAATCCTCGACCGTAAATGGGACCGCGACTTCCTCGCTCAACCCCTTAACTGTGACTCCGGATGCGAACTCCCTCACGATTAACGCGACCTATGCCGCCGTGATCGGCGCCAGTCCCGGCACGGCGACGCATTTCTCTGTAACCGCGCCAGCGAGCGCCGCCGCTGGGGTTCCGCTCCAGTTCACGGTAACGGCGCTGGATTCCGGGAATAACTCCGTCACCGGCTTTTCGGATCCGGTGCATTTTACCGGCACGGATGGATCGGGGGCTCTGCCTGCCGACGCAACATTGACGAACGGCGCCGGCACGTTCACCGCTTCGCTGGTCACTGTGGGAACGCAAACGATCACGGCAAGCGATCTGTTTGATGCGACCATCACAGGAACCAGCGGGGGCATCGTGGTGTCAGCGGCCTCTGGCTTGCGCTTCGTCCCCGTGACGCCATGCCGCTTGTTCGATACGCGACATGCCGGACAAGGCGCGCCGTTTATCACCGCGAACACCAGCCGCAGCTTCGCTGTCCCGGGCGCTTGCGGCATTCCCTCTACCGCGCAAGCTTATTCACTGAACGTGGCTGTTGTGCCGCACACCGTACTGGGATTTATCACGGTCTGGCCGACCGGCCAAACTCAACCCACCGTCGCGACGCTCAATTCGATCGACGGCCGCATCAAGTCCAATGCGGCGATCGTACCGGCCGGGACCGGCGGAGCCATCAGCGTGTACGCCACCAACGACACCGATGTGATCCTGGATATCAGCGGCTATTTTGTGCCGGCCTCGACACCGGGCGCGCTGGCGTTCTATCCGATGACGCCGTGCCGGTTGGTGGATACGCGCAACGGCACGCTGCTGAGCGGACCGTTCACGGGTGGGAGCAGCCGCACCTTGCCCGTTCTGTCGAGCAGTTGCAATGTGCCGGCGTCGGCGCAGGCCTATTCGCTGAACTTCACCACCGTAGCGCCGGGACAGGTAGGCTTCCTGACGGCGTACCCGACGGGAGTGAGCCAGCCCACGGTGGCGACTCTGAACGCGCTGCCGCCGCTGCCGTTGACGACCACGCCGGTGGTGATCGCGAATGCGTCGATCGTGCCCGCGGGAACGAGCGGCAGCATCGACGTGTTTGCCTCCAACGCCACGGATCTGGTGGTGGACATCAACGGCTACTTCGCGCCGCCAGCGGCAGGAGGCTTGTCGCTGTACAATCTGCCTCCGTGCCGGGTGCTGGACACGCGCAAGCCGACGGGAACAGCGCCATTCAGCGGTGAGCTTGACGTAAACGTGCTGGGAGCAGTATGCGGAGGGACGCCGCAGGCGCAGGGCTATGTGTTCAACTCGACGGTGGTTCCACCAGCGGCGCTGGGGTTCCTAACGATGTGGCCGCAAGGGACGACGCAGCCAACGGTGGCGACGTTGAACGCGCTGGATGGGGCGATCACCAACAACATGGCGATTGTGCCGACGAACAATACCGAGGTAAGCGCCTTCGGGAGCAACGCGACGCATTTGATTCTGGATATGTTCGGTTATTTCGCACCATAGGTTTACATAGATAACCACGGTTCAAAATTAGCGCGCCCATCCATCTCGGTTCGCTGAGACTCGCTATTGGATTGGGATTGGACGCTCTTTGCTCTCGACACTATCTTCCATCGCTCGCGGGCGCGACCTTCCGTCAGGTCCTAACCCGCGCCATTCTGTCTGGCGTTTGTTCCGCGTCAACCGACCACGGTGATGATCGGCGCGAACGTTCAGACCAAACGAATCTAAACCAACGCCGTTGGGTTATCCTGCTACGGCGCTTTCCGTCTTTGGAGTTCGGCTTGGGGTGCTCTGCTCCAGCGGGCGAAGGATTGGTCTCGGGCTTTTGCGGCGGCTTGGATTTGTTGCCGAACCCGTGCGATATCACCGGATGGCTGCGCCGGAAGAGGCGGCGGAAATGCGAGAGTCACAAGGAAGCGCGTCCGGAATGCCGGATGCGCCCCGGTCATTTTCCGCCGCAGTGGATCCGGGTGAGGTGAATGGCCAACCCAGTGGAAGGCAGCCGTTTTCGACGCCTTAGAATTCGCCGGCTGGTGGAATGCCCGACCTAAATCCGATTGGCCTAGCGGTCGCAATCCGCCGAGAGAGACTCATCAAGTTGTGCGGGTGCACGCGAATCGCGCCTGTGCGTGGACTGTCCAAATCGGCGATGAAAAGGAACGAGATGGCGACGATCAGCGGCAGAACGAAAAGCAGCTTGGACTTCGTTTCGCCATGCGCCACGTAGCCGAACAAGACATTACTGCAAATAGCGATTGCACCCATCAAAGCCCATGCCGCCGTCGGAATGCGGTTCCACCAGGATGCCTGTGTGTATCCCTCCGAATTCAGCACGTCGTTTAGACCCGAAACAGTCAAGGCGACAACGGGCGTCGGTTGAGCTGCGGCGACGCCCTGGACCGTGGACCAGAGGTCGCGTTCCAGCCGGTCCGTTGATGCGTTGATCTGTTCGATCCGGCGTTGATCGAAGGTGATGTAGAACAGAATTCTCTGATTCAGATAGTCGGTTAGCAGCTCGCGCACGGCGCTTGCGTCAGCGGGCGGCAGCAATCCCGCGCGAACGTATTCCGTGCCGAGAGCATTGGCCTCGTTCTCCTCATTGTTCTTGCGCTGGTCGTATCGCGTCACGGCCATTGAGAAACTGAATCCGACGACAAGACCGAGGAGGGTTAGCGTGGCCGTCAGAATGAGACTGAGATCTTGCCGTTCGTTTCGTCCTGGGTCGTGCCGCCTACGGAGATGAAGGCCGGTTTCAGCCGAGAGCCACAAGACGACGAAAGTGAACGCGAAAACAATGAGTGGGAACTCGATCACAGACCATGACATAGACACAAAGGAAGCTCATCCCGAGGCCGGCGCGGCGCGGGCGAAACCTCGAAAGGCCAAAAGGGCTGTGGCCCATTTGGAGTTGTCCGGCGTCATCTCGTCCAATCGATGTCGTTCCGATGCGAGATAGTGCAGATTATTCGGCGTCCATCCCACCCAGGTGGGCGTTTGGGAGGAACAAGAGCTGGCCGGCTTGGCCGACATTTTCTCGAACCATCGCTAGCAGGCCGACGCCCTCACGCGGCTCACCGCCCGGGGCGACATCATCCAAATGTTGCCTCAGTTTCGGAATGGGTCTCTTTCCCCGGCAGAGGCTCTTTACGCTGGCGCCGAGCCGGAAAAACTTTTCTTCGTCCAGGAGGGTCCACGCGCCATCATACGATACGTCGTGACGCGTGCCTGCCTTCGGGAGCACGCCGGGCTCCGAGGTTAAACGCGGACTAAAGAATCGGTTGATGGACGAGTTATTGACGCGGGTATGGGAGAATCTCATTGGCCGGCTGACCGGTCCGATGAATTTCAGGTTGATCGTCCAACCGGCTGTCGCCACAATCCTGGCCGTTCGGGCAGGCTTGAGGGACGCACGTCAGGCCCGGCCGCCGTTCTTCTGGGCAGTTCTGTTTGATCCGGGCCACCGCCGAGAGTTGTTGCGGCAGGGATGGAAGGATATCGGAAAGGTGTTTATCGTCGCCGCAATTCTGGACACGATTTATCAGCTTAGCGTTCACGGCGGAGTTTATATTGGGGAATTGCTGATTACAGCCGTGATTCTTGCTGTTGTGCCGTACATCATGATTCGGGGCCCAGTCAGTCGGATCGCAAGCTGGCTTGCTTCCTGGCATGCGCCTCCGGTGACGTAGCAGAAAGAAACTCCAATTTACATCCGACGGCAATCTCTCAACGCTAGCAGTCTTCTTTCCACTGTTGACGTTTCACGGCTTCCAAGCGCCGAAATTCCACTCGTCAAAAAAAATCCGACATTGAAGACTTCATCTGAATCGGGATGATCGATGAAGCGACTTCTACTGCTCTTCGCTCTGTGGAAGGCGTCTGCGTTCGCGGCTGGCAGTCCGGATATACCTGCCGTGCTCACTCTTCCCCAAGCTCTCGAGATCGCGCTTGCCAACAGCACGAACATCCAGACGGCGATCACTCAACTGGAGCAAGCAACCGGGCAATACCAACAGTACAGGTCGCCGCTGCTGCCGCAGTTAGACTTACACGCGCGTCAAAGCTTGCTGACGGTGAATCTGATCGGCGCAGGAGTCCCCGTTTTGGGCGAGACGGGAAGAATAGGGCCGTTCGGCTCGATGGATTCCCGCATCTTCCTCACTCAGGAGGTGTTTAACCTCGCCGACCGCCGCGCTTGGAAGAGCGCTAAGGCGCGGCAGGACTCTTCCCGTTTTCTGGTCCAGAATGCGCGGGAACTGGTAGCGCTGAACGTGGTCGCGACCTACCTTGAAGCGCTTAGAAGTAAGGCGACCCGCGACTCCCTTGCCGCGCAGGGCACGCTTGCGGACGATCTGTACAAGCTCACCCGTGATCGTGTCACGCAAGGCGTCGCCGCCGAGCTGGAGGCGAACCGCGCGATGCAACAGGTCAACGCTCTGCTACAGCAAAGGCAAGAGGCTGAACAGAGCTACATCATGGCGAAATTCACATTGGCCAATATATTGCATGCGCGCGTGACGTCCAACTATGAGGTCGCCGATCCCGCGGCGTACGGCGCCGGAGGACCTCCGGATCACGCCGCCACGATCCAAGCTGCTCTAGCGTCGCGGGCCGACTATCACTCCTTGCAGGCGAACGTCAAAGCGGCCGAACTGCAATTAAAGTCGGCCAGGGCTGAGAAGCTGCCCACCTTATCGCTCGGCGCGAGCGATGGCCAAAGCGGGAACTCTCCGGTCCACAACGTGAACGTGTACTCGGTGAGTGGATTTGTGGATTTCCCCATATTTAACGGCGGGCGCATTCGAGGCGAGGCGGAGGAAGCGGAAGGCGCGTTGAGCGAAGCCAGAACGGCCCTCGAACAGAGCCGATCCCAGATCGAGACAGACGTGCTGGCGTCGATCTCCGGCGTGGAGTGGGCTCTCAAAGAAGTGGAAACCAGCGAGAAAAATGTGAAGCTCTCGCAGCAAGAAGTGGAGTTGGCCCGGCAGCGCTTCACGCAAGGCATTGCGGACAACACGGAAGTCGTAAACGCGCAAGACCGGCTGGAGCGAGCCGCCGACGCTCGCATCCGCGCCGAGTTTACGCTCGGGCTGGCGCGCGCCGATCTGGCTCGGGCGTCCGGCGGCGCGGAAAAAACGTATCGCAGATAGAACAGGGTAACGTTATGAAATCGTCTTGGATGCCGGCGGCAATCGCGGTGCTGATGCTGTCCGGATGCAACAAGAGCAAAGAACCGGCGGGTACCGTTTTCGTAAGCGGCCGGATCGACGGAGACACGGTGGAGATCTCCTCCAAGATAGCCGGGCGAATCGTGAATCTGGCAGTGCGCGAAGGCGATCCCGTACAACCCGGCCAAGTGCTGGCTTGGCTCTCCAGCCCTCAAGAAGAAGCCATACGCGATACCCAGAAGGCTCGGATCGTGAGCGATCAGCGGATCGTGGACCAACTAACCGCCGAACTCGGCACTTACGACGAAAAAGTAAAACAGGCCGAGCTGTATAAGAAGCAAGCCGAGATGGATGCGCCAGGGCAAGTGCAGCAGGCCGAAGCGAATGTCGCCGTTAGCAAAGCGGAACTCAACCGATGGGAGGAGGAACTCGAGCAAGCTCAGATGGACGCGAAACGCTATCCTTCTCTGGCGAAAACGGGAGCAGTCGCGGTCCAGACGTCCGAGCAGTATCAAACCAAGGAGCAGATCGCGCTAGCTTCGGTCGACGCAAGCCGTAAACAGGTGGCGGTAGCCGAAGCCGCTCTTCAGCGGGCGCGCGCGCAATTGGAAAACATACCGATTCAGGAAGCCAGTCGCCAAACGTTACTAAAGCAGATGGATGCGCAAAAGCAGCAGATCGATTCCGCTAGAGCTACCGTGGATGCCGACCAGGCCGCGCTGCGCAAAATCGAGGCGGACATCGCAGATTTAAGCATCCAAGCCCCCATCGCCGGCACAATTTTGACGCGCTCCGCCGAGCCTGGGAGAGTGATTCAGCCGGGACAGACCATCCTGACTATGGTGGATTTAAACAAGCTCTATTTGCGTGGATTCGTACCGGAGGGAGAGGTTGGGAAGGTGAAGGTCGGCCAGCAGGCGCAGGTATGGCTGGATTCGAATCCCGGCCAGGCCATTCCCGCTCAAGTGATCCGCGTCGACCCGGAAGTTATGTTCACTCCGGAAAACACCTACTTCAAGGACGACCGCGTGAAGCAGGTGATGGGCTTGAAAATCGGGCTGCAGGGCGCCTATGGCTACGCTAAGCCGGGAATGCCGGCCGACGGGAGAATCCAGGTCCAGTCCGGTCCTCCCAAAGGCTGATGCCGGAAGAAGTCATTGTCGAAGCGGTCTCGCTCGCCAAGAGCTACGGCTCTCTGAAAGCGGTCGATCATATCGATTTCCAAGTCAAGTCAGGCGAGATTTTTGGACTAATTGGCGCGGATGGCGCAGGCAAGACCACCACTTTCAAGATCATCTCCGGCGTGCTGCCCGAAGGCAGCGGAGAGATCAGGGTGCTCGGCAAGACTCCGCGCGAGGCAGGTCCGCACGTCGGATATCTCACTCAGCCGTTCAGCCTCTATCTGGACCTGAGCGTCGATGAGAATCTGGCTTACGCGGGCGGGCTGCGGCAAGTCTCGCCAGCCGACTATGCGGAGCGGAGAGAGCGGTATTTCAAGCTGTTCGATCTGTCTCGTTTCACGGATCGCCTCGCCGGGCGCTTAAGCGGAGGAATGAAGCAAAAGCTGGCGCTCACCAGCGCGCTTATCGCAGATCCGACGCTGCTTCTGCTCGATGAGCCCACCACGGGTGTCGATCCCGTGACGCGGCGCGATTTTTGGGATGCGTTAACATCGCTGGCCACGGTCGGGATGACGATTATCGTGGCGACCCCGTATCTGGACGAGGCCGAACGCTGCCACCGGGTGGCTCTGATGGAGCGGGGAAAGATCTACGACATCGACACGCCGGCTCAGTTTCGTTCCAAGACAGGACTCACCCGGCTAGAAGTGGAAGTGGAGCCTCTGGCAAAGGCCGAGAGTCTTCTCGCTAAATCTCCCGAAGCGGAGGACGTGCAGCGCTTTGGCGACCGATTGGACGTGATGGCTGCAAACCCGGATGCCGCCGAGGCAGACCTGCGCGAGCGAGCGGCCTCAAATGGGCTTCAGGTGAAAGAAATCCGCCGTTCGCAGCCGACGCTCGAAAACGCTTTCGTGGGGCAGTTGCGCAAAATGCGCGGCGTTCACGAGGTCCCCGGCTTTCCGCATCCTTCCCCGCCCTTCAATGAGAAAAGAGTCGTTATCGGAGCGAAGGATCTTAACAAGCGTTTTGGCTCGTTTCAGGCAGTAAAGAATTTCCAACTGGAAATTCTCAACGGCGAGATCTACGGGTTGCTGGGCGCGAATGGCGCGGGAAAAACGACTTCGATCAAGATCATTTGCGGCTTGATCGAGCCGACCTCCGGAAGCGTCACCCTGCTCGGGAAATCCAAGGGTTTGCGCGCGGCGTCCGTGCGCTCTCGAATCGGTTACATGTCCCAGAAGTTCACGCTGTACGACGATCTGACCATCGGCGAGAATCTGGACTTTTACGCCCGGTTGTACGGAGTGGATGAGAGTGTCCGCGAGGAGCGCAAAAGATGGGTGCTCGAAACCGCTGAATTGAGCGGCGAAGAGGGAATGATCACTCGATCTCTTCCCGGCGGATGGAAGCAGCGTGTGGCGTTCGGGGCCGCTGTCATGCACGAACCGGAGGCGATCTTCCTAGACGAACCGACTTCCGGCGTGGACCCGCTGGCGCGGCGCGCCATGTGGCGGGTGATTAATGCACTCGCGGATCGCGGCGCGGGCATCCTGGTGGTGACGCATTACCTGGAGGAAGCCGAACAGTGCAACCGGATCGGATTTATGGTGGCCGGTGAGGTTATCGCCGGGGGTTCGCCGAGCGAAGTGAAGGCAAACATGAAGGGCTCTCTTTCCGAGGTCCTGACGGATAAACCAAATCTCGCGCTCGCAACGCTCAAGAAAAAATTCGGCGCATCCCGCGTCTCGCTGTTCGGCGACAAGCTTCATCTGGTGACTGAGAATGACGCGCAGCAGCAGGAAGCCAAGGCGGAACTGGAAAGTGCGGGCGTGAAAGTCACGGCCTGGAATCCGGCGGAGTTTTCACTTGAAGACGTTTTCATCTCTCTCATCGAGTCGCGCAGAGAGTCGATTCCGTTATGAAAAAGATTCTGGCCCAGGCGATGAAGGAATGGCGTCTGTTCCGGCGCGACAAGTTGCTGCTCATGCTGGCTGTAGTCATGCCCCTCGCGCTGATGTCCCTGGCCGCACTCACGCAGTCCTTGCGATTGCGCAACGTAAAGCTGCTCGTTTACGACTACGACATTACCCCGCTCAGCCGCCAATATCTGGAGACCTACGGCGCCGCGCTTACTTTCGACATCACAAAGCCCAAGCCCGGGGAATCGCCAGAACGGGCGCTGGCTAGCGGGAGAGCGCGCGCGGCGCTAATCATTCCGCCGAACTTCGAACGGGACGCCCGCAACGGCGCCGAGCCTGCCGTCCAGCTAATGATCGACGCTACCGATTCCAACGCCGCCACCGCTCTGGGAAACTATGCGTCGGCGCTCAACACAAGCTTCGCTCAGAAAAGCGGCCTCAGCCCTGAGCGGCTGGTTCTCGTAAACGCGGAGCAGCGCCTTTGGTACAACCCCGGCCTTTCGAATCCGGTGTATTTCGGCACGGGCGCGCTGGGGCTCATGTTGATAATCTTTCCCGCTTTGCTGGGGGCGCTGGCGACATCGAAAGAGTACGAGATGGGCACCGTCATCCAGGCATACGCCTCCAGCCTCACGGCGTTGCAATGGGTGACAGGCAAGGCGCTGGTCTACGTCTTAATCGGACTTGCGGAACTTGTCATGTGTTTCGGGCTGGGCTTGTTCGCGTTCGGATACCGAATACCAACCCAGCCGGCGGTGCTGTTAGTCGCAACGGTGCTGTATCTGCTGGCGGGAGTATTTTTCGGCATGATGATGGGCAACGCCACCGGCAATCAGAGCGCTGCGATCCAAGGTGTGCAGATGGGGTCGTTCCTGCTTTCCTTGTTACTCTCCGGCTACTTGTTCGCCGTGCGGAACATACCCGTGCAGATTCGCTGGTTTTCAAGCCTTCTGCCCGCCACGCATTATGTACAAATCGTGCGCAATTCGATTCTGCGCGATGTGGGGTGGGCAACGTCCTTTTGGCCGTTGGTGTGGTTGATCGTGCTCGCCACGGCCTTCTTCGGCATCAATGTGATTCAGATGCGCACGATGCAGTTTAAAGCGTAGGGACCGAAAATGCCAGCATTTTTGAGGCGCTATTTGGCGCTAGCCACGAAGGAAGTTCAGCAGCTCCGGCGCAATAAAGGATTAGTAATTCAGTTATTGATCCCTCCGACAATCGTGCTGGTGTTGTTCGGATATGCCTTGAACCCTAAAGTGCGTAACCTTCGCCTGGGTGTGGTGGATGAAAGCTTCACGCCCCAGAGCCGGAACTTCGTCGACTCCTTGACAGAAAACGTGAACTTCAAAGTCACGCGCCGTTTCGTGCGGATGAAAGATGCGGAAGCCGCGCTCAAGAACTTGGACCTGGATCTATTCATGGTGATCCCGGAGGATTTCGCGCGTACTCTAGCGCGCGGCCAGACGGCCAATGTGCAGGTGGTGATCGACGCGGTGGACGCCAACACGGCGCAGATCGCCCAGGGCTACTTGGGGCGGGCTCTGGAAGACTACAACAACCAGGCCGCCGCGATCTTTCCCGCGGTGGGCTTCAGTACACGGCGCATCCAGTACCTGAACCGGGCCGCTCATCCGGCCCCACTTCCTGGCCTCCCGGGCGTGCAACCCGACTATCTCTACAATCCGGGTCTGGTGGCGTCCTGGCATTACGTAACCGGAGTAATGAGCATCATCATGTTCATCAATGCGTCGCTGGTGGCCTCCGCGCTGGCTGTGAAGGAAAAAGAAACCGGCACTATCGAGCAGTTGCTCATGACCCCGGCGCAGACAGGCGAGATGTTGCTCGCCAAAACCACGCCCGTCTTCGTGCTGATGATGGTGGTCTTGTTCGTCGCCCTCGGCACGGCCATGCTGGTTTTCGACCTGCCTGTCCGCGGAGCGATTTGGCTGTTTGCAGTTGCCGGCGCCGCCGCCGCTCTGGCGGGCATCGGAATCGGCGTCATGGTGGCGACGGTTTCGAAATCGCAACAGCAGGCGCAGTTGCTGACGTTCTTTGTGAACCCACCCATCACGCTGCTTTCGGGAGCGACTTCGCCGATCGAAAACATGCCGCATTTCTTCCAGAAGCTTTCCTATCTCAACCCGCTGCGCTATCTGGTGACGATCGTCCGTGGAGTTACATTGAAAAACGCGCCGTGGGACGCCCTGTGGCCGAACCTGGTGCTCCTGATGGCGTTCGGCATCGTTCTGTTTTCCATCAGCGCGTGGCGGTTCCGGAAGCAGTAACGACAACACAGAGTCATGAAGAATTCGAAGAAATCCAACGGCCTCGCCGATTCGAAACTCGGAAACAAAGAATATTTGAAGGCGTTGCGCAAGCTTCAAGTGGAGCTTTGCCGGCTTCAGGATTGGGTCAAGGCAAAGGGTGAGCGCGTTGTAGTGGTGATGGAAGGGCGCGATGGAGCGGGAAAGGGCGGCACGATCAAAGCGATCACGGAGCGGGTGAGCCCGCGCGTCTTCCGAGTGACGGCTCTTCCCGCGCCGTCGGATCGCGAAAAAACCCAGATGTACATGCAGCGCTACTTGGAGCACTTTCCGGCCGCGGGGGAGATCGTGATTTTCGACCGAAGCTGGTACAACCGGGCCGGCGTGGAATATGTGATGGGGTTTTGCACGAAAGAGCAGCATCGCCGCTTTTTAGAACTGTGTCCGACCGTCGAAACCTGGATCGTGGACAGCGGAATCAGGCTGATCAAATTCTGGTTGGAAGTGAGCAATCGAGAGCAGGAGCGGCGCTTCGAAGCGCGCATCGAAGACCCGCTGCGCCAGTGGAAGCTCAGCGCGACGGATTTGCCTTCGCGCGAGCGCTGGTTCGACTACTCCCGTGCGCGAGACACCATGTTCGAGGCAACCGACACCGACGCCGTGCCCTGGCATATTGTGCGTTCCGACGACAAGAAGCGCGCGCGGCTCAACTGTGTCTCGCATCTTTTGAGCTTGATTCCTTACAAGAAGATTCACAGAGAGAAAGTAAGGATGCCGAAGCGCTCCATGAAGCACGCCTACGACGACGAGGCGTCGTTGAAACGCCGGCGATTCGTGCCCGAGAAGTACTAAATATGAGCGAGGACCTTCCCATCATCTATGTCGCTCGGCACGGCGAAACGGCCTGGACTGTCACGGGCCAGCACACGAGCTTCACCGATCTACCACTGACGGAGAGGGGCGAATGCAATGCCCGGCGTTTAGCGAATCGGCTGAAAGGGATCTCCTTTGCCAAGGTATTCACCAGCCCGCTGAAGCGCGCCATGAGCACCTGTGAACTCGCGGGCTTCGGCGAGGGCGCTGAAGTCGATCCCGACTTGGTGGAGTGGAACTATGGCGAATATGAAGGGCTTCGCGGCGCCGACATTCGCGCTAAGCACCCCGGTTGGCAGCTTTTCCGGGATGGCTGCCCCGGCGGCGAATCGCCGCGTGAGGTGGCGGCTCGGGCGGACCGCGTCGTATGGCGCGTGCGTACCGTCCAAGGCAACGTATTAATGTTTTCAAGCGGACACTTCATCCGGATGCTGGCCGCGCGCTGGATAGGAATTGAACCTTCCGTCCACGCCAGATCTTTCATGTTGAGCACGGCTAGTTTGAGCGCTCTGGGTTATGAGAACGATATCGCGCGGCCGGTGATCCGGCTGTGGAACGATACACACCACGCGACTTCGTGATGGGGAATCAAATTTAGCAACCCTGCGCAGGCCGGCGGCATCTTTGCGAGACGGGAAACTTAAAATGGCGACGAACACACTTGTGGAAGCCCCGCGTTCGCGGGAACGGCAGGATATGTCAGCCCTCCTCGCTCGATATGGATGCGGCCCCATCCGTTTCTCAGGAGCGGACGGACTCTACGAACGCCACCTTCAGTTCGATAGCGCGACCGATCCGGACGGGGAGACCGCGCGGGATCGTTTTGAAGCTGTCGCCCATTCGGTGCGGGACGTCCTCTCCCAGCGATGGGTACTGACCGAGAAGACGTATGAGAAGCGGAATCTAAAGAGACTCTATTATCTGTCGATGGAATTCCTCATCGGGCGGTCGCTGGCCAACAACATCACGAATCTTCTTTTGGATCCGGTAATTCAAAAGGCAATCCAACAAAGAAATTTGGATTGGATCGACCTGCTGGAGCAAGAGCCCGATGCGGGATTGGGCAATGGCGGCTTGGGACGGTTGGCGGCTTGCTTCATGGAGTCGGCCGCTACGCTGCAACTTCCCGCCGTGGGCTACGGACTCCGCTACGAATACGGAATGTTCAAGCAGGCCATCCGGGACGGCTGGCAGGAAGAAAAGCCGGATAACTGGCTGCGGCGCCAGGACCCCTGGGAGGTTCCCCGCATCGATGAGCGAGTGGAGATCTGGCTGAATTGCGCATTTGAGATACGCGGCGGAAGCTTGCGCGCCGTCATGGGAAAGCCTTCCAGCCTGTTCGGAATTCCATTCGATCGCCCCGTGGTGGGCTATGGCGGCCAAACCATCAACACCCTGCGGCTTTGGGCCGCGGCCGCGCCCGATTATTTCGATTTTCAGGAATTTAGCAGCGGCGATTTTGTCGGCGCTTTGGCGGAGACGCTCTCCGCCGAGTCTCTCACCCGCGTGCTCTACCCCGATGACTCGACCAGCATGGGCCAGGGCTTGCGCTTCGTGCAGGAGTATTTCCTGGTAGCCTGTTCGCTCGCCGACATCGTGCGCCGCTTTCTCCGAAGCAACTCCGATTGGAGCGCATTTCGGGATAAGGCGGCCATTCAGCTCAATGATACGCATCCGGCGATGGCCGTCCCAGAGCTCATGCGCATCCTATTGGACGACGCGCATCTTGGATGGGACCAGGCATGGGACATCGTCAAGAAAACGCTCGCCTACACAAACCATACCTTGTTGCCCGAAGCATTGGAGAAATGGCCGGTGGCCTGGTTCGAACTCATGCTGCCTCGGCATCTCGAAATCGTCAACGAAATCAACCGGCGGTTGGTCGATGACATTCGCAAGCGATTTCCGGGCGATGAAGGCCGCATCCGGCGCATCAGCCTGATTGAAGACAGCGGCCAGCACAAGGTGCGCATGGCCAATGTCGCCATCGTCGGTTCGCACAGCACGAATGGTGTAGCCGCGATTCATTCCGAGCTGCTACGAAGAACCACTGTGAAGGATTTGGCCGAGGTCTTTCCCGAGCGTTTCAACAACAAAACCAATGGCGTTACGCCGCGGCGCTGGCTGTTGTTGGCGAACCCGGCTCTTGCCGGAGCCATCACCGAGGCCATTGGCGATCGTTGGATTGCCGACCTCAGCCAATTAAGCAACCTCAAGCCGCTGGCGAGAGACAAAAGTTTCCGCGAGGCCGTTCTGAGCGCCAAGCGCGACGCCAAATGGCAGTTTGCGCATTGGCTCAGGCGGTCTTCCGGGCAAACGATCGATCCGATCTCCATCTTCGATTGCCAGGTGAAACGGATCCATGAGTACAAGCGGCAGTTGCTGAATGCTCTACGCATTATTGTGCTTTACAACCGTTTACGGACGAATCCGGAGATGGAGATGTATCCACGGACGTTCTTTTTCGGCGGGAAGGCGGCGCCTGCGTATCATCTGGCCAAACTCATCGTCAAATTCATCAACAATCTCGCGGGCGCCATTGATGGCGATCCGTTGGTTCGAGGCCGCATAAAAGTAGTCTTTCTTCCCGATTACTGCGTTTCGCTGGCGGAGCGGCTCATTCCGGCCAGTGACGTATCCAACCAGATCTCGACGGCGGGCTACGAGGCGAGCGGCACCAGCAATATGAAGTTCATGATGAACGGAGCTTTGACCATTGGCACTCGCGACGGCGCCACCATCGAGATGGCGGAAGAAGCGGGGAAAGAGAACTTTTTCCTCTTCGGGCTCACGTCAGAACAGGTAGTGGCGACGCGCGGATGGTATGACCCGCGTTGGCACTACGAACACGATCCCGAGACCCGAGCCGCCCTGGATCTGATTTCCTCGAATTTCTTCAGCCGTAATGAACCGGGCACATTCAATCCTCTTCTCGACACCATGACTCACGTGGACTTCTATATGCACTTGGCCGACCTCGGTTCCTATCTCGAGGCCGACCACCGGCTCACTCAGCTTTACGGGAGCCCCGATGCATGGGCTCAAAAGGCTATTTTGAACGTCGCGAGCTCGGGGAAATTTTCCAGCGACCGGACAATCTCCGAGTACGCCGCGGACATCTGGCAGTTGGAAAAGTGTCCAATCCCATGACTAAATCGGCCATTAAGGGGATTCCATGAAGGCTATACAATTACTCCAAAACCTCGGCCAGAGCATTTGGCTCGACAACATTACTCGGGATCTGCTCGATTCAGGCACGCTTAAACGCTATATCGACCAATACTGCGTAACCGGGCTTACTTCGAATCCGACCATCTTTGAGCAAGCTATCAAGAAGAGCTCCTCGTATGACGCTCAGCTTCGACAACCGTCCGCGAGGGGTAAATCGGCGGAGGAACTCTTTTTCGAAGTAGCGCTCGAGGATATTACGCGCGCTGCCGATCTTTTCCGGCCCATTTACGAACGCACCAATGGAGTAGATGGATACGCGTCGCTGGAAGTATCGCCGCTACTGGCCTACGATACCGACAGCACGCTGCGCGAAGTAAAGGAACTATTCGCACGGGCCAAACGTCCGAACCTGTTCATCAAGATCCCCGGCACAAAAGAAGGACTCCCGGCCATTGAGGAGGCGATCTTCGCGGGCATTCCTATGAACGTGACGCTGCTGTTTTCCCGCGAGCAGTACCTTGCCGCGGCGGGTGCTTTCCGGCGGGGAATTGAACGCCGATTAGATGCCGGGCTCAATCCGTATGTTGGATCGGTAGCGTCGGTGTTCGTTAGCAGGTGGGATGTCGCCGTTGCGCAAAAGGCGCCGCCGAAGCTACGCAATCAACTCGGCATCGCGATCGCCATGCGGACCTATAAGGCGGCGCGAGACTTGCTCACTTCGCCGGATTGGCAGCGCGCGTACAACGCCGGAGCGAGACCGCAGCGCCTTTTGTGGGCGAGCACGGGCACGAAGGACCCCTCGGCTTCCGACATTCTGTACGTCAAGGCTCTGGCTGCGCCATTCACTGTAAACACGATGCCAGAGGCGACCTTGAGAGCGCTCGCCGAACACGAACAGCTTGCTTCGATCCTGCCGCCGGATGGCGGCGACTGTGAGGAGATCCTGACGAAATTCGTCGAGGCGGGAATCGACATAGATGCACTAGCCTCACAACTTCAGGAAGAAGGCGCCAAGTCATTCGTCAAATCGTGGGACGGACTTATGGACGTCATCTTATCGAAGAGCGCCGTTCTCCAGAAAGCGAGCTAGAAATTATGAAAACGCCGAACCTGTTTTTGGAGCCCTGATTTCCTGGCGCTAATGGAGAGATCCCGAGGCACGGTGGCGGCCATGGCGGGGCTACAGGGAATTCGCGGACATCCTCGACGAACCGCCCCTGGCGGCGCACACTCGAACCGCCGCAAGAAATCGTGCCCAGACAGTAATCAAGGAGAACGAAGAGATGGCAACCAAGGTAATGGAACCGCCTGCCGCTGAGACGACAGAGAAGAAATCCCTCAGCGCTTACGGCGCGGCTCGATCCACCATTCAAGGAAAACCGCTGACTCCCGATGCCCTACATAAAACGGATGCCTATTGGCGGGCGTGCAATTATCTCAGCCTGGGCATGATCTATCTTCAAGACAATCCGCTTCTGCGCGAGCCTCTCAAGCCCGAGCACATCAAAAGTCGGCTTCTCGGCCATTGGGGTTCGAGCCCCGGCTTGTCGTTCATTTACGTCCATCTGAACCGGCTGATCAAGAAGTTCGACTTGAACATGATCTTCCTTGCCGGACCGGGCCACGGGGCGCCCGGCGTCCTCGGACCAGTCTATTTGGAAGGGACATACTCCGAAATTTTCACAGACAAAAGCGAAGATGTCGCGGGATTGCGGGAATTTTTTAAGCAATTCTCCTTTCCCGGCGGCATCGGTAGCCACTGCACCCCTGAAACACCGGGCTCGATCCATGAAGGAGGAGAGCTCGGCTATGTGCTTTCCCACGCGTGCGGAGCCGCGTTTGACAACCCGAGCTTAATTATTGCCGCTGTGGTGGGAGATGGCGAAGCGGAAACCGGCCCGCTTGCGACTTCGTGGCACATCGGCAAATTTCTGAATCCGATTCGCGACGGCGCGGTCCTCCCGATTCTTCACCTCAACGGCTATAAGATCAACAACCCAACGCTGCTGGCCCGCATCGGCCATGACGAGCTCGAAAACCTGTTTCGGGGTAACGGCTGGACGCCGTATTTTGTCGAAGGATCCGATCGCGACACCATGCATCAGGCAATGGCGGCAACAGTGGAGCACTGCGTAACGGAGATCAAGAAAATCCAGCGGAGCGCTCGCAGTTCGGGCGAGGCGAAACGGGCGCGCTGGCCGATAATCGTTCTGCGAAGTCCAAAAGGCTGGACAGCGCCACAGGAAGTCGGCGGCCATCGATTGGAGGGTTTCTGGCGGGCGCATCAAGTTCCGCTGTCAGACGTGAAGAAAAACTCATCGAATCTGAAGATTCTTGAGAAATGGATGCGTTCTCACAAGCCGGACGAGCTCTTCGACTCGGAGGGAAGGCTGATCCAGGAGTTAAAGGAATTGGCGCCCTCTGGCGAACGGCGCATGAGCGCGAATCCACACGCAAACGGCGGACTCCTTAGAAAAGCCCTGCGTTTCCCGATTTTCGCTCGTACGCGCAGAAGGTCGAAAAACCCGCTCAGATCGAGGCCGAAAATACCCGCCCACTGGGCAAGTTCCTTCGGGACGTAATGAAAGCTAACATGGACCGGTTCCGGGTGTTCGGTCCGGATGAAACAACGTCGAATAAACTTCAAGATGTCTACGAAGTCAGTAAGAAATTTTGGATCGAAGAATACTTTCCGGAAGATGCCGACGGAGGCGAGCTGGCCACCGACGGCCGCGTCATCGAGATGCTGAGCGAACACACCATGGAGGGGATGTTGGAAGGCTATCTGCTCACGGGCCGCCACGGGTTTATCTCCTCTTACGAAGCTTTCGTGCATGTGATCGATTCCATGTTCAACCAGCATGCGAAATGGCTTTCGATCTGTAATCAATTGTCCTGGCGCGAAGAAATTTCTTCTTTAAACCTGCTGATTACCTCGACGGTCTGGCGTCAGGATCACAATGGCTTCACGCATCAGGATCCCGGTTTCCTCGATGTCGTCGTGAACAAAAGCGCGGACGTCACGCGCATTTATCTTCCCCCCGATGTCAACTCCCTGCTTTCTGTCGCGGACCACTGCCTGCGTAGCGAGAACTACGTAAACGTAATCGTCTGCGACAAGCAGATGCACATGCAGTATATGGACATGGACGCGGCCATCCGGCATTGCACGAAAGGGATCGGCATTTGGGATTGGGCCAGTAACGATCAGAATGGCGAGCCGGATGTGGTGATGGCATCCGCCGGCGATATTCCCACTCAAGAAGCATTGGCCGCCACCGGGATGTTACGTCAGGAATTCCCGGATCTCAAACTCCGCTTTGTCAACGTAATCGATTTGTTTAAGCTGCAGCCGAGCACGGAGCATCCGCACGGATTGACCGACCGCGACTTCGACTCTCTTTTCACAACCGACAAACCGGTCATCTTTAACTTCCACGGTTATCCATGGTTAATTCACCGGCTTGCCTACCGTCGTACCAATCACGACAATATGCATGTGCGCGGCTACAAGGAAAAAGGCAACATCAACACGCCGATGGAATTAGCGATCAACAACAACATCGATAGGTTCAGCCTGGCGATGGACGTGATCGATCGCACGCCGCGGCTTCAGAAGATCGGTAGCCACGCCAAGGAAAAGTACCGCGACATGCAGTTCGATTGCCGTAACTACGCTTATGAGCACGGCATCGACAAGCCGGAGATCGTCGCCTGGCGGTGGCCGCACTAGTACCTAGCGTGTCAAGTCATTTCTACCGGTTACCGAACCGCCGCTCGTTGGGTCATGAAAGAAGTGACTGAACGAGGCCGGGTTTTTCGGGTGATTGCGTCGGTCCGCGAGCGTGGACGGACCAAGTTGAGCAACTGCGTTTGGCGCTGCTGGATTTCCTTCATCAGCACGAGCGGATTGAGAGAATCGTATTGTCTAGCCGCTGGCGAGCAACCGCGCTGAGTTGGCCGCTTTCCAGAAGGCGTTGATAAAGAGTGGCGGGGTATCGTAACGGCGATGGACTTAACTTCCGTGGCGGGTCTTGCTCTCCAGCCGCATCACGGGCTGGAAAAAGTTTCTCCACTGCGCCCACACCCGGTATAAGCCCGCCAGCACGCGCGCCTGGTGCTCGCCGCTCAAGCGGTGATAGCCCACCAGCTTGCGCACGTGGGTCTAGTTTTTTGCTCCACCCACCAGTTGTCGTTCTTTTTCAAGGGACGCGAGCGGGACAGCGCTATCTGTCAGCGGTTTGGGGGGAAGGGGCGACTAACGTATCCGCCACTTGTTGGGAGCACTGCCAGTGTTGTCGCTGGCGCAGGCGGAGGACTTGCTCGCGCTGCAGGGGAACCAACCTTTGGCCGCAGGGATAATCGAACAGCTTCCACAACTCCGCCAGCGCGCGTTGCACTGCGGCGTCATAGCGGGCCGTTCAACAGTTGGCCGAGGACACGCAGAAACAAGATCCCTCGGTAGTGGAACAAGCGAGCGAGTTCTATGCGCGGCATCCCACAATAATCAAAGCGCTCGGCGCCGGTTCCCTGGCGCGCTCATGCGCAGAGTGTCACTTCGGGACGATGCCGGAGCCGGGATCGCGCACTTGCCGGTTGAACCGCTGCTCCTCGGAAGGCACGCAAAAAATTTCCTCGAGTTCGGTCTTTGCCGGCGCGAGCCTAAATGTCTTTTTCTCGCTAATCCACGGCTTGGCGTACGCTTTGGGAGCATTAATGGTCATGGTCAACTCCAGCGTGTCGCGATCGACGCGATGGTAGCGCTCTTCCAGCGTCATGTCCTCGCTGACCGGATTGCCAAAATGATCCAGCCAACTGCGCTCATCGAAGCCAAGGGAGTTCACTACAAAAATGTCCCCTTCCCAGTGGCCTACCGAGTATCCCATCCAGCGCGGATCGGGATCTTTGGGAAGGGCTCTGCCATCGGTCCAGATTGCCCGCCAGGAATGCGCCCATTCGAAGAACTGGTAGACGCGGTTCGAAGTCTGCACCAGCTCCATGGGATAAATTGAAACCTCCAAGAATAGAGTGCGCGGCATTCCCAGAGGATCGCAGGTGCTCATGGGATCGTTGCCGTATCCGCCGGGAACGGCGCGAGGTCCGTAGACCGGCTTGGCTGCGTCGAATTTGGCTTTGCCCCAGGCGGTCATCGGCGGAGTCTCGTTGCTCATGGTGAGCACGCCTCCGGAGCGCCGCCAAATCCCGTTGAGATCGTGTGGATCGTGCGGCACGGAGACATAGGGCGGCGCGGCTGCCTTGCCCTTTCCCTTTCCTTTACCCTTTCCCGCCGCGCCTTGCCCCTGAGCGAAGAGCGCGGGTATCAGTACGATCGGAACGATACACGCAGTGCGAATACCCATGGAAGAACTCCTATTGTTCCGGACCGATTTGGAGCGGCTTGCCGTTGACCAGCATGTTCGCCCTGCTGAGCAGGCCCACAGGCGTGCCGAACTTGTTGGGGCGAATCGAGACGGTCACCTGATCGCCGGGTTTCAGCGTATTCTTGGTCCATCCTGCGTTTTTCAGAACTCCAGGGCTGTTCATTTCGCCTGCCCAATGAACGATCGCGCCGTTTTCGCCTTTCACGTCGAATAGAAGGTAAACGTGAGGGTTGGCCCAGACAAACTCCGTGACCGTTCCTGCCAGTGTGATCGCTTGCGCGCTGGCTTCGTAATTACTGGTGCCATGATGCGCAAGTAAGGGAGCGCCGCAGATCGCGGCGAACATCGCAATATGGGCGGCCCGCAACCAACTCTTCATGTGGCCTCCTTGTCAGGGCATTTGTATCATATTCGAGCGGAGGAGGCTAGTCGCGGATCCGCGGGGAGAACATTCGGGACCGCATATGCGCTCGAACGCTTCGATGACAGCCAATGCTGTCTAATCGGAGGCTGGAGCATCTCTACGTTCGCCGGAACCACTGATAGGACCCCATTTCGTTTTCGTGAACGTCGTGATATAGTGCTTCCACTTTGCGCCCGCCCGCTGCTCAAGTTGGCGCGAGGGAAGGGGGATTGAATGCGCGCTACCTTTGTTCTCGCTGCCGTTTCCATTTACGCCGCTCAGGTTTTTGCTCAAACCAGTAGCGGAACGATCACTGGCACGATTTCCGATCCAGGAGGCGCTGTCGTCGCTAGCGCCCCCATCGAAGCCAGGAACACCGAAACCGGAGCCACCTACCCTGTAGCGAGCTCCAGCACAGGAAATTACACACTCAACCAATTGCCTGCGGGAACTTATGAACTTACTGTCACGGTCCCGGGTTTTAAGAAGTACATCCGCCAAGGCTTGGTCGTGCAGACGGCGCAAACGATTCGCGTGGACGCCACGCTGGAGGTCGGCAGTGCCGCAGAGTCCGTCACCGTCACGGCTGAGGCCTCCTTGCTCAAGACCGAAAGCGGCGAAGTGAGTCACACGATCTCCACCGATACCGTGAACAAACTGCCGATCCTGGACATCGGTACAAATGGCGCCGGCATTCGAAATCCGTTCAACCTTCTTGCGCTCGTCCCAGGGGCATATTACACGCCGCCGGTTCCCCTCGCCGTCGGGTCGCCCGACCGCATCAACGGCGGAGTCGGGGGATCGGAGTCGATGGTGATCGATGGCATGGACGCCACTAATCAGCTAGGACAAGGCGCCAATGCCCAGACCCAGCCTGGTCAGGACCAAATTCAGGAATGGACAGTGCAGGCGGGTAATTATGCGGCGGAGTTCGGCCAAGCCGGCCAGGCGGTATACAACGTCACCATGAGGTCGGGAACCGAACAAGTCCACGGCAGTTTATTCGAATCCTTCCAGAACGCCTATTTAAATGCCGGGCAGCCGTTCACGAATAACGGCAAGGGAAAACTCGTGACTCCGGCGAGCACCCAGAACGACTACGGCGGGACCATCGGAGGTCCGATACGGATTCCCAAAGTCTATGACGGCCGCAACCGGACCTTCTTCTTCTTCAACTGGGAACAATATCTTCGAAATCGAAATTTCTTGCCGGGCACGGACACGGTTCCGACGCAGGCGTATCGCAACGGCGATTTTAGCGCGGCGATTGTTGCGGCAGGCAATCGGAATATCGGCACCGATCCGTTGGGGAATACTATCTTCGCGAATGAGATTTACGATCCTACGACGGCGCAGACGGTGAAAGGGCAGGTCGTTACGACTCAATTCCCGAATAACGCCATCCCGTCCACACGTATGAATCCGATTGCATTGAAGATTCAAAGTCTGCTCCCGCAGCCTTTCTGCGTGGCTGGACCGCCGTGCAACGCGCTCGGCGTGGTCAACAATTTTCAAAATTACGAATTGGAGCACCGGCACACGGAGGCTCCTTCGGTGAAACTCGACCATACAATCGGGCCCAGAGACAAGCTGTCGTTCTTCTGGAACCGCACTTTGACTTACTGTCTGACCTGCTACGGCGAAGACGGAATGGCTCAGCCCATCTCGGACACATTCGGAGGCGGAATTTATTCCAAAGTCATCCGCTTGAACTACGATCACACCATCGCTCCCACCGTCCTGCTCCACTTGGGCGCTGGCTACAGCTCTGACTACTTGGGTCGGCCATCTGTGACGCCCGACTACGACGCATGTGGGAATCTTGGATTGTGCAGCGCGGCCTTTACGCGGCCGTCTGTTTTCCCCAGCTTTACGGGTCTCAACGATTCCACCTCCGGAGGGATGTCCAACGGAGGCGCCCAAATCGGGCCGCCGGGACGCGCCGATTCAGCTTATAACCAGTTCAATTCCATAGCCAGTCTGACTTGGGTAAAAGGCAACCACAGCTTCAAATTCGGCGGCGAACTGCGGTCGCAAGGAAATTATGCCCTTAATTACACCAGCCTCCAGGGTACGTACGGCTTCAGCAACGTGCAAACGGCGATGCCGTATCTGGTCACCACGACTCTGGGCGTCAGCTCCGCCAATATTGGCGCCTATCACGTTGGTCAGGCTTACGCCAGCTACTTACTGGGCTTGGTCAATACAGCCACGGTCAATCCGACTTCGGACTCGCGGTTTGGCAAACACCAGTTGGCGGGCTACGCGCAGGACAGTTGGAAAGTGACGCGCAAATTTACGCTGGATCTGGGTTTGCGCTACGATTTCGCAACGTATTTCACAGAGCAATACGGGCGTTCTCCGAATTTCTCCGCGACGCTGCCGAACGCCGCCGCCGGCGGCCAGCCAGGAGCAACGGTTTTTCAGGCTACGTGCCATTGCCAGTTCGCGAACAACTACCCGTGGGCATTTGGCCCTCGTATCGGGTTCGCCTATCAGTTCTTGCCCAAGGCTGTGTTCCGCGGCGGATTCGGCATCGTCTACACCGGCACCGGTCAGGGCGGGACCTTCGGCGGCCCCTACGGCGCCGCCTCCGCCAGTAATCCATTCGGCCCGGCATCGGTTCCGGGCGCGCCGATCATGACCTTGGGCAACGTAGCGGTGAATGGCGCTCCGATTACCCCATCGCAGATTGCGTGGCCCAATCTGAGCTCGAGCTATTACCCGATCGGTGGCATTCTTCCCGCAGGCGGGCCGCAATCTTACGATCCGAACGGCGGAAGGCCCGCGCGTCAATATCAATACAGCGCCGGGATCCAGCGCGAAATCGTCCGGGATCTGGTCGTGGACGTTGCGTACGTGGGAAATCACGGGGTGTGGTGGGCGACCTCGGTTGTTGGAGGCGCGTTGACCAACCTGAACTATCTGAGTACTTCGTTGTTAAGTCAATATGGCCTCAATCTGAGCAATCCTGCCGATTTGGCGACTCTCATCGCCCCTCTCAGCAGTGCGGCCGCGGGACGCTTCCAGAACAAGGTTCCGTTTGCCGGTTTCCCACTGTCCCAGACCGTCGCCCAATCGTTGCGGCCGTTTCCGCAGTTCAACTCGGGACTCAGCGTTCTGAGCGCGCCGCTGGGCCGCATTCAGTACGATTCGCTTCAGTTCCAGGTCAATAAACGTTTCTCTCACGGTCTTCAATTCAGTTACTCACTGGTGTGGGCGAAGAATATGGATACCTTTGGTGGCACGCCGGACATCCAAAACCGGTCGCTGGCATGGAAACTTGATGCTTCGGATCAACCGTTGGTAAGTAAAATCAGCTATGCTTACAGCCTGCCTAAATGGGGCCCAAACAAGTGGGTATCGCAGATTGTTCGCGATTGGCAGCTTAGCGGGTTTCTTCAATACGCGAGCGGGCTACCTCTTGCGATTCCCGCCGGGAATACGGTCGGGTATCCTACAAACCTCAACACCGCCACGATGGCTGCGCTTACGTTCCAACCCGGGGCCAACCCGCAGAATATCGTTTCGAGTCAGCCCTTGTTTCTGGACAATCTGAACTGCCACTGTTTCAATCCCAACACGAGTTTCGTATTGAATCCAGCGGCGTGGGCTACTCCGGCTCCCGGTCAGTTTGGCGGCACGACGCCCCAGGGCTATTTCAGGGCACAGCGACGTCCTGTAGAGAACATGAGTATTGGGCGTCTTTTCCGTATCAAGGAAAAGGTCACGCTGAGTCTACGGGCGGAGTTCGTCAACATATTCAATCGGACATATCTCAACAACCCCACGATCAGCGGGACCGGCATCAGTCCGGAGACGGCTCCGGTTTGTGTGCTTCCCAACGGGACGAACGGCGCGTGCTCACAGCCTGGCTTGCAGATTGTCTCGGGCTTTGGATTCATTAACACATCTACAACCCTTTATCCACCGCGAGTCGGCCAGCTCATCGCGCAATTCAAATTCTGAGGGCATCCGCCTATGTGAGTTGGTAAGGCGGCCCAGGAACATCCGGAGGTCACACTGTGGGATCAACGCGAACTCCAGGAAGGCGGCCTGCTGGAAGCTTACCGCCTGAAAGGCGGTGGGCTTAAACCCGGCGGACGGAGCTAAATAGAAACTGGACGAGTGCTATCGCCGATCGAATCCTTTTCAATCCCCATGATGTGTAGAATCGTGAGCAAGAGGTTGGCTGTCGGTCCCTGCGCCGTGACGTTCAGCCTCGCCTTGTGCTGTCCCGACGCTCCGCCCGCTAGAAGATAGCCGACATCCGTGTGATTATGCTGGTTGGAATTACCCATATTGCTTCCCCATACAATCAGTGAATGATCGTAAAGCGTGCCTTCGCCGTCGGGAATCGCCTGGAGCTTCTTCAGGAAATAGGCGATGCACTTGCAATGGTACTGATTGATCTTTGCGTACTCTTCCAGCCTCTGTGGATTTTCACCGTGATGGGATGCGGCGTGATTCCCGGTTTTCACGCCAGATTCCGGGTAGCTACGAAGGCTTATGTCGCGCGCGATCATCAGGGATGTAACTCGGGTGATGTCCCCCTGGAGAGCGAGCGCTTGCAGGTCGAATAACAACTTGATGTGCTCGTCGAAGGATTCCGGAACACCGAAGGGAACGTCCATCGATGGCGATTCCGCCGAGAGTTTTTGCGCAATCTGAAGCCGGCGCTCCAACTCGCGGACGGCATCCAAATAGTCGTTAAGCCGGGTCCGGTCTTCCGCCGGCAGGTTCCGCTCGAACCGTCCTATCTTGCGCGTGATTTTGTCAAGAATGCTGGCATCCGCGTCCCTTCGGGCCTTTCGTTCTTCCAGCGTGGAGCCATCGCCGTACATACTGCGAAACACAGCCATGGGATTGATTTCGTGCGGAAGCGGTTTGCTCGGGCCGGCCCAGGATATGGAGTTCGAATAAGCGCAGCTATACCCATAGCCACAAACACCTGTGTTCGCGGCTGGATCTTCTATGGCGAGCTGCATCGATGGCAGCAGCGTCTCCTGCCCGTAGGTCTGCGCCACGATCTGATCGATGCTGGTTCCGCATTGAATGTCCGCGCCCGTGGTTTTCTTTGGCGGAAGACCCGAAAATACCGCGGCAGCCCGGTCATGGTCGCCACCGGTGGTTCCCGGAGGCGGCATGGATGACGTCGCGTCCAATCCCGCTACAATCGTCACCGTGTCTCGCCATGGCGCCAGCGGCTGGTGAATGAAACCCAACCCGGCATTCCGCTCTTCCGGGTTTACGATGTTCACCCCTTCTAGACCCTCTTTGCGGTTGTCGGCCCAGTATGTTGGCGCCCAGCCGTGGGGAGAGAACAGAACCACCAATCGCGTTTTCGGTCGCGAGACCGCGTCAGCCCGAGCCAGCGCCGGAATCATGGACTCCAAAAATGGCAACGCGACGGTGACGCCCGCTCCCCGCAGAAAAGCACGGCGTCGAATATGCTTTCCGGTAATAAACATGGCCAAGGTCTCCTACTTCACCGCGGCAAGGCGCCCGGCCGGCCGCGCGTTCATTTGAAAAGGCGCGCTCTTCACGATTCCTAACACGATCGATGAGAACCGGTTATCGTTACGTTCCGCTTCGCGAGTAATCTTGCGAATCGCGGGCATGTCGTAGTATTCGATTGCACGCCCCAACGCATAGGTCAGGAGTTTTTCGGTCACAACCTGGACGAACTGAGGAGAGTAGCGCACCAATGCCTCCCGCAGTCCCTCCGGGCCGGTAAACTGCGTCCCATCCACGAGCTGACCTGACAAATCCAGCGGCTTGCCAAATTCCGTCGTGCGGTATCGTCCGGTTGCATCGAATGCCTCCAGCGCGAACCCGATCGGATCGAACATTCTGTGGCAACTGGCGCACACCGGATTCGCGCGATGCTCGTCCATGCGCTGGCGCATCGAAATCTGCGCCGGACGGGCCCCTTCCGCGTGGTCCCCGCTTTCTTTCAAAGCAGGCACGTTTGGCGGCGGATCGGGCGGAATAATGCCGAGAACGTTCATTAGGACCCACTTGCCGCGCTGAACCGGAGACGTTCTGTCGGCAAGAGAAGTAATCAGCTCAAAGCTTCCTTTCCCCAGAAGTCCGCGACGCACTTCCAATTCGCCGGCGAGCTTGACTCGCCGGAATTGGCTGCCATAAACGTTCGTAATGCCATAGTGCCGGGCGAGGCGCTCGTTCACAAATGTGTAATCCGCATCTAGAAGTTCGGCGACATTGCGATCCTCGCGGATGAAGCTTTCAAGCAGCATCTCGGTTTCGGTTCTGAACGCGTCCCGCAGAGTGTCGTCGAAGTCCGGAAAATCGAGCGCAATCGGTGAGGAACTCGCCAGGTTGCGCAACTGGAGCCACTGGGCGCCAAAATTTGTCACCAGCGCGCGCGAGCGCGCGTCGCTGAGCATGCGGCGGGTCTGCCGCTCGAGCACGTCGGCATCGCTCAGCTTGCCTTCGCTTGCCAGCGCCAGCAATTGATCGTCCGGCGGGCCGCTCCAGAGAAAAAACGATAGGCGGGACGCCAGTTCCAGATCGCCGATGCGAAACGCCTGCCCAGGCTTGATGCCGGCCGGAATAGCCTCTCCCCGGAAAACAAATTCCGGGTCCGCAAGAACGGCTTGGAGCGCCCGCTCAATGCCGCTTTCAAAATCCCCCTGATTGCGGCCGTTCTGATACTCGCTCAGCAGATCCTCAAGGTCGGCATCCGTCACAGGACGCCGGTACGCGCGCCGAGCCAGTTCGGCAAGAATCTTCTTCGCGCACGGAACCTCGCCGTCGGCGGCCGGCGCGCAAAGCATGATCTTGCGCCGGCTTGGCAAGTCCGTCGCGGGCTTCCCGTCATACGGTCCCGTGATGACCACCTGCCCGATTTGAGGCGAAAACGTAAATCCTTCCAGCGGCCCCGATTCAAGGACGCCTCGCTGGTAGTGCCGGTTCAAATCGTCAATGGGCACTTGCGTGGTGGCGAGGAATGTAACGCCCACGGTGTGGGGACCCGCCTTTACCGCCAGGCGGACTTGGTTCTTTTCATTGAGCGATTCGGTCAGCCTCGAAACCTGATCCATCTCGAATAGCTTGATCCTCTCGCCATCGAGGAGAACTTCCACCTTCTCGCCCTTCCGGTTTCCGGCAAACAGGACACCGTTGTAATCTCTCACCGAATACCAGGAGATCAAATACTCGCCATCGGCGGGAAAGTTGTAACTGAAAACCGCTCCGCCGCGGGTGCCCAGGGGCAAACCCTCCACGTGGCGCTCCTGGGATCGATCACCGGGAATCACGTACCTCTTTTCTGTCAGCGCTGTCTCATGACCGAGCGCGAGCCGGCTGATTTTTCCCGCGGCTGCAACGTAGCCTTCCACTAGCGCGGGAGACAACGTCAAGGTGCCCGCCAAATTGTCGAACCCGGAGCTTGCGTCGTCTACGGGCAGAAACGCCGCTGGATCGATTTCGAGCCCTAGCAATTCGCGGACGGAGTTCGCGTATTCAACGCGGTTGACCCGGTGAACTCCTGGCGCGACCGCGGCGGGATTGGCGGCCTCCGCTCGATCGACGGCGGCTTCGATACTGGAGGCGAGCGCGGCATAGGTGACGGGGTCGGGCCGCTTTGAACCGGCTGGCGGCATCATGCCCGCTCGCAGCTTGCGGATGACTCTTTCGAGCGTCTGCGCATAATCGGCCGGGCGGGAGAGGTCCACTGTATCGAGCGCCAATCCTCCGACCTTAGCTTTTTGGTTGTGGCAGCCGACGCAGTATTGATCCAACAGGGATCGCTGCATGGCATCGGAGATCGGAACGGATTTGGGCTGTCCCGCGGCGACAAAAGCCGCCAGTGTGAACAAGCAAGCAGTCCCCAGCGCGCTTCTCATGGTCGGGGCACCATCCGGGTTGAAGTATATCTTACGTAGCCGGTAGCGACAACGGATGCCCTGAGGGGTACCGAGGAGTAAACTAAAGGTCGTTCGCGGAGGCGCAAAATGCGTGTCAGACCCAGCGTGTTCTGCCTGGCGGCGATTACATCGGTGGCCGGTCTCGGAGCCGAGCCTAGTCCGGTGGCGGATGCGGCGATGCGTCATGATGCCGCCGCCGTAGGCGCCTTGCTGGCGCAAAAGGCTGATGTGAATGCGCCCCAGACGGATGGCGCCACAGCGCTAATGTGGGCCGTGCGGGCGAACGATGCAGAATTGGTAGATCTCCTTCTTGCGGCCGGCGCGAATGTGAAGGCGGCTAATCGCGAGGGGGCCACTGCTTTATACGAGGCCAGTGAGAATGGGAACGCCGGAATTCTGGAGAAACTCCTGCGGGCCGGGGCCGATGTTAATGGCGCGTTCCTTTCAACCGGCGAGACGGCTCTGATGGAAGCCGCGCGCGCCGGTCTTGTGGAGGCGCTCAGGGTGCTGCTAGATCGGGGCGCGGATGTGAACGCCAGGGAATCGCTCCGCGGCACTTCCGCGTTAATGTGGGCGGCCGCCGAAGGCCATCCCGGAGCCGTGCAAATCCTCATCGAGTACGGAGCCGACGTCGACGCGCAATCCAGGCAACAGAAAGCGGCGGCGTACGGCACGGCTGGACCGGGCGCCAAGATCCCGGAAAATCTTCAGAGCGGCGGACTGACGCCCTTGATTTTTGCTGTCCGTGAGGGATCGTTCGAATGCGTCAAGGCTCTCGTCGACGCCAAAGCCGGCGTCAATCGGACTTCGGGCGACGGAAGCAGTCCGCTTTTGGTGGCGGTGCTGAATGGACGCTATGATATCGCCAAATACCTGATCGAGAAGGGCGCGAACGTGAGCCAAGCCAATCAAAAAGGCTGGACGCCTTTGTATCTGGCGATCAAACATCGTACAAACGAAACCGGCACGGTCCCCGTCCCACCGAACGCCGATCAGGCGCTGGATTTCATTAAGCTGATCCTCCCGCTTGGAGCGGAAGTGAACACTCGGCTGGCGTATGAAACGGAGGTACATGTCGCCAGCCACGTATTCTGGCTCAAAGAGGAAGGCGCGACTCCATTCTTTCGCGCGGCTTACGGCGGCGATGTGGAGGCGATGAAGCTTTTGCTGGCTTACGGCGCAGACCCGCAAATTCCGACCAAAGACCGCACCACGGCGCTGATGGCGCTCGCGGGCGTTGGTTTCACCCTGGGCATCGTTCACCATCGCTCGCATCAGGAGGACATGGACGGGCTGAACCTGCTGCTGCAACTCGGCGCGGACGTGAATGCTGCGAACGACCAAGGCATGACCTCGTTAATGGGCGCCGCACAAAGAGGCGCCAACGAAGAGATTCGGGTTCTGGTAGAGCATGGCGCGAAGCTGGACGCTCGAGATAAAGGAACGTACTGTGGCGATGCAAGGCGGACCTGCTCCGGGCCCGGAATGCTCCCTTTGAATTTCGCGAAGGGCGTAGCTGTCACAGTCGAGGCCCCGGTATACAGACCCGAGACCGTGGCGCTGATCAAGCAGTTGATGACTGAGCGGGGAATCCCGATTCCCCAAGACAATTGAGCGGCGCGGGCCGCTGTGCTCGTTCAGTTTTTCTTCACGGTCAGATCCACGAGTTTATCGGCGCGGCGTTCCCGGTCTAGCTCGCGGCACGTCGCCACAATTTCCTCGTACTGGCTCGCCGGAATGGGAATTCCTGGAACAATGGCCCGAATCCTCCGCGCCTCCTCATTGAAATCCCAGATGAACTCGCGGCCCGTCGCCTGTTTTGTATAGCTCTTCCCGTCCCTGGTGTAAATAGTGATGCGCGGAGCGAACAGAGCCATATCGTGCGAAGGGATTATGGTGATCCGCTTCATGAGCTCCAGAACCTCGGGCGGGTCTTCCGTGAAGGGCAGCATCGGAAAACCACGCTTAACCACGCCATAAGCCGAGTAATATCGCGTGCTGCCTCGCGCCGGATCCCCAATATCTTCCCTCAAGCGCGGAAACGCCGGGGTGGGGTATTGTGTTTCAAGCCAATTTACAACAGCCTCCACGCGATCGACATCGGCATACTGAATATTGTGTTCCTCGCAGAGTTTCGCTGTCACATCGACGTGGGCGATGTTGTAGCCGGAGATCGAATAAATCCGATAGAGCGTCTCCAGAAAAATCCATTCTTTCCCCAAATTGGCGGTGATCCTGCCTAAATCCGCTCGTCGATCGCCGGTGAAGCTGTAGGTAAGATCGCCCCGATTATTGCCCGCGTAGGCGGTGTAGAACCCCGCCTCACCTTCCAAAGCCGTTTCGCCTCCGCGATGCCCCACCTTCGCGAGCGCGACAGCGAACATGGCATTGCGCGCGGAGCCGCCCTCGCGCAGCCCGCCACTTTCGATATTGCCTCCGGCGAGATTCACGCATAGCCCTATCGCGTTGTTCACCTGGTCCTCGGTCAATCGCATGATTTTTGCGGCGGCAACGGCGGCGCCGAAAATCCCGAACACCGGGCCGGCATGGAAGCCGCGGGCCATCACCGTCGGAATGAAGTCCGCCGCCATGCGCTCCATTACTTCATATCCCGCGACAAGGCCGGTGATGAAGTCTGTTCCCGAAGCTCCCTCCGCCTCCGCCGCGGCGAAAGCGGCGGGGACGATGCACGTACCGGGATGCGTCAGCATCCGAAAGGTGTCCCATTTTCCGCCGGCCAGAGCCATCTCCGCATTCGCGTAAGCCGCTCCGCCCCTGCTCGCTTTCGAGCCATTCACTATGACCGTGGCGCCGTTGCGCGCGCCCCCCTCTTCCTCCGCGATCAGCTTCACCGCCTCCTGACCCGCGGGCGTCTGAAAGCCGAGCAATACGGACGAGAGCGCTTGCAAAGTGAGCCCCTTGGCTCGATCGACGACCGCTTGCGGCAGATCGTCGTACCGCAGACCGGCGGTCCATCGGGCGAATTGGCGGCTTAGGGACGGCGCGGAAGATATCCGGCTCCCCGCGCGAGAGCCCGCGGATCCTTGTCGAGCCTCTTGTCGAGCCTCCTGTTGAGCAATGACGGGCCCGGCTAGCGCAAACAAACTGGACTGGCGAAGGAAGCTCCGGCGCTTCATACGGCTCCTCGATTCTCAAAAGTCCCGCATCGAACCTCTCGATGTTATCAGGACGATGCATTACGCGCTTGCGGGCAGGGCTCTGTATACTGGATTCCGAATTGGAGGCCCCATGGAGTCCTCTCGGAATGCGCGCATGGATTCTCGCCTTACCCGGCGAAACCTGTTGCATAGCGCTGTTGCAAGCGCGGGTGCTGCCGGCTTACTCGGTTTGCCGCGGCGGCCGCTGATGGCCCAATCGCCGGCGACTCCCCTGGCGCTCGCTCTGGCGAGAGTATTGAACCGCATCAAATTCGGCGACCTGCCGCCTACCGCCGTCACCCACGCGAAAATGATTCTCGCGAGCACATTGGCGAGCGCCGCGCCGGGTTCTCGAATCGGATCGGCGCGCATTGTACGCGACCTGGCAAAAGAAGAGGGCGGCCGGCCAGACTCCGCCATTTGGTTCGATGGCGGAAAGCTCCCGATGCCACAAGCCGCGCGCGTCAATGCGATGTTCAGCGATGCCGCCGCATCGGACGATAGCGACCTCCGCAACATAGCCCATACCGGCACGTGCCTCACCGCCGTGGGTCTGGCGATTGGAGAGAAAATGGGCGCCACCGGCCCGGATTTGCTCTCCGCGATGGTCGCCGGGTACGAGGCCGCGGGGCGAATCGGCGATGCTCTCAGCGCCGACCGGCAAGGCTTTCATGCTTCCGTGATTGTCGCCTTTGGCGGGGTCGCCGCCGCCGCCCGACTCCTTCGTCTTACAGACGAGCAGATGGCGCACGCAATTTCCATCACCGCGACGACCATGGGCGGGCTCACCATCGGCACCAACAGTTGGGCGCGCGAATACCACGCCGGAAATGCGGCGTTGTGCGCGGTGAACGCCGCCCAAGCCGCCGGACGCGGGTACACAGTGAATCCCGACATGCTGGAGGCGCGCGGCGGATTTCTCGCTGTCTTCGGCGGCAAAGCCGACGCCCAGAAACTGACGCGCGAAACCGGCAAAGACTGGGACATCGTCAGGTATCTGGCGATCAAACTCGTCCCGGGCGCCCATGCAAATCAGGCGTCGGCCGAGGCGGCGGTCAATGCGGTGCGGCAAGCGAACGGCTCGCTGGACGATATAGCCCAAATTCTGGTCGCTGGACCGCAGAGCCGAACTGCGGGAAACCGCCAGCCACCGAAGGATATGGTGCAAGCGATTCACAGTCTCCCTTATTTCGTGGCGTCCGCCGTGGCCGACAAGGATTTCTCATGGGTGCACGCGACGGAGGATAAAATTCACCGTCCAGTCGTCGCACGGCTGATGGGGTTGATCCAAGTGGACCCCATGCCGCCCCCGGTGCACTATGACTGGAGCTGGGGTGGCACGGTTACCATCGTCACCAAGTCCGGCGCTCGCTATACAAGCACCGTCGAAGCGCCGCGAGGCTCAGGGCCGCGCGGCATCGAATGGAGCGACGTGGACGCGAAATATCGCGCCTTAATCCCGGATGCCGCCCTGCCATCGAAACGCGCGGAGCAAATTCTGAGTTCGATCCACGATTTCGACCGAGTGAAGAATGTCGCGGAGTTCACGGAACTGCTTCATCAGTAGAACCGCAAAGAGTGGAGGTGCTCGGGTACGCCCGCTCTCTCTAGAGAGATCTGTGCTAACGGCTTGCCGGAGATATAGAATAAAGACCGGCCGGCGTCTCGTGGCTTTCTGAGAGATTTACGAGACGTTCTGGAAGGAGGGTTCCATGCTGCGTTTTGGACTTCCCGCTTTGTTGTTCGCCGGATCTTTTGCGGTCGCGGCGGATTCCCCAGTAACTTTTACGAAAGACATTGCTCCGATCCTTCAAAGATCCTGCCAGAATTGTCACCGACAGGGGTCGATCGCTCCGATGTCGCTCATGACCTATCAAGACGCGCGGCCATGGGCGCGTTCGATTAAGTCAAAAGTTGTCAGGCGGCAGATGCCGCCCTGGCATATCGACCGCGATGCAGGCATCTCCAAGTTCAAGGACGATCCTTCATTGAGCGCTGCAGAGATCGCCACGATTTCGGCTTGGGTCGATCAAGGCGCGCCCGAGGGGAACCCGGCGGACATGCCGCCTCCGCGCCAGTTCAGCGACCTGGACAAATGGCACATCGGCCAACCGGACATTGTTGTCTCCATGCCGAAGCCCTACGTGCTGCACGCCAAAGGGGGGGACGAATATTACGACGTAGACATCGATCCCGGTTTCACCGAGGACGTCTATGTTCAAGCCATCGAGACTAAGCCGGATTCCGGCTTTAAGGTGGTTCATCACTGCACGACGAATCTGATCGAGGACCCCGAAGACGACCCGGTTGGGTTGTTTTTGAACGAATACGCTGTCGGCAAGAACGCCGATATCTTTCCCAGCAATTCCGGCCGTCTGATCAAAGCAGGATCTAAGATTCACTTCAACCTCCATCTGCATCCGAATGGGGAGGCGACGCCGGTTAAGATGTCTCTCGGACTGAAGTTGTATCCCAAAGGAACGGTTCCAAAATATGTTGCGTTCACGCAGCACATGGGGGACGTGAGCGATTTGGATCTGCCTCCCGGTCAAATCACCCGCAACGACGGCTATTTCCGGTTGCCGAAGCCGGCAGTGATCACCGCTTACCAGCCGCACTTCCATTTCAGGGGCAAGGCGCAGTGCATGGAAGCGATTTACCCCGATGTTCGCGCAGACTCTGCGCGGCCGGGTCCCGCGCGGACGGAAACCCTCAGTTGCGTCAGCGACTATCAGTTCGGATGGAGCATCACCTATAACTATGCCGAGGACGTGTCGCCCATTCTTCCCGCTGGAACGGTGATTCACGTGACCACCTGGCACGATAATAGCGACAATAATCCGCATAACCCCGATCCAAAGAATTGGGTCGGCAGCGGGCAGCGAACGGTCGACGAGATGAGTTTTGCCTGGGTGAGTCTGTTTTACATCGATGAGGCGGATTACCAGCAGCGCGTAGAGGCGAGAAAGAAACTCGTCGCAGGAAGGTAGAGCATGCGGCGCTCAGTCTTGATCATGTTTGCCGTAGCCGCGGGCTGCGCGAACGCCCAACCTCCCACGCCGACGTATATTCCGCAAACGAAGTTCGCGAAGGGGCAGGACGTAGTTCCGTCTTTCGACGGTTGGATCAGGAATCCAGACGCCACATTTACTTTGGTATTCGGATATATGAACAGGAATTACGAGGAGGAATTTTCGATTCCGCCCGGTCCTGACAACAAGATTGAGCCTGGGCCGGCAGACCAAGGCCAGCCATCTTATTTTCTGCCGAGGCGGCATGCGTGGATGTTTCGCGTGATCGTGCCCGCCGATTTTGGCAATAAAGAAGTAGTGTGGACCGTCACTGCGAACGGGCGCACGGAAAAGGCGTATGGCCATCTCATTCAGGATGAGGAGATCCTGGAGCGCATGATCCAGACTCGCGGAAATCTCAACCCAGGTCTGGACGACCCCAACAAGTCGCCTTCCGTATCGATCATGCCCGTCCGGAGCGTAACGGCCAGGTCTCCCATTAGCCTGACTGCAGTGGTGACCGACGATGGGCTGCCCAAACCCCGCGTGCCCAAGCAGGGCCCGGCGGCCGATCCAACGAAAGGCCAGAGCAACAACGCCGTAGCGCGATTGAGGCCGGGGCTCCATGTGACCTGGCTCGAATATCGCGGGCCAGGCAAAGTCACTTTTGATGAGACAGGTTCGATCCCTGTCCTTAACGGACAGGCGGTCACCAAAGCACATTTTCCCCAGCCCGGCACATACGTGCTTCGAGCCACGGCGAACGATGGAGAGTTATCTACGGCGGCCGACGTGACAGTCAATGTCACGGCAGGACCCTAGCAGCCCGTGTCTAAAAACACTTTGCCCTCGGAATGTTTGGGGTTAAAATCAGGCATGGCGATGGGGACAAAGGGAACGAGACGGCAGCAGGAAGAGCTGTTTTACGCCAGCGAGCGAACGGAAGCGCCGGGGCGTC
>DATBIA010000084.1:0-8046 GCA_036557165.1 Bryobacteraceae bacterium
ATACTCAAAGCCGTTTTCCAGAACCGTGACCACGATTCTTCGGTTCTCAAACTGACGCGTCAGCACCGTGCCGGGGGCCGGAAGACGCGAGTCCCTTCGCGAATGCGCGTGAAGCGGCTGAGGTTTGGTCTGCTGCGACGAAGTCTCGGCGAGAAAGCCTTGCGGCGCGCGGAGTCGGAGATCTGCGTCGTCGGCGATCTCCACTGCCCGTCGTCGAGCTCGTTCGCTCAAATCTCCCTCGGCCTTGGCTTGCAGGCGCCAGGCGATGCGTCGGAACAGAAACTGCCGGTTCGAAGATCGCGATTCCTCGCCGAAGACATCGCGGTATCAGACGCGCAAAGCGGAGGTTTTCAACTGCCGAAGGTGATCGATTTCGGCAACGATGGATGAATCCATGGAGTGTTTTGCCTTTCTTGAAAACGGTGAACTACACAGTCTCCATGGACGCTCTGGGCGCTTCGAAAGGCAACTCCCCAAGGGCTGAACTCGCGCTTGACTTGGAGGGTGCGAAAGAGCACGCGGGACTGCGCGGAAACCCGGCGTTTACTGGGCGCAATGGGTAATGCGAACCACCATGACAAGAAACGAAAGCCGGTGCTTGATCCATCCCCCGACCCAGCAGACTTGCCAATCGTCGAAGCGAGAGCCGACCGTGACGGGGATCTTCAGACGTAGGAACTTGGTTTCCACCCGCATGCGCGTGACACACACATGGCTCTGGCCGAGGGTGAAGTCAAGTCTGGCGAAATGCGCCGGAATTCAGCAAGGGCAAGCATGCGGAGCGGTTAAACAGAATCTCGGTTATTGCGGCGAGGAATGGTTCGCCTAAAAGGCCGCTAGACTCCGCTGCTGAGCCTCACGAGGGCAAGAATTGGTGTGAAAAGCTTGTTCGAGAGAGCCTCTCCCCAGTTAACCATTGGGTCGCAATTTCGAAACACGTCTGGGGAGGCGAAAATCCGTTTCGAAATTTCTCCCGCGGCTATTTAACCGATCGGCGCTCGTTTTAGTGCGAACTTGGCGCGATACGCCGAACAAAGACGTTCTCTGAACAGCCGAACCTTAGCATCCTCGACGGTTACTCGGGCAGAGAACGCCAAAATTCTCCCTTCCTCTCTGGCAGCCGCCCGTGTGGTTAACAGCCGCGATGCAGTCGGAGCCAGCTGTCAAAAACAAGACGATTTTCAAAGTTGTACGCATGTCGCCTCCTTGTTCGCAAATCCGTCAGCGCTGGCGTTCAGTTTTGAAATCGCCTTCGGGGATCGTGGCCGTAAGGTATGAGGCGTCCGGCCCCGCACATAGACATATCTTGGAGCGAACCTTGGGTTGGAGGATAGCCTGAAGGGCTGCTGATTTGGGCGTTTGTTTTGTTTGCGGAACGCGGTCGACGCACCCTCGCACCGACCTCACGCTTGAGGCTTATTGCGTTAGCTAGCGGCTAGCTAACTTCCTTCGCGTCATCGCTACCGGTACACTTGACGACGGAGGACCCGGGCGGAGAGCCGGGGAGTGGCCACTCCGATGCGCCGCAGTCCGCGACAATCTGCCCGGTGAACCTGTTTACAGAGCCGGTCCGCCCGGCTTCGCGCCAGCCGTTGCCTCGGAGTGGATCAGACCTGAAAACGGACGACCTGACGATGACCAACCCCGATGAGAAGATTGTAAGCATGCGTGTCCTCGAAATCGAGCTCTACGAGGCCATCAAAACGCAGGCGAAAGCGGAAGGCGTGCTCGTCAAAGAGTGGATCAATCGGGCGCTGCACCACGAGTTGGTGCGGGTGCGCCGGGAGCGGACACAGCTGGAGGCGCAGCTCGGCGAAGAGTAGCTAGGCTTGGGCCTTCGACGAGTACCTGACCACTATCTCGCGGCTACCTAACTTCCTTCGCGTCATTGATCCCTGTACCCTTGCCTATAGAGGCCCGGGCGGGTTGCCGAAGCCAATCCTCTGACTGGCTCGCTGCACGGCGATGAGCCGCCGGGGTGGCCCTCTCTAAGAGCCTAGCCCGTTCGTACCCCAACGTGTGCGTTTTCTGACTTGTCTGAATGGCAAGCGCGTAGAAGGCCAGCTTGCCGAGGCTTTACGCCGTAGTCGCATTCCATCAACGCGCCATCCTCGCCATGAGCGTCACCACCGCACACCGGCAACCTCTCGCGCACTCGCGTAGACTAACCGTCGGGTTCGCCGCTGCTTGAACCGGTCGGTTAATCGCTTGAGCCGCCAAGATGAGTCGATCAGCAAACCAGCAACTTAGAGTTGCCTACGTTTGTGGGCTGCCGAGTGCATCCCATTTTGCCGCCTGCGGGAAAACCGAGCGATTCCTGCCGGAGGAGGACAAATGACACGAACGATGACCAAATTGATGATCGCTGCGGCCATGATGTTGGCCGCAGCCGGTAGCGTCCCCGCGCTGACAACGACGGGAGACTCACAAACGCCACCTGATTTGAAGAGGCTAGCCACCACACTGTCCGCCGCCACAGACGAACAGCAAACCGACGAGAAGGCCAGGACATTGGAGAAATTCAATCCACCCTCACGAAGGCCTTCCAACGGGCCGGTCATCCTAGTGGCGCCCAGCTGTTCCGAGGGGTGCGGCACTCACCTTTCGCCGTGGCAGCAAATCCAGTTGTACATCTCGGCATTCTCGTGGCTATAGTTGTTGCAGGAACTCGCGTGGTCGCCAGCATCGCCAGGAGCTGCGCGGCTGACAGCCCGCCCGTGAAAGCCCATCCCGGCAGGAGCGAAAATCCTGCGCATCTGCGTGGCAATTCCGCGCGGGTGACATCTGGTTGAATTTTATCAAGCACCAAACCTAGAGCGCCTGTGAGCCGCATATAACCCGCGAGTAATCGGCCCCAGGACTTCTGGGGCCGTGAAAGTGGTTAGCGGAAACTGACCGCCCTGTTTCAAAACGGGTCCTTTTCTCCACACGAAATTCTTGAACAGAGTTGCATTAGTTCACATTTAGTCGCCCGTCTTTATGTTTGATGATGGGGGGAACAGCGCTCGCATTCACCCTGTCGGGCTTACCTCGCAGGCTGGGGTGAAACGATTCCGGCTTTCCTGTCACAATGATTCGGGGCCGGGATGCGGGCCGGGATGCGGGCCGGGATGCGGGCCGGAGGAGAGTGCATGAAGAAAACCAGCCGGGTTACCGGTTTAGTGGCAGCGCTGATGGGAGCGACGTTCCTCCTGATGATTCTGGTCAATCCGCGTGTAGAGGCGCTGCACGTCCCCGATGTCCTGAAACTCGTCGTTTCAGGCATGTTTTTGGGGTTCGGCTTCGCTGGCCTGATGGGCATGCTGAATTTCCCCAACTCCCGGAAGGATCAAAGCAGGCCGCCACGAAACGAGTAGGGTGCGGGAGGGGGTCGGTCACCCCATCGTGAGCTCCAATATCGACGGTCTAGATTCGATCATCCAGCGCGAACCGCCTTCACTGTCTCATAACGGGTCCTTTGCGCAACGTTCCCTGAAATGCGAAAGCGCCGGCATTGAAAGCAGCGGGCAGAAGGTTCGATATCGAGGCTACGAAGCGGCGCTGTTCGAAAGGCACCGGCGAGACAAGGACTCGGGTGGTTAGGTCATTTTACGGATCGTCCCTGAGCATCAAACCGCCGTACCTCGGTAACACGCATGGTCCCGCCGATAAGGTCTGAAACCGTCACGGTGCAGTAGGGCTGATCTGGTTCAAGCGGCCCTTGGGTACTCCGGGTAACCTCCTCTTTGTGAATGAGGATCAGGCGATTGTTCTCGACGCGGTAACGACCCCAGTCTGCACAGCTAGGCGTTGGGGGACTAGGGATAAAGAACCAGCTGATCTCGTGCTTTTTTGGATCGAAGTCGACATTTGATTTCTCCCCCAACTCCTGTGTCAACTCGTTCTGGACGAAGAGCCCGGAACTCGGATCATAGACCCAGTACGAACGGGGATCATACCTGCCCGCTAGGCCAAAGGCCCTGAGGACGGAAAGATCGAGATATCCGTCGAAGTTGATATCATGCGCCGAGAAGGTGCCTTCAAGATTAATTCCTTCGTCTGCCATGATCGGTAGCAACTGTAGCCGCCTTCCGTCCTGGCAGCGTGCCACCTCAATATCTGCAAATGGGCTGTTACGAACCGTGATGCGGAACGCCGCTAGGCCGGGTTTTACGGATAACCGGTACGAGATCTGTGGTGGCTCAGGGTCTGCCTGAGGGAGCAACAAGGTTGGCCGGACCTCGACCGCTGGCGCGATCAGTGAGCTCCCGGTCCCATCGCCCAATGTCGGGAGACCGTCACACGCATCGGCCCAGAGTGCCGACATTCCGCACAGGGCAAGCACGGATAATCGCTGCCACATACGAACCTCACTGGCCGGGCCGCTTCAAAAAAGCGCCTGAGGGAAGTATAGCGGTTTTCGCTTACGAGGGCCGTACAGCACAGCGAAAGGCGAATGAGGGCTGCGCCGCACCTTCTCCGCCCCCCTGTGTTTCACAAAGGGTAAGTTTTTGAGTTTGGCAAGTGTTTTTGGCCCACTTCGGCATTTTATTTTGGCCCACCCTAACCGATTGATTTCTTTGGCGAGGCGGTTTTAGCCTCGCCAGGGTGTTGTGTCTTTATATATAGATACCAGTCGTCGAAGCCGTGGGAATGTGGGAATCGCGGCAGCGATTTCCAAGGGCGGTGGAAAGAGTGGAAAACCTGGGTTTGGTTTTCCAGGCTTTCCACCGCCCGGCATTTCCACAGCTTTCCGAAGTCAACTCGCTTTGGCTCCTTTCTTCTGCTTCTCGGCCGTGCGGCGGAAGCGATACGATTCGGTTCCAGTCTCCAGAATGTGGGCCCGATCCGTGATGCGATCCAGCAGCGCTTTGCACAACCGCGCGTTCGGGATCACCTGCGTCCATTCGGAAAACGGCAGGTTCGTGGTCAGAATCACCGCCGCTTTCTCGGCGCGCTCGGCGACCACTTGGAACAGAAATTCCGCGCCGACTTCGGCCAGCGGAACATAGCCGACCTCATCAATGGCGATCAGATCGTAGCGGCTCCATCGCGCCAAGACCCTGCGAAGTTGCAGCTGATGCTTGGCCTCGACCAGTTCATTGACCAGTCCTGCCGCTGTGGTAAAACGGACTCGCCGTTTCTGCCGGCACGCCGCTACACACAATCCGGTCAGTAGGTGCGTTTTGCCAGTTCCGCACTCGCCGATGAATAGCACCGGTTCGGCGCGCTCGATGTAGCCGCCCTCGGCCAGATCGCGTAGCTTCGCTGCAGTGACGTTGGGCGACTGGGTGAAATCAAATTCCTCCAGCGTCTTCAGGCGCGGAAGGTGCGCCTCACGAATGCGCCGTTCGATCGTGTTCCGCTCACGCTCCTCGAGTTCCACCGCCAATAGAGCCTCCAGATATCCGACGTGGCTTTCTTCTCGCGGATCGCCTGGTCGGCCAAAGTGCTGAACTGCGAAGCGATCATGGGCATGCGCAGCATCCTGCATTGCGCCTTAATCGTGGCCTCCTGCAACTCGGCGACCTGGCGGCTCATTGCGCCGCCCCTAGCAGTAACTGATCGTAGGCGTGCATCACCGGAAGCGGCCGGGCATAGCGCGCCAACTCTCCTACATCCACAGCCTCACACGATGCATGCCGCAGCTCATCGGCATGGAGTAAATGCCGGACCGCGGCGGCGTCATAACAGTGATTGGCGAGTGCAGTCTCGATGGCCTCTTGTACCTTTTTCTGGCCGTGTTGCGAGGCCAGCTTGAGCAACTCGATCATCTGCCGTGTTCCACTCTGTTTGCCGTGCCGCTCCATCAGCGCTTGCCAGATCCGGTCGAAGCTCGGCGGCCAAAGGCCTGCCTGCCGTCGCTGTTCCAGCGGTTTCGATCCCGCCAGCGCGCCGGGCTTGCGATACAACACGTCCAGGTAATGTTCCAAATCCAAAACCTGCTGCTGACGGCCATAGCACCGCTCATGCCGTGCAATGCAGCGACCCTCGTGCCAGAACTCGACCGTGCTTGCATACACTCTGGCCTGCACCTGAGCTCCGGCCTGTAGCGGCGCCGAATAGGAGTTGGTGAGTACCTTGGCGCACCCCAACCCATTCACTGTGGGAAAACTCACTTGCGCCAGATCCAATCCTTCCGTAGCCAGTGGCAACAAGTGGTCGCGCTCGATCATCAGGCTCACCCCTATGGTTTGCTCGCGTCCGGCGATCTGCCGTTGTTCATCCTGCCGGCAGGCATCCAATAGCCGTCGATTGAGAACGGCTAGATCTTGTGCTTCCGGCACGGGCACCCAGTGGTTCCGCCGGAAATACCCGGCCTCGCCTTCCACTCCACCCTTCTCGTGCGCTTCGGCTGGCGTGCAAAACTCCGCCTCGAATCGCCAGTGTGACCGAAACGCCACGAAGCGCGCCGTCTCCTCCCGCTGGTAACCCTGAAAGATCTTCTTCACCGCCGCGGTCAGGTTGTCGTAGCGGAGTTTGCGGAACACGCCGCCGAAGTAGGTGAACGCCATTCGTGCGCTTCCAGGAACGCCTGCTGCGTTGCGTGCAAATACGCGCAGTGGAAGGCCGCGCCGCTGGCCATGCTGCGCATCGCGAACACCTGCGGTTTCACGCGCTCCCCACCCAGCTCCGCGTAGGCTTCGTACCAATCCACCTGCGCTTCCGCACCCCAGGCATAACTCTGCGGCACACAGATCTCCCGCCTCATGAGTCCCAGTGCCATCTTGCGGTCGTGCACGTACTGCCGTACCGTCCGCTCTCCGATCTTGCATCCCGGCAGCTCCCGCTGAATCCGTTCCCAGATCCGGTGTGCCGTGTGCCGCTGCTTGCGCGGCGCCCGACGGTCGGACTCCAGCACCGCGTTGACGAACTCCACTGCCGCTTGCATCTTCCACCGCGGCCGCTCGGTCTTCTTTCGCGGCTTCGGCACCGCGTTGCCGATTGCCTCCCGTACCATCCGCCGGTGCACACCCAGCTTCTTGGCCACGCCCGCGATGGTTCCCACGCCGAACTCGTACTCTCGGCGAATCTGTTCGTACAACTCCACTTTGGCTCTCCAGTCCAACGAGTTCCCTCCGCTTCGGGTTAAACCCGAATCAGAGTACCCGTTCGTCTAACCGGGTGGGCCAAAACAAACTGCCGAACTGGGCCAACTCAGAATACCGAAATCAGTTTTGCACCATTGCTAGAAGGCCTGTAAATAAAGAGCTTGGCAAGCGATCATCGAACAACTCACTCGCGAAGGCTTGCCTGTTCAGCCTTTCACGACTACCCACGCCAGCAAAGCCCAAGCCATCGAGGCCCTCGCCTTAGCCTTCGAACGAGGAGAGATCCTCATTGTGAACGATCCGGTGCTGGTGAGGGAACTGGTGGCCTATCAGGCTGAAAGGCTCCCATCGGGGCTGCTGCGCTACGGAGCGCCCAGCGGACAGCACGACGATACCGTCATGGCGCTGGCTCTGGCGTGGAGCGCCGTTTCCGGCCGGCATCGCCTGATTTACCCCATGGCGGAGAGCGATCTTGTCGTTCAGGAATTTCCCATTCCAGAGCACTGGCCTCGCGCCTATGGGGTGGACATCCGCTGGAACGCGCTGGCGGCCATCTGGGGCGCACGCGATCCGATGTCGGACGTGCTGTATCTGTATAGCGAATATCTGGCTGAATCGGATCCCGCCATCCATGCGACGGCCATCCGTTCCCGCGGGGATTGGATTCGTCGGCTGCTCGATCCCCAAGCGAACGGGCGGAGCCAGCCGGATGGCAACCGACTGCAACGGATGTACCGGGATCTGGGGCGAGGCTGCTCGGGCACGCGCAGCTTGTGAACGGTCAGCGTTTCTTCCATTCCTTGTTCCAGACTGCGCGCCGCGCTGGGATTCAAATCCATCAGCTCACGATGCAGTTGATGCAGCGCTCGTTTGCCCTCGGCGTAGCCGGTCATCGAATAGGCGTTTTGCAGTTTGCGCCGCACGTCGGCTTTGTATTCGTCGGGCAAGTGATCGACGACGTTGCGCCGCTTGTGGACCTGGCAGCGTTGGATGAACGCGGCCTCGCCCGCGTGTT
>DATBIA010000085.1:0-28955 GCA_036557165.1 Bryobacteraceae bacterium
TAGAGATGGCATGGGGTGCCTCCATTACCGAGCGTATCACATACGCTCGGTTACAGGCACCCCAAAAAGCAACGAACAAAAGCCCCACTTTGATGTCGCGCACCCTGTTGTTGACACGTCCTGAGCGTAGCCCGTATACTACTCGAAGGTATTAGAGGTAGGAGTTTAGCTGTACCACTCGAATCATGTCGGAGGAACCGAGAATGGTCAGAATTCCCGTTACCGGACTCTTTTTGGCGCTAGGCTTGGCATGTAATTGCCTGGTCTCAGCCGCGCCAGTGACCTGCACGCCAGGGCTGACGATTGTGAGCGGCACTCTGGCCCAAGGCGGAACGCTGAGCCAGTCCGGCGTCCTTTGCACCGACGGCATCAACGCTTTTCAGAATTTCAGTGTGTTCGGAGACGCCATCAGCGCGCCGATCTCCTTCTCCTTAACCACCGGACCGAACACCAACGCGGGGAGTTTACTGCAGGATTTCAGTTACAACAACCTGGGCGCGAACGACATTCAGATCACGTATCAGCTCGTTCCCGGAGTGACGGGATTTACACTCTTCGCTCCCGCGAACACCACGGTCACCCAGGTGATTTGTAGCGTACGAACAGGCCCAAACGGATTCTGCCCACCCGCCAACGTTCTTTCGCTAAACCCCAATTGGACCGCTTCAAACGGAGGTTCCTCCTTCTCGTCCGTCAAACTTCCTCCAGGCGGACCGGGAGACCAAGTCGATTGGGTGTTTCAGAACGTAGCTGCGGCTGGCACGCTTTCGCCCGAGCCTATTACGTTCTCGCTGATGGGGGCCGGTTTGTTGGCGATCGGGATTTTAGGCAGGCGTTTTAGACGCTAAACGAGCTTCCGCAGCCGCACGTCGATTTCACGTTGGGATTGTTGAACTTAAAGCCCGAGCCTTCCAGCGTTTCGACGTAATCCACTTCGGCCCCGTCCAAATAGAGCATGCTCGCCTGATCGACGAACACCTTCAAATCGCCGAACCTGTACGTTTTGTCGAGGAATCCGGGCGTATTCTCGAAAGCCATGGAATAGCTGAAGCCCGAGCATCCGCCACCCACTACGGAAATGCGAAGACCAGCGGGCTTAGGATCCTGAGTGCCGAGAATCTCCTGGACCTTGCCGACGGCCACCTCTGTAAGCTGAATCATGAAGGCTTTTCCGCTCCTAAAATTAATTTTACTACGACCGGGAGCGATTTGTCAGTCGTCGTTCACCGCAACCTATTGCTACGCTGGCAACAATGACCCGAAAGCACTTTGAATGGAAGGTGCGCGACCGTACGGTGCCGCTCGGCGAGCGCACGCTCATCATGGGCGTGCTCAATGTCACGCCGGATTCGTTTTCTGACGGCGGTAAGTATCAAGACCCGGACCGGGCTTTCGCGCGTGCTATCGAGATGGAAGAGGAAGGCGCCGACATCATCGATATCGGCGCGGAATCCACGCGGCCCGGCGCTCAGCGGGTCTCCGAAGCCGAGGAATTGCGGCGCCTGGTTCCCATATTGAAGCGCTTGCGCGGCCAGGTCGCCGTTCCCCTCTCCGTCGATACTTACAAGTCCGGCGTGGCCGCCAAGGCTCTGGAATTGGGAGCATCGATTGTGAACGATCCGAGCGCGCTTACGTTCGACCCCGAGCTACCGCGTGCGGCCGGGCGCGGCAATGCAGGTCTGATTCTGAATCACATGCGCGGAACTCCTCAGACCTGGGCCAAGCTCCCGCCGCTCAAGGATGCCATGCGGACCATCGCGACTGAGCTCGACGCATCGGTTCATCGTGCTGTGAACGCCGGCCTGGAACGAAAGCAGATCGTCGTCGATCCGGGGCTTGGTTTCGGTAAACGCAAGGAGCAGAACGCGGAAATTCTGGCGCAATTGGGCGCTCTGGCATGGCTGGAATTGCCAATTCTCGCGGGCCCTTCGCGGAAGCATTTTCTCTCTCGGGAATCCGCCGAACAGACCGAATTCGCTACTGCCGCCGCGGTGGCGGCCGCGATTCTACACGGAGCGCATATCGTGCGCGTACACGACGTAAAGTCAATGCGAATCGTAGCGGACGTGGCGGACGAGATCGTGCGGGCCGAGGGCGAGTAGGCGATTCCTCACCGCGTCTGGCACTTGGGACAAAAGTGCGTGCCCCGCTGCGCCACCAGGATCTTGCGAATCGGCGCGCCGCAGATCGAGCACGCCTCGCCCTCCCGGCCATAAACCCGGTGCCGCGCCTGAAACCAGCCGCGCCGGCCTTCGGCGTCGACGTAATCGGAAATAGAAGAGCCGCCCAAGGCGATCGCCTCCGTCAGAATCTCGCGGATGGCTTGGTGCAACCGGCAGGCTCGCTGCGCGTTCAGCCTTTTCGCCAGAGCTAAAGGATGAATTCCCGCGGCGAACAGGCTCTCATCCACGTAGATGTTCCCCAGACCGGCGAGAAACCGCTGATTGAGGAGCAGAGGCTTGATCCGCGCTTTTCGGCTGAGCCGGGCGCGAAATTCGTCCAATCCTATTTCGAGCGGCTCGGGGCCGAGGCACGCAACGCGCTTCGGGGGGCCGGCGCTCCACTCGATTCTGCCGAACTGGCGCGGGTCGTCGTAAAGGAGTTGGCCCTCGTCCAAGGAGAAAATTCCGTGCGTGTGCTCGCCCGCCTGCACGCCCGTCTCTCGTTGGATCAGGAGCTTTCCGGTCATCCCCAAATGCACGGCGAGCGTGCCTTTGTCCAACCCGATGAGAACGAATTTGCCGCGTCTGCGGACGTTTTCCACCAGGCGTCCGGCGAGCTTGGCGGCGAGAGCCGGCCGATTTCCTGGAGTGACGAATCGCGAGTTGAAGCTGGCCGAAACGATGCGCCGGCCTGTGAGATGTGGCGCGATCGTGCGCACCACGGTTTCGACTTCGGGTAGTTCAGGCATGTTCCGGGGTGGAGCTAAAACTCCACGTGGGCTCAAAACCCATTCTCTGTTACGGAACGTCGATCAGGATATCGTCGCCTTCGGTTCTGACCGCGAACCGCTCCACCCGTAAGTCTTCATCAAGGTCGCTAAGACCCGTCCGGCAGTCGTATTCCCATGCGTGCCACGGGCATACCAGCGTTGACCCATGCAGCGCGCCCTGTCCCAACGGACCACCCGCATGCGGGCAAACTCCGTCCAGCGCATGCAGCTCGCCGTCCGCGTTGCAGACGGCATATGTGTTACCCCCCACCTCGGCCTCCATCACCGACCCTGGAGGAAGCTGCGCAATCGAGCCAACCTTGACGAACGCCATAGACCTACAAACTCGCGCCCGCCGGCGGTGGCGGCTCCACGAATTCCAGATTGTCCGGAGTAAACACGATGGTTCGCACTTGGCCGCTGGTCCCAATCGGCCCCACGGGCTTTCCATTCCAGCGGATCTCCAGGCCGCCGGCATTGCCCACTTTCATCCGCGCCGCCTCCAACCCGGAAACCGTCTTGGTTTCGCCCGGCTGCAAAATTCCGGAGAAGATCTCCTTGCCGCCGCTACTGATCGAAAGCCAGGTTCGCTCCCTAGCCGACAGCGAAAGCACCAGGCTGCCAAGCTCGTCGCTACTCGCGGACGCCTCGCTCGGAGAGGACGCGACGGAAATCGCGGCGGGAGGCGCCGGAGGTTTTTCCGCTACCGCCGCCGCTCGCGCTTCCTGAACGGCTTTTGGCGCCCGGGGCGGCCGGGTCCACCACGTGTAGAAACCGGAGCACGCCAGAATCACCGCTCCTAGCGCCGCAACCGATCCTCCTACGCGGCGATCCGTCAGATACTCGCGATTCAGCCCTTCGCACACCGGGTCGAGCGCGCGCACGGGCGGCCGCGGCTTCTCGGCGCGCCCGGCGGCGCCTTTCGGGGCCGTGAGCCGCTCCGGCAATTTTTGTCCGGACGACGCCGGCTCCGGCTCGGCTTCAGTCAACAAATCGATGCCGGGCTGGATCTGCCGTACCGGGATTCCCAGTACCTCGGCGTATTGCTTGACGAAGCTCTTGTAAAAGAAAGTTCCCGGAAGACACCTGAGGTCGTCTTCCTCAATGGCGCGCAGATACCGTTGCGTGATGCAGAGACCCTCCGCGATCTCTGCGATTTCGCGGCCCTGGCCCTCTCGCGCGCTCCGAAGCACAATTCCTACGGAGGTCATAACCAGAAGTCCTATATAGATTTCTATGAAACCGGAGCTACCATAATACAACAAGCCGGTACTTTTGAACTCCGCAAGTTTACGGGCGAAAAAGCCCTATCTTGCGGACATTATTTACGCAGCCGAATGGCCCGAATCGCCGTAATCGTCGTTAACTGGAACCGCAAAAGTCTGCTTCAAGCCTGCCTGGCATCCCTCGCGAAACAGAATCGCACGGATTTCGAGGTGGTGGTGGTGGACAACGGGTCCCAGGACGGTTCGGCCGATTTGGTGGCGGAAATGGTGGAGTCCTTCCCAGTACCCCTGCGGCTGATCGCGAATCGGGACAATCTGGGCTTCTGCGCCGCCAATAACCAGGGCTTTGCGGCCACGAGTTCGGATCTGCTGGCCCTGCTGAACAACGATGCGGAAGCCGATCCGGACTGGCTGGCGGCATTGGAGGCGGCGATCCTGCGCGCCGAAGACGTGGGAATGGCCGCTGCGAAAATCTTGGTCTGGGAAGATCCGTCGCGGATCGATAAATGCGGCCATCTGATCTACCCGGATGGGCAAAATCGCGGACGCGGCTCCGGCCAGCCCGATCGCGGCCAGTTCGACCGTCTGGAGGAGACGCTCTGGCCCGACGGCTGCGCCGCCATGTACCGCCGTGCGATGCTAGAAGACATCGGCGGATTTGACGAGGATTTTTTTGCGTACGCTGATGACGCCGAACTGGGCCTGCGAGGGCGTATCGCGGGCTGGCGATCTCTGTACGCGCCTGGGGCGGTGGTGCGGCACCACCGCGGGGCGACTTTAGGACTTGGCTCGCTCCAGAGGCTCACGCTGATTGAACGCAATCGCGTACTGCTGGTGACGAAGCTATTTCCATGGAGCCTGCTTTGGGTAAACGGCGTTTATCATTTCGCAAGAATCGCCGCGGGAGTCTGGGCGGCGGCGCGCAACAAAGGAGAGATCCGGCGCTATCCGGGGCCGCTTGGCAAGTTTCAGGCGGCAATGGCGTTGGCGCGTGGGACCTGGTCGGCGTTGCCGCTGATTCCCCGGATGCTGCGCAAGCGCCGCAAGTTACGCCGTCGGCTTACCCCGCGCCAGATCCGAAAGCTGCTCCTGCACTATCGAATCCCGCTCAAGGAGCTTTCCGAGGAAGCGACGTAGAGAAAGACGCGTCTTCCGGGATCCACCCCTGCCCCGCGTGCGGAGGCGGCGGAACTCGCGTCCTTTTTTCCGCCACCGACCGGCTTTACAGAACCACGTCCAAAGTCTTCGAGATCGTCGAATGCCGGCAATGCCGGCTGATCCGGCTTCATCCTCAGCCCTCGCCGATCGAGCTGCGCGAATATTATCCGCCCGACTATTGGTTCTTGCCCGAGGCGGGCGCTGCGGATCGCATGGAGCAGGCGTACCGGCGATTCGTTTTGCGCGATCATCTGAAATTTGTCGAGCGCGCGCTGCGCGAGTGCGAAGAAGAAGCCATCGTGTTGGATGTGGGCTGCGGCGGAGGATTGTTTCTGAAAATGCTTGCCGAGCGAGGGGCCAAACGCCGCGCCAGATACTTTGTCGGCTTGGATTTTTCGCTCGACGCCGCCGATGCGGCCTGGCGCTGCAACGGCGTTCCGGCAGTCTGCGCGAGCCTTTCCAATCCTCCCTTGCCGCCTTCCAGTTGCGCCGCCATCACCATGTTTCATGTGCTCGAGCATTTGTACGACCCGGCCAGCTATCTGGAATCGGCGCATCGCCTCCTGCGCCCGGATGGCCGCCTGATCGTGCAGGTGCCGAACGCCGCCTGCTGGCAATTTCTTTTGTTTGGCGAACGGTGGAATGGAATCGACGTGCCCCGCCATCTGATCGATTTCCGCGAGAGCGATCTGGAAACTCTGCTGGACACGTGCGGATTCGAGATTCTGCGGGCCAAGCACTTCTCGTTGCGGGACAATCCGGCGGGCATGGCGACGAGTCTCGCGCCGGATCTGGATCCGATGGCTCGCCGCATCCGGGGTGCGCAGGAAAGTCCGGCGGGGAAATTATGGAAGGATTTTATCTATACGACGCTCACCGCGCTTTCAACCCCGTTCACGCTTCTGGAGGCCGCCTGCCGCGCCGGATCGACGATTATGGTGGAGGCGCGAAAGAAACCGTGAGCGGATCCGACGCGTGCCACTAAGTGAACGCCGGCAACGAGAGCCGGACGCTCAACCCGCCGAGGCTCGATTCCTCCAGCGAAACCGATCCACCATAGATCTCGGCCAGATCGCGAACTATCGCCAGGCCCAAGCCCGACCCGCCGGATGATTCGTCGATCCGTACGCCACGCGCCAAAGCCGCTGCTCGGAGCGTGCGCGGTATGCCGGAGCCATCGTCGTCGACGGTGAGCGTGACTGTTGCGCCGCTGCGCGTCGCTCCTAGAACGATCCTGGACTTGGCCCATTTGCACGCGTTGTCCAGCAGGTTCCCTAACATCTCGTCGAGATCTTCGCGTTGGACGCGCGCGCACAGATCCGGGGCAATGGTGGACGCAATTTCTAGCTCGCGGCTTGCGTAGAGCTTGGTAACTGTGCGGATCAATGCATCTGCGCAGGACGCCACCGGACAAGAGTGGGCGCTCGCGGCCCCCGATGCGGAAGCGCGCGCGCGGGCAAGGTGATAATTCATCCGGCGCGACATGCGCTCCACCTGTTGCGCGATGCCGTCGGCCAACTCGGGATCCCCCAGCGCTCCAGCCCGTTCGGCTTCGCGCGCCAGCAACGCAAGAGGCGTTTTCAGATCGTGCGCGAGGTCCCCCGCGGCGGCCAGCGCGCGCTTAAGCGCCTTCTCCCGATTTTCGAGCAGAGCGTTCAGGTCGTCGATCAAGGGCTGGACTTCGGTGGGATATATTCCTTCCAGTCGCCGGCCATCGCCCGCTCGAACGGCCGCCAACTTTTGCCGCAGGCGCCGGAACGGCCTCAAGCTCTGAAGCAATCCGTAAAGTCCCCCCGCCATGAGCGCGAGGCCCGAAAGGATGGGGCCGTAGGCTCGCGATACCCGGACGGACGGAACGGTATGTATGACCACCAGCGAGAGCATATGCATCAGCGCCAGCAATCCGCCGGTCCATAATACGGAGGCGAGAATCAATCTGGATCGTAGAGAGCGCAGCACGGCTACCCCAGGCGCTCCACGGAGGGCGGCCGCATGCGGTAGCCCAGCCCGCGCACCGTCTCAATGAACGGAGCGCCGAGCTTGCGGCGGAGACGCGCGATAAACACCTCCACCGTATTCGAATCCCTGTCCGAATCCTGCGCGTAAATATGCTCGATCAGCTCCGTGCGAGACACCACTCGTCCGGAGCGGTGCATCAAGTAGGAGAGCACCCGGAATTCATAGCTCGTCAATGTGACGGGAGCGCCGCCCACTAACACCTGAGCCGTGCCGACATCCAGAAAGAGATCGCCGCATCGCAGCTCGGCCTGGGCGCGTCCGTTTGCCCGGCGGATTAACGCGCGGATGCGAGCGAGAACTTCCTCCATGCGGAACGGCTTGCCGACGTAATCGTCGGCCCCGCCGTCGATCCCCTGGACCTTTTCATGCCAGCTTCCCCGCGCGGTCAGTATAAGCACGGGCGCGAGAATCCCGGCGTCCCGCCACCGGCGGAGCAGAGTAAGTCCGTCCATTTTCGGCAGGCCGAGGTCGAGCACCACTGCGTCATATTGCTCGGTGTGCGCGAGGAAATCTGCCCGCTCGCCGTCGGCGGCGCAATCGACGGCATATCCGGAGTCCGTGAACGCGCTCGCCAATTGCCTCGACAACAGTATTTCGTCCTCTACAACCAGAACACGCAATCAAACATTTATAGCGTAATCCGATGAACGGCGGATGAACGGACCGTTCAGGAGCCATTCAGACGCTATGAGGCACAATCCGATTCGGAGCGATCATGAACTCTCATCTCGACTTTGGCTACCCGTGGTGGCTTACCTATGGCCATTTGCCCATTTTGGCCGGCGCGCTGTTGATGCTGCTCGTTGGATACGCGCGCAACTGGCCCAAGTGGCCGATGCTCCTGCTGGCCGTGCTCCTGCTCTGGTCCAGCGCCGCGTTTATGGTGATGCGCTTCGGCCTCAATGCGAACGGGCGGGCTTCCTTGCCGACCCAGAATTTCTTCCCATCAGGCGCCGGGCGAGTGCTCGATATAGGCGCCGGAACAGGCAGGTCCTCGATTATGGTCCTCGAGGCACGTCCGCGGGCGGCGTTGGTCGCCCTGGATCTGTTCGCCGATTCTTTCGATCAGCACTTCGGGTCCGGCGGCAGTCCGCAGGCAAGGCTGCTCGGGAACTTGAAAGCCGCGGGCGTGGAGCGGCGCGCAACCATCGAAACGGCCGATATGCACCGGCTTCCATTCCCACCCGCCTCCTTCGACGCGATCGTGAGCGCATACGCCATCGATCATCTGAGTCGCCAGGGAAGCGCTCAAGCGCTCGCCGAAGCCGCCCGGGTATTGAAGCCCGGTGGAGATTTTTTGCTGATGGTGATCGCCAAGGAGCGCTGGGCAAAATTGGCCTTCGGCCCTCTGCTCATGCATGGCGGCGTTCGCGGCCCGGATTGGTGGGACGCGCAAATGGGACAAGTGGGATTCAAGATTGTCGAACAGGGGACGCGCCCAGGTACGCTATACATCCTGGCGCGGAAGCAGTCAGGAAAAGAATAGCCGCCAGGTGGTGACCGTCAGCGCATGCGTCACCATCGAAGCTCGTATGCTGTGCGATTGCCGGAACGCCAATCCGTAAAAGATTCCGGCTATGGTCGCAAGCAGCGCGAACCGCCAGTTCGGAAACGTGCGATACCAAAGATGCACCAGCCCAAATACGACCGACGCAACACCCAATCCTAGCCACTGATTCCCCAGCCATTCGCCGAGCCATTGCTGCAATAATCCGCGGAAGAAAAATTCCTCTCCCAGCGCCAATACCCACAGCACGCCGAAAAACGTGCCGATCGCGAGAACGGTCACTCGATCCCATCCCGGCGGCGGCAGGTGAGGGGCCGCGAACCCGACCAGCCAGGCCGCCACGCCGGCGAAGGGAACCAATCCCGCGAAATAGCCGACTCCTACCAGCCACTCCGGACCCTCCGGCCAGAATCCGAATCCGACGCCCTTCATTCGCCGCACGCTCAACATCGCGAACGCGCCCGTGCGGATCCACATCAACGCGCCCAGCTCATCCAGGCGTAATTTGGGAACCGGGTTTACATATTGACGGCGCAGGATGTTGGTCATGACGACGATCGCCAGCAGCAGCAGAAAGCCGATATCGACGGGCGCTTTATCCGGCAGCGCCACATACCAGAATGAGGCGACCGCGGCGAGTCCAGCGATCCAGGCCAGCGCCTGCCAATGAAAAAAGCCGAATGCAAGGGACGCCGCGCAATATGGCGCCGCCGCGGCCACGACGAGCAGGCCCGCTACGGCTGCCGGTGGAAGTTTTTCCAGCCGCGCCCGCCAGCGCTCAATTCCAAGAACGGCATAGAACGTCGCTTCCAATAGAAACGCGGGCAGCGCGAGAAAGGCGAGATGGAAAGGAATGTTCTGCTGCGCGGCGTACAGCGCGCCCGCAATGGCGCAGGCCAGCCAAATTAGGGGCAGCGCCAGCACGAAGCCATCGTAGCACCCGTCAGAATTAAGGCTTTGGCGCGATCTTCACCACCATCGCGGTGAAGCTTTGTCCCGGCTCCATTACGAACTGGTGTACGGTGTTGGCGGGGACGTAGAGGGTATCGCCGGCCGCGATCGGATATTTCTTTCCGCCCTCAATCGCTTTGCCGCGCATTTCGCCCGGACCGGTCGATCTCCCCTCGATCATCTTGCCGCCCACCAATACGGCTCCTTGTCCGGAACGGACAACGATCAAATCCGCGAGTTTTTCGTGGAGCTCCGCCTCGCCGGAACCGTTCCGGAAGGCGATGAATGCGGAATCGAGCAGACGCTCCGTCCCCAGATGGCGCTCCTCGTTCAATTTCCCGTTTGCGTTTTTATCGGCATCCTTGAGTTGATTGGCGCTCCAGAACTTCGGTTCAACCGGATCGGCCGCTTGAACCGCGGCCAGGAACGAGAGGGCGAGCACAGCGGCGTACTTCATGGCTTTCCTCCTTCAGCGGGCGCGAGCGGCCCGCTTGTTTTCCACGTGCTGATCGATCCAACCCAGGATCAAATCCGCAAGCTGGAGATTATTCCGGTCCTGCATCAACATGTGACTGTTGCCGTGAATGCCCATGGCGGGCAGGGACATCATCTGGGCATCGCCGCCCGCGTCGTTCACTTGCTTGACGAACGTCTGGCAAGTGCCGAAAGACGTCGCCCAGTTCGCGGGGCCTCCCTGGACGTCGCCCAGGTGATCGCCGAACATGACCAGGGTCGGGATCTTCGCGAGCGTCGCCAGTTGGGAGGGCGAAAGGTTGGTCTCGCACGGCATCTCGATAGACACGATTCCTTTGACGCCCGTTGGATCGATCAGCGCGGCTTGCTCTGGAAAAAATCCGGACTCCGAGTGCCCCATCAGGATTGCCCCGTGCAGCTTCACGGCGAGGGCGGCCATGTTGGTCCAAGTCGGATTCGGAGTGGGCAGCAGCGAATTCAGATCCGGAATCATCTGTTTGTACAACTCGTCTACGGCTTCAATCGGAAACTGCCCGTCGGGAAACGCGGTTCCGAACTTGGGCCCGAAGCGGAACACCGTCCACGCCACCTGATGGCTGGCGTTGAGCACGTTGGGAAGCTGGCTGGGCGGAAGCGCGCCGGACTTCACCGCCGCGAATTTGCTGCTATCGAACCCCGACCGGCCGCGCGAAACCTGATCGGCCAAATAGGTCGGGCGGCCTCTGCGAACGAAATATTCGTTCCATCCCATCCGCCCGTCCGGCGTGGTTTCCCAAGTCTTGCTGCTGAGGCAGCAGCCGTGAACCATGACCACCGGCACGTGCTTGTCGCCGCCCACCGGCGTTTGATACTGCACGTACATCTGGTTCACAGTCACGTCGGAATCGACCGTGCCGCCGTTGGGCGTGGGAGCGCTGACGCTTTTGCTCTCTCCGCCCACGAAGAAACTCCCCTGGCTTGCGAGCACCAGCGGCTTTTTCAGATCGTCGCGGCGGGCGTCCGCGCCGGCGCCGCTCAGGGTCGCGGCTACGAATGTAATCAGCGATACCGCGACGCACGCCGCGGGAACAATGGCTCTCATTTGGCCTCCTTCGGCTTCGATGTGATGTAGTGCGGGATGTCCTGGTTGTTGTCGGTGCAGATCATCTCCATAATGTCGTACTTCTGCCGCTTCATGTTCAGCGAGACGCTCCAAGGCTTGGTGAAGTACACGGGGTCGTCGTAGGTGACGGTCCATTGGATCGTATCCGGCCCCGTTTTTGCGAAGGTTTCGGCGATGTGCAGCTTATCGCTGTGCTGGTGCCCGGCGGTATCCAGCCAGCTTCGCTCGCTCACGCCCGTGGTATCGACGTAGAGCGTATTGCCCTCGTATCTTCCGATCGAATCGCCGTACCAGGTGATGTCCTGGCCCTTGGGATGAGACCGGCCGTCTGTGAATATGCGCCGGAATGTGTGATCGATCTCAAATAGAACAGTTGTCATTCCCGCGGTCTGGATAATCTCGAACGGAAACGGAGAATGGATCGCGCGGGTAGGGCCCGTGGGCTGGCAATAACCGTGGGGATCGTCGCCGCCCAGATGATTCTTGAACTGCTCGGCGCCGAATGAGGTGAACGGCAGGGCCGAACTGAACGTGCGCGATAAGTCGGGCGTGTAGGGCGCTTGCCAGACGCCGTTCAGGTCCGGGATGCCGCTACCCGGTGCCGGGGCTTGTGGAGGCAGAGGCAGCGTGGCGTTATCGCCGGCTTGCCCCCAGGCGGCCATCGCGAAGCAAAGCGCCGCGGCCGCGGCAAATGCGTTGAATCGCATATTCCAGCCTCAGTTCAGCGGTCCACCGTCTTCGGAGGATGCGGCGAAGACTTTCGTACCGTCCGCGAGCACAATGGATCTTGCGTTCATCGTGAACGTTCCGTCCTTGGCCCGGTAGCCTTGCACCGTCACCTGGTCGCCCTTTTTCAGGCTGTCCTTCTTCCACCCTCGCCTTGCCAGCGCGTTCGGGTTGCCGGCCTCGCAGGCCCAGTGCGCCATCACACCGTCTTTATCGGAGGCGTCCACGTAAAAATATACGTGGGGATTCATCCAGTCAAGCTTGGTGACGACCCCGGTGAACGTGACCGGCTGTTTCTGATCGTATTCCGCTGCGAAGGAATGATGAGCCTGTACTGGGAGGACACCGAGCGATACAGCCACCCCGCATAGAGTCAATAGAGTCCTCATTTCCGCACCCCCAACGCTGGAGTATATAGTCGCGTGGAATGCGGGTCAAGGAGGAGGCGGGTTAGGGAGATACGGGGCGCAAAAACTGCCCCCCTTCAAGCTGGGGATCGGGATACGAGGCACTTCTTGAAACCGTGCGAGCCCGATTACACACGCGGATACGCTATGTCGCGCCGTGCGCTCAGTCTGAGGAAATATCTGGTACTGGCCGACCTTCAATCCTTGACCACATGGCGTTTGTACCAGCTCTCGACTGTTATCCGATGTAGCGCCATCCACGCGTCGTATACCGAGTAGGCGTAATCGCTGCCGGTTACAACCACCTCTTCTTCTTCGGCGGGAAAAAGATGTCGAATCGTCAGAGCGCACCCCAGTGGGGGAGGCGCCAGTTTGTGAAAAACGCCCCGAGTACGTAGCGCCCGACGCTTCGTCCACATCCCATCAGCCTTTCGCGTGATAGCCCCGTGAAGAGTCAACAGGTGTATAGCAACGGACTGGATCGCCTGCGGCGAGTCGTCGCCGTGATGCTGCACTCCGTAGGCGTCGCCCCACACCCGATCGAGCCGTTGCGCCTCCTGAAGAGGCCGCGAAGCTGACGTGACGTGCGGAGCGCGTGATTGCCTCAGGAGTTCGGGGTCTGGCGCACTTCGACTGGTCAACGAGCATTCAAGAGCCCAACAGGCGGCTGACGCGCCCACATATCGATGCGTGGGTCCCTCATAAGGCGGAAACAGCGTGCCGCAACCAGGACAGGGAATTAGCGCGCTCGACACTTGGGGGATTCCTCCAGAGTTCGTCGGATGAAGAGTAAAGTCCGCAGCCTGAAGCCGGAAATCACTCGATTATAACGTCAGCAAGGCTTTTGAGGGCAATGATCAAGGCTCCCCGCCCGAGGGGGTTCAGTTTGGGGAAGCTTTATGTCCTAACCGTCAAGGAGGACGCGGTTTTTAGGAACGTTTTCGCCCCCACCCGCGTAATCACCTGCATAAGGAGGCCGGATGACTCGTACCCTGCCCGCTTATTTCGCCTTGGCGACTCTGCTCGTGCTCACTTTTTCCACCACCGCCCCGGCGCACCACAACATGTCCGCAAACTTCGATTTCAACGATCGCGTGACAGTTTCCGGGACGCTCAGCAAGATTGACTGGCGCAATCCCCATATCGAGTTTATGGTCGACACCAAGTCCGCCTCGGGCGATGCTGAGACCTGGAAGTACGAGGGGCCGGCGCCCAGCTTTTTCCGCGAGCGAAACGTTGGCAAGGCGGATTTCGAGGGCGCGCTCGGCAAACAGGTGACGGTCGAAGCCAGCCGCGCCCGCGACGGCTCGCGCTGGGGATTATTAAGACAGATCACTCTGCCCGGCGATAAGCTCGTCTCGGCCTGTCCCCAGAATTGTTAAGTGATCGTTGAGGAGGGACAGCCATGAAACGCTACATTGCAATCCCCTTGACGGCTGCCGCGCTGGCGGCAGCGCTCATGATCCTTCCCTGGCCCTCCCACGGGCAGGAGTCCGACGCCGATAAAGCCAAGGCGGCCAAGGCGGCGGCGAAGGCCAAGAACATCGCGCGCGCGATTCAGGAAAATGCCCGACAGCTCACGCTGTTCGACCGCCAGGGCAAGGTGGTCAAGACTTTCGGAGACCGCGCGCTCTACAACCAGCCAAGCATCTCTCCCGATCTCACGCGTGTAGCCGTGATCCGGCAGGATCTGGAGAACGAAACAGCCGACCTTTGGGTGATCGACATCGGCACGGGCGCGGGAACGAAGCTCACCAGGAGCAAGTCCCGCGAGCCGGCCCGATCTCCGGTATGGGCGCCCGATAGCGCTTGGGTTGCGTTCGCGGCTCTGCGCGATTCCTACGACGGTATTTATCGCGCCAAGGCCGATGGCAGCGGAGCGGAGGAGCTTCTCTACAAGCTTCCGGGAGCGGGCGCGGTTCCCACAGACTGGTCGCTGGATGGCAAGTTCATCAACTACTATGTGTCGCAACTGGGCGACAGCATTCTGTACGCCCTGCCGCTGGAAGGCGACCGCACGCCCGTGGTTGTGACACGCTCCAAATCGGAGATTGTGGCGGCGAGATTATCGCCCGACAGCCGCTTCCTCGGCTATCGCTCGAATGAAACGGGCCGCAACGAAGTGTGGGTCCGCGCCTTCGATCCCGCCAATCCCAGCGCGCCCGAACGGAAATGGCAGATTTCGGATCAGGGTGGATTGGGAATGGTTTGGTGGCGGCGCGACGGCCGCGAGCTGTATTACTTCGCCGCCGATCGCGGCATCATGGCTGTTTCCGTGTCGACCTCGCCCACGCTGGAGTTCGGCAAACCCAAACTGCTGTTCAAGGCTCCGAATTCGATCCCGAACGGCCCCAACGCCGCTCCCGGCAACCTGGGCTCGGTTAGCCGCGACGGCGAGCACGTCGTCTTTTCGCTGCCTCCCGCGCCGCGCCTCCAGCAGCTTACGATGTTCGATCGGACGGGCAAGGTGGTGCGGACCATCGGCCAACCCGCGCTGATCGGGCAGCCGGCGTTTTCTCCCGACGGAAAGAAGCTGGCGTTCGTGCGAAACAATATCGAGGCGGGTAACGCCAACATCTGGACGGTGGATCTGGAGACCGGCAACGAGACCCAGATTACGAACGACAGTTTTCCGCATAACGTCCCGACTTGGTCGCCCGACGGCAAACACATTGCTTATCAGTCGAACCGCGGCACGTACACGAGCATTTACTGGCGGAGCTCCGACGGGGGCGCCGAGGAGATGCTGTTTCGCTACACGCCGGGCGCGGGCCTCCAGCTCAGCGACTTCACCCCCGATGGCAAATACGTGATGTTCGATGGGGGCGCGATTTTAATGGCCGCGCCTCTTACAGGCTCCGATCCGCTGACCCGAAAAGCGGTAGAGGTTTCTCGCGAGGAGTATGAAGTTGGCTTTCCGCGCGTTTCGCCCGATGGACGCTACCTGTCCTATGGCTCGAACGAAGTGAAGGATCGCATCGAGATGTTCATCCGGCCTTTCAACATGGCGACTGCCACGCTAGCAGAAGAGGTCCCCGGACGAGCAAGCAAAGTCCAAGCAACGAAAGATGGCCCCGGTGGCGGCAATGTTTGGCGTAGCGACGGTAAGGAGGTATTTTACCTTCGCTCCGAGCCGGGCTCGGACGAAGTTGAGGTGAAATCCGTCGAGCTAAGCGCGGGGCCTGCGATTCAACCCAGCGAAGCGAAGGTGCTGTTTAAGCTGCGCGACGCTGGGGGCGCCAACACCAAATTCATCAGCCCGGACGGACAGAGGTTCGTCTTCGCGGTCCGCGAACCGGCCAGGTAGGGCAAGCTTCAGCTTGTCCTGCTCGTTATCGCAGCGCGAATGTGTACAACGCGTTCCCGCACTGGACGCTTACGTACTGCTTTCCGTTGGCCATATATGTCATAGGCCCGGCGGAGACCGACGGCCCCAGATTCGTCTCCCATAGCAGCTTGCCATCGCGAGCGTCCAGCGCGACGAATTGTCCGTCGCGTCCCCCAGCGAATAAAACGTTCGACGCCGTGGTCAGCACGCCGCCTTCTGTCGCCGCGGCAGACAATCGGAACGACCACTTTTTGTCGCCGGTGTTCGGATCCATCGCAACGATCGCGCTGTATACGTCGTCGCTCGCGCCTCCACGGGCGGGACCTAGTCCGGTAAAGCTCTGGCCATCCTTGAACTCGGGAGGATCTTCGCCCTTGCGGTAAGTGCTGGAGCTGTTCTCCCATGCGGGAATATAAAACAAGCCCGTCTCCGGACTGAATGAGGGGTTGTACCAATTCGTGCCGCCTTGGTTGCCTGGATAAACCAGCGTTCCCGCCGCTGTCGGCACGATTCCGGGAGCGCGCATCGGCCGGCCCTTTTCGTCGAAGCCGGTATACCAGTTCGTCTTGGTAAAAGACTTGCCCAACAAAAATTGACCGTTGGTGCGGTCAAGCACATAAAACACGCCGTTGCGATTTGCCCACATCATCACTTTGCGAGGGCTGCCGCGGAAATCGATATCGGCCAGCACCGGGACCTGGGTTGCATCCCAATCGAATTCGTCGTGGGGAGAGAACTGGTAGTACCACTTAAGCTTCCCCGTGTCGGCGTCGAGAGCGACCACCGAGGAGGCGTACAGATTATCTCCGGGGCGATTGTCGCCGTTATAATCCGGTCCGGCGTTGCCCGTGCCCCACATCGTTAGGTTCGTCTCCGGATCGTAGGAACCCGTCACCCAGATGGGCGCTCCGCCGTGCAAATAGGCGTCGGTGGGCTTGCCGTCTTTTCCCAGCCAAGTCTCGTAACCGGGTTCTCCAGGGCCAGGCACCGTGTAGAATCGCCAGACTTCTTTGCCGGTGTTCACATCGAAGGCGGCCAGAAAACCGCGAACGCCGTGCTCCCCGCCCGCAACGCCGGTAATCACCTTATCTTTGACCACCAGCGGCGCGACCGTCATTGCGTATTGTTGCGTGTAGTCGGCAACCTGCGTCGTCCATAACTCTTTTCCGGTTTTCGCATCGAGCGCGATCATTTTCGCATCGAGCGCTGCCAGAAACAGCTTGTCCCCCAGAATCGCCACGCCGCGTGTCAGATTGCCGCAGCAGGGATTTCGCGTGCCCTCCGCGGGCTTGTGGTAGTACTGCCAAATCGTCTTGCCGGTGGCGGCGTCAAGCGCAATTACATCGTTGGGACTTTGTACGGTGTACATCACGCCGTCCACCACCAGCGGAGTGACCTCGTGCTTATCGAGCGAACGAGATTGGAAGACCCATTTGAGAGTAAGATCCTTGGCGTTCTCCGGAGCGACCTGAGTGAGGCCGCTGTGGCGTTGGCTGTTCAGGTTGCCCGAATAGCTCAACCAGTTTTGCGGCTCCTGATTCGCGCGAAGAATCCGCTCGAACGGAACGGGCGACACAGGCGCCTCGCGGTTCTGTGGGCCTCCGCGTCCTCCTTGAGCCCAAAGGGTGGCGGCGGCCGTAACGAACGCGAGCAATCGGATAGTCATAGATCAATCTCCCGGAGAGTATCGCCGGTATCTTAGCATGTGCATGATCGATCGGTGCGCGGAAAGAATCGTACCTTAAGATAGTCAAACGTCGGAGCGCAGGCCGCCGTCCCGTGAGGATTGCATCACCGAGCTTCGCAATCTGCTCGCTGCGTTCGAACATCTTCAACCGAAGCCGCGCGAGATAAATTCACACGCTTTTCTGACGGCGAAGAACACAATCCTCGAAATGGCTTTTTCGCCCTTTCGCGAGCAAAGCTGAACGAAACTGAAGCGCGCCGGGAGAATTTGTCAGCGCTTTTTGTAAGTCGTTTTGTCATAGCCAGCATCTCTCTTCATGTGATCTGCAACTATCGATAACTTCGGATATTTAGGGGCAAGTTTGCGAAATCCGCAGCGTTATTTTGTCCATGCGCCACAGAAACGAGCGAAAAAAAGGCTAGACAAAGGTGGCGATTGGCCAGATACTGTGGTGGACGTTCCTTCTTTTATGTGCACGGGCGGGGAGGATGCGCCGTAAATTCTCCGCCCGCTTCTGAACAGGGTTATGTCGGAGCAGCGGCTGACGAAGCAGGAAGCGGCGGCGATGAGCAAGTGCAGCGTACGGACGCTGCAAAGGGCGCTTTTAGATGGGCGCTTGGTTGGCGAACACGAAAACGGGAAGCTGTGGTTTACAGTAGAGGCCGTGCGTGCGTTTGCCGCCCGGCGGTATCAGCCGATCATTACACCTGCCGCGCTCTCAAATCGCGCGCTAAAGAAAATATACGCCTCCTCTTCGCGCCTCAAGGACAAGGTCGACCGTGCACAAATTCGCGAGATGATCAAGCGCGGTTTTTTCAATAAGGGCGTCTGGCTTGACGAGCTTTCTGCGCTTGAATCGGTCGCCAGCGAGATCTTGAATAGCCGGGACAATCGTGGCCGAGACATGCGGGAGATTGATCCTCAGTTATGGACAAATGCAAAGGAGATTGTCGATATCGGAGCGAAAATTCCTCTCGATCAGCGTCATTCTGAGGCTAAGCCTGGGAAGGAAAAAAAGACCGCAAAAAGGTTCCGGCGTGCCGCGAGTTCATGACGCCCATTTGCTCAAGTCAATCTGGACAAGGCACAGGGCGCACTGATACTACCCGCTAGTCAGTTCGAAGCGATGAGATGCTTCCGCGCGGGGTGCATTTTTTTCGACGCTCCGCCGGTTTGACAACCTCCGGGCACACGTTGGGCACGAAGCGGGCCGAGGCAGGCGCACCGGAAGAAGCAGGGCGGGTTTAGTAGCTTGCAAACGGAAAGATTGGTGAGCGCGGTAGGAATCGAACCTACAACCTACTGATTAAGAGTCAGTTGCTCTGCCAGTTGAGCTACGCGCCCTCTTTGTGGAACTGCGGAGTGGAATATCTCCGCTCCATCCACTATATCGTATCGACACAGGGACCACGGCGAGGGTGCTCAATGCCCGCCCGTCCTACGCGAGCCATACGTTCGGCGCCTTTCAAAATCCCATTTACGGAAGCGGTACGCCTAGCCGAATCTGTTATTTTGGAGTCAACAAGATTGAAACCCCCCTGCGCCAGCACGCGTCGGACAGATAGCTATGAACGGCCTGTGCGAAGTGCTTGGCTTTCCGGTAGTTGCGCCAAATATTGGCGCGCCAAAAACTGCCGCGCCGGCAGATGGGGATCGGCTCCGGACCCGGATTCGCGTGGACCACAAGAATAGTGAAGAAGCGGCGCTGGTCCGGCGTGTGCAGGCTCAGGACGAGATCGCCTTTCGCGAAGTTGTCGAGCGCTATCAGACCAAGGTCTTCTCGATCATCTTTGGGATTCTGCGGAATCACAACGACGCGGAAGACATCGCCCAGCAGGTCTTCGCGAAAATCTATTTCTCGATCCGCAATTTCGATTTCCGCAGTTCGTTGCTGACCTGGATCTACAAGATCACGGTCAACGAGTGCTACGACTACCTGCGCAAGAAGCGAGTGCGCAAACTGGTCTACGAGAGCGATTTTTCGGTAGAGGACGCGCAACGGCTGGAAAGCTCGGAGCCTGCCGTGGACCCCGGCCCCGCCGTCGACAGTCAACTGGCGCAGCGCGATCTGATCGTGAAGCTGCTTTCGAAGCTCTCCGAGGGCGATCGCCATCTCATTCTTCTGAAGGAGGTGGAGGGCCACTCGGTGGAAGAACTGGCCGCCATGACAGGCCTTAACGAGAATACAATTAAGGTTAAGCTTTTCCGCACCCGGCAGAAGCTGCTCAAAGCCGCGCAGCGGCTGAACCGGGGACGTGGGTTGAATCGAGAAAACGGCGGGCAATAAAATAGACTCGCCAGGCGCGGCGAACGACTCGCGCGCCGATAGAAGAGAAGCAGCGGTTTGATTTTTGGATTGAGGGAAGGACACCATGCATCGAAGGGTGCGGGATCAAATTGAATCGGTTCTTTCGGGATCGAAGCTGGATGGTTCCTGTGAGCGCCATCTGGAGGATTGCGGGGAGTGCAAGGAAGAGGTCGGGGCCATGCGGGAGCACGCCGCCATGCTGCGCACGCTCAGCGCGCCGGCCGGCGTCGAGCCGCGAGCCGGTTTTTACGCCCGCGTGAGGGAGCGGATCGAGGCGCAGACGCCCGCTTCCATTTGGAATTTATTTTTCGAGTCCGCTTTTGCCCGCCGCGTCGCCATGGCTTCGGTTGCATTCACTCTGCTCATAGGAATCTATCTGGTTTCGGCCGAGCGAATGGCGGAACAGAGCATCGTCGTCACCAGCCAGCCGGATTGGGTGCTTTCCGGCAGCGTGCCTGGAGTAGACCAAGTCGAGGCCGGCATCCCCGACCGGGACGCCGTCCTGGTGAATCTCGTCACCTACCAGGAGCAATGAACCGATGACGCTGGCGCCCGAACGTGCCCCGTGGCGCGAACCACGGATCTTATCCACCTTGTTCCTGGTTTTCCTCGCCGGCGCCGCGTCGGGGGCGCTTTCCATGCACTTCGGCCTGCACGAGAAGCTGCGGCGCGTGGTCGCTCCAGCTCCTCGCGAAACCAGCCGGGAACTGGTCTTGCAAAAGTTTAAGACCGAGCTCGACCTGACCGGCGATCAGTCGGAAAAGCTCGCCATGGTGCTGGACGACTACCGCCAGTATTATCAGAGTTTGCAGGATCAGCTCGACGATCTTCGCTCCACCGGCAAAACGCGAATTCTTCAGATTCTCAATCCTTCTCAGCGCGACCGGTTTGAGAAAGTGATGAACGATCTCGCCCCTCAACTTGAGCCTGCGAAGTAGCGCCGCGGCTGGGCCGTTCGAAGCGCCGCTAGCCGGGGATCTGCACTTCGATTCTTATCTCATCGTTCCCACCGCGACGATGGCGGAGCACACCGCCCATGAACTGGCGCGGCGTGGACTCCCGGTGCGGCCATCGCGCGTCTGTACGCTGGCGCGCTTTCTCGATGCGCGCGCCGCCCTCTGGAAGCTGCCGCCCGAAGCTCCCCCGGCGCTGTTGGACATCCTGCTGCAGGAGTCGCTAGAAGACATGCGGCCTCCGCGTTTTCAAAACTTGATTGGATCGCGCGGCTTGCGGGCGGCCCTGGTGGATCTTCTACAAGAAATTCCCGCGCAAGCGGAGATCCCCGCGGAATTGGCGGCAATTTTCACGAATGTGCGGGAGAACCTCGATACTAGGGGCTTCGCGCTGCGCGGAGAGCGACTGCGAGTCGCCGCGGCGCGCGTCCGCGAAGGCGTCGACGGAATTCCCGCACGCGTGATTTTCAAAGGCTTCTTCACGCTTGGGCCCGCCGAAGAGGAGTTCATAGCGGCCTTGGCGAGCCGCGCGCGTGTAAAGGTCGAGGCCTTCGAAGCGCCGGTAGCGGGGCCGCCACAATCGGTTTTTTCCGCCGCAACCGCGGAGCGCGAGGCCGAGGAAATCGCGCGCCGCATCCTGGAATATCGCGAGCGCGGACACCGCTTCTGTGAGATCGGCATCTTTCTGCGGTCGCGCGATCCCTACGGGGGAATCGTAGAGACGGCGCTCGCGGGTTTCGGAATTCCCTACCGCCCTTACTTCGCCGATCCGCTCGCTTCGCATCCCGCCATCGCGTTTCTCTCCCAAATCGTGCGAGCTTTGCTCGATGGATGGGATCATGCGGGCCTCTTACGCGCGCTGCGCATGCCGGTCTCCGGAGCCGGAGCCACGCCCTCGGGGGATCGCTTCGATTTCGCGCTACGGGAAGCGCTTCCGGGCAAGGGCCTAGCCAGTCTGGAGCCAATTCCCGAACGGCCAGGGATCGTTGCCGAGTTCGCCGCGCTGGAGCGTTGGCGCGCGGAGCGCAACGATCCAGAAACCTGGGCCGCGCGCCTGAAAACGTTGACGCGACTGCTGCCTCCGCCCATCGTTCCGGAAACCACTGTGGATCGCGATCACATCCGCGTCTGGCGCTCCACAGCGGCGGCTATTCGCGCGTTCGAGGAAACGGCCGCTCGAACGGCGGCCTTTCTTCCGGCCGAAAGCATGCCTCTGTCGCGCTTCTGGCCTTATATCGAAACGGCCTTCGAAAGCGCGGTGCTGCGCGTTGAAGATCGCCGCCGCGACGTGGTTCACATCCTCGACGTGTTCGAAGCGCGCCAGTGGAGCCTGCCGATCGTATTCGTGTGCGGTTTGCTCGAACGAACGTTTCCGCTTTACCATCGCGAAGACCCTTTGGTGGGCGATTTCCTGCGCTCGCGCCTCGGGCTTTCCACGGCCGCTCAACGGCAGCAACAGGAGCGTCTTCTGTTTCAACTGGCGACGACGCGCGCATCCAAGGAAACGATCCTGAGTTACCCGCGCTTCAACGAGAAAGGCGAAGAAACGATTCCCTCGTTCTTTTTGCCGGACATCTCGGAGACCCCAAGCCGATCGCCCGTCGGCCACGACCGCGGCGCTGCCAAAGACGTCCACGCTGGCAGCCCGCCCCACAAATCGGAGTCGATTCGAGACCCCGTTCTTACGGCCCAGCTCGCAAAGTCCCATCGCAAGCTTTCGCCCACCGGCATCGAAAGCTTCCTCCAGTGCCCGTTTCAGTTTTTCGCGCGGAGGACGCTCGGTCTACGCCCTCGCCCACCCGCGCCTCGCGACCGTCTGACGATCCTCGCGCAGGGTCAAATTATCCATCGCGCGCTTGCCGAATGGATCCATTTGCCGCTGCTCGGTTCGCAGGTCTTGAACCGCGTTTTCCAGGAGGAATGCGCGCGGCTGCGCGTCCCGGAGACGTACCGCGCGGAGGCGGTCCGGCTAGAATTAATGCGGAATTTCGAGGGATTTATTAATAACCGGCAATTGGACCTGGGCTGGAATACCGAGGTGGAGCGGGACTTCCGGTTCGCGCTCTCGCCCGAGTTGACGATTCGCGGCCGAATCGACCGTCTGGATGCCGGACCACGCGGAGAAGCGCTCGTGATCGATTACAAATACAGTGCTGGAAACAAAATCCGCGAGCGAGTCGACGAAAGCGAGTCGGGCAACCTGGTACAGGCGGGTCTGTACATGTTGTCCGTTGAACGAGCGTTTGGCCTTAAGCCGATAGGAATGCTCTATTGTGGAGTCAAGAAAGAAATCTCCTGGGGCGGCTGGAGCTTAGCGGCGGCGGCCCTGGAGAGGATGGGCGAATCCCGGACTCAGGAGGGACTCCGTGAGCTGATGGACGAGGCGGCCCGCCGCGCTACGGAGGCGCACGCCGCCATTTCCTCGGGCGAGATCGCCGTTCGGCCTTTGGATTCTAAGAAGTGCCTGTGGTGCGACTATCGCGACGCCTGCCGGATTGAGATGATCGGCGCGGAAGCCCCGCCCGCCAAGGTGGGAAATCCCGCGTAAAATGGCTCCGCGGCCGCTCCGGGGTGAACCCGCAAAAACTTGATTTGCAAACACTAAGCGTTCCGTGAGACAATAATGAAGTTTTTGCAGGTACGTCCCGGCTTGCCGGAAGAGAGAAATAGGAGATATCAAAGTAGTGAGAGAAAAGGGTGTTGTGAAATGGTTTAACGCAGCTAAGGGCTATGGATTTATCCAGCGCGCTAGCGGCGAGGACGTTTTCGTGCACTTCTCAGCGATCCAAATGTCTGGTTATAGGACGCTAGAGGAAGGCACCGAAGTGGAATTCGAAGTAAAGCGAGGTCCCAAAGGTCTCCAAGCCGAGAACGTGAATCGGCCGTAAGCCGGCACAAGACGCGGCGCTGAAACGAATCCCAAGCACGCCAGTCTCAGTCGTACCGGTGGTTTCAGTGGTTTGTGGCTCTACCGGAAACGAAATTAGCAAGGGCCGCCCCCACGTGGGGCGGCCTTTTCTACTTTCGGCCCGTCCCCAGCGCGGTCAGCTCGCATTAACTCGGAGTCCAGCTTCGGCTAGCGCCTTCGCGTAATCTTCAGGCGTGTTCAGATTGCGCAGCGTGCGCAGCTCCGGATCGACGGAGGCCATTTCAACCGGATCCACACGGCGAGTGCGAACGGCGTCGAACAGGAAAACCGGGCGCAATTTTTCGCGCGCCAGAAGCGATTCGACCTCTGGCAGCGTATCGCGCCGGTAGACCGCGGAAAGAGGGTGCGGAAAGCCGTCGATTTCCATCACCGCAATGTCTTGATCGCCAAGCAGTTCGATCATGCGCGTCACGAAAGCGGGTACAAGCAACGGTACGTCGCAACTGGTAACATACGCGGCATCCACCGAGTCCGGGAGCGCCTTCAGGCCGGCCCGCAAACCCTCCAGGGGGCCGCGCTGCTCGCGTTCGTCAACCGTGAGAATCGTGCTCGAGGGCAGCTCGGGCAATTGCTGATCCTGCGCCGCGACCGCGACGATGGGCGCCACAACGCCGCTCAGGAGCCGCACCACCCGCTGGAGCATCGTTTCCGGCCCGAAAGGCAGCAAAGCTTTAGAAGATCCCATTCGGGTCGATCGTCCGCCGCACAAAACGATTCCTCCAACCGTCACGGCGTCATCCCCAGGCGTGCGAGCGCCTGTTTAGTCGCGGCCTGATCGAGCAGCGCGCGAAAAGCGGCCACTCCGGGCCGGTCGGCGCGCGCCCGAGGCACGATAAAATCATACTGTTCGGCCTGAACCGGCAGAAATCCGAGTCCCGCGTTGCGCGCGATGATGTCGAGCGTCATGCCCCAGTCGGCGCGTCCCTGAAGCACCGCCGCAGCGACGGCATTGTGGTTGCGAGGCTGGACGGCGTAGCCGCGCGGACGCGCGCCGCCGAGCAGACGATCGATCAACACGCGGGTACCGCTCCCTTGATTGCGATTCACCATCACGCACGAGGCGTCGTGAACGGCGTTGGCGATCGCGTCCTCCGCGGCGCGGCCTTCAAAGCGAGCGTCGCCGCGACGAAAGACGATACCCTGCAGCCGTCCATAGCCGCAGATCAGGTCCAGCTCCGGAGTCAGAAACGGGCGATTATATTCGTTCGTCAAGGGATCGAGCAGGTGAACGCCTGCCAAATCGCACTCCCCGCGTTTTGCGGCGAGCAGCCCGGCTGTGCTCCCAACGGCCAAAAATTTCGATTGCACGCCCGTCCGCTCCAATTCGCCGAGCAGGTAATCGAGCCCGATGCAATGGCTGCCGATCACGACCAGATCGGCTAACTGAAGATCGCGGCTCAAAAGCTGAACACCTATCGTCGCCCCCGCTTGAACGATTTCCTCATGCCGGCCGATGGTGGCGAAGCCGTCGGCGCGGCTGAAGGCCGTGACGCTGCCGGAGCCCTGTCCCATCGGGTAGGCGGCGAACGCACCGTCCGTGGTCTCCACTAAACCAACCAGCAGATATTCCGTGCGGCCGATCTCGCTATTCACCTTGACGGCGAGTTTCGCGGACACGGCGGCTCGCTTATCGGAATCGCGGCCGGCGAGCAGGCGAATTACCGGGGCGACGAATTCGTGAAACGTGAAGATCGCCGAGGTGGGAAAACCGGGAAGCACGACCACCGGCTTGCCGCCGGTCGCGGCGAGGCAGATCGGCTTGCCTGGCTTGAGCGCCACGCCATGCGCGACGATTCCCGGATCGGAAAGCTCGGCGACCACGCGATACGAAATATCGCCAGCGCCCTTGCTGGTCCCACCCGAGAGGAGCACAACGTCGGCGAATTCGAGCGCGCTTTGTAGCCGTTCGCGCAACTCGGAAATCTCGTCGTGAACGATGCCCAGGCGCCCCGGCTCGCCGCCCAGTTCGCGAACGGCATCCGCGAGGACTTGTCCGTTGGAGTCGTAGACTTTGGCGGGCTCCATCTTATCGCCCGGCGCGACGATCTCGTCGCCGGTCGATAGGATCGCCACAATCGGCTTGCGCCAAACGCTCACGCGGGAGATCCCGATAGCGGCGAGCACGCCGGTATCCCGGCTGGCGAGCAATTGTCCGCGGCGAAGCACGGTTTCGCCGGCAGTGATATCGGTTCCGGCAAACGATACTCCGCTGCCGCCGGCGACGGCTCGGAACACGCGCAGCTCACGGTCCCGCGCCTCCGTGTGCTCCACCATCACGACCGCGTCTGCGCCGCGTGGAATCATTCCGCCGGTGGCGATCGGAACCGCCCGGCCGGGATGGATCGCAATTTTGGGAACGATTCCGGTGTGGATCTCTTCGTCTTCCAGACTCAACGTGCGCGGCGCCGCTTCCGAGGCGCCGAAGGTGTCTTCGGCGATTACGGCGAAGCCATCCACATTCGAACGGTCGAACGAAGGAACGTCCACGGGGGAGACCACGTCATCCGCCAGCACCCTGCCAAGAGCTGAATCGAGTGCTACTTCTTCGAGGCCGCGCGGCGCGCAGTCGATTGCGGCCCGGAATCTCCGCTCCGCTTCGTCGCGGTCGAGAACCTGAAGAAATTGCTCCTGCTCACGCATAGAGCCACACTTCCACGCTCGCTCCGGCGGCGTAGCCCTCGCTGTCGTCGTCCACGATCACGAACCCGTCGGCGCGCGTGGTGGAAGACAGGATCGAAGCGCCGCCGATAGCCAGCGGTTCGACCATTCCGTCCTCGATTTTGACGCGAGCGTAGTCGAGCCGGCCTATTTGCGAATTGATCTTGCGTTTCAGTTTCGCGCGGATGGAGCGATAGGGCCACGCCTTGTCGCGGCCGCCGAGCGCGCGCACCGCGCGTCCGCCGAAGAAATCGTAGCCGCACAGGCAGGACACAGGATTGCCGGGCAGCAGAATAACGATGCGATGCCCGATGCGGCCAAGGCCGGTGGGACTGCTCGGGCGCATGGCGATTCCATGAACGGCCAGCTCGCCCTGTTGCGCGACGAGCATGGGGGCGAGATCCTCCACGCCCACGCTAGAGCCACCGGAGACGATGACGATATCGGCATCGGCGTGCAGCGCGCGGAGAATCGCATCGCGATCATCGCGAAGAGGTCCGGGGAAGTCGACAATGCCTCCGTCGCGCTCGATCAGCGCCGCCAGCATCGGCCCGTTGGCGTCCGCGATGCAATAGCCGTGAGGACGCGAGCCCGCGGGCAGCAACTCGTTTCCGGTCACGGCCAGATACGCGCGGGGCCGCTTTATCACGCTAACTTCGGCTTGTCCGATCGAGCTGAGGACACCCAAATCCTGGGGCCGCAGGACGCGCCCCGCTTCGAGCACCGTAGTCCCGCGCACGATGTCCTCACCGCGGCGGCCCACATTTTTCTCGCGCGGCACCGCAGCGAGAGCGTTGATGAGGGCCGGGCTGCTTTCTTCGATCCATTCGGCGGGAAGAACGGCGTCGGCGCCGAGCGGGATCGGCGCGCCTGTCATCACTCGAACTGCTTCGCCCGCCGAGAGACGGCCTTCAAATGGGCGGCCGGGCATTGAGTCGCCGATGACCCGTAGAGGCGCGGGGCTGTAGGGAGCGGCGCCGTCGGTGGCGTCGGCGCTCACCGCGTAGCCGTCCATGGTCGCGCGGTCGAACCCCGGCACGTCGATCTCGCTGATCGCGGAAGCGGCGAGCACTCGGCCGGCGGCGGTTTGCAGCGGCGCGGTCTCCGCGGGTAGGGGCTTCAGTTGCGCGTCCAGCCAGTCGAGCGCGGCGCGGATCGTGTGACGCTGCGCGAAACCGCGCATCCGCACATCTTCAGCCGCCCCTTTTGTGGAATTGCGCACACTAATGGGAGTCTCGCTTCTCATGATATCGTGGACCTTCTGGCACACTCCGCGGCACAGGTTGGGAGGCAAAGAGAGAGCGGCCCCAAGCGAGTTTTCCTCAACGCTTTCGTTGGATTCATCGTGGGCCTCGCGGGCGGTCTGGTCGGACTGGGCGGCGCCGAATTGCGGATTCCGTATTTGGCGGGCACGCTCCGCCTTCCGTTAACCACGGCCATCCCGGTTAATATGGCGGTGAGTCTGATTACACTTCTTGCCGCTCTTCCGACACGGCTTTACACGCTGAACACCGCCGGCCTCGCGCCGTTTCTCCTCGAAACTACCGCGCTGGGCTTGGGGGCCGCTTTGGGATCGTATGCGGGCGTCGATCTGTTGCGGCGTATCTCGCCGAAAGCGCTCAGGCGATCCGTCTTCGCGCTGCTGCTCGCGCTGGGTCTGGTGATGATGGCGGAGGCGGTGGTGTCCTTCACTCCTGTGGGCGTTTTCCGGCAGACGACGCTGCTCAGAATCGTCTCCGGACTTGTGCTGGGTTGGCTGATCGGCGCAATTAGCGCTGTTCTCGGCGTGGCGGGAGGCGAAATCATCATTCCCACTTTGCTTCTCGGATTCGGCGCGCCGATCACGGGCGCCGGAACCCTTGGCCAAATGGTGAGCATTCCCACCGTCGTCACCAGCTTGGTGAGGCATTATCGAGCCGGTAGCTTGAGCGATCACAAGATCGCCATGCGTCTGGTGCTTCCGATGGGCATTGGAGCGGTTGTGGGAGGTATCGCCGGCGGATTGCTCGCTCATCTGGCTCCTTCGGGACTGCTGAAAGCGATGCTCGGCGCGATCCTGATCGGCTCGTCGATCAAGGTCTTCGCGAAGTAGGACAAGCTTCAGCTTGTCCTACTTATGTCTATTTGCCGAGCCTTACCAGCGACCGAAGGGGTTCCGGAAGATTTCGGAAATCTTCCGCGCTGACAAGCGGCGGCGACAGTGGATCGGGGCCATGTTCTTTCAGCGCAGCCGTCACTGCCGGGCTTAAGAGCAATTTAAGGAACTCGATTGCGCTCGCCTTGTTCGGCGCATTCTTCAACATCGTGATGCCCCAGGCCACGCGGGCCGCTGGAACTTCAATTGTGCGCGCGCTGCGAGGGGTTCCTAAGCCGGGCAGGACGACGACGGCGTGCTGTCGGTAGTAAGCGTCCTTTGCGGAATCCGAGAGGTTGATCTCGTCGGGAAGATCGACGTAGCGGTAATCCGCGTCCGCTTTGGCAGCCGCGCGGGCATTGTGCTCATATGTGAACTGAAAATCGAATTGCTTGCCCAGCGCCGCTCCCGAATTCTGGCCCATGATCACCAGATGGCCTAACAAGTTGTTATACA
>DATBIA010000086.1:0-41355 GCA_036557165.1 Bryobacteraceae bacterium
GAACCTCTGACGATCGCGCCGCGATTCAACGATGCATGGAAGGAGTTGATCGTCGTGGGATTGATTACATAGGTATGGCCCAGCGCGAAGAATTGCATGTTGTACGTGACGAAAGGCGCCGTGATGGTCAGCGGATCGTTGTTGTTGTAGGGCGATAGCTGGTCTAAATGGGCGATGTAGTAGCGGAAAAAGAGAGTTTGCTGCGTATTGATCTGGTAATCTGCCCGCGCCAGCCCCAGATACTCTTCGCTGTTGCTCACGGTTCCGAACCTCACCGTGCCGCACCCATCGGTTGGCGTGGGCAGACGTTTTGTGAGATTCACCGCCGGCTGACTCAATAAAGCCGGATCGATTCTATTGTTTACAAAGGGAGTCTTCAGCGTAATCTGGCGGTTGGCATTGCAGACGGGAGCCGTGATCTGCGTGAAATCGCCTGCTAGCATCTGCGCCGTCGGAACAAAAGCGATTCCGGTGGTGGGATCGGACCGTTGGATGGTGCCTTGATAACCGGCAAAAAAGAACAGCTTGTTCCTCTTGACTGGCCCTCCGAGCGTACCGCCGAATTGATTTCGCTTCAGCGAATCGCGCCTTACGGCATAGGCGTTGCGCGCGTTCAAATCGCCATTGCGGAGGAATTCGAATGCATCGCCATGGAATTCGTTGCCGCCCGATTTCGTCACCGCGTTAACGGTCGCGCCGCCCTGATAGCCGTACTGCGCCGGCAGGGCGCTCGTTTCCACCTTGAATTCCTGGAGAGCGTCGGGGAAAGGAATCGGCTGATTCAAATTGTTTTCAGGATCGTTGTGCATCGCGCCGTCGAGAAGATAGCTGATCGCATTCGACGGACCCCCCGCAACGGAAATGCTGACAGTCGGATAGTTCTTGTTGGTGTTCAGATTCGGGTCTCCCGTGCTGGCGGCGCCGGCCACAAAAATGAGCTGGGTCGCGTTACGGCCGTTTAGCGGGAGCTCCACCACCCGCTGCTGGTCGACGACCTGTCCCACCCCCGTACTGTGAGTCTCGACCATGTTTGCATCGGCCTGAACTACGACCTCCTGGCTGAGGGACCCGATCTTGAGCGCCACATCAATCACGGGATTGCTGTCAACCTGGAGAACAACGCCTTCCTGAACATACGAGCTAAAGCCTTCCTTGGCGACGCTCATCCGATACGGACCGATGGGAAGGCTCGGAATCGTGTAGGCGCCATCGGGACCTGTTTGAACCGAACGCGTTAATCCTGTCGTCGTTTGGGAAACGGTGACCTTCGCGCCTGGGACTCCAAGCCCCGCCGGATCGCGAACCATACCGGAGATTTGTGACACGGCCGCTTGCTGAGCGTGCAGCCCTCCGGCGAATATCGACGCGGCGATGAGCAGCCATGCCGCAGCTCGCGGGCTACCGGCGCATGGTTCCGGACGGTTCAGTGACGAGTAGTTGCATCGCATAAAGGGGTCGCGTGAAGGGGTTGTCGAACGTATACCAAGGTTGCTGCGATCGAGTCAATCCCCCATTCGAGTCATCCGAAACGCAAGTCATTCGAAGCACTTGACATAGTTCGATCCGGTCAATATACTCCCGATACTGGTCAAAAAATTCTGAGTTCCGATGAGCGAGGGGGGTGGTTAGATGCGGTCGACGGTAGTCTCTATTTTCTTCTCAGCTTTGCTTGCATTTGCGCAAGGCGATCGTGGAACAATCACCGGCACGATAGCCGACCCTGCGGGGGCTGTAGTCGCCGTGGCGCCTGTAGAAGCTCGCAACGTCGATACCGGTGCGGTTTACCGGGCCGCCACAACGGCCACGGGGAACTATACCCTTTCCGAGTTGCCCGCCGGTTCCTACGAATTGGCCGTCACGGTGCCGGGATTTAAGAAATATGTCCGTCAGGGTCTGACGGTCGAGGTAGCGCAAACCTTGCGTGTCGACGTGGCTTTGGAGGTCGGCACAGCTTCCGAGTCTGTCACCGTTAACGAGGCCGCACCGCTTCTGAAGACTGAGAGCGGAGAACTGAGCCATAACGTCAGCACCGACCGCATGGATAGTCTTCCGATCCTGGGAATTGGGTCGTCGCAGGCGGGAAGCGCCGGCATCCGCAACCCCTATGCGGTGACGCAAATGATTCCGGGAACGTACTGGGTGGCGAATTCAGTTGTCCGGGTGAATGGCTCGCCCTCAAACACGCAGGCGCTGCGAATCGAAGGCCAGGACGCGAGCAATAGTTTCACGCCCGGCGTACCCGCTCAGGTCCAGCCAAGTGTCGATTCCATCGAGGAATTTGCAATTCAAACCAGCAACTTCGCCGCCGAATATGGCCAGGTGGGCGGCGGTTTCTTCAACGTCACCATGAAGTCCGGCAGCAATCAGTTCCATGGCACGCTCTACGACTACTTTGTTAACGAGGTCCTCAACGCAGGGACGCCATTCACGAATAACCGCCAAGGCAGCCTCATCCGCCCGGTCCAGCGCAGAAACGATTGGGGCGTGACTATGGGCGGACCCGTTTGGGTCCCCAAACTCTACAACGGTCACGACCGAACGTTCTTTTTTTTCAATTTCGAGCAGTTCCGCGAAACGCAGCAAATTAACAATACGCCCCAAACGATTCCGACGCCCGCGTATCGCAGCGGCGATTTTCGCCAAGCCCTCACCGGCCGCACGCTTGGGACCGACCCGCTAGGCCGGCCGATCCTGGAGAACACGATTTACGATCCAAGTACTCAGCGAGTGATAAACGGAGCGGTTATCCGCGACCCATTTTCGAATAACACTGTTCCGGCGGCTCAAATGGATCCGGTCGCGCTAAAGGTACAATCTTTAATTCCGCAGCCTACCAACTCAGGGCTCGTGAACAATTTTCTTCCTTCCTATCCTAGTCAGCGAGTTACGCAGATCCCGGCCCTGAAAGTCGATCAGATGTTGGGTCCGCGGGACAAAGTGTCGTTTTACTGGTCCCGCACGTCGACTGCAAGCCAGTATTCTCCAACACTGGGAGCATCCGACGGTCTGCCTTTGCCGATCACCGCGGCCATAGGAACATTCACCACTTCCAGCCTGTACCGGTTGAATTATGAACACACGCTCACACCGACTGTGTTACTTCATTTCGGGGCGGGTTTTCAAGACATCTTTTTTAATGACAACGCGCCCGTGCTCGACTACAATTCGCAACAACAACTCGGATTAAACGGAGCCACTGTGCAGCGGCTGTTCCCGGCGTTTCAGTTTCCTGCCAGCCAACCTCAGGGCGGCATGAAAAACATGGGACCGGCATCCAACCGAAACCTCTGGTGGGCGAAGCCTACTTCCAACGCGAGCGTGACGTGGGTAAGGCAGAATCACACCTATAAAGCGGGTGCAGAGATGCGCATCGAGGCGTATCCAGGCAAGATCTATACCAGCTCAAACGGAATTTACCAATTCGCGGCGGCGGAGACGGGACTGCCCTCCACAAATGGCCAGAATCTGAACGGCGGTAGCGTGGGTTTCCCCTACGCGAGTTTCCTGATGGGAATGGCGGACGTGGTGACAATATCGAATCCCACCACGCTGCGGCCCGTGAAATCGCAATGGGGAGGTTTTGCGCAAGACTCCTGGAAGATCACTCGCAGGCTCACCTTGGACTACGGTCTGCGATACGACTATGCCACTTACATCAAAGACGACAAAGGCCGTTGGCCGAACTTCTCCCCCACCGCGCCGAATCCGACCGCCGGAGGATTGCCGGGAGCGGTGATTTTCGAAGGGTCCGGACCGGGACGTTGCAACTGCGAATTCGCCCACAACTATCCCTTCGCGTTCGCGCCCCGTCTGGGAGCCGCATATCAGATTACGCCCAAAACCGTTGCGCGTGTGGGCGTTGGCATTGTCTATTCCTCAACACCCGACAGCAACGGCGCGACTTCCTCTACAACCAGCGTGAACCCGATCGCCTCTACCTCGTTCGGACAGCCCATTATGACTTTGCAGAATGGGATTCCGTTCACGCCAACCCCCTGGCCCAATCTGGATCCAGGCCAGTTCCCCTATGCGGGAACTTTGACGCCTCCCAAAGTTGCCGTGGATGCGAATGCCGGGCGCCCGGCGCGCCAATATCAATGGAGTCTTGGAGTGCAGCGGGAGATCCTTCGCAATCTGGTGGTGGAAGGCGCCTACGTTGGCAATCGCGGTGTTTGGTGGGACGCGCCCGGACTGATGGATATCAACGGCCTCACTCCGCAGCGGCTCGCGTCGTTTGGTCTCGATATCAATAACGCCGCGGACCGGACGCTTCTGGCTTCGCCTCTCAATTCCGCCACTGCGGCGGCGCGTGGATTTAACCATCCTCCTTATCCGGGGTTCCCGACAGGCTCGACAGTGGCGCAGTCCCTGCGGCCATTCCCGCAGTTCACCTCGATCACATACGACTGGGCGCCTCTTGGTAAGACCTGGTACGACTCTATGCAATTGAAGGCGACCCAGCGGTTGTCTCACGGACTCTCCTATACGAGCGCATTCACTTGGCAGAAGGAATTGACTCAGGGCGCCGAAACCAACCCCGTAATTGGCACGGTGGGAGGCGCGGCCGTGAATGATGTATACAATCGCGCGCTCAACAAATACATCTCGCAATACAACAAGCCTTTCGTTTTTAATTTATCGGCGAATTACACAGTGCCGGTACTCCGCGCGAATAAAGCTCTGTCTTGGGTGGTGCGAGACTGGACGCTCGGAGCGTTTCTCCAATACGGTAGCGGACTGCCGATTCTAGCTCCCTACGCTCAAAATTCGCTGAATACATCTCTGCTTCGGAATGCCGCGTCTCCGGCTACCGGAACCTTCGCCGACCGTGTCCCGGGAGTGCCTCTTTTCACGCAAAGCCTGAACTGCCATTGTTTCGATCCCAACCGTGCTTTTGTGTTGAATCCGGCGGCGTGGGTGCAGCCTCCCGCCGGACAGTTTGGAACGGCGGCGGCTTACTACAACGACTACCGCTATCAGCGGCGGCCCGTGGAGAACATGAGCCTGGGCCGAGTTTTCCGCATTAAGGAACGAGCCGCGCTGAGCCTTCGGATGGAATTTACCAATGTGTTCAACCGTACTGAGGTGAATAATCCGACAGTGGTGAATGCCCTTGCGACGCAAACCAAAACCGGCGCCGGTCAAACGACGGCAGGTTTCGGGTATATCAACAATGGGACCACCTTCAGCCTGCCGCGGCAAGGTTCGATCGTCGGGCGCTTTCAATTTTAAAGCGCCCGAGCCGCGGCGGCGGCTCTGGGGGAACCGTAGGCGGCCATGCGCCCCAACTAGGCGGCGCATCGTACCGTAATCCGTCGATAGGTATTCAACCGGCGCTTATCCCCGGCCTTACGGCCGGGGCTGGGTGCGAACGCTGGAACACCGTCGTGCCCACTTTCAGCCCCGCCCGTGAGGGCGGGGGCAAGCTTACGGACGGATTACGGTCGTACTGTGTGGATCTCCTTCGGGTCGCATAGTGCGCGAAACCCGATAAAATGGATTGCGCTACGTCTTCGTACAACCCGATTGGCAGGAGTGCCTCGAATGAGCAAAGTCACACTTAAAGTGAACGGCAGCATGCACGCGCTGGATGTGGAACCGGCCACGCCGCTACTCTACATCCTTCGCAACGACCTCGGCTTGCAGGGCCCGCGGTTTGGGTGCGGACTCGGGCAGTGCGGGGCCTGTACCGTGATCGTTAATGGCGCGGCGATTCGTTCGTGCATCACGCCGGTGTCCTCGGTCAAGAGCGAAATCACCACTCTCGAAGGACTTTCCAAGCAAGGGCGGCTGCACCCGGTCCAGCAGGCCTGGATTGATGAGCAAGTTCCCCAGTGCGGTTTTTGCCAGAACGGACAAATTATGACCGCGAAGGCGATGCTGGACAAGATCCCGAACCCGACCGACACGCAGATCCGCGAGACGATGAACGCAACATTGTGCCGCTGCATGACCTATTACCGCATGCAAGCCGCCATCAAGCGCGCCGCAAAAGCTATTGCCGAAGGACGGCGTGGCGGGAAGAAGGAGGTAGCAGCATGACGATATCTTCCGAAATTCCAAAACGCGTCCAAGAAATCTTGACCGCGAACCGCAGGTCCTTTCTGAAAAGCGCGGGCATGCTCGCCGTGAGCTTCGGGGTAGACGCCGGGGCTCTGTTAACCGAGGCGCACGGTCAGACCAGGACGGCGGGACCGTACCCTGATCCGGACTTCAGACAGCTCGATTCGTGGATCGTGATTCACGAAAACAATACGGCGACGTTTTATGTCGGTAAAACGGACTGCGGTCAAGGCACCGGAACTGGATTCCGGCAGTTGATGTCCGACGAACTGGACATCGCGTTCGATCAGACTACTTGCATCATGGGCAGTACTGACAACACCGTGGACCAGGGCGGATCGGGCGGCTCGACGGCCATGGAGAGAGATTCCTGGCCGATGCGGCGGGCTGCCGCCGAAGCTCGCCGAGTGCTGCTGGAAATGGGTTCGGCCCGCCTGGGGGTTCCCGTAGACCAACTGTCGGTTGCCAACGCCGTTATTTCATCAAAGGGCGACGCCTTGAAGCGGGTTACCTACGGGGAGCTGATTGCGGGAAAGAAGTTCAATGTAACGCTCACCGGGGCCAACGTCAACGCGGTCACCGGCGTGGCCAAAACAAAGCCGGTGCAGGAGCTCAGGTATACGGGCCAGTCTCCACAGCGTTATGACATCCCCGCTAAGGTGGACGGTTCTCTCAAGTGGGCCGTCGACGTAAAACTGCCGGGGATGGTTCACGCCCGCAACGTCAAACCTCCGTTCGCGGGCGCGAAGCTGACGGCTATCGATGAATCGACAGTTCGCAATCTTCCGGGATTTGTCAGGGTGGTGAGCAAGGGTAACTACGTCGCAGTCGTCTGCGAACGCGAGGAACAGGCTATTAACGCGGCGAGGCAGCTCAAGACCACATGGGAAAAGCCGGCGGCCGCACCCTTCCCGCCTTCGGAAGATCTATTCAAATACATGCGCGCCGCAACGCCCACATCCGCGTCCCGCCCGATCGTTGTCGGAAATCTGGATGCGGCCTTTTCGGGCGCGGCCAAAGTCATTGAAGCCGAATACGAGGTGCCATTTCAAGGCCATACGGCAATCTCCGGCGCGCATGCGACGGCTGATCCGTCGAACGGTCAAATGACGATCTATTCCAACGACATGAAGTCGTATGGCATGCGGAACGGCGTGGCCACGTTCCTAGGCATGCCGCGGGAAGACGTCCGCGTCGTGTGGATGGAGGGTCCGCAGGGGTACGGCCGCACGGCTGCCGATGACGCAGGCTGCGAAGCGGCGTGGATCGCAAGGGAGCTTGGGCGTCCGGTCCGGATGCAGTGGATGAGAAACGAGGAGACGGCCTGGGACACGAAGGGACCGGCGTTCCTTGTCAAAGTCCGTGGCGGTCTGGATTCCGAAGGCCGCCTGGTGGCTTACGATTACAGCGCCCGGGCGTGTGACTACAATCATGTCGGCTACAACGAACCCGATACCGTACTGATCGCTCAACTGATGGGATCGAGGCGGGCGAAGCCGGCCGCCGGAGGTTCCGCCACGCCTTCGGATATGTACGCGATTCCCAATCGCAGGATGGCCGGTGAGGTGGTGAGCCTGCCTCTGGTCTGGGAGACGCCGCTTCGCACCGGCAATCTTCGCGATCCGAACGGTCCGCAGTCGACGTTCGCGGCGGAGTCGTTCATCGACGAAATGGCGGCTGCGGCGAAGGCCGATCCTCTAGAATTCCGGATGAAGATGCTTCAAGGCGCGACGAGCGATGATAGCGGGTTTAAGCGCGCGCGGTCGATAGCGGCTCTTAAGGCGGTGGCTGAAGTTTATGGCTGGGACGCGCGGCCCTCGCCGAAACCGCGTGGCAGCGGAAACATCCTGACCGGGCGGGGAATTGCATACTCATTCCGGGGTCAGTCGGTCGTCGCCCAGATTGCTGAGGTCGAAGTGAATCGTCAGACTGGTCATGTCTGGGCAAAGCGGCTCGCGTGCGCGTATGACTGCGGCCTGGTGGTCAATCCCCAGAGTCTGCGTCACACGGCTGAATGCGCCATGCTACATGGGCTGAGCCGGGCCCTTTATGAGGAAGTCCAGTTCGACAGTGAAAAAATCACCAGCGTTGACTGGGTGTCGCATCCGACTCTCCGCCACGCCGACGCGCCGGAGCGGATCGATGTCGTGTTAGTGAATGGCGATCCCAATCCGGGCCGCCCCGACCTGTCGCCCTATGGTGGCGGTGAAGCGGCATTGAAGCCCATGCTCGCGGCGATCGCCAATGCAATCCATGACGCGACCGGCGTTCGCATCCGGAGGGTTCCGTTCCGCGACGCGCGGGTGCTTGCTGCCCTCAGAACGGCGAAAGCATAACGGCGAACGAGCCATCTCCGACCGGAGGTATGAGTCGCCGCTGCCAGCAGAGTGGACCGAATACCCCCGCCGCCTGTCTTTTTCGTTTTGCCAGCCAAGGCTGCATGCAGCGCATGATATGATCGCGTTCTTGGTTTTCCAGGAACGCCATGTACATCTCCACGTTTCACCTGATGCCTCATCGGGAGCTTCCCGACGACTTTGAGAAGCGCTACAAATCGATTTGGGTGACGGCTCCGTTTCACGAGCTCGCCGACGCCAAGCGCGTCGGGCAGTTCTACAACTGGACTCTCGACGAGTTGATCGCCGCCGCGAAGGCCGGCTCCGACGGCGTCTGCACCAACGAGCATCATCAGAACGCCTACGGCTTCATGCCCAATCCCAACGTGATGGGTTCCGTGCTGGCGCGGGCCACGCAAGGCCTCAACTGCGCCTTAGTGCAACTCGGCGCGAGCCTCCCTGGCACGCAGCCGCCCACGCGCATCGCCGAAGAGTACGCGATGATCGATTCCATTTCCGGCGGCCGGCTGGTCGCGGGCATGCCCCTCGGCACGCCCATGGATATGAACATCTGCTACGGCATTCCACCCATCGAGCAGCGCGAGCGCTACCGGGAAGCGCACGATCTCATCCTCAAGGCGTGGACCTCCCGTGAAGTTTTCCCCTGGAACGGTAAGTACTTTCAATTGGGCGCCGTCAACGTGTGGCCCCGGCCGATTCAGCAGCCGCATCCGCCCGTCTGGATTCCCGGCTCGGGCAGCACCAGCACCTTTGCCTACACCGCCGAGCACGACTACTGCTATTGCTTCCTCAGCTACTTCGGCTACAAGAGCGTCTCCAAGCCCGTGCGAGATAAATATTGGGAGAGCTGCGAGAAAGCCGGCCGCGACTTGAACCCGTATCGCATGGGATTCCTACAACTGGTGGGCGTTTCCGAAACCGACGAGCAGGCCGAAAAAGATTACGCCAAGCACGTCGAGTATTTCTATCACAAATGCCTGCACGTCCCGCCCGAATGGCTGGGCATTCCTGGCCATCAGGATTACCGGAGCCTGGTGAACGCGTTTCGTAATCCCGCGATGGCTAGCAATTTTTCCAAGCTCAAAGAGAAACGCTTCAAAGATTTCATGGAGGACCGGTTTGTGGTATGCGGCAGTCCGGCCACGGTTCGCGATCAGCTTAAGGACCTGTGCCAGTCTCTGCGCGTGGGAAATCTGATGGTGCTTCTGCATATGGGCTCGATGCCCCACGACCTGACGTTGAAAAACATCGATCTCTTCTTCCGCGAGGTGGCGCCGGCGCTTCGCCCCATGTGGGAGGACGAATGGGAGAACCGTTGGTGGCCGGAAACGTTGCGCAGGCAAACGCCGAAGGGGGTGGCCGCATGAGCGGTGTTGTCGACCGGCGAGCCAGCGTCTGGCAAAACAAAATTTCGGCCAATGTGAAGGTAGCGGGAAGCGGGTCTCCCCTTTTGTTCCTGCACGGCGCGGGTGGGCTGGTTTGGGACGGGTTTCTCGACACCCTTGCTTTGCGCCATACCGTGTACGCACCCGAACACCCCGGCATCACAGAGGGCGATCCCGACGCCATCTCCCATCTCGACAATCTTTGGGACCTGGTTCTTTATTACTTCGATCTGCTGGACGAGCTGGGGTTGAAGTCCGTGCCTATCGTCGGCCATTCCTTCGGCGGGATGATGGCTGCCGAGCTGGCGGCCGCCAACCCGGAGCGCGTGAGCAAACTGATTCTCATGTGCCCCATCGGCCTATGGCGCGACGACGCTCCGATTCCCAACTGGATGATCGTCACGCCCGCCAGCGACCTGCCGAAATATCTCTTCTGCGATCCCGAAGGGCCGATCGCGAAACAGGTGTTCGGCGCGCCGGACCCGGAGACACAGATCAAAATGATCTGGTGCATGGCGTGTACCGGCAAATTCATCTGGCCGATTCCCGATAAGGGTTTGAAGAAACGCATTCACCGCATTAAAGCTCCAACGATGGTGCTGTGGGGAGAGCAGGACCGCTTGGTGCCGCCGGTGTACGCCGAAGAGTTCGCACGGCGAATTCCGGGCTCTCGCGTTGAGATGCTGGATCAGACCGGACACGTGCTGACGCTGGAGCAGCCGGCGCGCGTGGCTGCATTGATCGAGGAGTTTGTGGGGCCAGCTTAAGCTCGTGCTACGCGGGCGCCCCGGCGCCTGCTTCGCCGCTGTCGTCTACCACCGCGCCCCGGTCCGGCTCGGCTTGGATGCCGAGTTTCTTCATCTTGTATAGCAGGGCTTTGTAGTCGATTTTGAGCAGCGCGGCGGCTTTCTTACGGTTCCAGCGCATAGTGTTCAGCGCGGCTAAAATGGCTTCGGTCTCGGCTTGGTGTTTCGCCCGCGTGACCTGCTCGAGAATGGGCTCCGGCTCGGGCGCCGCTTGTGCGGCGGCGATGGCTTCGCCCACTCCCGCCGCCACGCCCATAAAAGTTCGGCGCGTGGCGCGCGTTGTCAGATCGCGCGCGATCGCGTCGGCGTTCCTGAGGATCGCAAACTTCCGCACGACATTTTCGAGTTCGCGGACGTTACCGGGCCAATCGTGGTCGAGCAGAGCCTGGTGCAGTTGCGGAGTAATCTCCGGCAGCGGATCGCGGCAATGCTTCTTCAGCAGAAATTCGGTCAGCGGAACGATGTCGTCGCGCAGTTCCCTAAGAGGAGGCACATACAGCGTCACCACGTTCAGCCGGTAGTAGAGATCCTGGCGGAATCTGCCGGCCGAAATCGACATTTCCAGGTCGTTGTGCGTGGCGGCGATCACCCGCACGTCCACGTGTACAATCTCCTTGCCGCCCAACCGTTGAAACTCATGATCCTGAAGGACTTGCAGGAGCTTGGCTTGCAGCTTGAAATCCATGTCGCCGATTTCGTCCAACAATAGCGTGCCGCCGTCGGCGAGCTCAAACATGCCTGGTTTGCGCTGAAAAGCGCCCGTAAAAGCGCCTCTTTCGTACCCAAACAGCTCACTTTCGACCAATTCCGAGGGCAAAGCGGCGCAATTTAGCTTGAAAAACGGCTTGTGCGCGCGCCGGGAAAGCGAATGCAACTGCCGCGCCAGCACCTCCTTGCCGACGCCCGTTTCGCCCTGGATCAGCACGGGCGCCTCCGACCAGGCGACGGGAGGCATCAGCTTATGGATCGAGCGGATGTTCGGGCTGGACCCAAGGTACGCCTCGTTCAGGGTAAGTCCCGCTCCCGGTTTGACCGGCTCAAGCCCGGGCTCGGTAAAGACGTTGCCGAGCGCGCGTTGCAGAGCTTCGGGATTGATCGGCTTGGTGAGGAAATCGCTCGCGCCGGCGCGCATCACCTCCACTACCGCTCCGGAAGACACGTCGGAAGAAACGGCGACCACGGGAAGATTGCGCTCCACGCTTCGGATCGCCCGCAGCACCTGCACGCCATCGCGTTTGGCGAGCGTCAGATCGAGCAGGATCGCGCAAATGGGCGCCCCGTTGCGGAGATATTGGATCGCCTCCTCGTCGCTTTCGGTCGCCTCGACTCCGAAGCCCTCGCAGCGGAGAGCCATCTCCAGATAACTCCGGACTTCGGAGTCGTCGGAGAGCACCAAGATGACCTGGCTGTTGACAGCTGCAAGCATAAGCTAAGCGATGGGAGGGCGGGCTTCAGCCCGCGCCGCGCCGGAGCGTCGCCTCCGATTGGCGAGGCTAAAGCCTCGCGCAGGCTGAAGCCCGCCCTCCACCCTTTTGTCCTCCGCACATGAACTAGCCTTCTACTGAATCGCCATCGTGACGACGTTGCTACGTATGGGCCCAAGCGAAACGAACACCTGGACCGCGTTGCCCGTGGGCGCATTCGACGGAATCTGCACGTTGATCTGCCAAAGGCCCACCCAGCCGGGCGCGAGCCCGGAGAACTGCACTGTTCCGTAAGCGATGTTCCCGCCGCCCTGAAAGCCAACGCAGATTGCGGTTTGCGCCAGGCAGCCCTGCGGATCGGCGGCGGGAACCGTCACGCTGTACGAAAGCGGAGACGCTAGCGCCGCCTGCCCATCCAGAGGGAACGGAGCCGTGTTCACCGCGCCCTGTCCGGTTCCATATAGCGACACGACCGATCCCCTGGGCGCGGCATGTCCCACGCCATTCGACGTGACGCCGTCCTGGTTAATGATTGCGCCCTGCCCGGTTCCCGACGCGGCGGCTGTGAAAAGGCCCGGGCCCGAGACGGCCACGGAAAAAATTCCTCCGGCGATCAACTCGCCGGTATTGGCATCCTTCATGGCGATGCGATTTTGCCCGGGAGGCGCGCCTGAAGGCACCTGAAAGTTAATCTGTCCGCCTCCGGCGTGATATAGCGGCGCCGGGGACGCGTCGTTCACCACGAGCTGCAGGCCCGAAAGAGAGGGTGGCAGCGGCGCCGTACCATCGCTCGTCTGAGCGATGCTATTCGGGGCAATGAAGAAACTCGCCGCGCTGCCGGGCGCCACCGGCGTGCTTGCCGCGAAACTGGCGCCATTCACCACGGCGGACGCTTTCAAAAACTGTACTAAACGATTATTCCCCGCGTCGGCCACGTAAAGGGTGTTCTTGCGATCCAGGAAGACGCCCGTGGGGAAACATACCGCCGTCGGAGTCGCTCCGTTGCAACCCCCCAACCCGCCGGAGGCCGTCTGGCCCTCCTGCGCCGACAGAGCGAGCGATGGGAAGACCTGCACGCGGCTGTTCGCCGTGTCCGAGACATAGATCGAGTATTGCGAGCCTGTGCTATCCACAACTACATCCAGCGGTCCGTTCAAACTGGCTCCGCCTGTGCCCGACGCGCCTGAGGTGAAAAGGGCCTGCCCCAGCACCACCTGAGCGGGCCGTCCGTTGGTGGGATTGCTCTGAACGTTGGGATATATCACCACGCGATTGGCGCCAGAGTCGACCACATAAAGGTTGTAAGCCGGGTCCACGAAAAGCCCCCGGGGCGCGACCAGCGTCTGTGGCGTGGGGGGCGTTATCGCGGCGTTCGAATTGAAGTTCGACTGTCCATACACCTGAATCGCCGAGGCGCCCGAGGCTGGATTGGCGGAGAATTGCAATACGCGATTGTTGCCGGTGTCGGAGATAAAAACTTCCCCTCCCGGTCCGATGGCTACCGCCGAGGGTCCGTTTAGCGACGATGCGCTCGCTATCGCCACGGAGGACGTGGTGAAATTCGATTGCCCCAGAACGATGTCGGGCGTAATTCTGCCCTGCTGGTCCACCGGCCGGGGATACCGCAGAACACGGTTGTTGCCGAAATCGGCGACGTACAGGTTGCCCGATTGATCCACCGCGATGCCGCGCGGCGCCGCCAGCGAAGTCGCCGTCGGCGTCTGTCCCACGTTGTCCACGTTGGCCACCGCCGTAAACAGATCCGGCTGCCCGATCGCCAGATCCGCCGGATCTCCGTTGTGGAAGTTCACCGAGTCTTTCCATACCAAGATGCGATGGTTCGCGCTGTCGGATAGATAGAGCGGATAAGGCGACTGGGAATAATCGATCGTGGCTTTGTAAGGCGTGTTGACGCTGGTGGGCTTGATCTGGTTGATGCCGTTGCCGGTGAAGGCCGCTTGTCCCCACACGCTGTTTGCGGAGCGCGAGCCGGACAAGTACATCAGCGCGCGATTATTCCCGGCATCCACGACGTAAACGTTGCCGTTTGCGTCCAGCTTGATATCGGTGGGAGCCCATAGACCATTCGGGGAAGCAGACGGCCGGGAATCGAAGTTCGGCGTGGAAGAGGTAAAATCCCCCTGGCCGTAAACGACAGTCGCGGCGCTCCCTACCGGAAACATCAGCACGCGGTTTTCGCCCGGGACCGCGACGTACAACGTATCGGTGGGCGTGATGGCGATGCCCACGGGACCGGCCATGCTGTGGTTCGTGAGCGGATTGGGAGGACCGATAATCACGTGCGCGGAGAAACTCGCCTGTCCGATGACCACTCCGGCGGCCTGATTGGTCGCAATCGGCGAGGCGAATCGCAGCACGCGGCCGTTTTGAAAATCGGCTACATACAAATTGTTCTGCGCATCCAGCGCGATGCCGCGGGGCGCGCTGAATCCCAAAGCGGAAATTCCTCCGCCCGCGTTCGCCGCGCCCAAATTGAAATCCTTTTGCCCCAGCACGATGTCGGCTTGCGGCGAGACTTGGCCATTCAGCACGGCCGCGGGAAAACGCACCACGCGATTGTTTCCGGTATCGGCCACCCACAAATTTCCCGCCGTGTCGAACGCCAGAGCCTCGGGCGAGCTCAGCCCCGTTGCCGAGTTGCCCGGCGGATTCGCCTGGGTCCCGGCAAAACCCGGCTGCCCGATCACCGCGTCCGGCGTGTAGTTGGTCAAGTTCGAAAACGGCGCTGGAAACCGCAGAATGCGATTGTTCCCCGCGTCGGCCACATAAAGATTTCCCGAAGCGGGGTCCACAGCCATGCCCCAAGGTTGATTGAGTCCTTTGACGCCAATCCCCATTAACGCGGAGAACTGAGGGCCTTGCTGGCCCAGGATCACCGCCGGCGGATCGCCGATCTGATACGAAGCCGTATCGGTCCATCCCAGCACGCGCGAGTTGCCGAGATCCGCGATATAAATGTGCGTCGCTCCGTTTCGAGAATCAAGCGCCACGGACCCGCCCAAAAAAAGTCCGGGCGAAGATTCAAATAGCTCCAATCCCCGAATTAGGTTGGCGCCGCTCTGGCTCAGGTTCGGCTGCCCCAAGGTCCGGTAAGCCGAAGAGGAAACCTGCGCCTGAAGAGTCGCCGCCAGCGTCAGTGTGAAAGAGAACGATAAAAAAGCCCGCATTTGCCGAATTTATTGATCCGCGTAAATATAATCGCCGGGCCTCACCCAGACATTCAGCTCCGGGTGCTCCCCACGCAACAAAGATTTGTAGTCGAACTCAATGCGAAATTGGCTGCCTCGCTCGGTCCGGGTGATGTACATCTTCTTGGTCTTGGCGAACTCGTTGGGACCGCCGGCCTCGATCACCGCTTGCAGCACTCTCATCGGATACTTCAGCTCCACCGGGCCGTTCTTCCGGAAGGCCCCCACCAGGAAGATCTTCTTGCTATGCACTTCACGGACGTACACGCTCACGTCCGGCGAATTGAAATAGGGCATGAGCTTGGCCGTGATGATCTTCTCGGCCTCCGCGCAGGTGAGGCCCGCCACTCCGACATCCTTGATGAAGGGAAGCGAAACCTTGCCGTCGGCGCGCACCTGAACGGACGGAACCGACGCGTCCTGCTCCTTGTAAACGGCGACGCCCAGCACGTCCGATTCGCCAATCACGTAATCGCCCCCCACTCCGCGATCCTCGTCCGGCTTGGCATCCTTGGTCGCGGGCAGCGATTTCAGAGCCTCGTCCACTAAATTGGGTTTATAGCCGTTTTTGAGGGCGTTCGCCCGGAGCTGATCGTTGGTGAGTCCCAACGACCGGGCGAGCTGAATGTATTCCGCCAGGTCGTCGGGGACTTTGGTCACGGTGGTCTTCTGCGCGAGCAGCGACTGGGCTGCCAAAACCGTGCAGAAAACAACAAAGCCATAGCCGCTTCGAATCATGTCTTCAGTCCCCCAGGAAATAATGGCGCGGAGCATGTTCGGGACCACAACGCTCCGGCGGAGGGAACGCTTTAGCTTGATTGGGGCTTCAGCCCCACGCCGATCATGCGAGGCTAAAGCCCCGCGCGGGCTGAAGCCCGCCCTCCGAAGAGCGCCAAGAAATGGAATCGGACTAAGTCCGAAACTTTCGATAGAAGGGCTTCGGGCTTTCCTCCAGGTCCATAACTGAGCCGCGCGGGATGCTTCTTCGGAAGACAAATTGCTGACTCTTCGCACGGAATCCTAAATCTTAATGAGACGACCGTTTCTTTCCTGCATCGCAGTTCTGCTTGCTCTGCAAACCGTCTTCGCGCAAGCGCCCACGCAGATAAATATCGTTGTGGTGTCGGGAGAGGGCGCGTTAAATCGAACGCACGAAAGGGTTGCGCAGCCGCCTCAAATTCGCGTGGAAGACGGGAACCATCAGCCCATCTCGGGCGCGACGGTAGCGTTCACGCTCCCTTCCAGCGGCGCGACCGGAGAATTCGACAGCGGGGGTAAGACCGCCACCGTGATTACCGACGAAACGGGCGTCGCCACAGTGCGCGGCATCAAGCTCAACGACACGCCGGGAAAGCTCGAGATTCTGATAAACGCCGCCTATCGCGGCCAAAACGCGAACGTCGTGGTGACCCAGTTCAGCACCTCTCCCAATGGGCCGCACCACGGCTCGGGCAAATGGATTTTGCTGATCGCGGCGGCGGGTGGAGGCGGCGCGGCGGCGGCTTTTTTGGCCGGACATAAGTCGAACTCGGCTTCGGGCCCGGGTAGCCCCGGAGGACCCGGCGGGGGCGGCGGTAGTCCCACGATCGTTCTAACTGTCGGCTCATCTTCGGTGGGAGCGCCTCCGCACTAACGATTTCCATGAAACTAACGTCCGCCCTCGCCGCCATACTGGCTTTTTCCCCGGCTGCGCCCGCGCAACAGACGGCTTCCGTCGGCGGCGCGCCCGTGCTGGGATATTTTTTCGATAACTCCGCCCGCGCGCTGCGCCCCATCTTGGGAATACCGCGCGCGGCGGCGATAGGATCGCCATTCGAGTCCGGTTTCTCGATGCAGAGCGCTGTAGTTTCGAGCCGGCAATCCTACGCCCTCGCCATCTCCTCGGATGGCGGCGTGCGAATCGCGGATTTGAACGGCGCGGCGCTGGGAGGAAAGCTTTCCTGGACCGATCTCCCCGTGGTTGGGCGCGCGGGAGCCGTGTATTTGAGCCCGCGCGGCAGCGCCGCCGCGATATTAACGGACAAGTGGCTGGGCTTTGCCACCGGGATGAGCGCGGGCGCGGCGCAAGTGACCGGCCTGGCGCTCGACACGCAGCCGATTGCGGCCGCCGTGACCGATGACGGGACGTACCTGCTCGCCGCGCTTCCCGACGGCTCGCTGCTGCTTGTAGGGCGCGATGGAACGCGCAGTCCGCTCGCCATGCCCGCGCCTATCTCGCGGATCGCTTTCCGGCCCGGCAGCGCGGACGCGATCGCCGTTTCGGAAGACAATCGCTTGTGGCTCATTCAGCAGGCCGCGTCCTCGGCTGTTGTTACGCAGATCGCGGGACCGGACGATGGCCTTTCATCCCCCGTCGGCATAGGCTTTCTACCCGATGGCAAGCGCGCGGCGCTGGCGAATTCGAATGGCGTTATCTTGACGGTCGACGTAGTTGCGGGAGCGAAGAGCTCCATCGCGTGCTCGTGCAATCCCACTCGCTTCGAGCCCATGGCCGCGCCGGGCGTATTCCGCCTCACCGAACGGGCGGGCCAGCCGCAATATATGTTCGACAGCTCTTCCTTACAGACTTTCTTTGTTCCGGCCGCGCCGTTGAACGAACTCCGCGGGAAGGGGCCTTCCGAGCGGAGGCCACGGGATTAAGATGCGCTCCGTCCTTGTTCTTTTGAGTTTGTCCGCAACGGCCGCGCTGGCCGCTGTCACCATCAATCCGCCCGACAGCCACCAGATCACCCAACCTTTCGTGCTTCCGCAAGCGACCACGGGCACGTTTTACTCGTTCACGTTTACGGCGCAGGGCGTGGCCCCGTTCCGATGGTCGTTCAGCAGCGGGAATATTCCACCTTGGGCGCAGCTCGATGCCAGTTGCGCCGCGGCGCCGATAGGGTGCTTGATGTCGGGCACGCCGACGGCCCCGGGCTCTTATTCGTTCGCCATTCAGGCGATCGACGCGGCTGGAGGCGGCGCGACAGCTCAGTTTTCGCTGACTGTCCTTCCCGGCCCGCTGTTTATCACCACCATCAATCCTCTGTTTGGCGCGACTGTCGGTACAAATTATTCGCAGCAGTTCCAGGCGGAGGGCGGCGTGCAGCCCTATAGCTGGTCCATCACGTCGGGATCGACGGGCTCTCTCACGCTGAATTCGTCCACGGGAATTTTAAGCGGCGTTCCCACCACGCAGGGCACGCTGAGCTTCACCGTTCAAGTAAAGGATGCCGCGGGTGTCACCTCCGTGGCCCTGACCAACGGATCGCAGCCCTTTTCCATTACGGCCGACTACCCGCCGCCCGTTATCGGCGCGACGTCGTTACCCTCTGCCAGTCTTGGCATTCCCTACACCCAACCGCTCTCGGCAAGCGGAGGTTTGGCGCCCTACGCATGGAGTATCGTCAGCGGCGCGGTTCCAGGGCTCTCGATCAATGCCGCCACCGGGGTTCTCTCGGGAACGCCTACGCCCACCGCGGGAGTGACGTATCCGGCAACTTATCAAGTGAAGATCCAGCTCACCGACTCAGCCACCAATCCCCAACACAGCACTAGCCGAACGTTCCCTCTGATCGTAAGCCCGGCGGCGCTCACCATCACGACGCAGTCGCCTCTCACCGGCGGCACGGCGGGCGTGGCTTACTCACAGCCCCTGGCCGCGCTGGGCGGCGCCGCGCCTTATTCCTGGTCGGCGACGGGGCTTCCCACAGGTCTTGTCATCAATCCCAATTCGGGAACCATCAGCGGAACGCCGCAGGCAGCGGGAAGCTTCCAGGTTCCGGTCACCGTTACCGATAACAACCGGAACGTCACCGTGCAGCTTTTCTCCATGACTTTCGCGCTTCCTCCGACGCCGAATATCAGTCTGACGGGCATTCCAAGCTCGGCCAACCTGGCGGGACAGGTTCCGGTTCAGGTGAGCATCGATCAGACATACTCGGGAGACATCACGGGCCAAATCGGCCTATCGTTCGCGGCCTCGCAGCAAGGCGCCAACGACGGCACGATTCAGTTCTCCACGGGCGGGACAACCGCCGGCTTCACGATTCCCGCCGGGCAGACGTCGGCGGTATTCTCCACCCCGCTCGCTTTTCAAACCGGCACGCTGCCGGGGACGATTACCGTTTCTCTCCCGCAGGTGACCGCTTTCACGGTCAACGTCACTCCTTCCACTCCGCCGTCGCAAGCCGTTACGATTAGCTCCTCGGCGCCGGTAATCTCAAGCGCTCAGTTGATCGTCAGCGGCCAGAACGTCTCAGTCCAGGTGGTGGGCTACAGTCCAACTCGCGAGGTCAGCCAGGCGGTCTTCACATTTTCCGCCTCGGGCAGCACCCAGCTTCAGACGAGCCAGTTCACGGTTCAACCGGCGACGGCATTTTCCACTTGGTTCAAGGATCCCAACGCCAACAATTTCGGCAGCCAGTTCCTCTACACCCAGACCTTCGCGGTGCAGGGCGATCCGTCCGGCGTCGCCCTGCAATCGGTCAGCTTGACCAACCAGCAAGGGACCACGCAGTTCGCCGCGCATTAGCTTTGGGCCGTAACCCCGCTCCGCTTTCCAAAGAATCTAAGACCTGTTCGGTCCTATTTTGGTGTATAGTAGAAGTTGATGTTGGCGAGGGAGCCGTTCGGGACGTCAGATGCAACTCGCTATCGGATCTGTGACGCTCCAAGAATTTGAGTTCGCAGAACCACGAATCCAGTTTTGGTTTAAGATGCAAACCGATGTCAAAAGAGGGGGTGGGCCGAAACAACATCCGGCTCCCCGCAATCTGATGGAGTTGGGGCGCGGGGAACACGGCATCCTTGATCGTATCGATCTTCCCGAGGACGATGCCAGGCGGCTTATGGAGCTTGGCTTTCTTCCCGGACACACGGTCATTCCAGCGCATTCGGCGCCGGGTGGAGATCCGCGAGTTTTTCGCGTAGACGGCACGGAGATCGCGCTGCGGCGGGAGACTGCCCGGCGAATGATTCTGCGCCAGAAGGCAAGCTCGTAAACCAATGAGTGACTGCCACGGCTGCGCTGTCGCGACTCTGCCTCCTCCGCCTCCCGGCGCGCAAACCAGGCAGCGAATCGTCGCGATCATCGGTCCGCCGAATTCCGGCAAATCGACCCTGTTCAACCGGCTCACCGGGCTGCGGCAGAAGGTCGCGAATTTCCCGGGCGTCACCGTGGAACACCGTATGGGCCGCGTCCGGCTAGATCCCGGCCGCGAAGTCTTCGTAGTGGACCTCCCCGGCGTCTACAGCCTGAATCCGCGTACCGAAGACGAGCGGGTGACGCACGACGTCCTGCTCGGCGAAATGAAGGGCCTGCCGCGCCCCGAGGCTGTGCTGTTGATTCTCGACTCGACCAATCTGAGCCGGCATCTGGTTCTTGCGGCTCCGGTGCTGAGTCTGGGACTGCCGACATTGGTGATCCTGAACATGGCGGACGATCTCGCTCGCCGCGGCGGCGGAGCCAATGTCCAAGACCTCTCCGAACAGCTTGGGGCCCCGGTCGCTCTTATCAGCGCCGCCAAAGGGGAGGGCATCGAGAAGGTCTTTCAATTTCTCGACGGCGCCACCGCCATTCAGCATCGCAAGCCCCCGCTGGTGGAGCTTCCGGTGATTCAGGATATCCCCAAGTGCCGCGCTTGGGCCGCGAAAGTCGGGCAACACTCCAAGTACCGCGCGCCCGCCCCGCCTCGTTGGACGCGCCGCCTGGATTCGATCTTCCTGCATTCACTGGGTGGTCCGGCGGTGTTTCTGCTGCTGGTCGTGGCTGTCTTTCAGATCATTTTCGCGGCGGGCAAGCCCCTCCAGGATCTGCTGCAGCCGGCCATCGATGGGTCCGGCAAATGGGTTGGGTCGTTCATCTCCAATCATGGCTTCCGGTCGTTGATTGTCGACGGCGTCTGGAACGGCGTGGGCAGCGTGCTGCTGTTCCTGCCTCAAATTCTCCTGCTGTCGTTTTTCATCGGCGTGTTGGAGGATTCCGGCTACCTCGCGCGCGCCGCGCTGATTTCGGATCGCACCATGGCCCGCTTCGGACTGCAAGGCAAGAGTTTCATCCCGCTGCTGTCCGCGTACGCCTGCGCGGTTCCCGCGATCATGGCCACGCGCACCATCGAGAGCAAGCGCGACCGCATTGCCACCATTCTGATCGCGCCGCTGATGACCTGCTCGGCGCGGTTGCCGGTTTACCTGCTGGTGATCGCGGCGTTCATTCCAGACCGCGCGCTGATTCCGTATGTGCTCGGCGCGCGTACCGCCGCCATGCTAGGCCTGTATCTGCTCGGATTGCTGGCCGCTCTTGCCACCGCGCGTTTGCTCAAATCGACTGTTCTCAAAAGCTCGCGATCGTCCTTCATGCTGGAGATGCCACCCTACCGCTGGCCCACCCTGACTTCGCTCGGGCTGCGGTTGCTGGACCGCTCGAAAGTGTTTCTGGGGCGCGCGGGGACAGTGATTCTGGCGGTCGCGATCTGCATCTGGGCGCTGACGTATTTGCCTCCGTCCTCGCATAGCGATCCCGCGGGAAACCGCGCATCGGGAATCGGAGAGAGCTTCGCGGGCCAGATCGGCCACGTCATTGAACCCGCGATTCGGCCGCTAGGCTTCAATTGGAAGATCGGCATCGGCCTGATCACCTCGCTTGCGGCTCGCGAGACTATCGTGAGCACGCTCGGAACAATCTACGGCGTGGAGGGAGGCGACGAGCACTCCGCCCCCTTGCAGCAAGCCCTGCGCCAGGACTTGACGCCCGGCGGCGCCTTCGCGCTGCTGGTATTCTTCGCCTTCGCGATGCAGTGCATGTCCACGGTGGCTGTCGTCCGCCGCGAAACCAGCGGTTGGAAGTGGCCGGCGGCGCAGTTCGCGTATATGACGGCATTGGCGTACGTGTGCGCGTTTTTAGCGAATCGGTTGCTGGTACATTGGGCCTAGCCGTCCGTCCCAAGGGAACGGAGCGGCAGCCATGAGTAATCCCCATTTCGCGTTTCATCCTTCCGAAGCCCGGCGAGCAGATTCCTTGGCCCAGTTGGCCCTCGATCTGCGCTGGTCCTGGAATCACTCCGCCGACGAGATATGGCGGCAGATCGATCCCGATCTCTGGAACCTGACTCACAATCCCTGGGTGATTCTCCAAACCGCTTCACAAGAGAAATTAGACAGCCTCGCCGGAGATTCGGCCTTCCAAAAGAGGCTGGATGAAATCCTGCGCCACCGCCGCGATGCGATGGAATCGGCCGCGTGGTTTCAGCAGGCGCACCCAGGTTCGCGGCTCACTTGCGTGGCCTATTTCAGCATGGAGTTCATGCTCACCGACGCGCTGCCCATCTATTCCGGCGGCCTCGGGAATGTTGCCGGCGATCAACTCAAAGCCGCCAGCGATCTCGGAGTGCCCGTCGCCGGAATAGGTCTGCTTTACCAGCAAGGCTATTTCCGCCAGGAGATCGATGCCGACGGCAGCCAGCGCGCCCTTTATCCTTTCAACGACCCCGGACAACTGCCGGTCACTCCCGTGCGCGAAGTCAATGGCGAATGGCTGCGCATCTCCCTCGACCTGCCTGGTCTACCGCTGTGGATCCGCGTCTGGCAAGCGCAGGTTGGGCGCGCCAAGCTCTACCTGCTCGATACCAACGACCCGGCTAATCTTCCCGCCTACCGCGGCATCACCAGCGAGTTGTACGGGGGAGGGCCGGACTTGCGGTTGAAGCAGGAATTGGTTTTGGGCATTGGGGGATGGCGGCTGCTCCGCTCGCTGGGCATTCGGCCGGAAGTATGCCATCTGAATGAAGGACATGCCGCATTCGCGACGCTCGAACGCGCCCGCGGCTGGATGATCGATCTTAAGCAGCCGTTCGATGTCGCCCTCACGGTCACGCGGGCCGGCAATCTGTTCACCACCCATACTCCCGTCGAGGCCGGTTTTGATCGCTTCCCCCCGGAGCTGATGGAGAAGTATTTGCGTCATTATGCCGAGCAGGAACTTGGAGTTCCGTTCGACAACCTTCTGAGTCTGGGCCGCGCTAATCCTCAGGACCATTCCGAGCCCTTCAATATGGCCTACCTGGCGGTTCGCGGCAGCGGGCGCGTGAACGGGGTGAGCCGCCTGCATGGCGCGGTCAGCCGGCGAATTTTCCAAACGCTGTTTCCCCGCTGGCCGCGCGAGGAAGTTCCCGTCACCCACGTCACCAATGGCGTCCACATGCCGAGCTGGGATTCCCAGGAAGCCGACCGCATCTGGACGAGGGCGTGCGGAAAGGGCCGCTGGATCGGCCAATTGGAGAATCTGGAAGCGGAGCTGCGTAAAGCGACGGATAGCGAGTTGTGGCAGCTTCGCGCCGAAGCCCGCCAGTCTTTCGTGGATTATGTCCGCAGTCGCTTGGCGCGTCAGTTGGCGGGATCCGGCGCATCCCCGCGCGAGGTTGAAGAAGCCAAGCGGATTTTGGATCCAAACGCCTTGACTCTCGGTTTCGCGCGGCGCTTCGCCACTTACAAACGACCGAACCTGCTTTTGCACGATCCCGATCGGCTGGCCAGGATACTCACGAACCGGGAAAGGCCGGTTCAACTGATTCTGGCCGGCAAGGCGCATCCTCAGGATCTCGCGGGGCAGGCGATGATCCGGCAGTGGGTCAACTTCGCGCGGCGGTCCGAGGTGCGCTCTCATGCCGTATTCCTGAGCGACTACGATATGTTGCTCACGGAGCGGCTGGCGCAGGGCGTGGATTTGTGGATCAACACGCCGCGGCGGCCGTGGGAGGCTTGCGGCACCAGCGGAATGAAGGTGCTCGTGAACGGCGCCCTGAACCTATCGGAGTTGGATGGCTGGTGGGCCGAAGCCTACTCGCCCGATGTGGGCTGGGCTCTGGGCGACGGCGCCGAGCACGGCGAAGATCCCGCCTGGGATGCGGCGGAAGCCGACGCGCTTTACTTGTTGTTGGAACGCGAAGTTGTGCCCCAATTTTATGACCGCGATGCGCGGGGGATTCCGGTCCGTTGGATTGCGCGTATGCGGGAAAGTATGGCGCGATTGACGCCCGCCTTCTCAACCAACCGCGCCGTCCGGCAATACACCGAAGAACACTATCTTCCGGCCGCCGAGGCTTTTTGCGAAAGGTCGGCGGAAAACGGCAAGCCGGCGCTGAATTTGGTCGAATGGACGCGAGAGCTGCGCCGCCATTGGCCGTCCGTACGATTCGGCTCGGTCGCTATCGAGAAAGAAGCCGGCGGGTTCGCCTTCGCCGTTCAGGTCTACTTGGACGAACTTAATCCGGACGCCGTGAGCGTAGAGTTATACGCGGATGGCAAGGACGGCCCGTTCCGCCAAACCATGGAACGTGGACAGCCCCTCATCGGATCGGCGCATGGTTATACCTATTCCGCGCGCGTTCCGGCGAATCGGGCGGCCGGCGATTACACGCCGCGCGTCGTGCCCGGCAGACCGGGAGCGATTATCCCGTTAGAGGCGAATCAGATCCTGTGGCAGCGATGATGTCACTGCTTGGTCCTGGCGATCGCAAAACAAGCCGCCGCCGGAACCAGCACCAGCGCGGCGCCGATGCCGATGGCTAACGTCGCGTGTTCCGCCAGAAGCGGAGCAAACGAACTGGAGGCGATTCGCCGCAGCGCGGATTGAAACCAGCTCGACGTCGCGCCGAAGCACGCGCCGAGCAAGCCCGTGGCGCAAGCGAATGCGACCATCTGAACGAGCGTAATGGGACGGCCGGCCGCCGCAATGGCCTCGCGGCGGGCGCGAATTTGCGCCAGCCACCACACGCGGCCGGAATCCGGAACCACAACGGACGCTCGCATTTCCTCCCGCGCTTTGCCAATCGCACTCGAGACCAGCGCGGCTTCCGAGCAGATCGCGCACGAGAAAACGTGCGCGCGCAATTGCGCGTCCACCCCATCCGGCCAGCGCGACTCGATGGCCGCGGCAAGCACCTCGGCTTCGTATTCGCATTCCATTGGTTTCATCGTTCCGCACCTAGCAGCGCGGCCAGCCTTCGCCGCGCGCGAAACAGCAACAGCTTCATGCTGGCCGGACGCAACCCCAAAACGCCGGCGATCTCGCGATGCGAAGCTCCTTCGGCGTACGCCAGCCACAACATCTCCCGCTCGCGCGGCGTTAAAAGCGACATGGCGCGCGCGAAATCCGTGCGCGTCTCGCTCGCCGAGCTGTGATCCCGCGCCGCGACCCGATCGATATCGTCGCTGCCCGCGTGGGGATGCGTCAATGTCCTTCGGCGCGCGTCGCGGGCCAGGTTCGTGGCGATGCGATACAGGGAATTGCGGCGATGCGCTTCACTTTCATGCGTGGCGGCGGCGCGGAGAAAGCGGTAGTAGGTTTCCTGAAGGAGATCGTCGGCGAGCTGGCGGTCGCCGGTAATGCGGGCCAGATACGCCCACACGCCTCGCGCAGTGCGGTCATAGAAAGCCCGGAACGCGTCCTCATCCATCACCAGGCGAGCCCCGGCTTCTTCAATCGATTCGAGGCGGCTGACATCGGTGAACGTCACTTCCCGAAACATAGCGCTTTTACCCTTCCGCCGCGGGCGCATGAGAGTGGCCGATCAGGCCGAGCCGGCGCGAAATCATGAATGAAACGACCGCCGAAATTACGAGCCCGAGCCCGAGCGCGATGCCCAGCACGCCGAGCGCCTGGAGCGGCTGCGATACTTCATAGGCGACGCGGTGGCTCACTATCTCGAGACCGATGCCGACGGCCACCACCACCACGCCGCCCTGCACGGTCCAAAGGATTCGGCTCAAAGGCGCCGTGGCGCTGCGCGGACCGGCATCGAGCGCGATGGGCGCGGACTCCAAAAATTTCGATCCAGCGGGCGACTGGATATAAGCCAGCAGATCTTCATTGCTGGTAAAGCGGTCCATCAGCTTCTTATGGGCCTCAGTCTGGATGTTGGTCAGCCGGTTCCACCGCCGGGACTCAATGAAAGAGTGAATCAGCCAGGCGATCAGGCTGAACGCCAGCGCGAAGCCGAGGAGCACGCTCACGTCGGTCACCATCCCCTCCCATTGGCGCACGATCTCCGCCTGGTCGTTTTGAGGACGAGAACGCTCGGGCTCGCCCACATAAAACGAAGGATTGCGGAGGACTTCGGGATTGTTGTTCAGAAAACCCGCTAGAGCCGGATACGGCGCGAGGTACGATTCGTTGCTCAATAGGCTAGAGTCGAGCGCGAGGACCTGCCTCAACGTGGGAGGATAGCGCTGCAAAAGGTTGGCTAACTCCTGCTGCGTCCGTTGCGCGTCGGGCTGCTCCACTACGGGCTGCGCACGCGGCGCGGGCGGCGGAGTCCGGACCCCCTGTCCCCAAGCCGCGGCCCCGATCGCCATCGCCAATCCGAACATTCGCGCTGTCATCGCCGGTAACTACGCGCCACGCGATCGGTGGTTAACAAAAAAGTGCAGTGGACGATCGCTTTGTCTCGTCCGTCGTTAACCCGCCCCCACTCCCCTCGCGGACGCCTTGAGCCGCAATCCGGGCTCCGATAGGATTTCGAGAAGCTGCTCGTGAATCTCCGGGCCGAGCAGATACACCACGCGACCGTCCCTTTCCGTCGCTGTAGCCAGCGCCTTGGCCGCCAGCAGGCAGCAAACCTGAAGCTCGCCGGGAGTGAGACTGTCCGCGTCCACGCGCGTGACTCCGCCCGGCTCGGCGCGCAATTTCCGCAGGAAATCGCGGACGAACACCTGTTCGTCCCGCGAATCGAGAGTCGCTCCGGCCGCGAACCAGCGCTGCTCGGCGCTGCCGAAAAAGTAAGGGCCCGACGCATAGGCGAGCAGGAAAACCACGATGTCGATGAATGCGGCCAAAGCGAGGGAGAACACGTGGCGAACGGTCGGCGCCGCGAATAGCTCTTGGAACGCGACTATCAGATCTTCCTGCTGGCTCGCGGTCCGGTCGACGTATTCCGCATAGTCCGGCAGCATCGGCCGGTCGAGCGCGCCCGCATGCAAGGATGTCTCCACATCGTTCCATGGGATCGCATCGTAAACCTGCCGAAACTCGCGTAGCTGTTGATCGGTCGAATCCAGCGGCTTGAGTTTGTTGCGGAGATCGGTCAATTTCGTCTGCGCATCCTGTATGCGCTCCACCGACTGCCGCGTCAGTTTCCCGTAGCGGTCGAACGCCGTGTATCGAAGCCCCTGGCCCGCGCCTTCGGGATAATTCGCCGCATAGGTGCGCGCCTCCTGCGCGACCGCCTCGCGGACCTGCCGCAGATAAGGATCGGCGTCTTCGGCTCGCGAGATATACCCGTTCGCCTTCTCCGCCGCGGTCATTTCGTCGATCGCCGCCGCATGTTTCTGTCCTTCGGCGATCGCCGAGGCTAGAATCTGGCTGGTGCGATCCGCGGTGTCGTTGAGCTTGTCGTATAGCTTGCGCTCCACCTGCATCGGCCGTTCGCGCGCCGAAAACCAAGTGAACAGGCTCACGTAAGAAAACGAGATGGACACGACGGCGGTGATCGCATACACCGTAATCAAGAGTGGGCGCTTGGATTTGGTGAAACCGATCAGCCACGCCACGAACACCAGCGCTATCTGAATGCCGAGCGAAGCCAGAAACGAAAACCAGGTGGACAGATAGAGCGCCATGCCTTGCTGCGTGGTGTACCAGGAGACGATCGACAGCAGACAACTCGCGACAAATAAAGCTTTGACCATTGGCCGGGTCACGCGGGCGGAGGAGGCAAAAGACACGAACTCCATGTAACCGTGAACGTCAAGAGCGGAGGAAAGGTTCCAAGAAAGCCCGCCGAAGGTGACGCGCCGATGGTGAGCCGAAGGTGAGGCCCGATGGTGAGGCCCGATGGTGACACCCGATGGTGAGGCGCGTTGACACCGGCGGGGGTGTAAGATAGCATCTTTAACCGGGCTGGCATCGGCGTCTCGGCACTGCCTCCGGGCATTTTGGAGTGAAAAGAACAATGCGCACTGTAATTTGCGGCTCGGCGATCTGTGCCGCCGCTGGATTTGTGTTTTTGTCCGTGGCCGCGATGCCCGCATCGGGTCAAGCCCAGCCGGCCCAGGCTCAAAAGGGTCCCGCGCGAGCTGCCGCACCCGCGCGCGGCGCAGCCGCCGCCAATGCGGCGCGTTTAGATGGCCACCCCAATCTCAATGGAGTTTGGGAAGCCCTGAACACGGCGAACTGGAACCTTCAGGATCATCCCGCCTATGCCGGGCCGATGTGGGAAACAGGCGCGATCGGGGCCGTCCCGGCGGGGCAAGGCGTCGTGGAAGGAAACGACATTCCCTATTTGCCCGCCGCGCTCGCCCAAAAGAAAAAGAATTTCGATAATCGCCGCACCGACGATCCTGAAGCCAAATGCTACATGGCGGGCATCCCGCGCTCCAACTATTTGCCGTATCCGTTTCAGATCGTGGAATCTCCAGTGGGTATTTTGTTCGTCTACGAATACGCCAGCTCCAATCGTTTCGTGAACATGGGCAAGCCGGCGGAGGCGGGCTCGGATACCTGGATGGGCACCAACAACGGGCGCTGGGAGGGCGACACGCTCGTGATCGACGTGACCGGATTGAACGGCCTGGCTTGGTTCGATCGCGCGGGCAACTTCGCCAGCGACAATCTGCATGTGGTGGAGCGCTGGAGCCGCGCCGACAAGGATCATCTGATGTACCAAGCCACCATCGAAGATCCCAAAACCTTTTCAAAGCCGTGGAAGATCGAAATGCCGGTTTACCGGCGCGTGGAAAAGAACGCGCAGCTTTTGGAGTTCAAATGTGTGGAGTTCGCGGAAGAATTGCTCTACGGGAAGTACAAGAAAAAGTAATTACAGGCAAGGAGGCGACTGCATGAGGCTTCTGTTGACGATCGGACTGTTCAGCGCGCTCGCCGCCGCGCAAAGCGCGTCCCCGCCGGCGCAGAAGACCGCTAAACCGTACACGCCTCCGAAGACTTCTTGGGGCGATCCGGATCTGCAAGGCATCTGGCCCGGCAATATGGGCGTTCCCATGCAGCGGGCGTTGAATCTGGGAACCCGCACCGAACTGAACGACGCTGAGTTCAAACAGAGGGAGGATCAGGCCCAGCGCCAGCTTGCGGCGGACGCCGAATCGGCGGCCACCAGCGATACGCGCGTCGGAATCGGTCCCCCCTCCTATTGGACCGAGCGCGGCAAGCCTACCAAACAAACTTCGCTGATTATCGATCCGCCGAATGGACGGCTTCCCGAGTTGACTCCGCAAGAACAAGAGCTCCGCAAACAGGCGCGCGGAGGACGTGGATTCACGGGCGAATGGAAGGGCGAAGCCGACGCTCCCGACGATTTGAATCTCTATTACCGATGCATCACGCGCGGCTTGCTCGGTTCGATTATTCCCGTCGTGTATAACAACGGAAATCAGATCGTTCAGGCGCCCGGTTACGTCGCCATCCGCAACGAGATGATTCATGAGACGCGTATCATTCCCTTGGATGGACGCCCGCACGTGGGCAATGCGATTCGTTCGTATATGGGCGATTCGCGCGGCCACTGGGACGGAAACACGCTGGTGATCGAAACCACGAACTTCACCGACAAGGACGCGATCGGCTCCAATGGCGCGGGTTACCCCGGCGACCCCGGCCATCACAGCGCAAATTTGAGGCTGATCGAGCGTCTGACTCGCGTCGATCCCGAAACCATGAACTATGAGGCCACGGTGGTCGATCCGGAGACGTGGCTCAAGCCTTGGACGATGCTGATCGTCCTCAAAAAGGATGCTCATTATCAGCTTTTGGAATACGCTTGCCACGAGGGCAACTACGCGATTGGCGACATTTTGAGCGGCGCCCGGGCCGAGGAAGCCGCCGGCAAGAAATAGGGCAAGCTATCTTACAATAAATCGAAGGAGACCCCGATGCGTACAAAATTGGCGATGGCCGCGGTTGGCGCCGGTTTGATTCTCGCCGTCGCGCCGGCTTGGGCGCATCACGCGTTCCAGGCGGAGTTCGACGACAAGAAGCCGGTCGACTTAAAAGGCAAGGTCACCAGCATGGAATGGATCAATCCGCATTCGTGGATTCATATCGACGTGACCAACCCCGACGGCACCGTCACGAACTGGATGGTGGAGTGCGGAAGCCCCAATATCATGCTGCGGCGAGGATTCACCAAACGGTCGCTGGAAGCCGGGACGGAGCTGGAGATCAAGGGCTATCAGGCCAAGAACGGGTCGTTGCGCGCGAATGGAAGCAGCGTCACGTTCAAGGATGGGAAGAGGTTGTTCGTGGGCGGGTCCAATCCGGATATTCCGGAGGATCAGAGATAACCGGGAATTCGTCTTCACGTTTGGAGGTTTAAGTGATGAAGCTGCTATTTGCTTGTCTCGCGCTTACTCCCGCGATCGCGCTGGCGCAAACCGCTCCGGCGAAAGCCGCGGCAAAACCCACGACCGCGACCAAGTCTTATACGCCGCCCAAGACACCCTGGGGCGATCCCGACATTCAGGGCGAGTGGCCGGCGTTCGCCAATATCCCGATGCAGCGCCCCGCGAATTTCGGCGACAGGGATACGCTCACCAATGAGGAAGTGGCGCAGCGGCAGAAGCAGTCGGTTGTCACATCTGAATCGGACAACGAGGAGTTTGTCACTTCCAAGTCCACGGTGACGATCAATCCACCCTCGTACTGGGTGGAGCATGGCAAAGTCAATCGCCAGGCTTCGCTTATTGTCGATCCGAAGAACGGAAGAACGCCGCCGTTGACGGCCGCCGGCCAGGCGTTCGTAAAATCCCAGCGCGGCGGGCTCGGTCCGGGCAGTCATTTTCCCGAGAAAGTGGATTCCTGGGAAGACTTCGACATCTATAGCCGCTGCATCACGCGCGGAATGGTGAGCAGCATGTTGCCGACGCTCTACAATTTCGGCAACCAGATCGTTCAAGCGCCCGGCGTCGTCGTCATTCGTAATGAAATGATCCACGAATCGCGCATCATTCCTCTCGACGGCCGTCCGCATGTGGGAAAAGACATTCAGACCTATATGGGCGATTCGCGTGGGCATTGGGAAGGCAACACGCTCGTGGTGGAGACTACGAATTTCAACAACAAGATCGGCGCGGCCGGCGCGTATTTCAGCGACGCCGCCCGCCTGACCGAGCGCTTCACTCGCACCAGCGCGGAAGATCTTAGCTACGATCTGACCATTGACGATCCGAACACCTGGACCAAGCCGTGGACCATCCACATGCCTTACAAGTTGGATAAGAGCTACACGGTGTACGAATACGCTTGCCACGAAGGCAACTACATGATGCTGGACGCGTTGACCGCTGCTCGGCAGCTCGATGGGCAGGGCAAGGGCACAAAAGTATCGAACGACAATTTCGTCCGTCCAGCCACGGATAAAAAGTAGGACAAGCATAGGCTTGTCCCAAGCATGATTCGCGACCTTATGTTTCTAATCCTGTTCTTCGCCTTGATCGGTGTGTGGCTGCTTGCCTGGGTTGTGTTTCACTTGCTGGGCGGGCTCATTCACCTGCTGCTCATCGTGGCGGCGATTTTTTTGATCGCGCACCTTTTCCGGCGGCGGAGAACGATTTAAAACGCGAATTGGACCGGCAGACGGAAATCGAATCCGGTGCAAACCGTCGTCCCTTGTGTTTACCCTGCCTTAGACCGTTGATTCTAATGCGATCCTGAACGCGTCTTACGCCGTTTCAGCGTGTTCCCGCGAGATGTTATCAGGATGTTATCAAAAGTCCTTTTCGGGCGCGGCGTAGCGAGGCCCTGCGGCGGAAGGTGGTCTGAAGATGCCAATGTCAGTTATGTACCCCTGCGCCTCAGCGGAAAAATAGCGGCCTGAGCGGCTGCTTTGCATTCCCTGGATGCTATGCCACTTCGACGCTGAATTCGGAGTGATTAATTAATGCGGCCGCACGGGGGGTGGCAAGAGAGACAGCTTTCGATAAACTGAAGAGCACATGAACAGCGTATATGTCGTGGGCCTCATCGCTTGCGCTCTCGCGCAGAATTCAATGCTGGGAGGCAGCGTGGAAGGAAAGGTAGTCAGCACCACAGGTTGGAGCGTTGGCGGAGCTACGATCGTTCTGTTCGACGGCGAATCTAAGCTTTACCATGGCTTCTCGGAAGCCGCAGGCTTTTTCAAAATCGCCAATGTCCCTACGGGAAACTATCGTATCCGTGTCGCAAGGGAGGGCTACAGGGTGCCAGCGTCCGATCAAAGCCGGTTTCCATATTCGGGATTAAGCGTCGCCTCCGATCCCGATCCGGTAAAAGTGGAGCTTAAGCTTGAACCGCTGAATGCAATCCGCGGGCGCGTGATCAGCCAGGATGGAAAGCCTGTGGGGAATGTGCAGGTCAGCCTAGGCCCCGATATTACGGAAAGCGACACAACCGATCCCGAAGGACGCTTCGAGCTTGAGGACGTTACACCGGGACTTCACACGTTGATTGCCTATCCCGTGCCAACCGACGAACCTAGCATGGAGGCCCCGGATGGAACCAAAATCGCCCGAGTTAAGACGTATTACCCATCTGCGACGGATCCCTTGCTTGCGGAGTACATCACGTTCAATAGCCTGGGTGAATTGAGCGGATATGAAATCCACATGCAGACAGCTCCTGTGGTTCGTGTGCGCGGCACTGTGCTGGGTATCGATGGTAAACCTTCATCCTTCGCTGACCTGTTTCTGTGGCCGGCTCAGCGTCCTCGTGAACGTCCGGCCGAAGGATGGACGGAAACGGGAGCGGACGGACGATTCGAGCTTCCCGCCGCGCGCGTGGGTGATTGGACAATCGAGGCTTCGTCTTCTTCAAACCGGGAATGCGGTACCCGCGAAGTCCACGTTAGCCGAAACGACATAGATGGTGTAGAAATCCGCTTGGGTCCGTGCAATTAAACTCCGATTGTCAGACCAGACACGGATTCATAGATTGCGGTAGCCGTTACTTAATCTGACATCTTCGATAAACTGGTCCGGGTATGGTACGGCTATCTAGTCCTTTCGCACCACTGAATGAGATCGTGCTTGAGCATGAAGTAGTTTCGGCCATTACAACGCACGCGAATGAGTGGCGAATCTAAATCGTCGAGTAAGATTTGCAAGACCGTGCCTTGCGGGAGCAATGTGCTTGCACGTTCCCCGTCTGCCACGCCTCGCACTGGCACGATCACCCGATATTGCGGAACCGGGTGGAGCGAAGATGTCGCGCTCTCTCTCATGGCATTTCAGCAGGGCGCGAGCGCCGCGTGCTTCGCATCGCGCCTCTTTTCCGGCCACTGGAATCCTCAAATGAAAATAAGTTTCCTCGATTTGCCGGTCACCTCACGCTAGGGATTGCACGTGGGTAGCCGCTGCCAGAACACTGAATTTATGGGGGCGTTCAGATATAAATCTGGGCGTTTTTTACGCAACCTAGTCAGTTCGCCCGATCCGTCGCCCGCAACGAGAGGCGGACGGCCCCGGCGATTCCCCGTATGCAGCAAAGCCTTATCGCTGGCGCCATCGCCGACGGCAACACTCACGGGCGGAACCGCGTCTTTCAGGTGGGACTCACGATGCGCACGAAGGCCGATTTCCTCGCGGATGAATCGCGGCGCCTTCTGGTCGACTTTCTAACCGTCGAATTGGAGACTGGATTCACGTTTGCGCGGCTGGCGAAGACACAGAATGGTTTTCCTAACCCGGAGCCGCATGCCGCGAAATTGAAAAAGAATGTCAGGGAAGTGGTTGGGACGGTCAAACGGTTCAGAGGCCGACTCAATGATGAGGCCCGGAAGCAGATCGATGACGGCCTATCTAAATTGGAGCGGATTGCATCGGAGCTATGAGACGGCCGTGGCTTTTACTCGCCGATGATCCAGCGCTCTGCCCGGATTCCAAGAGAAGAAGCGACGGGACGATGAAGCAGCCGCCGCGGCGGTGACCGCAACTACTTAGCGGCGCGTGTGAATAGACGTCTTCGAGGTGTCCGCCGCATCATCCGATAGCCCAGCGCGGCTACAGCAACGGTTCCGAACAGAACCACGCCACTTGGCTCCGGCACTGACGAAAGGGATCCGAGATACGACCCGGAGATGGTCGCCGTGTTCGGGCCCGTGCTGACGACGGTTCCAGTGAACATCACCTCTTCTGTGATGAGCGGAGCGTCTCCGATGGTAAACGCCAGGTGAAGATCAGATGTAAGGGTCCCATTTGTGGAAATGGCGCCGGTCCCGGAAGCGGTTCCGTGCACGGTTCCGCTGGCCAATATCTCGGTGAATGTCCCGTCCGAGAGGATAAAGTCCGCAGGGCTCGCGAATGTAATAAATGTGAGCAAGGATCGCTCTTCCAGCGTGAACGCCCCGAGTAGCGAGTCTTCTCCTGTGCCAGAGATGCTGTCGAAAGTAGCGATTGGCGAAATGGGCGTAAACGTCGTCAATCCAGATAGCGACCCGGAAATCACATCGGCGCGGGCGGGCGTCACAAAATTTCCCAGACCGGCCAGCGCAAACAACGATACGAAGAGCGAGCGTTTCATCTTTAGGTTCTCCCTTGATTCGTCCGACTTCATCAGTCAACCGCGCCTGAGGGGCGGCGTAGGCTTTTCTAAATACTTGTACCGCTGATTGCAACCAAGCAGTTGAATCATAACAATTAGAAATGTCAGGCAAATTTCAAGATGGAGCTTATACTATTTCCACGCGGGCGTCTAGCAGGAACTCCGCGGGGTGGTGCAGACAAGTAATGCTACGACTCGGGATGAAACATGGGGGCGGCCATCGAAGAGCCCCTTCGTCGAAACCGGATGTCGTTGGCCTTCAGGGCTTCTGAATTCGGTCAAACGAAGAAACGGAGTAGTGATATCGTATCTGAACGAATCTTGAAAAGGAGATCGCATGCAATCAAAATCCGTTCTGTCCCGCAGAAAGGCGGTGAACGCTGCCGGGGTGGGGCTCGCGTGCCTTGTTTCAACCCGTAGCGCTCGTGCAGCCGACTGGACTTCCGCTGAGCGCGCGAACGTGCAGGTTGTGAATGATTTCTGCGCCGCCTGGCCGAGCCACGATTTGCAAAAAGTCACGTCGTTCTTTGCCGACGACGGCGCATACAGAATGTCGGAAAGGCAGGAGCCGTCCAAGGGCCGCCAGGCGGTCACCGAGAAGATCAACAGTTTTCTCGGCAATGTCGTCAAGTTCGAGGTTTTGGAAACGTTGGCGCGCGGGCCGATGGTGTTCAACGAACGAATCGATCATTTCCAGAACCTGAACATCAAGTCCTGGCACGGCGTCGGCGTCTTTTTTCTGCGAGACGGAAAAATCGTGGAGTGGTACGACTATACGATCGCGACCGAGCGCGCATAATCTCCGGTCGGGTCGATCTTGAATCGCGCACAACGCCACAAACCGGCTGTACGCTCACTTACTTGACGTGCTGCCTGAACTGCTGGTTCTCATTGCATTCGAATTCAATGAGGTCCTGATCGACGATTAGCCGCTGATCGATTCGAACCGTCCAAGGTTTCGTATACGCCTTGGGGTCGTCGAGAGTCAGGTCGATCTGCAGATGGTCGTACGCCGGACGGCGGATTCTCTCCGTAAACTTCGCCTGCTCCGAATACGGGCTGCCATTGACGTCAGCCCAGCCGTCATACGCGCTATCCTCGGCGCCACGCAGGTTATTGGTTTCGACGACTAGCGTATCGCCGTCCCAATGGCCAACCGAGTAGCCATACCACCACGGCTGCACCTCGCCCTGCGGCGGAAGTTTCCGCCCGTCCATAAAGATGTGGCGGAGACCGTTATTCGCTTCGTACTCGATCAGGAGCATTTTCGGATTCGAAATGTTCATGATCCTGCGTGGCTGCGGCTGTTGATGAAATTGCAGAAATCCCATCGGCAGACAATTGGCGTCGGGGTTGTCGCGGGCCTGCAGATCCGTAAAACGCTTCTTTCTGAGGTCCCGAGCCCACTGGGTATATGGCAACCCGCCCTGCATGTTCGCGCCGGCCTCGAAGAATGTGGCTACGGGTGGGCCATTCGGATCGTACGGGAACGGTGCGGTCGGCAGCTCAAGCAGCAAACCGCCGCGCCCGCCGGCGGGGTTGCCGCCCCCACGTTTATCCCCTTGCTTGCCGGCACGACTCGGCGGTGGTCCACTGTTGGCATGCATCCAGAGCCCGGAAAAATCGGGTTTCCCGTCCGCCGTCCGCGGAGTTGGCGCATCTCCACGCACTCCGCCCTTGGCATCGCGCGGGACACTGGGGTCCGTAATTTTCGGCCACTGCGCAGCCATCGGACCGGAAGACAGCACGAAGCCGCCGAATACAAGAGCAATTACGCCTATGTGCTTTTTCATGATTAGTGCGCTCCTCCGCGCTTCACTGGGGTTCCGTACAACTCAAACGAGGAAACATTCACGTAACCGCCGGAGCCGTGGCCGCTGCCGGGCATCAAATCGACAAAGCCTACCTCATCCACTTTACTGAGGTCCGGCGCATCGGCCCAATTTGAAGCTTCGCCCAGCGGGCCATAACGGCCGACGGTCACAACCCGATCGATGTCGAGCTTCATCCACCGCAAGCCTGCAAACGTGAATTCGCTCTCCAGAAATGTCGTCGTGGATGCGTCGGCATGGTCTCCAACCAGGAAGGTTCCATCCATTAGCTTAATGACTGGCCGGACCGCGTGGAAACCGGATGCCCGAGTCGTCCAGCGGATTTTCGACAGGCCGGTCAGGTCCACGTAATTGTTCTTGTCGCGCAGAGTTGCGGCAAACGGCGTCGCACACATCCCGGTCCAGATGTTGACGGGACCGGGAGGGCCCGAGATCCAGATTCGCTTGTCCGGATCTGAAGCCGTCGCCGATGGCCCGTACATTTTGAATTCGAGATTTGCATTGGTGACGACGACCTCACCGGCAGCAATCGCATGAGGTGAACCCATAATCTTCCACGTCTCTTTAAAGAACAGCGGGGGAGCAGATGGAACACCTGGCCCTCGGCCGCCACCTCGGGCAGGCTGTTTACCGGCGGCGGTCTGCTGAGCGGCAATCGGATACGCCAGCAGCAGACAGGCAATCAGCCCGAACTGAACAATCGCAATCCGACGAAACATCGAGCCTCCCTTCCAAACTCAATATTGTAAAACGAGGCGCGGAAATCGATGTTTACCGGGGCTGCCGCTCAACTGAAGTGCTCTTCGAACTGGCGCCTTCGCTCGTTGCGCGCCTGCGCCGGGAGAACGAGAAGAGAGGCGGTGAAGCTCGCGGGCGCAAGCGTGTACTGGCACTTCGCACCAAGCCCCCGGCCGTAAGGCCGGGGTTCAGCGCCGATTGCAAGCTTATCGACCGGCTACCGTCCTATTCTTAAAACGTGTGGGATCATGACTCAAGGGCTGCGACGATGAATGGAACTTGAGCCGAACAAGCAACGTACAATTTGGAAAAGGAAAAAACCTAACACCATGAGAAAAGCTGTGCTCCTTTGGCTGTTGATTGCCGGCGTCGCCTTCTCGCAGGGTCTCTCGTTTGAGGTAACCAGTATCAAGCCGGCGCCCCCTCTGAACCCTCAGGCAATGCTCGCGGGCGGCAAGATGCACGTAGGGATGCAGGTTGATGGGGCTCGGGTCGACATCGGGTCGGGCATGGTCTTCACCCTCATCATGCAAGCGTTCGACCTCAAGATTCATCAGATCCAAGGGCCCGACTGGATGCTCAAAGATCCGCAACGTTTCGATATCCTGGCGACGTTTCCCGAGGGCGCTAAGCCATCTCAGGTCCCCGAGATGCTTCAGAACTTGCTGAAGGATCGCTTTGGGCTGAAATACCACATGGTCAAGCAAGAAAAGGACGCCTACGCCCTGGTCCTGGGTAAGCAACCACTAAAGCTGGAGCAGGTGGAGATTGAAGAAGCCAAGCCGGCCGATGCGGCAGCGCCACTCCCCGAGCCGCCCAAAGGCGCGCAGGTGATACAGATTCCCGGCGCGGGGCAGGCGACCGTCAGCCCGACTGGAGGCTTCGTGATGAATATGCGCCCCCAGTTTGGTGTAAAGGGAATCGGGAATATTCGGATGACGATGGATGCTCCCAAGCCGGGCTCCAATCCAGCGGATATGAAGATGACGATGGTGATGGAGGCCACGATGGATGCCTTCGCCGGCCAACTTTCCACTCTGCTCGATAAACCCGTGGTGGACATGACCGAACTCAAGGGCGGCTATAAGGTGCCCCTGGAAATGGGCCTCCTGGATATTATGGGTGTGGCTCAGAAGCTTGGCGGCGCCATGGGAATGAACCTGGGCGCGCCGGGCGGCGGGTCTGGAGCAGGTCCGGCGTTTGCCGCCACCGACCCGAGCGGTGGGTCATCACTCAAAGACTCCGTGCAGAAGCTCGGCTTGCGTTTGGAATCGCGCAAGCTGCCGATCGACGTGATGGTCATCGACCATATTGAGAAGAGTCCCACCGATAACTAGGATTCCGGCGTCGCGCATTATCGGAGGCATCGACGCGGGCAATTCGTTCGTGGTCAGAATGAGTGGGCGAAGCGCGCTGCAAATGCTGAATTCGCGAGATCCGGACGCGGTCTTTCTTCCACGTTACATCAGAACCAGAGCGAGCTTACCGAGGTAATGATCATTAAGAGCCCGCTGGGCCTTGGCCGCATCCTCTAGCCTAAAGGTCCGCGCAATGTGAACCTCAAATGGCCCACCATCGATCAAGTTATTCAGTTCGGCAAACGTCTTTGGATCGGGCTCCCCGTTGTAACTCATGACCTTCACGCCGTTACGCGCCTGAGGAGCGTCCTCCACACCGTTCGGATAAGCGGCCCGGCCGCCCTCCCGCAACGCCGCAATCGCCTGCTGGGCCGCGGGTCCCCCCGCCGTCAACAAAGCGGCATCCAGACCCTTCGGCGCAAACTCACGCGCCGCTTTGAGAATATCCTCTCGATGTCCGTCGATGACCTTGTCGGCTCCCAGCCGTTTCACAAATTCCACGCCGTCTTCCCCGGAGGCGACAGCCAGAACTCGCGCTTTCATGCGCTTAGCCAGTTGTACCGCTAAATGGCCGATGCCGCCGCTGGCGCCAAGAATCAGAATGGATTCACCGGCTTTGAGCTGAAGCGTTTTATCCAGACCATTCAGCGCGGTGACACCATCGACCGCCAAGACGCCGGCGTCTCGTGTAGACAATGCCTGCGGGATCATCGCCGCGTTGTTGGCTTTGATCACGGTATATTCCGCATAAAAGCCGCCCTTTGGATTCATGAGGTTAATGCCGTAAACACGGTCGCCGCGTTTGAAGTTACGAACCCCATCGCCCACCTCTTCCACAGTTCCGGCGCCATCCGACCCCAGCACATGAGGAAACTTGGCTTGCAAGCCGAACTCTTTCGCAAACCCGCCCTCGCGTTCAAACGGGTCCCAGACGCCGACCCCTGCGGTATCCACCCGGACCAGGATCTCATCGGTCGCCACCTCCGGCACCGGAACTTCCCGCGGCTTCATCTTTTCGATCCCCCCAAATTCATCAATCGCTACGGCCCGCATCGTTTGGTTTGATTTGTTTTTCATAGGAGTCTCCTTCTGCATGTTTCCATGCCGATTGTTACCTTTCTCAAATGCTGACAATCCAAAGGCGGGCGGCGTTACGCGAAAAACGTACCATGCCGAATCAGCGACGTCCCGCATTTTCGTTTCTATAGGATGGAGGAAGACGAGGTTGTGCGGAGGGCGTTCGGGATCTCTGGATCTTTGGCGAAGGCGCGGCTTGAGGCTCGCGCGAATGCTATGACAAAATCCAAACGCGAACGGATATGGAACGCCGAAAAACAACCCTTTGCCGTAAGATCCAACCAAGGTGAATAGCATCGCTCACGTGCATTCGCTGTACACTTGATGGCTATGCGGAACTGCGTTCTTGCGACATTCGTTCTGACGGTTTTTTCCGGGGCTCTCTTGGCCCAAGAGCGGGCGATCTCCAACGATGTCAATTTTTATAGTGGGACGCCGCAACTCCAGGCGCGCGTCGAGCGATTCACGGCGCAGCCTGCCACCTCGAAAGCGGGGCAAGCAGTGCAGCTTGAGTGGGCCGTCGAAAATCCCGTCGGCGTCTCGATCGAGCCCGGAATTGGAGTTGTTCAAGCGCGGGGAAGCAAAGAGGTGACTCCGCGGCAGACAACGACGTACGTCCTGACCGTCCGCGGCCCCCGTGACCAGATGCTCACGCAAGAAGTGACGGTTACGATTCCGGGCACCACCCCGCTTAAGCCAGTGGCTTCTGTAAAGAGGGAGGTTCCAAAGATGCCGGACGGGAAGCCGAACCTCTCGGGAGTCTACAACATGATCTTCCCGGGCAGGTTCTTCCCTGGAGGCGCTCCCATGAACATTTCGAACACGCCCGGTCCGCTTGAAACCACGTCTGTGCTGAAAGCCGGCGCGGAGAGATTCAAGGTTGTGCGCGGGCCCAACGATGCTGGTTCATCCGCGGATTGCCACCCTCCAGGAGTTCCAGAGGCAATGTTTTCTCCGTACCAGTGGCAGATCGTGCAGGGGCTTGATCAGGTGGTCGTGCTTTACGAGTATCCGGGAGCTTTTCGGGTGATTCCGACGCACGGCGGCCCGCACCAGTCGGACTTGGACCCGACGTGGTATGGCGATTCCATCGGGCATTGGGAGGGCGACACGCTAGTGGTCGACACGATTGGCTTCAACGACAAGACGGAACTTCCTGGTGGATACCGGCACACCGAGGCGCTGCACGTGGTGGAGCGGTTCCGGCGTGTGACGTTCGATCATCTCGATTATCAAGCCACGATCGAAGATCCCGGTGTATTCGAGAAACCGTGGATGGTGCATCGAACCCTGCCACTCAGAACGGACATGGAGCGGGTGGATGAATTCATCTGCGAGAATAATCGGGATTATTCGGGTTTTTTCCAGAAGTGACCAGTGCGACGCGCGGGTGTTTTGAGCACCTCGCAGCCTGCTCCCAGAGGCAGTGCCTTGACCCTTGGACACTAAAACGATGTTTTGCCCACTGGGGTGGCCCCCTGATGTGAGACAACCAGTTAAGACACTGGTTACCGTTCGATGATAAATCCTTTCCTTCGATTCAGCAATAGTTTTACTCTGGGGCGTCGGCGAAGCGGAGACGGGCTCTGCTGGCGAGCAACCCGA
>DATBIA010000087.1:0-23478 GCA_036557165.1 Bryobacteraceae bacterium
CTCTCCCGGCACGTCGCCTTTGGCAACCGGACGTTCTTCCATTCCATAGATTGGCTTGCCGTCGCGGCGGTCGAGGATAAAGATGAGCCCCGTCTTGCCGGCCTGGACGAGCGCGGGGATCTTTTTGCCGTCGTGAATGACGTCCACGAGCGTTGGCTGCGGCGGCAGATCGGTGTCCCAGAGATCGTGATGCACACTTTGGAAGTACCATTTGAGTTTCCCGGTCGCGGCATCCAAAGCAAGCAGGGAATTGCCGAAGAGATTGGCTCCCGGGCGATCGCCGCCATAGCGATCATCGCTTGGCGAGCCCAATGTCATCAGCAAAGTTCCCGTTTGCGTATCCAGCGTGAAAGTGCTCCAAACGTTCACGCCGGAGCGGTCCTTCCAACCTCCACCATTGGAGCCGTTGTCGATCCAGGTCTCATGGCCGCTTTCGCCCGGCTGAGGGACGGTGTGAAAAGTCCATATTAGTTTCCCGGTGGATGCATCCCACGCACGAACGTCCCCCTTGCCGCCCAGCGTGCCGTTGTCCTGCACATGAGAGCCCGTGATTACCAGGTCTTTGTAGACGATGGCGGTCCCATTTAATCCGTATTGCGCGTTGGGGTGGTTGGTCTTCATGTCTCGCTTGAGATCGAGCTCACCCTCGTTCGCAAACCCGGGAACGGGCTTGCCGGTCTTCGCGTCAAGCGCGATCAAAAAGCCATCGTCGGTTCCGAAAAATAGAGTCGGCGGACTGTTCCTGTTGCCGGCCCAATAGGCGATGCCCTTGGCGGGCCGAGGATTGTGCTTGTGCTCGAAGGTCCATAATGTTTTGCCCGTTTCGGGCTCCACGGCTACCACGCCTTGAAATCCCGTTACGAAATACATCACGCCTTTGATGACCAGCGGCGTGGTTCGCGCGTCTCGAGGACGAGCGTCCGGCGCCGGCTTGGTGTCGACGCTCCAGGCGCGAACCAGCTTCGAAACATTGCCGGTAGTGATTTGCGCGAGAGGAGAATACCTCGTTGAATTGGCATCGTGCGCGTACATCGGCCAGTCGGTTTGTCCCGACGCAGTTTGGATCGACCACGCGCCGGCGCAAACGAGCATCCACGTGTAAACGCCGCTCCTAGCTCTTTTCAGCATGATCGAAAGAATACCACTAACCGATAGGAACGCGAGGGTGTCAGGCGACTAGCACGCACGAATTCATTTGCCGAGAGCGCGGATCTTGTCGGCTTCGACGCAATCCTGAACTACGGTGAAATAGCGGGCCACTCCGTCTGCGCCAACCTCGAACGGGTTGGCCTCGCCGGGCCTACGTCCGGCGGCGGTATCGGCTTTGAAGTAGGCATTGTCGAACTCAGTGTGATTCGACAACAGGGCAGTGGCGCCGTAGTCGGCCGCGGCCTTCGCCATCTTCTTTGAAGACGCGATGTAACGGTCGTAGAATGCGGCGTCGGAATTGAACGGCACAGCCGTGCCGCCCACATAGGCAATCCGGAGCGGCTTGCCGTTGTCCCGCACTTCGAACAAATAAGAAAGCGTGCCGGGAGTGTGGCCCGGCATCGTGACGATTCGCACGGAAGCATCGCCCACGGAAATGTTCATGCCATCGTCGCCGACGATGTCGCGCTTGGGCTTTCCACCCTGATGATTCGTCGCCTTGTCCACCGCGTCCCAGTCTTCCGCGCCGTAGATGAGATGCACTCCTGGAATCGCGTCCTGCAGGAGCTTGGCTCCGCCGTCGTGGTCGGCGTGCGCGTGTGAAAGAATCACGTATTTCACTTTACGTGCATCCAATCCAACCTTCTTCATGCCATCTAAAATCTCATCTTTGGCCGCATAGTCGAACAACGCCTCGAAAATAATGATGCCTTGGCTGCCCACCAGCGCCCAGGAGCTATGGATCTTGGTGCCGAGGAAATAGAAATTATCGGCCACTTTCGCGGGTTCGGCGTACCAGGTTTCCTTCGCAGGTATTCGCCGCGCTCCGGCTGTGGCAGGTGGCGCGCCCCTGGCAGCCCCTCCGGCAGCAGGCGGCGGGATGCACAAACGCAAAAATGTCCCCGCCCAATCCGTCCCCGCGGCAACTTTGGCCGCAGCGACATAACTGTCGGCTGTGCGCGGAGATGTCTGTGCCAGTGCGGCTGAGCCAGCCGCCAAAAGCAAGAATGCGGATATGATCGGTCTCGTGGACAATTTCATGGTCCATCCTTTCCTGACACACGCCAGATATGGCAGCTTAAGGCTCCGCCAATACTTTTTTATCTCATAGAGCGTCTTCTTATTTTGCTGCGCACTGTGACCGCCACGCTAGAAGGCTATTCTCGAGTGTTCCCCGAACAAGGAGCGGCGATGTCACGCCAGATCCACCCCTGCGTGCGAGTTTCCAGGCCCGCCCGTCCGCGACGAAAGCGCCAGACGGGCCTGCGGGCTGGTACCCGCCACTCGCCGCAATAAATCCAAGTAGAAAAAGATATGCTTGCCGGATTGCAGCCTAGGAAATGCCTCGTCGTCGTATGACGCTGTAGCCCCGCCAATAGAAATGGATCCTTCCGGGCTCGTCACGAGGATGTCCTTGGCCGGGCTAATGGGGGCGGAGCTATTGTTCCGCAGAACGCTGTCGATAGCGACGTCGTAGGCGCCGTAAATCCCTTGGCCAGATCCAGAGAGCTGGTAGGCAAATGCTGTCGTATGTCCGATGACCATCGCATCTGCCCAGCAGACAAGCCGCTGATTCAGCCCTTGGAGGTTTGTCACGGCTGAGGGCTCATCGTGTACGGTTCCGACGATGTCCCGCGACGGAAGCCCCTGCGCGTCGGCGATGACGACGGCCCGTGCGATCGCGTCCTGAAAGCGTATGCCAGGGCGATCGTTCTGCGGGAGCGTGGCGTGGGCTGCTAAGGCAGGAGCAGAAAGATCCGCCAGGGCCGACTGAGCGACTAAGCGTGCGCACGCGACGATTGCGGCAAGGAACGGAAGAGCGCGGAATTGCATAACCCTCCAGCAGACCGCCGCGCGGACTCGCAGCCGTATTTGGCCTGTTTCCTAACGAATTCAGATTAGTTTTCCAAAACAAAAACGTCAAGAATTATTTTGAAAGACCTGCCGCAACTCGCTGCTGCGTAGTCCGCCTAGTGGCCTTCGCCTTCGAGAAAGCGCTCGGCCTCAATAGCGGCCATGCAGCCCATCCCAGCCGCAGTGATCGCTTGCCGGTACACGCGATCCTGCACGTCGCCCGCGTGAAAAACGCCCGCGATGTTGGTTCTGGCTCCGCCCTTGGAGACGATGTAGCCGTCCGGATCGAGATCGATCTGTCCCGCGAAGGGCTTTGTGTTGGGGATGTGGCCAATGGCGAGAAAAAATCCTTCTACTTCCTGCTCCCAGACATTTCCCGTCGCGAGGTTTCTCAGTCTGACGCCAGTGACCTTGTTCGCGTCGACGTCATAGACGTCTTCGACCACGGTGTTAGTGAGGAATTTGATTTTCGAGTTCGCGCGGGCGCGATCCAGCATGATCTTCGACGCCCGGAATTGATCGCGGCGATGCACCAGCGTGATCTCGGAGCCGAAGCGCGTGAGGAAATTGGCCTCTTCCATCGCTGAATCGCCGCCGCCCACCACCATGATCTTGTTGTCGCGATAGAACGGGCCGTCGCAGGTGGCGCAAGAACTGACGCCCCGGCCGATCAGCTTCTGCTCGTTGGGTAGCCCCAGCCAGCGGGCCGATGCGCCCGAGGCGATGATAAGCGTTCGGGTTTCCTCCCAGACGTCTTCGATCTTCACACGGAAGGGGCGGCTTGATAAATCCGCTTCGCTGACTGTGCCCCACATATATTCAGCGCCGAATCGCTCGGCCTGTTTTTTGATGTTTTCCACCAAGTCGGGACCCTGAATTCCTTCCGGGAAGCCGGGAAAATTCTCGACCTCGGTGGTGATGGAAAGCTGGCCGCCGGGTTCGTGGCCGATGACAACTAAGGGGCTAAGTCCAGCGCGCGCCGTATAGACAGCTGCGGTGTTTCCGGCGCAGCCGGAACCTATAATGATGACGTTTCGCAAGATTTATATGGTAGCGAATCCCGGAACACCCTACATCTTGTAGCGGCCCAGATCCTCGTCGCTCAGGTTCTCGAGCCATTTGCGAAGCTCCTGATTGTTGCCGGCTTCGGCGAGCGTCGTGGCGTCCTTGGACGTTTTCAAGACGGTATCTTCGACGTAAATAGGGCAATCCAGGCGAAGCGCAACGGCGAGCGCGTCGCTGGGTCGCGAATCGACGGTGATCGTTTCGCCGTTCCGCTCCAGCCAGATGACGGCGTAGAACGTATCCTCTTTCAATTCGCTGACGACGACTTTCTTAACGCCCGCGTCGAGGCCGAATAGGAGATTGCGAATCAGATCGTGGGTCATGGGGCGCGGCGTCGCTACTTTTTCGATTTCCAACGCGATGGCGTTGGCTTCATAGATGCCCACCCAGATCGGCAGAATGGCGGTTCCGTTTACGTCTTTCAATACGACGATTGGATTGTTGGTCACGGGATCCATCATCAGGCCCCGGATTTTCATTTCTACTTCCATCTCCGCCCTCCTCGAAAAGCACTGCGCTCAATTCACGTACTCGCCGGCCAGCGAGTTTGGGCCGGCGCGCGTTACGCGGGCGTCCACATAGCAGCCCGTCAGATCGCCGGTCCCGCCCGGATAGAGAAAGTTCAACGTCTTGTTTCGCGACGTGCGTCCGATCCATTGGCCCGTCGCCTTATTAAATCCCTCCACCAGGCACTCTTCCACCGCGCCTAAATATTCCGCGTTTTGACGGACCTGGATCTGTCTTTGTTTGTCCTGAAGAATCGTCAACCGGCGGCTTTTTTCCTCTTCCGGAATCTGATCGCCAAGCTCCAGAGCGTGTGTATTGGGCCGGCGCGAGTACTTGAAGCTAAAAACCGAATCGTAGCCCACTTCGTCCAGCAACTGCAGAGTCTCTTCGAAATCGCGCTCGGTCTCGCCTGGGAATCCGACAATAATATCGGTGGTGATCGCGATGGGCCGCTTAGCCGCCTTCATCCACTGAATGCGGCTCATGTATTCCGCGCGCGTATAAAGGCGCCGCATCTCCTCCAAAACGCGCGACGAGCCGGATTGCACGGGCAGATGCACGTGGTTGCACAGAACCGGATTCGCCTCGATCGCATCGACAATCTCGCGAACGAAATCGCGAGGATGGGAAGTGGTGAAGCGGACGCGCCGGATCCCAGGCACGCGTCCGACCTGGTCGAGCAGCATCGCGAAATCCCAGCCGGCTTCCGAAGGGTCGCGATAGCTGTTGACGTTCTGGCCTAACAATTGAATTTCGGTGTAGCCGGTTTGCGTGAGCTCCGCGGCCTCGCGCAAGACCGACGCGCTGGTGCGGCTGCGCTCCGGCCCGCGCGTGAACGGCACCACGCAATACGCGCACGATTTATCGCAGCCTTCGATGATCGTGATGTAGGCGCGATGGGGATTGTCGCGGCGCGTGAGAGGCGTTTCAAACGTCTCGTCGGTATCGAGGCTCAAGCCGGTGACGCGCCGATTACCGGTTTCAAGCTGCACGAGCAATTCCGGCAGCTTGGTGTAGCTCGCCGAGCCGCAGACCAGGCTCACGTGCGGCGCCTTCTCGAAAATCCGCTCGCCTTCCTGCTGCGCGACACAGCCCAGCACCGCGAATGTTTTGCCCTTGCCGCTCTCTTTTTTGAATTGCTGGAGACGCGAAAATACCTTCTGCTCGGCCTTATCGCGAATACTGCAGGTGTTGTAGAAGACCAGCTCGGCTTGTTCGGGGGTTTCGACTTGCGTGTAACCCTGGCCGAGCAGGGTTCCAACGACCTTTTCGGAGTCGTGCGCATTCATCTGACACCCGAAAGTCTCGATGTAGAAGGTCTTCACGTGTTTTCATTTTAGCGCCTGGGCTTTGAGCCCTCAGCCCCAGCGGGCGTTCCCTGGCTTGTCAACTTGCCCTACCGGGCGATAGCCGCCCATGACCGATCTCGAGCGCGTTATTCATGAGCCAGCGCGGCTTCAGATTGTAGCCCTGCTTCTCGGCGCGAAGAGGCGGATTTTCTGTTCTTACAGCGAGAAACTGAATTGACGAAGGGAAATCTGTCGAGCCATTTGTCCAAGCTGGAAGAGGCCGGCTACGTCGAGATCGAGAAGACATTCCGAGGAAAAATTCCTTTGACGTTCGCGCGGCTGACACAAAAGGGGCGGGTCGCGTTTCAGAGCTACCGGAAGTCCATGAATGGCCTGTTGAAGTAGAAGAGGCGCGCCGGGTGGCGTTCTCCGGAGATACAATCGTCGAGCGGAGGGTGCTTCCATGCGAAACACGCTAATGCTGCTGTTCGCAATTCCACTTTTCGGCGCGGAGTCGAGCCCGGTTGTGGCCGTCACAGGCGGCCAGATTCGTGGGTTGGCGCTCGACAAAGGCGGCGCGGCGTTCAAAGGGATCCCATTTGCGCAAGCTCCCGTAGGCGACCTGCGGTGGCGTGAGCCCGCGCCGGTCAAACAGTGGACTGGCGTGCGCGCCGCTGCCGCGTATGGCGCTCCCTGTGCCCAAAATTCCGGCGGACGAATGATGGAGGCGAGCCGGGAGGATTGCCTGTTCCTGAACGTCTGGACGGCCGAATGGCCTTCGACATCGCGCAAACCGGTGATGTTCTGGATTCATGGTGGCGGCAACTTCGGCGGTACGGCGTCGAGTGCGAACTTCGATGGCGAGAGCCTCGCGCGGCGCGGAGTGGTGCTGGTGAGCGCCAACTACCGGCTTACAGTGTTCGGATTTTTCGCGCATCCTGAACTGACGCGCGAATCGCCGCATCACGCCTCGGGGAACTACGGCCTCATGGATCAGATCGCGGCGCTGAAATGGGTGCGCGAGAACATCGCGAAGTTTGGCGGGGATCCTGCGAACGTCACCGTCTTCGGCCAGTCGGCGGGGGCGGTGGACGCGACTGTTCTGATGGCCTCGCCGCTCGCGAAAGGCCTGTTCCAGAGAGTCATCGCCGAGAGCGGCACGGTAACTCGCAATCCCGACGCGGCGACCATGGGGATGACAGCGCTCGCGCCCAATATGAAGGTGAAAGCCGGACCAGTCGATTATTCCGATGCCGCCGGATTGGAGGAGACCGAGAGGCGCGGCGAAGAGATCGCGAAATCACTCAACGCCCCGGCCGAGGGCGCGCTCAAATACTTGCGAGGCTTGCCCGCCGCCGAACTTCTGAAAATCGCGGCTATGCCTCAGATGAGCATCGGTCCGGCTAACGGCGTGAGCGTGGACGGTTGGGTTTTTCCGAAATCGCCCGCTGCGGTGTTCGCCACCGGGAGGGAGATGCGCGCGCCGCTGTTGATCGGCAACAATTCGCGCGAGCGGACGCCGCCGCGCGTAACCTCGGACGATCTAGCCAAAGCGATGGAAACGATGTATGGCCCCCTGGCGCCGCGCGCGTTTGCGCTCTATGGCGTGAAAGCGGCAGAGGTTCCGGAGCCCGATCCTCTTTATGGCGGCGCTGGCTCGCAGTGGGTGGTCGATTCCATGTACCGCTGCCCGGTGGTCGCGCAGTTGGTCTGGCATGTCGCGGGGGGCAACGTCGCTTATGAATACCAGTTTGACCGCGCCGTGCCGGGACGAGAAGCGCTGGGAGCAACGCACGGAGCCGAGGTCGCCTATGTTTTCGGCGCGCTCGGAGCAGGAAGGGGCGGGGCAAGCTATGCCGAGTTGGACCGCGGGCTTTCCTCGGCGATGCAGCAATACTGGACCAATTTCGCCAAAACGGGTAATCCGAACGGAGCGGGATTGCCGCAGTGGCCGAAGTTCGATGCGGCCACGCGTGGGTATCTCGAGTTTACGGACAGTGGACCGTCGCCGCACGAGGGCTTGCGGCGTCCCTTCTGCGATTTGTATGTCGAAAACGTGAAGCGGTTGGTTGGACGTTGACCGAGGTTCGCTCTCCCCTATGCGCTGGCTCGTCTGGGTGCGCGTAACGCATCAAATCATTTCTCCTGGCCACCGAAGCGCCACTCCTTGCGATTAGCACTGTTACGCAACGCAATACGCGCGTTGACTTCAACCTCGGCCTCTGCTGTAATGGAGAAGCCCGCCTGTATTGCTCCTCAGTAGCTCAATGGTAGAGCATTCGGCTGTTAACCGAAGGGTTGTAGGTTCGAGTCCTACCTGAGGAGCCAACTTAAGTCCCCTGTTTTCAACGCATACCCTAAAGAACCGCCCTTTACTGGACGTTCGTGCCCTCCGCTCGGTCGATTGCGTACTTGCTCAAATTTCCTCTTGCGCCGCCTCGCGAGTACCCCCGGTTTCACCCCAGTTAAAAGGAAACATTCTGATGACCTAGCAAAACATTTTGTTGTAAGATTGTGAGCGAAAGCTTCGGTTCGACAGGCGAGCGCAAAGCGTACCCTCCGGAAGAATCCTCCAGACCATTCAGCTTTCGGAGAGGTGTGGCATGATTCCACGGCGTCGTGCGCGCGAATTGGGAAGTGGCCAATCGACGAGCCGGTCTTCTACAATCGCAATCCCAAAGAGAATGACGTTACAGCGGTACAGGACGATTGGCGAATGTGGATTTGAGACTGCGACGCCCGCTCGCAGCGACGGCAAGTGCTTCGCAAATGGGCACCGTATAAGCGACGGCAAAGCATATCAAATGTAGGTTGTGTTGGTTTGGTCTTTTGCAGTAGCTACGTGATCGTGATAGAATCCGTGCCGATGACAACTTGTGGAGGTGTGCGAATGAGCAAGCGAACTCTTGTTTTGAGCGCACAACGCATTCGCTGTGCGCTCGGGATTGTGGCTTTGTTGTGCGGGTGGTTGATGGCCAGCGGCTCGTTGCTGGCTCATCACTCCCTCGCGGGCGTGTATGATATGAAGAACCAAAAAGAGCTGTCGGGGAAGGTAACAAAATTGCAGTTCACAAATCCCCACGGGACACTTGGGATCTCGGTCACCAACGACGATGGCTCGACAACCGAGTGGGTGTTGACACTGGGTTCCGCCACGGCCCTCGCGCAGCGGGGCGTCGGCAAAACCGGGCCGAATGCCCTCCACGTCGGGGATGCCATTAAGGTGAAGTTCCTTCCGGCGAAGAATGGCGCGCCCTTGGGCGCCCTGAGGGTGGTGGTCTTCCCTGACGGCCACGAAATCCAGACCTCCGGCAGCAATCCGAATGATTAGAATCGACACCAAACAAGGAGCGCCATCATGAAAAGAATCGTTGTTGCGCAAATCGCGATCGCGACCGTTCTCACAATTGGCACGCTGCCGACGGCTATCGCACAGGCTCCGGCGCCGGGCCGGGCCGGCGGCGGTGGCGGGCAGGGCGGCGGTAGGGGCCGAGGCGCCCCGCTGTACACCCCCACAGCCGGCGAGAAGGACCTGAAAGCAGTCCTTTTCAATTGGGCCTGGTATATGGGCATGCTTCGAAGCAGCGAGGAACGAGACATAATTATGACGCTCGAATACCAGGGCAAGGGCGTCATTCAAGTGGACGGACAGCCCTGCAACGTGACGAAGTATCGAACCAGCATCAGCTATCAGAGCTCGGGCGAGCGGATTCAGTACACCGGCACTCGACCCAATGGCCAGTCGTGCTCCAACGTCGAAGTCCTCAGCGGAGCGTATGCCTGGAACGAAGACATACCCGGGGCCGAACTCGTCGCCGGTAAAGGCAAAGCGACGCCGATGCCCGCAACCGTACAGGAACGGATGATTCGCCTATGGGCAAGTCCGCAGGGTGCCTTCAAGAGCGCGATGGCGGGGACAAGCGATCCACCGGAAATGGCGCCGAGGCCGCAACGGGTGCCTGCCGACGTCCCGAAGGCCGGGAAAACCTCCGTCGCGTGGGAAGGCGGAAAACCCGTCGTGACGTTCCCGATTCCGGGCGTCCCCAATGCAATCGCAACCGCCACGCTCAATGACAAGTACATGGCCGAAAGCGTGGTGGTGAAGCAGGGATCGAAGACTTACGAGTTTGACTACAGCAACTACAAGGACTGGAACAATCCCCTGAATCCCGCCGAAGCTTTTTACGCGGGCAGGATGATCGAGAAACAGAACGGCGCGGTGGTTCGCGACATTACGACGACGCTGACGGAAACAGGACAGATGTATGTCGTGATGCCGGTTCCGGCAAGCATCCAGGCGGCGATCAAGCCAACGAATCAGCCGGCCAACTGGACTCTGAATGCCGACGCCCCGGCGCGGGCGACCGAGACTGCATCCGCCGTAACCCCGCGACTGCCCGACGGGCATCCGGATATGACAGGAAACTGGAACGGCCCCCCTCTTGCCATTACGGGTAGCGGGACACGCCGATGTGGTCCAACGCAGGTGAAGGGTGAGGGAATCAACCCCGAGGTCGGCTGCAAAACCGGACAGGACAACTTCTGGGTGGACTATGAGTGGATCTCGCCCTCGCGGTTTGGGCCCAGTCATCCCATCTACAAACCCGAGTTTTGGGACAAGATTCAGGAATCTGATCAGTGGACGAACAAAGACGATCCAGTCATGACCTGTCAGCCGCTGGGAATTCCGCGGCAGGGCACGCCAACGCGCATTATCCAGACCGCGACTGACATCATCTTCTTCTATAACGAGTATTCCGACTACGGCGGCGGAAACTACGAATACCGCGACATCCCGACCGACGGCCGTGCCCGCCCCAACACGGTCGAAGCCTATTACTTCGGGCTTCCGATCGGTAAATGGGAGGGCGACACGCTGGTGATCGATTCCACCAACTTCGTCGATACCACTTGGTTCGGACGCGGCGGTCTGTTTCATTCCGCCGACCTGCGTATCATCGAGAAGCTGACCCGGAAAGGCGACGAAATTGTTTACCAGATGACCATCGAGGACCCGGACGACCTCATCCAGCCTTGGGTGATGCCGGACAAAATTTTACGGCTGCGTCAGGGCGCGCCGGCCATACAGCATGAGCGCGCCTATTGTGAAGTGTACGAACCAGGGAACATCTCGACGCAGCTTCGGCATTAGGGCCGGAAGATCCTTTGGGGGGGCGGGCTTAGGCCTTCCCCCCAACCCCCCATTGCAGGCGGGAGCCTGCGGGCGAGCGGCGCACGGAAAGATCGCGCATAACGACGGCCGGTCAAGGCGAGTCGCGACAAAGGCGGATTTATCGCACTAAACCACTTTGTGGGACCGGCTTTGATTCAAATGAGAATACGCGCCATAATTGGCCATCTTTTTCGACACAACCTGAGAGGATCGCTTCCCCTGTGAACCCCGAGATTGCACGCGCCCAGAAGAGATGCGCCGAATGATTCGACTCCATGACGCGAACTTCCCATGGGCCCGGAACCTGCCGCCAGACTTCGTGTTCCACATAGGTGCCAATTCCACGCCTTCGGTAGTGACGCAGCACAAAGAACTCTGCCATGTCCCAGACGGTCTCATCACCGGACAGTTCCGACCCCTTCTTCACTAAAACCAACCCTGCGAGTCTGCCATCCACTCTGACGAGAAACGGACGCCGGTTAGGGTCGCGCCAATAGAGCGGAAGATGCCGGTAGCCGAATCTACCGTCTACTCCCAGCTCAAGTTCGTGAAACTCACTGAAGTCGTGCGCGTACAACTCAAGCATATTGGCCAGGACAGGCTGCTGGTCCGGCGCGGCGGGAATGAGTTCAACGTGTGTCAATGATCCTTCCGAGTGTCTTGCCATTGTACGTAGATCACAGGCCTGAAGGATCGCTGGTCGGATCAGGTTGCATCGCCAAGCGAACCAATTCACCAAATCGCGTTGGTGTGTAGTCCCCATTGCGTGCGTTTTGAACCAGGTGGGGGTGGTCGACCCAGCTCCAGGCGGTCCAGCCGCAGGTGCGTCCCTGAATGAAGTTCAAGAGGCGCGCACCCCATTCGACATCCTCATCCCCTCCACCCCACTCACCAATGAACAGCGGCCGATCGATCCCCGCGAACCCGAACCGATCGCGCCATTGCCAGTGAGGTCGATCCGGATAGATGTGAGCCGAGTAGATGATGCTGGCGCTCTCTATCTCAACACCTCGCAGATCATATCCCCATTGCACGCCCGAGACCAACGTTTGCGTCCTTGGACTAGTCGCGTGAATCGTATCTATGAGCCGCCGGGCCCAGTTTACCCACTGATCGGAGCCGACTCGATATCCGTCGGATTCATGCGGTTGACCGCGCTCGTCTACGATCCAGAGCGGATTCGGATCGTCTGCCAAACGATCGTGGGGCTCGTTGAACAAGTCGAACAGCGCAGCCGGCTCGTCACAATATCGTTCGGCTAAGAGCTGCCATGTTGCGATGCTTTCAGGGTTGGGCAATGGCGGTACGTAGTTCGCTGAGCCGTCGTTCAGGTGACCATACACGGTCTCATTGGACAGCCATTGCAGATCGAGTATCGTATAAGCCCCCAACGTGGCCGCCCATTCGATCACTTGGTCCAGGGCGCTTCGATACGATTCCGCCGAATGCGCTCCACAACCGCGCAGGATCCACTCTTGGTTAAAAGGCACGCGAATGACGTTGCAGCCCCAACCAACGATAATTGTTTCGAGGTCCGCGCAGGTTAATCCGGCGGCCTCCAGAAAGCCACCGTGTTCGGGCGCTGAGTATTCCAGCCCCGAACGGTTAACACCTTTGAGCAAGGTCGCCTCGCCCGTGTCACTACGCCGAATCTGATTCCCCTCGGTGTAAAGCCACGCAAGCCCATGCGACAATTCGCCCTTCACGTTGCGATTGTACTGCACGCGGCGCCGCGCTGATTCGACCGGTTCGTTCGGTGATCAGGCCGTAATCCGTCGATAGGCATTCAACCGGCGCTTGTGCCCGGCCTTACGGCCGGGGCTGGGTGCGAACGCTGGAACACCTTCGTGCCCACTTTCAGCCCCGTCCGTGAGGGCGGGGGCAAGCCTACGGACGGATTACGGTCAGGCTGGCCGCAATCCTGTAAACTTGGACGCATGAGACTTGCATTTGCGGTGGCTGCGATTCTGGCGGGGCCGCTCTCCGCGCAATGGTTGCGCACACCAACGCCGGGCGTCCCGCGCACCGCGGACGGCAAGCCTGATGTGACAGCGCCTGCGCCAAAAGCGGCCGACGGTCATCCCGATCTTTCAGGCGTTTGGATGCCCAATACCAGAGCCCTTCAGAATCTCGCGTTCGACATGAAGCCCGGTGACGTGCCGTATCAGCCGTGGGCCGAGAAGGTGTTCAAAGAGCGCGCCAATGGAGCCAAGGGTAAGGATGATCCCGCGGCGTACTGCGTGCCGGGAATGCCTAAGCTGATCGTGCTGCCGTATCCGTACAAGATTTTTCAGTTACCCGGAGTGACCCTGATCCTCTACGAGGGCTTCACTACGTTCCGGCAGATATTCACAGACGGGCGGGAATTGCCGAAGGATCCGCAACCTTCGTGGCTCGGGTACTCCATCGGCAAGTGGGACGTCGATACGTTCGTAGTGGACACGGTTGGAATCAACGACAAAACGTGGATGGATAACGCGGGGCGTCCACATAGCGACGCATTGCACACGATAGAGCGCTACCGGCGGCGCAACTTCGGAAACATGGATGTGACGATTACCTTCGATGATCCAAAAGCTTACACCAAGCCATGGACGGTGAATGAGAGTCCCTCGCGGCTCGTGGTGGGACAAGATCTGTTGGAGTACGTGTGCACGGAGAATAATAAGGACATAGATCATCTGTTCGGGGACGGCCAGAAGTAGTTTCTCCCCGAAAGTCCTTGGCCTGCCCGCCTTTGTGATACGGAAACACGATGCTGCGCGAGGATTGTGATTAGCATGAACGCCCAAATTATGTGGAACTTCTCCTTGCGCCACGGACCACATCGGCAGATTTCTCCCTTGGCCCGGGTCCGCGGGTGGAATAGCTTCATGGCATCTGTATTGGCGTTTTTTGCAATCGGTTTGTCTGCCGCTGCGCAAATTCCCAACAACCGCAAATTTTTCCTCTATGTGGGTACTGCCACGAACAGTGGAACAAGCAAGGGGATCTATGTCTACTCGTACGATTCCGCCAGCGGAAGGACCGAGCCGCTAGGACTCGCCGCGGAATCGCCGAGCCCGACGTTCCTGGCCGTACATCCCAATCGCCGTTTCTTGTATGCCGTGAACGAAATCTCGAACTTCGCCGGGGGCCACGCCGGAAGCGTAACGGCGTTTTCCATCGATGCCGCGACCGGCAGGTTGACGCAGTTGAACGCGGTGGCATCTAAGGGCGGCGGCCCCACGCATCTGGCTATTGACGGCCAAGGCAAGTGGGTGGCAGCCGCCAACTATAACAGCGGCAGCGTGGTTCTGTTCCCGGTCGAGGCCGATGGCAAGCTGGGCGGAGCCACCGGCTTCGTCCAACACACCGGTTCCAGTGTGACGCCGCGCCAGACCGGACCCCACGCGCATGGAGCTTATTTCTCCCCCGATAGTCGCTTCCTGTTCGTCAGCGATCTGGGGCTTGATAAGATCATTTCCTATCGCATCACTGCGGCTGGTGCCCTCCAGCCGCTCGATCCCCCGCTTGCGCCGCTCAAACCCGGCTCCGGACCTCGCCACCTGGCCTTCGCGCCCAACGGCCGCTTCGCCTACACTGCCAATGAACTGAACTCCACAGTAACGGCCTTCTCCTACGACAAAGCCACTGGCCGGCTCTCGGAAATCCAGACGCTGCCCTCGATTCAGGGATACCACGGCGCCAACGGCGTCAATTACCCTTCGGAGGTCGCGGTGGATTCGCAGGGGAACTTCGTATATGTCGCCAACCGTAACGGTGACAACATCGCGGTATTCGCGATCGCCGCCGATGGCAAGCTGGCGCCTTCGAGCCAGACCAGCGCCGGAGGAAAATACCCCAGCCATTTCGCTCTCGATCCGAGCGGCAACTACCTCTTTGTGGAAAACCAGAATTCGGGTAACATCGTGGAATTCCGCGTGGACCGGGGGACGGGCATGCTAACGCCGATCGGCGCCGATCTGAAGATTTCGAATCCGATGTGCGCCGTCTTCGTACCGGCCTCATGACGCCCGTCATCAGCTAGTGGTTGGCGCATCGCTTCTCGTCAGAACACGCCCACGGGTCGGCTGCGTTCCTCCGGTTAATGGGGCGCTTTCTCGTGTCCCGCCTATCCTCGCTCCGGCGGGATGTCGCTGCGTGCAGCCGAGGTAAACGTTCTGTCGTTCGCACGGTGACGCAAAGCGCCACGCGGCATTGGTCATTTCTCGCGATACCAAAGGTGATAAGTTATCTCGTGAGCTAGCCTATCGCGGCTAGAGGTCGAAAACACGAGGAGAGGGGGACTACGCATGGACAAAAGGAAACGCGATTTTCTGAAGGCGGTCGGCGGTCTGGCAGCGGCTGGAACCGTATTGGGGCAGGAACGAGTACAAAATGGCGCTGCCCAACCGGCCGTAGCGGGTCGCGCTCCCGCGGCAGGACGCGGCAATCCCGCCCCTGTTTCCAGCGGCGTGCAACCTTCTAGCGTTGACTATAATTACAAGCCGCGCCGCCTCAACAGAGTGATCGAGTTGTGGGAAGATAACCAGCCGATTTACTATACCGGCGCGGGGCTTGGTCCTGGAGTCGATCCCTATGCGCAGGGGGTGCGAATGGCTCGCACCTACGCCGACGCCGTCACAGTGGATTTCGAGCACGGAGCCATGGATTTCACGCAACTGCGCGAATTCATGCGCGGCATCAGGGATGGCGGGCCTACACGTAGCGGCCACTCCACGCCATGCGTCTTTGTCACCTCGGGCATTATTGGCCTGGACGAGGCCTATGCTCGCGCCAATACCTGGGTCATGACTCAGTTCCTCGATGCCGGCGTCCATGGCGTTCATATCTGCCATGCTCGTGATCCCAAGGCGATCGAGGTATTGGCGCAGGAAGGCTGCCGCTATCCGTTCCTGGACTATCCCACCGCGAAAGTGGCACGCCGTGGGCTGCGAGGCTCAAGCGCGGGGTTCGCCGCCCAGATCTGGGGGATGGGCGGGGCCGAATATTGCGCCAAGGCTGATCTCTGGCCACTCAATCCGAGTGGCGAGCTGATCTTCGGCGTCAAGATCGAGGACACTCTTGCCGATCCCAACTGTGACGCCACGATAAGTGTGCCAGGCGTGTCTTTCGCCGAATACGGCCCGGGCGATCACTCCTATTGGCTTTATGGCCTCGCGGGTATGCAGCCTGGGGCGCGACCGGCGCCTTCTTCCCCCGAGGTGGCGGAGTCCCGCCCGGAAATGGCGAAGGTGCGACAGGCTGTACTCGACTCGTGCAAGAAGCATAACGTCAAATTCCTGCAGGGCTCAAACGCGAACAACGTCGTCGCGATGATCCAGCAGGGCGCCATGGTGCTTGAGGCGCCGGAGTCCGCCGCGATCGTCGGACGCGAATTCACAAAACGCAAAATGCCCGTTTAAACGGACGAATATTTTTGAGGTGCGTGGGTTGCACGTAGATAGGCGAAGGCTTCAAAGCCTATCCAGATTGTTATAGATTGCCGCAATATTCGCGGTGAGTCGTTCCTCAACCGGCGTCCGATGGCCGAGGTACACCGTGTATTTGGCAAGGTTATCCGCCACGAACGAACCGAAGCCGCCGTTTTGCATCGTCGAAAGAGCGCCAGGCGTAATCGTCTTCTGCAAATCCGCCAATGGTACGCCGGCCCTCTTCGCTTTTTCGACGCGCGCGGTTAGATCCTCAATATAATTTCGGAACTGGCCCATGCGATCGCGGCCGTGCTGTACCGGACCGTGCCCCGCGATGATGCTGTCGAATTTCCACTGCGCGACGGAATCGATAGTCTTCGGCCACGGGCGCGGATAGCCATCGTTCAGGTTGGGCAAAAAGCCGATGATCGCATCGCCCGAGGCTACGACTTTCTTCGCTGCGGAAAAAACCTGAATGTCGCCCGCCGTATGCGCCTTCCCGTTGAAAGCGAGTTCAAGGTCGCCGGATGCATCCTTAATCGCGTATGTCTTCGCGAACGTCACGGTCGGAAGCTCCAGCGGATAGCTGCTCATTTCAGCCTGATACGCCACGAGCTGGCGGAGCTGCTCGTTGGCCCAGTCGCGCTCCGGGGCGGTTTTGGCCTGGCTCAGGCGAGCCTTCGCCGCGTCGATCAACGCCGGCACGCTGTTGAGCGATTCCTTCAAGCGGTCGCGCTGAAGCGTTTGCATTAGTTGCTTCGTGGCGTCGCTCGAGATGATCTGCAACTGGGCGTTGGCTTTCTTGTAAGCGGCGTCTCCCTGCGTGTGATCCCAATGGAAGTGGCTGTTCACCAGATAACGGACCGGTTTGTCCGTCACCTCTTTTTTGATCTGCGCGATCAGCGACGCCGCCGCGGAGGGCTTCGAATGCGCATCCACGACCAGCACATCCCGCGATAGGACGAAGATTGCGGCGTTGCTGTTCGTAAGCGCCGCTGGTCTGGCGAGCGCGGCAAAGACGCCGTCCGCCACTTTTTCGATGTCGAATAGATTCGGATTTGCTCTTGGCGCCTGGGCCCGCGCCCACCCGGCACGAAGAAACGCCTCTTCAAAAACCGAGGCTCCGGCAAGGACTCCGCTGAAACTGCGGCGGAAGAAATCGCGGCGCGAATGGTGATGATGGTCGCCCATAATTCTGTTCAGCATACACCCTTACGGAACCATACGGAGTACCCATGCGATACTTATCGCAGTGTAAGGGCGACAGCCCAGACGCTCGAGCCACCGATCTCAATAGTTCCGACACTACCAACGAAGACTAGAGCCCTCGCCCCCGCCAAAAGTTAGTGGAAAAGGCGCGGAGTGAAATCGGCGAGATAATCGCGCCAATTTCGCCAGACGTGCCATTCTTCGGTCTCGACAAATCGGTGATTGATGTGGCGCTGATCTAAAAATCCACTGAAACTCTGAATGGATTGGAAAAGCGTATCGGTTTTTCCGCAGTAAATATAGAACAGCTTCAGTCTTTTGTTCGTAGCGGCGGGATCGGCCAGGGCTTCCTTGAAATCCTGCTCGGCGGCCTGGTTGAAGACCACGGGACTGAAAGCGCCGATGTAATGGAACGTGTCCAGATGTGTGAGCCCAACCTCCAGCGTCTGATTGCCGCCCATGGAGAGCCCGGCGATGGCGCGGTCGTCGGCGCGGGCGGAAATGCGGTAGTTCTTTTCGGCGAAGGGAATGATATCTTCGACAACGTCGTTCGGGAACACCACGCCTTCGGACTGCGATGTAGCTACCGGCGCGAGACCGAGTCTGGCGGCCGGTCCGGGGCGGCCGTAGGGCATCACGACAATCATCGGCTTGGCTTTGCCTCCGGCGATCGCGTTATCCAGGATCAGGTTTGCACGGCCCTCGGCGAACCAGCTGGACTCCTCTCCTCCGGCGCCATGCATCAAATATAGAGCCGGATATCTCGTGGTGGTCGATTCATAGCCGGGCGGCGTGTAAATGTAAATCATCCGGGGACTCTCGAATTTCTTCGAAGTGTAGTACTGGATATGTACGGCGCCGTGGGGCACAGGCTGAATGTCCCAGGGCTGGGGCTTATCGGCTCGTACCTCGAACATGGAGGAGCCGGAGCCGCGATCCGCTGCGCCGATCATAGGATTCGCCGGATCGACGACACGAACGCCGTTCACGGTAAAGGCGTAGTTGTAGAGCGCGGGCCGAAGCGCGGCGGACGTCACGGTCCAGGCGCCATCGGCCGACTTGGTCATGCTGAGCGGGGTTTGGGTGAAGTCGCCGGAAACACTTACGGTGGTGGCGGCGGGCGCGCGCAAGGTAAATGTGACAGTGCGGTCGGGGTTCACTCTATACGCAGGCGGAGCGGGAGCGGGGCGTGCGGCCCGGCCGGCGGGAGCCTGCGCGCGGGCAACGGCGAGAGTGAGGCAAAGCACCAGGGTTGTGCGCATGCCGGGGATTCTATCACCGAGCAGCGCCGCCAAGCTTGCCAGTCACAATGAGGAAGCCAACTCCGATTCGCAGCGGGTGGCCCCTTGAACGACGGTCGCTGAGTTGCGGCTAGTTCTGGCCTGACATACTGACACACCAAGCACCTAGACTGAAAATCGGCGGCGGTGGTAGCGGAGTTGTTATCAGCATCCCAATCGTTCGATAATCGGGGCTGATGGGCCGCTTTGATATCAGCTTTCTACCTGAGTATTCGGATGAAGCTATGCTAGACGAGCTTCGGCGGGTCGCCGCTCGGTTCACAGGCGACAACCTCACCCAACCCGAATTCCTGAGGCTGGCACCGAAAGTCTCACCACAAACCCTTCAGCGGCGATTCGGAAGGTGGGGCAAGGCGTTAGAGAAGGCGGGATTGTCCCATCTATACCAGGCACCGAAGCGATTTACAGACGAAGATTGCTTCGAGAACCTTGGGAACATCTGGACCCATTTGGGACGGACACCGGAGTTCCTAGACATGAAAAAGCCGCCCTCGGTCATTGGTCCGAAGACTTATACACGCCGATGGGGGACATGGCGCAAATCGGTCAACGCATTTGTGGAGTGGGCGAACTCTGAAGGTGGAATGCAGGAGAGGGCTGCGGCAGTACCCGGATCGCGCTTGCCGCAACCAAGATCGACTGACAATGGCCGAGTAGTAAGGCCGGGGCTTCGATTCAAGGTCTTCATGAGGGATCGATTCCGGTGCGTCGCCTGTGGCAGAAGTCCCGCAACTCACCTGAATGTCGAACTTCATGCCGATCACATGGTTTCGGTATACGATGGCGGAAAGACCATTTTTGAGAACCTTCAAACCTTATGCCGGGACTGCAACTTGGGCAAGGGGCGAACCTCCATTCCCTGAGTTGGCTGTGTCAAATCTATCAACACCCTATTTAGTTAGCGCGCCCGGCTCGCGAATTCGTTTGGTGAACGACGACTCTTCGGAATAGACGCAGTACCCCTGCCGAATTTCAGCGCGCGGCCGCAATTTGAGCACCCGGGGCAAAGCGATCCAAAGTTTGGTGTACGCCTGGGGATCTTCAATCTTCAGGGTGAAGTTTATGGTGTCGCGATCCACCCGCTGGTAGCGTTCTTCCAGGTGCATGGCCTCGCTGTGAGGATACCCGGCCGCGCCCAGCCACGTGCGGTCGTCATAGCCGGTGGACTCGACCACGAACGTGGTATCGTCCACCCACTTGCCTCTCGAATATCCGTACCACAACGGATCCGGATCGCTAGAGAAGGCGCGGCCGTCCGTCCATATTTGGCGAACCACGTTATCGCGCTCAAACATTTGCAGCACGCGATTGGAGATCTGGGCGAATTCGAAAGGCGCGGGAAAATACAGAATCCGCGGGAAGCCCATGGGATCGCATTGCAGAATGGGATCGTTTCCGCCCGGCGCGGCCCGCTTTCCATAGCCGGGTTTTTCGAGGTCATAGCGCGCTTTCGCCCAGGCGGTCATGGGAGGAATTTCGCCGCCCGGCGATTGCTTATCGTCGGGAGAAGTCTCGCGAGCCGCCTGCATGCCCCAGACACCCGACAAATCGCGCTTCGGCGCCGGCGGAGCTTGAGCGCTGGCCGTGGCCATTGCGAACAAAAGCAACGCCAACGAAATCAGCACGAACGGAACCGCCGGGTTGAGGAAACGCATGCGCATATGGGTTAGGGAAGAGTCTTATCGGTGAAGTCTAATTCGCGTCCATCCGAGAAAATGACTTTCGTCCCGGGGTCTCCCGAGCCCGCATACGCAACCGGCTGGCCATTCTTGGCGGGACAAAGGATAATCGTGACCTCGTCGCCCGCTTTGAGCGAATGCCGCGTCCAACCGGCGCGGCTCAAGATTCCGGGGCTGTTGGTCTCGACGCCCCACTTCACGATCTTTCCCGAGCTGTCCTTCACGTCCAGATAGATCTGGGAATGTGGGTTGGTCCAAACGAATTCCGTGACGGTTCCCTTGATGGACACACGGACCGTTTCATCGTAGGCGGTGTTTCCATGGTGACCGAATAGAGCGCCCGGAGAGATGAGAAGCGCAAGCAGCGGAAGCAGTCCGATGAACCTCTTCATGGTGTTCATATTATATGAGAAAGTCTGGGTTCGACCCGACAGCCTGCGGGTTCCAGCGAGCCGCAAGTGTCCGACGGAGACGACCCGCACACTTCCGGTATCCAGAGTTCGCAAAGCACTATCGCGGGGGCCTGGCACATCTCGGCATCGGCGACAAATCAACCAAGTGGACTTACATGCGCCAGGATTTTGCGGCGCACCTGACCAAGTTGCCGCGGGACGCCAGCTATTGCCAAACTCGAATTGATGGTCGCGAATGATCAAATCCTTGGAATCCACAAGAACGGATACTGCGTGCTCAGGGGGCATTTGCCGAAACGCGCGGTCAACGCTTCTCTAGGGAAGCATTCTGGCCGATGTTGCTCAAGTACCTTCAGGACCACGGACGCGAGCCGAACCGCGGTCCTCATCGTCACTATCTGCCGATGCCTTTCCAGGGTCCGTGCTTTGCCCCGAACTCTTTTTCGATAAGGCAATCCTCGACGTGATCCGCGGCGCAATGGGCGCCCGAGTGGTGGCCGACCAATGGGGCTGCGATGTCCCGGTGCGGGGATCGGAATACCAACAATTTCATGTTGACTATCAGTGACCGCTATTTGAGGAGGCGCCGGATCTTTCATTGCCTCCGTACATATTGGTTGTCAGCTTCGGTTTGATCGATATAACGGCCAAGCATGGCCCCATCGAAATCGCAGTTGGGACGCACAGGATGGCGCGCGAGGCAGCCCTGCGATCCGTCGAATCCGGCGAATGCGACGTGCATCCCGTTTTGCTCGAGGTCGGCGACGTACTGGTTCGCCACCCATGGGCACTGCATCGCGGCACACCAAACCTTACCGATACGCCGCGAGCGCTGGCAACCGTTCGCTACGTGCGCCGCTGGTACGCAGACGACAGCCGCGAGGTTAATGCAATCCCGAACGCCAATTGGCAATTGTTGGCTGAGGAGCAAAAGGCCGTCATGCGGTTCCCGGTCAATCCCTGAGTTGTTTCCTGCTTAGTCGAACTTTGCGGAATCCATTTTGACGCATAACACGCCATGCGTGAATGTGGATCGCTGGATACGCGCATCTATTCCGGTGTAAGCTTCAGTAACTTGCTGTTTAACGGCGTCTCGCCCCACCCAGCCGTAACACGCCCAACCCAGTCATTCTGCATAATGGATTTCCCCGGCAGAGTCGGAAATCCAGCCCACATCCGTGATGCTAGGGCTTTTTCGCTACTACCTTCCCGTTCTCCCAAATGTAAATCGGCGTTCCATATATGCGTGCTATTTTTCTCGCTTTCCGTGCCGCCGCCAGCATGCCCTTTGCGACGGCCTCTGACCGTCTTTTTTCTTCTGCTGACCGTTTCCGCTTCATGGTCCCTCGTCAACTAATTGGGGCCGATCCCCGGAATTATCATAAACCCACCACGAATCCGCCAGAGGACGGTAAATCTTCTGGAAATTTTCCCAACTCCGGACGAATCGCCGCGCCACATCGCGTGCGGGCACAGCATGGCCGCCCTGCCGGACTCGTGCCGCGATCCGGTTTAGTCCAATTCCCGCATTCGGCAGTTTCAGGTAGATGATTTCGATGTTGTACCCGCCCATCTTCCACTTGTTCAGTCGCGCCACATAACCCACTCCGCTGAGCGTGCTCTCAAATGCAAAATCCCTACGGCTCCCGGCGAGGCGATCGAGCTCCCTCAGAAAGAGCCGACCGGCCGCAAGGGCTGCCATTTCGGGGCGCAGCGGCGACAAACCAGCGGCAATCAGATCGGCATTGACGAAATGGATCACCTTCGCATAAGCAGGCAAGAATTCCCCCGCGAAGGTAGTCTTCCCAGCGCCATTCGGTCCGGCGATGATGATGCAGCGCGATGGTCCATTTCGGGGCTTCCTCGGAGCTCCGGGGCTCATCCTTCGACAATATCAGCAGAGTCGGCGACTGCGGCCTGGATCTCGGCAGTGCAGCAACGTCAAGTTGACGCATAACGCGCCCTGCGCGTGAATGTGGATCGCGGATAGCGAGTGGCGGCCGGTAACCCGGAACCATAGCGAATTCGGTTGTCCGACACAACGATACTTGGCCACCGCATCCGTAGGGCCAAGTTCAATACGACCGCACATTTATTCCGGTGTAAGCTTCAGTAACTTGCTGGTTAACGGCGTCCGAGGCGACACAGTCCCCGTGCCGCTATCGGTTAGCACATAGACGGCGCCGTCCGGACCGACGCGGACATCCCGAATCCGGGCTTTCAAGTCAGCCAGCAGCGGTTCTTCCGCGACGACCTTATCGTTGTTGAGCGTGAGCCGATTCAGCGTCATTGCGCGCAGGCCCCCGACGAAAACGCTGCCCTGCCACTGCGGAAACAGGGTTCCGGCATAAAACGCAAGGCCGGAGGGCGCAATGACAGGATCCCAATAATACACCGGCTCCTCCATGCCTTCCTTGTGCGT
>DATBIA010000088.1:0-4494 GCA_036557165.1 Bryobacteraceae bacterium
TCGCGGCGGTCGCGCCACACCTGCAGGAGTTCTCCGCGGCGGCGCTCTACAAGAAGTTCAACATGCCGTATCACGCCGGCGCGCTGAGGTATTTCGCCGATCACAACATGCAGGCCGTGGAGATCAGGTGAGACGGTTGGACTTGACCGAGTCCGTACGGTCCTGCACGGTTCGCCGAACCGAGGACCGAACGCCATGCTGCGCAAAGGCGCGGAAGAAGCCCGCAATCAGCTTCCCGAGCTTCTCGATGCCGCCGAGAAGGGTCGGTCCACGATCATCACCCGCCACGGACGGCCGGTTGCCGCACTGGTCCCGATCGAGACCTACGGCGCCGCCGTCCGCCAGCCGCCGTTGACGCCGCTCAGGGGGTCCGGACGCGGGCTGTGGGGGAAGAACAGCAGTGCGACCATCCGCACGCTGCGCGACGAAGGGAGCCGCTAGCGTTCGACGATCTTCCCCGGAGCGGACCTTGCTCCTGATGGATTCGGCGCCGATCATCTACGGGCTCGAAGATCACCCGCGGCTCGCCGGGCGCTTTCAGCCGCTGTTCGACGCGCATGCCGCAGGGCGCCTGCGTTTCGCGGTGACGACCATGACCCTCGCCGAGGTGCTGACGGGGCCGCTGCAGGCGGGCGACGACGCGGTCGCGCGCCGCTACCGAGCGATCCTGGAAGCGTGGCAGTTGGTCGGGCTCCCTCAATCGGGTCGAGTACGCCCAAATGGCTCACTGAGCTTGAAAAGCCTCGTATTAATGGGGGAACTGTGCAAACACGATGACTGGGCATTGTGCTTGCATCTCCCCATACGCATCGCTGGAGCCGAACCAGCTGCCTTTACTGTCGTTGCAATATATCTCCAGTGTTGCCCAAACCATATAGTTACTGTCGCTGCGCATGAACAATGCTATACGGTCCGACTTAGTGGCCGACCCCGACTCGGAATAACCCGTCTCGGTCGTGTGTTTCCAAATGGGCGTCCGAAATGTCTCCGAACGACGAAACGACCAACTGAGATCGTACTCATACACATAGACACCGAGGCTGCCCTCTGTGTGCGCTGTAAATCCCCAGGAACCGATTCCCCACCAATGAAATGCATATGGCATGATGGGCTGAATTGCCACTAGCGTGTTTGCGAACAAGGGCCGGAACGCTAATCCGACGCCGCACCAGACCCATCCGCCCCCACCGTTGGGATGGACGATGCCGTGTAGATTGCCGTCAGGCTCGGCCTGTGCAAGCTGGGCGTGATCTCCGATTGCCCAGTGAAAATAAGGCTGCCCCAAATAACTGTAGATGGAGCCCGTGCCTATACCGGATTGGAACTTTGGGGCCTTTGGAAGCGCAGGAAGCGAAGGCTTTCTATTCCGGCGCAGCTTCTGCAACGCCTTCAAACCCTCTTTTGAGCGGGGGTCCGACTTTAGAACATCGAAGATTGGCGCGTTGATTTTTCTGGCAATCGCCGCGAACTCGTCACGTAGTACGCTTTGCTGCTTCTCTCGTTCCAAAATGGTTCGGCGCAGACGGGCCATCGACTTACGGACTACGCTGGGAGGAGGCCTCACACCGCCGTGGACCGCACTGACGATTTCCCTAAATCTGTCTTTTTCGCCCCTATTTTTCCTCAAGGCTTCCTCCTCAAGATCGTGGTCGCGACTTCTTGCCGTTCAATTGCGGGAAGGGGACCATGCCAGCGTAGGCACACGCAGGCCCCGTTGGTACGCACCGTCAACGTTTAGACTTGCGACGCTTTTTGGCTCGCTTACTAGCCGACTTGTCAATCAGGAAATCGTCAATCTTCTTTCCACCTTTCCACCCGTCAAACGCCTCAACGAGCCAACGCGGCATTGCCCCACGTCCTGCCCAAGTCTCTCCGGACGGACCTCGGTACTTCGGTCGCACCTTCCGGCCTTCCGTTCTTTCGCGATGCGCTGTACACGCGATGACAGCCAGGGCGCAGCGCCCCGAGAGCTGGATGACCCCACTGGCCTGGCTAATCCAAAGTCGCGTTCCCTGATGTACAGGATCGTCGCCGTTCAACACAGCCCCGGTGGGAGGTCTGCCGGAAAACCTAATCATCCTATGGGAAGAAAGAGCCCTCCCACTTTCCCCAAGTCATTGAAATCGCAGAGGTCCGGCGGTCCGCCCCTGGGCGCCACTTTCCGTGGTTCCGTTTTGCCAGTCTCCTGCAATTAAGTGAGCTATGTGGCGTCCAGCCGCCGCGAGGCATTCGAAATTTCGCCCGTGGGCACCAACTTGAAATGCGCGTTGGTCCAGCAATCATTCTCCACGTCACGCGGCGTGCAGCGCCTTCTGCACCGCCTTCGGTGCCCGATCGATGACGAGCAGATAGGCTCGCGTCGGCCCTTCCGGTTGACGCTTGCCTCGCTCCCAATGGCGCAGCGTGTTGACGCTGAATCCGAACCGGCCGGCGAACTCCTCCTCGGTCATGCCGAGCTTCGTGTGAATGGCGCGCACATCGATCCGAGCCGGCACATGGACGCGATAATCGCTTTCCTTCGCCTCGCCGCGCGCATAGGCGACCGCTTCCTCCAGGCCGCGCCGGATGGTGTCAGCGACCTTGCTCATCTGTTCGCCCTTCCATCTCTCGACCAGGAGCTTCGTCAGTTGCCGGAAATCGTTCCGATCCTTCTGGCTCAAATCCGCCTACCGGTTCTTCGCGTAAGCCGTGAGCGCGAAACAGCGGAATGTCGGCGCTGTGGTAGAAATAGATCACGCGTGCGCCGCCGCGCTTTCCGCGGCTCTCCAACGCCCATCGCAACTTACGCAAGCCGCCGGCGCCCTGAATCAAATCTCCGGCCATCGGATTGTGAGCCAGATAATCCACCAGCACCGCCCGTTCCTCCTGGGTCAGGAGCTTCCGCATCGCCGACAGGATGTCTCATGAGACGCCGCGAGCGTCCGCAGGGAATCGAGGTGTGGGTACGTTTGCGGTTCTTTCCGAGGAGGACTTACGCAATCGTAATTACCGCGTCTATATATGACTGCGGATCAGCGCTTGTTGTGCCTGAACTCGAACCGGCTTTTGAACTCGTCCGTCGTCGCATCGGCGATGTGCAACGTGTCGATCACCTTTGGCAGCGCTGACTCCTGGACCAGCTCGAAGCCGTCGAAGCCCGCCAAGAACGTCTCGTTCGGAACACCTACATAGATGTTGCTCTCGCCCGGGCCCGAAGCCTTTGTGCTGACCATGATGAACTGACGGTACAACGTCGGATTTGACAGCAACAGCTTTTCCATCCGGTCGAAGTATGGAGAGTAATCCGCGTATGCGAAAGTGCGTTTCGCCCAATTCATCTCTGTCTCCAATCGTTTCAGCTAAACAAAGCGGGCGGCATTCGCGCCGCCCCCTGATGACGTCATATCTTTGGAGGAGTGAAGGGCACCCATCCGATAGATGATGTTGACGATGCCGACGATACTGCCACGACGAACCCAGTCGTCGTCATAGGCGTTGGGTCTTTGTGAGGTGCATCCGGCATGTGCATCGCCGGTGGCGCGCAAAGCTCGAACCGAGGTCTGCATTCGAAACCGGGATGGGCGCCGTTCAATGTGAGCGCCGCACCGCACATGGCGCAGACCGCGCCGACCATCATCTTCTCAAACCGCATCTCAATAGTCCTTTCTTCAATCGCCGCGAATCTGCGCCCAGACATCCTAGCTGAAATTCACGTTTTGTTCCATCCGCGTCTTTTACGGGTAGGATTGGGGTACGCAATTTTCTAGCTTTGAAAACCCACGTTCCGTCAATATGTTAGATTGCTAATTGAAGTCAGCCTCGGGGGGGTACCATCTGCATCTATCCTGCGAACTCGCGGCGCACGATCGCCGCACCGGCGACCATCGCCTCGAGCTTGGCGAACGCCACCTCGCGCGGCAGATATTTGAGGCCGCAGTCCGGGGCCACGATCAGCCGCTCCGGCGCCACGTAGGCGAGCGCGCGGCATGTCGCCGAGATCGAGCACGCCCGCTTGTCCTTAAGCTGCGCCAGGATCGCGCAGTCGAGCTTGGGCTCGGCGGCTTCGATCGAGATCTGGTGGACCTTGGAGGCCGCGAGCTCGAGGAGAAAGAGTAGCCGGACGGCTTGTCCTTCACGCGCGCCGCGTAGCCGAAGCAGAGGTGGAGCGCGGTGGTGCCGCGCTCTTTCGCCGTCCGGTGGGCGCGGCCCCCAGGTAACTCAGTTGGTAGAGCACTGCACTGAAAATGCAGGTGTCGGTGGTTCGATTCCGCCCCTCGGCGCCATCTTTACCCGGGGTGATTGTATCTCAGCGCCTGGCCGGAATGGCCCATGGCCGCCGCGCCTGATCGGCCGCCCGGAACGCCGCGATCTGGCCGCGATAGCTCTCGGTCAGCGCGATGTCGTCCCAGCCATTGAGCAGGCGCGCGCGGCGGACCGGATCGATGGTGAAGCGCAAGACGCGGTCCCCGCATGCGATCGTCTGCTGCTCGAGATCGACGGTCACCGGCTGGTCCG
>DATBIA010000089.1:0-30589 GCA_036557165.1 Bryobacteraceae bacterium
GGCAGCATCGACGTGTTTGCCTCCAACGCCACGGATCTGGTGGTGGACATCAACGGCTACTTCGCTCCGGCGGCGGCGGGAGGCTTATCGCTATACAATCTGCCTCCGTGCCGGGTGCTGGACACGCGCAAGCCGACGGGAACGGTGCCATTCAGCGGTGAGCTTGACGTAAACGTGCTGGGAGCAGTATGCGGAGGGACGCCGCAGGCGCAGGGCTATGTGTTCAACTCCACCGTGGTTCCTCCGGCGGCGCTGGGCTTCCTGACGCTATGGCCGCAAGGGACCACGCAGCCGACCGTGGCGACGCTAAACGCGCTGGACGGAGCGATCACGAATAACATGGCGATCGTGCCGACGACCAATACGGACGTCAGCGCGTTCGGCAGCAACGCGACGCATCTGATTCTGGATATATTTGGATATTTCGCGCCGTAGAAATGGGAGCGCAACAGGTGCGAGACACGCACTCTTCCTCGCATACGGCTCTGCGCCTCTTCGCCGCTTAACCCGCGTTACCGCGATTCGGTGATGGGGCGCTCGATTGTGACTAAGTGCAGGCGGGTTTCTTCTTCTCCGGCGCGAAAGATACCGGTTGAGCCAACCCGATGTGGCGTCCAATATCTCAAATGGAGGACGCTCCCGCAGACATTTCGCCAGATCGTCGCCACCTCGCCGAAGACTCGGTCTGTCTCGCCCTTATTCACTTCATACGGGCGGACGTGATGGATCAGATCCTGCAATGTGTCCCCTGGATCAACTTTTCGTGCTTCCACGTGAGGCCGCCAAACAGAATTGTTACTTTCTCGCGCTCATCTGCCCGAAATGCCCGTTCTACCGGTTTTTTGAAGTGTTGCAGTTGGACTAAGCACGCTTGGATGCTCAGGCGCGCTCGCGCTTCCTTAAGTTTCGCGGCGATTTCCGGTCTTTGCAGAATATCGGGGGTGCTGGCAGATGGCATAGTCGTCTTCCACTTGTGACATTGAAAGGATCCGGCAAATGGAAGTGGCTCAAAAGCCTCCCTTTGCCGCTTCCACCGTTAGAGCCGCGTCAGCGGCCGAATCGATGTCGTAATTGGAATAATCGATCCGCAGCGTGCTTTTGCCCGCAATCAAAAGCTCGGATTCGGATTCCATCGATGCGGGTAACCAGAACACTCCGTGTTTTTCGTAGCTCCGCACAAAATGAGTCTTGCGGGTCCAAAAGGATGGATTCTTGGCCGGACTTCCTTCCATGCGAACGATCGCGAAATCTTCGGCGTCGATCCAGACGCTTCCACGCATGAGATATTTTTTGGCCGACTTGGGCGCTACTTCGAAGACGTAGCATTCCCGGCCTCCGATGACGTCGGCGCCGGTCTGCCGAAATACATAGTTATCGGGCGTCATTTGGGTTTCATCCCGATTCGCGTCGTTTGCGGCATCGACTTCGGCTTCGATGAGCTTGTCAATCACTTTACGGCTTATAAACTGCGAGCCCTTTTCGGATTGCACTTGAAACGTCTTTACGCCCGGATATGAATAAGCCTCCTCTACGGCGACATCCGCGCGCAGGGCGACCTGCTTGTTCTCCGCAACATAGTGCCGCTGGGAATGATAGGCCCGCAGCGCTCGGAGCCTCGCCTGGTTCATCTGTAACAGCCGTTGAATGATTGCGTTGGGAGGTTCCGAATTGCGAATCGGCGCAGAATTAATGGCTGGATTCAAGAACAGCCATGCCGTAAAGGCGATTGGTGTGAGGCGAAAACGCGGAGAAGTAAATCCCTGCTCTGCCATATCGATCGGGTGAGTACTAGCGTTAACTAGCGGAGAAGATGTATCTGCCGGAGAAGTGTTTCAGCTTTTCCTGTAAAAGCGCGCAAAATTTAATTTCGGTCGGCGCGGAGAACGGAAAATGAATCGGAAGCTCTGCCGGGCCCGTCCGTTACCGGTGTGACCGAATTTAATCAAGCGCGGCGGCGCTTCCTTCGGAGTGCGCCAATCGGAACACTGGCTGCGCTGGGACTCTCTTCGAGCACGGAGTCGGCGGCTCAGACCCAATTGAGTCCTGACGACGCGCTGCGGGAGTTGATGCGTGGAAACCAGCGCTTTATGGCCGGCCGTCTCACAGTTCACGATCGAGATCTTGCCATCTTGAGGCGGCATACGATCGATACGCAAGAACCCTTCGCCGCGGTGCTTTCCTGTTCCGATTCCCGCGTCCCGGCGGAATTGATCTTCGATTAAAGTATTGGGCATATCTTTGTTGCCCGCGTCGCGGGCAACATCGCCACTCCCGAGATCGTGGCGAGCCTCGAATTCGGCGTTGCGGTGCTGGGCGTCAGGCTGATCCTGGTATTGGGCCATGCCGGATGCGGCGCGGTGAAGGCGGCTATTGAACGGAAGATTGCGCCCGGACAAATCGGATCGCTCTATCCATACATTCAGCCGGCTGTGGACCAGGCGGGTCCGAACCTCAGCGCAACGACCAAAGCCAATGCCAAGATTCAAGCGGAGAGCGTGAGAAACGCTGTCGCGGAAATTGTGAAAGAGAACATGCCGAAAGTAATTCCGGCATATTATGATTTGGCAACTGGCGCGGTGACTCTGCTTGAGCGCCAGTCCGGCTAGCGAGGCCGCGATCTTTGTATGCGCGCCAGATTGTTGGCGTCCCCAGGGGGATTCGAACCCCCGTTACCGCCGTGAAAGGGCGATGTCCTAGGCCGGGCTAGACGATGGGGACGTTTTACTACAAAGTCTTCAAATACGCGATCAGGTCCGCCTTCTCCTGATCGTTCAACTGATCGGCAAATCCGGGCATGCCCTTTTCCGAGCCCTTGTTGACGAAATCGAGGACGTTCGCGTCCGTGACCTTCTTCTTGTTCGCCAACTCCGCCTTCTTGAAGAGGCCCTTTAGGCCTGGGCCCACTTTGGTGTCCGTGCTGTCGGAATTGTGGCACACGGAGCAGTTCTGATCGAAAACGTCTTTACCCTTATCCGCGTTGCCGGCGCCGAAGGCCGCCGCGGCCGCGAACAGAGTCCCCGCGGCTACCGCCAATGTGGTTTTTTTCATCCGCGCTCCAGAGGAAGCCGAAACCGGCTTCATCAACTAGTCTACAATCACCGGATATGAGTCTCCAAACTGGCAGCCGGGCGCCCGAGATCCGATCCGGCGACTTTCGACTTTCCAATCTCCGTGGCAGGACGGTGGTGGTTTACTTTTTTCCGAAGGTGGACACGTCAGGGTGCACAAAGGAGTCTTGCGAATTCCGCGACGCCACCACGCAGTTCGCCAAGGTCAACGCCGAAATCGTGGGCGTCTCGCCCGACAAAGGAGATGCGCAGGAGCGCTTTGCGGCGAAATACGGGCTGCCGTTCACTTTGGTGCCGGACCCCGATCACTCGATCGCCGAGGCTTATGGCGTCTGGAAGAAGAAGAGCATGTACGGGCGCAGCTACATGGGGATCGAGCGGAGCACATTCATCGTCGACCCTGAGGGCAAGATCGCGAAGGTGTTCGAGAACGTGAAGGTGCCCGATCACGTCGCCAGCGTGCTCGAATCGCTTGGATGAGCGGAGCCTCGGTTGAAACCGATCGAACGAGCTACAGAAATTTTATGCTCGCCACTTTGACGATGTTGTCTTTGGCGTCGACCTGTCCCGTGACCTCCACTCTCAGGTCGTCCTCTTTCTTCGTCGCTTTCAGAAGCGCCAGGGCTTTCTGATTGCCGGCTTCGTCGAAAGCCAGGAATTTATTGTCGTAAGTAAACACGCCGTAACCGCTCTTCTGGCAGGCGGACATCAGGGCGCACTCGCGAGAATGCGCGTACGCCACCACCATCCCGCCTTCCAGCCGCGGCCCGGGAACGATGCGCGTTTCCGCCTTGTACGAACACTTCTTATCGATCAAGACCCCTTGAATCGGCGCTTCGGCCGCTACCGCGAAACAGGACAGCAAGCCTCCCACGCACAAATTCCGCAACAGACTATTCATTGTGCTTTTCTCCCTTGAGCTGCAAACCGAGAATTGAGAGGGGGCAAAACTCGCCGAGGCGGCGGGAAACCTTCTCAGAGCGGCATTCGCCATCTACCGGAGCGGCTAAATACAGCCTCGACGGGACGTTTCATCCCAACCCTCTCGGAGAACTTTCCGCTGCTTATGTTGCCACGAGGCTAATTCCCTGTCAAGAATATTCCGGCCAAAAAGCGGCTGAAAACCGCATAAATCAAGCCTCGGCTGTATCTGTAAGTGGCTATAGCGGCGCGGCGGTCAAGGGCGGTACGGCGCCTGGATTTACCTGAATCGATGCCCGCAGAGAGCGGCCCAACCCGTCGATCTCCACGTCGATTCGATCGCCATTGTCCACCTCGATGGCGTCTACGGCTCCGAGGAATTTCGTTCCCACGAAATAGATATGAGCGTTGCCGCGGCTGCGGTGACCCGCGCGGCGGAAATGATCCGGCTCTATGGCCGCAAGGGCGTCCGCGAAATGCTCGTTGACGTCGCGTTCGGCGCTCCCGCGCCAAATCTCGCGCCCCTCGCGCAACAAGCGGGCGGAGCTCTTCAGGCCGGTTCCGAGGCCCAACTCGGGAATTAGCTCGGGCCCCAGTGCGCTGAATTGCGGCGCGCAAATTCCGGCCGCGAACCCCACGCGCCTCGGCGCGCCGTCGTAGCCGATCACATAGGCTGCGGCCAGTTCGGGCGCGCGAATGGTCGAGCGGGGCTCCGGAACCGGCAGCGCTTCGCCGTGCGCGGTAAGACTTTCACCCGAGCCTCGGTATTCCCAGCCGGTCTCCGTCAGCCTGGATACGAGGCAGGCCCCAGGCTCGCGGGGATGATCGAAGGCGGGAAGGAACCGCCACGGCGTAAGAAGGGCGTGCACCTCCTGGTAGTCGAGGACAATCCCCGAAAGATCCGTGCTTAACAGGTCCCGCAACGTCCATCGAGTCTCCAGAGCCGCTAATGCAAATTGATAGATGGACCGATAGGTGGCGAGCAGATGCAACTCGTTTCCGTGGACGAGCGCGGCGCGCCGGCCTTCGTCCGGATGAGACAACTGCGCCAAACGGGTCAAGATGCCTCCGAACATCGCTTCCAGCTTAACTTAATTGCAGGCGATAAAACCCGGGTCGTACCTGCCGTAATCCGTCGATAGGTATTCAACCGGCGCTTATCCCCGGCCTTACGGCCGGGGCTGGGTGCGAACGCTGGAACACCGTCGTGCCCACTTTCAGCCCCGCCCGTGAGGGCGGGGGCAAGCTTACCTGCGGATTACGGACCTGCTTGCTTGAGGCGGGTCTAGATCCCCATCTGATTCGTTGGCCGAGATCGCCGGGAACCTTTGCGGTCTAGGTCGCGTATGCCTTTTGGATGTGACCTGTGGTAAGATCCGACAATTAACGCGAATTGGAGGAGGATCGGCTTTTGCTTCCCGAAAATAAATCCCGAATTATTCCTGGGTCCGAGTTTGTATCGCAGACCGGACGCACTCTTCTAAATCTTCGAGAAATGTTGTTGCGCGGCGATTTCGCCGCGGGAGATAGGATTTCCGAGCTCCCCTTGGTGGCTCGGCTGGGCGTATCGAGAACGCCGATCCGCCTCGCCTTGGATCGGCTGGCGCATGAGGGCTTGCTGGAAGTCGCGCCCGCCGGCGGGTTCGTGGTGCGCGGATTCACCGTGGCCGACATTTGGGACGCCATCGAAATGCGTGGGGTGCTGGAGGGAACCGCGGCCAGGCTCGCCGCCGAGCGCCACGGAGACGATAGCGAGCTGGGCAATCTGCGTAAATACCGGGACGCCATGGAATGCCACAGCCTTAGCTCCGATATCGACCGGTTCGCGAACTACATGGATTTGAACGAAGCGTTCCACGCCGAGATCGTAACGCTGGCGAGAAGCGCGATTCTGCGCAAGACACTGGATCGCGTGGCCGCGCTTCCCTTCGCGGCGCCCAGCGCGGTGGTTTTCGCGAATGCGCGAGTTCCCAATGCGGCGCAGAATTTCGCGGTGGGCCAGGAGCAACATCACGCCATTGTGGAATCGATTGAACAGAGAGAAAGCTCCCGCGCGGAAGCCTTGGCGCGAGAACACTCCCGCCTCGCGCGCAAGAACCTGGAGGCGATTTTTTCCGACCCCGGTCTTCTGAGTCAAGTGCCGGGAGCGTCGCTCATCAAGCTTCCGGCCGTGGTCTGATCGCCGCTTGCATGAGCGAACTCGTCGTTGTTACGCATCGCGGCGATGTGGCCGCGATCTCGATTGAAAATCCTCCCGTTAACGCTTTGAGTCCTGGAGTTCCCGAAGGGATTGGGGCGGCGATTTCCGCGGCGGCGGGAGATCCGGCCGTGCGAGCGGTGGTGCTGATCGGCGGCGGGCGCACGTTCATCGCGGGCGCGGATATAAAGGAGCTTGAAAAAGCGGCCGTGCCGGGGGCCGCGCACACCGGCCCCGATCTCCACGGTCTGCTCCAACAAATCGAGGATTGCCCCAAGCCCGTCGTGATGGCCATCCACGGGACCGCGCTTGGGGGCGGTCTGGAAGTCGCTATGGCGGGACATTTCCGTGTCGCGAGCCCGGACGCCCAGATGGGCCAACCCGAAGTAAACCTGGGAATCATCCCCGGCGCCGAAGGCACGCAGCGCTTGCCGCGATTGGTGGGCTTGGCGGCTGCAGTCGAGATGTGCGTTTCTGGAAAACCCGTGAACGCGCCAACCGCGCTGTCGATGGGGCTGATCGACAAGATAATCGAAGGCGATTTGCTCGCCGGGGCCATCGAATTCGCCTGCGAGAGAGCGGCTGCGGGTGGTTCGTTTCCAAAGACCCGCGAGCGAGCGGACAAAATCGGCACGGGCGATGTCGGCGCGATACTAGCGGCGGGACGAGAGCAGGCGCGCAAGACCCGAAGAAATCAAACCGCGCCTCTGATGGCGCTGGATGCGCTGGAGGCGGCCGCGAAGCTTCCATTCGAACAGGGCTGGAAAAGAGAACGCGAAATCATGTCGGAGGCCCTGGCGTCCGATCAGGCCCGGGCGCTGATTCACGCGTTCTTCGCGGAACGCGCAGTATCGAAGGTCGCGGACGTTCCCAAAGACACTCCGGTTTACGAGATCCGCAAAGTGGCCATTATCGGAGCGGGAACCATGGGCGGCGGCATCGCCATGGCTTGTGCGAACGCGGGGATCCCGGTGGTCCTGAAAGACGCCGATCAGGCAGCGATCGATCGCGGCATGGCGGCCGTTCGCAAGAATTACGAGAGCTCGGTGAAGCGTGGCCGGTTTTCCCAGGAAACGATGGATCGGCGGATGTCGCTAATTCATCCCCAGCTTTCCTACGAGGGCTTCCAAGACGCCGATCTGATTCTGGAAGCCGTCTTCGAAAGCATGGCGCTAAAGAAGACGATTTTCGCGGAGATCGATAAGATCGCCAAGCCGGATTGCATTCTGGCGACGAATACTTCCACATTGAGCATCGATGAAATTGCGGCAGCCACTTCACGCCCGCGCATGGTGGTTGGCCTGCATTTCTTCAGCCCGGCGCACGTCATGCGGCTGGTTGAGATCGTGCGCGGAGCGGCCACCGGCAAGCCGGTGCTCGCCACGGCGCAGGCGATCGCTAAAAAGCTAGGCAAAATCGGGGTGGTGGTGGGAAACTGCCGCGGCTTTGTCGGAAATCGCATGATGATTCCTTACATGCGGGAGGCGCAGTTGCTGGTGGAGGATGGCGCCACGCCCGCCCAAGTGGATAAGGCCCTCTACGATTTCGGGATGGCGATGGGAATCTTCGCCGTCGACGACATGGGCGGCATCGACGTCCTCTGGCGGGTGCGTCAGGAATCGAAGCATTTGGAAAAACCGGGCATGCGCCAACCGCTGGTCCACGACAAGCTCTATCACATGGGGCGATTGGGGCAGAAAACCGGCAAGGGCTGGTATCTCTACGACGAAAACCGCCAGCCCAAGCCCGATCCCGAAGTGGAGGCTCTGATCGAGAGCACCGCGCGCGAGGCAGGAATCGCGCGGCGCGCAATCTCCGACCAAGAAATTGTCGAGCGCTGCGTCTACACTCTAATCAACGAGGGCGCGCGGATTCTAGAAGAAGGCTACGCGCAGCGGGCCGCCGATATCGACGTGATCTACCTTACCGGCTATGGCTTCCCGTCCTATCGCGGCGGTCCGATGTGGTACGCCGACTCGGTGGGATTGAGGAAGATCTACGACCGCATCCTGGAATTTCGCCATTCCGTAGGAGAATGGTGGCAGCCCGCTAAACTATTAGAAACAGGCTTTTAAATGCTGCGGCGGTGGGATGTAGAGTTAGAACGCGGAGCCGGCGGGGCGATGTATGTGCGCCCGCGGCATCCGCTCGGAGATTATCCACCTAAACTGACAGACCGCTTGGACTTCTGGGCGGAACACGCGCGTGACCGCGTTTTTTTGGGACAGCGCGCACCCGACGGAAATTGGCGTACGATCACGTACGCGGAAGCGCGCATGCGCGCCCGCAATATCGCGCAAGCGCTGTTGGATCGCGGAGTTTCCGTCGAGCGACCCGTCGCGATTCTTTCAGGCAACGACATCGAACAGGGGCTGCTTGGGTTGGGAGCCATGTACGCGGGCGTTCCTTTCGCCCCAGTTTCGCCCGCTTATTCGCTAATTTCGAGCGATTTCGGCAAACTAAAGCACATTTTTGGGCTACTTTCGCCCGGTTTAGTGTACGTCGCCGATCGGGACCCGTTTCGCCGGGCGATCGATGCCGCCGTTCCGCGCGACGCAGACCTGATCACCGGCGCTGAATTCTCTTCCCTGGCGAACACGCACGCGGCCGAGGCTGTGGATCGCGCCAACGCATCCGTTGGGCCCGACACGATCGCGAAAATCCTGTTTACGTCCGGCTCCACGGGCACGCCCAAAGGCGTGATTAACACGCAGCGGATGTTGTGCAGCAATCAGGAGATCGTCCGCACCGTGCTGCCCTTCGTCGAGGAAGAGCCGCCCATCTTGTGCGATTGGATGCCCTGGCATCACACCTTCGGGGGCAACCACGACTTCGGCTGGGTGCTCTACAATGGCGGATCGCTCTACATCGACGAGGGGCGGCCGGTCCCGGGCGAATTTGAAAAAACTGTCCGCAATCTGAACGATGTCCGGCCGAATGTGTTCCTGAACGTCCCGAAAGGCTTCGAGGCTCTGCTGCCGTTCCTGCGCGACCAGCCCGATTTTCGTGAACGCTTCTTCAGCCGCCTGCGCCTGTTCTACTACGCTGGCGCCAGCCTTTCGCAATACGTTTGGGACGAACTTCAGCGGATGGCCGTGGAGGCATGCGGCCGACGGATCCTGATTTTTACGGGGTTGGGCTCCACCGAAACGGGACCGGCGGCGTTGTTTCCGGGATGGGAAGTGAGCCGGGCGGGCGAGGTCGGCCTGCCTGCGCCGGGCGTGGAATTGAAACTCGTTCCCTCCAGCGAGAAGCTCGAAGCGAGGCTGCGGGGCCCGAGCATCACGCCCGGATACTGGCGTCAGCCGGAATTAACGCGAGCGGCGTTCGATGAAGAAGGCTTCTATAAACTCGGGGACGCGCTGCGCTTCATCGATCCCGACGACGTGTCCAAAGGGTTCACGTTCGACGGCCGAGTAGTGGAGGATTTCAAGCTCGCCACCGGAACGTGGGTGAGCACCGGTCCGCTGCGAATGAAATTTCTAACACACTGCGCGCCGTGGGTCCGTGACGTGGTGATCGCCGGGCACGACCGTGACGACGTCGGCGTGCTGATCTTTCCCGATTGGGAGGCTTGCCGCGCACTGGGCGGCGCGGACCAGATTCGCGAGAAATTCCGCTGTCTGCTACGAGAAATGGGCACGGCGAGCACGGGCAGCTCGAACCGGATCGCGCGCGCCATGCTGATGGAAGATCCGCTGTCCATCGATGCGCACGAAGTGACCGACAAAGGCTCGTTGAATCAGGGCGCGATTTTAAGAAACCGGGCCGCGCTGGTCGAGGAATTGTACGCGGTGGACAGGTCTGGGCGGGTAGTTGTGCTGTAGTGGACGTTCACATATGCGGCTAATGATTCGCTTCGGAGTTCTTTCATTCGTGGTCCATGCGGCCATGGCTCAGGCGCCGCCGGGCGCAGCCGAGATTCTGAAGAGAGTCGAAGAAGTTTATAAAGACGTTTCTCAGTACGACCTGGTAACGACCCTTACTCTTCATGACCCCGATAGCGGCCGGGATGTTTCCGGCTCCATGCGGATCGTTTACAAGGCTCCGGATAAGTATCGTGAGGAGGCGAAGGGAACGTTCCTTGCACTAGGGCAGGATGCTTCGGGTCCGCCCATCGACGAAGGAATCATTGTGTACGACGGCGTCAAAATCTCGGCATACATGCCGAAATCGAACGAATATAGGGTCTATACGATTCCTAACATCCCGCGCGACAGCAGGCCCGAGGATGTCGACATCTTTGAAGGCATCGGACCATATCGTCATGCGTTGGAAGCGTTCCCCACTGCTCGCCTTCAGCGAGAAGAGCGGCTTGAAACGAGTGCCGGCCCGGTGGATTGTTTCGTGCTGGGAGCGACAGGCAAGGAAGGGAATACAGCTATATGGGTGGACAAGAGTAATTATCACGTTCTCCGTCTGGACGCGGGCGTTGAAGGCTACCGTACGAGCGTAATGTTGAATGTCAAACTGAACGGCGTGTTCTCCGACGATTTATTCAAATTTGTTCCGCCGGCCGGCGCCCGAAAGCTCGAGTAGTTCGCGTAAGCGGTTTCGTCGGAGCGTAGCCGCGTTCTCTATAATGAAGACTACCCATGCCCGCCAGCTCGAGCCTTGCGCCTCTATCCGAGACGATCGCGAAATACGAGCCTGTCATCGGTCTTGAAGTTCACGTCCAGCTCGCCACGCGCACCAAGATTTTCTGCGGATGCCCAACCAGCTTTGGCGCGCCGCCGAACACCAATGTTTGTCCGGTCTGCATGGGATTGCCGGGCGCGCTGCCGGTGCTTAGCCGGCGCGCGGTCGAGTTGGCGATTCAGGCGGCATTGGCGCTGAATTGCCGCGTCAACCCGCGTTCTATCTTCGCCCGCAAGAATTACTTCTATCCGGATTTGCCTAAGGGCTATCAGATTTCGCAGTATGATCGGCCTTTGGCCGAGCACGGCTGGGTGGAAATTCAGGCTGGAGGTAAGACCAGGCGCATCGGCGTAACTCGCGTCCACATGGAGGACGACGCCGGCAAAAGCATTCACGACGGATTCAAGGATTCCGATCTGTACAGCTACGTCGATTTGAACCGCTGCGGCACGCCGCTGATCGAAATCGTGAGCGAGCCGGATCTCCGCAGCTCCGAGGAAGCTTACGAATATCTCACCGCGGTCAAGCAGGTGCTGCAATACGTTCAGGTTTCCACCTGCGACATGGAGAAGGGCCATTTGCGCTGCGACGCCAACGTGAGCGTGCGTCTAAAAGGCGCGGAGAAGTTCGGAACGAAGGCCGAAGTGAAAAACCTCAATTCGTTTCGCTTTCTGAAAATGGCGCTGGATCACGAAATCGAGCGGCAAGTGGCGATTGTCGAAAGCGGCGGTAGAGTGCTGCAGGAGACGCGGCACTTCAACGTCGATACGGGCGAGACGATCGCGTTACGAAGCAAGGAGCACGCCCACGATTACCGCTATTTCCCCGAGCCCGATCTGCCGCCGTTGCAAGTGAGCGAATCGTGGCTCAACCGGATTCGCGAGGCAATGCCGGAACTGCCGGAGGCCCGCCGCGCGCGCTTTATCGCGGAATACGGCCTGCGCGAATATGACGCGGACGTGCTCACCGCTACGCGCATGGTGGGCGATTATTTCGAGCGCGCCGCGAAAACCGCCGGCGATCCGCGAGCCGCCGCCAATTGGGTCATGGGCGATCTGGCGGGTCTGCTCAAGGCCGCGGGCAAAGATATCGAGGAATCGCCTGTGAGCGCAGAAAATCTGGGCCGGCTGGTGGCGCTGATGGCGCAGAACAAAATCGGCAGCAAATTGGCAAAAGAGATCCTGCCGAAAATGTTCACTTCGGGCGAGCCGCCCGAGTCGATCATTCAGCGCGAAGGGTTGGAGTCCATCAGCGACGAGGGCGCGCTTTCGAAAATCGTCGAGGAGATCGTCGCCGCGAATCCGAAGCAGCACGAACAATATCGGGGAGGAAAAACCACCGTCCTGGCGTTCTTCGTCGGTCAGGTGATGAAGGCCACCCGCGGACAAGCCGACCCGGCCGCCGTCAGCAAGCTTCTTCGGGAGAGGCTCTAGGCGGATTCCGCATATATACTATGATCCGCCTGCAAAACATCGAAAAATACTTCGAACATGGACCGACAAAGACATTTGTGCTGCGCCGGGTGAACTTCGACGTCAAGGAGGGGGAATTCGTCTCCATCATGGGGCCTTCGGGCGCCGGAAAATCCACCCTGCTGCACGTCATCGGCATGCACGATTCGGCTTGGACCGGCGAATATCACTTCCTCGACTTCCCGATCCATCGCCTGAAGAAGAAGGACCGCGACGAGATCTACAAAAAACATTTCGGTTTCGTGTTCCAGAGCTATCATTTGCTCGATTCGCTGACCGTCTACGAGAACCTGGAGATCCCTCTCTCCTATCGCAATGTCCGCAAGGCGGAGCGCGACGCGATTGTCTGCGACGTGCTGGACCGGTTTCAAATTGTCGGGAAAAAGGATCTTTTTCCCAACCAGCTTTCCGGCGGCCAGCAGCAGCTTGTGGCGGTGGCGCGCGCGATTGTCGCTAATCCGAAAGTAATACTCGCGGATGAGCCTACTGGCAATCTCCATTCCAGCCAGGCCAAGGAGATAATGGAGCTGTTCAAGCGGCTGAATCAGGCCGGCATTACTATTATTCAAGTGACGCATTCGGAAGCCAACGCCGCGTACAGCGATCGAATCATCCAGATCGCCGACGGCTGGATCGTGAACAACTGAAGCGGTTCCGTGGACTGCCCGGAACCGTCCGCAAACCGGAAATCCCACGGCGGCACGCTAAAGCGTGCGCCACGCCCTATGCGCTGCGTTCTGCTGCACTATCATTTTTTCAAAAACGCAGGCACGACCATTGAAGAGATTCTCGCGCAGAGCTTTGGACACTTCGCGCGGCTGGATAACCCCGATCCGGACCGGCCCATCTCCAACACCGCCCTGCTGGAGTTTCTCGAACGGAATCCGCCGATCCAAGCGGTTTCGAGCCATCACATCAACTATCCCGTTCCGCAGGCCAAAGAATTTTTGTTCTTCGACATCTGCGTGTTGCGCGATCCCATCGAGCGAGCGCTCTCGATGTACGACTACTTCCGCCAGAAGCCTTTTCCCGGCTATACGTTGTCAGATCTCGCCAACCGCACGGGGCCCGCGGAATTTTTCGAAGAGTTGTTGGAGCGCGCTCCGTTTTACATAAACGACGTGCAGGTGAATCTGATCGCCAACGGCGAATGGGACCATCCGCCCGGCGGGGACGATTTGGAGCGCGCGACGGGGCGAATTCTGGCGGCGTCGTTTCCGGCTGTGGTCGACCGGTTCAATGAAAGTCTGGTGGCCGCGGAGCATGCGTTGAAGCCAGTGTTCCCTACTTTGAATTGCGTCCATCCGCCCGCGAACGTGTCGGCGACGCGCCGCGCTTCCGCGTACGAGATCTGCGGTCCAGAACTTTACGATCGACTGCGCGGACTTAATGCGCTGGATTACGAACTGCTTGACCGCGCGCGGGCGGAGGTGATGAGACGCTTTGCTCTGGCGCCGAAGCGCGCGGAGCGAGTGCGTGCGCTGGAGCAGGCTATCGCGTAGTGGGAGCTTTTACGCTTCCGCCGTCTGAAGTTTCTACACTTCGCAGAGTCGAAGCCCATCTTCAGCCCCGCCCGTCGGGGGCGGGGCCGAGCGGCCCCCAGAGAAACTTTGCTATTCGATAGGGCCGCGGCGGCAGGGGGATCCAAATAAAATTCAGCGCTGTACCCCGCCCTAACGGGCGGGGCTGAAGGCGCCGATCAGGGCAGCGCGAAAACAACCAACGTATCCGACGCCGTAACCGCGACGTATTGCTTACCGTTTTTCGCTTGATACGTCATGGGCACCGCGTTAGCCTGCCGTTCGAGTTGACCGGACCATAGTTCTTTGCCGGACTTGGAATCGAAGGCACGCAGCCGGTTGTCCTGCGCCGCGCCGACGAAGACCAGGCCGCCGGCTGTGACCATAGGCCCGGCGCTGCCCGCACCGCCCACATTGCGCTTGCCGGGCGGCAGCGCGTCGTTCGTGCCGAGAGTGGTTTGCCAGGCGATGTCTCCCGTGTTGGCGTTCACGGCGACGATCCGGCTCCAGGGCGGACGGTAGCAGGGCACATTTACGCTGCGCCCGTTCGTATCCCGGATGGGGACGCTGAAAGAACCGGCCGTTCCGTTGATTCGATCGTAGGGAAGATTAGCGTTCTCGTAGCGCACGCCTTCTCGTTTTTTTTCCACCCAGCCGGTGAGCGGGCTGTCCTTGGTTTCGACGAATACGTACCCGGATTTCGGATCTGACGCGACGCCGCCCCAACTCGCTCCGCCGGTCGCACCGGGGAAGGAGAGCGTGACCCGCGCGGGAGCGTCCGGCTCGTGAAACAGCCATGGAGTGAACGGCCCGGCGTTGTAGAAGGCGGCTTTGTCCCAAAGATCCTGGCAGGCCTTGGCGTGCTCAGGCGTCGTGTCTTCGGCGGTGACCACATCTTCGCGCCGCAGGCTGGTGCGGGCGAGCGGGGGAGGCTTAGTCGGGAACGGCTGCGTGGGGGAATACCATTCGCCGGGGACGTCGCCTTTGGGAACGGGTCGCTCCTCCACGCCGAAGAGCGGCTTGCCGGTAGTGCGATCGAGGATGAACATGTAGCCCGACTTGCCGATCTCGGCGAGCGCCGGAACACGTTTTCCGTTCACCGTTACATCCACCAAACCAGGCGCGGGCGGCAAATCGAAATCCCACAGGTCGTGATGAACCACCTGAAAATGCCATTTGTATTTGCCGGTGGCCGCATCCACGGCCACGATGGAGTTGCCGAACAGATTCGCGCCCGGCCGGTCGCCGCCGTAGTAATTGGCCGCGGGAGCGCCGAACGTCATGTACACGATGTTGCGCTCCGCGTCGGCGGTCATGTACCAGCCCCAAATATTCGTGCCCGAACGATTCTTCCAACCGTCGTTGAGCCAGGTTTCATGGCCCGTTTCGCCGGGGCCGGGAATGGAGGCGAATTCCCAAAGCTTCGCGCCGGTCCTCGCGTCGTAAGCGCGCGTGTTGCCGGGAGGACCATCTTCGCGTTCTCCGGTGCTTGCGCCTACCATCACGATATTGTTGAAGATCGTCGGCACGCCGTTATAGGCGACCGCGATATCCACGGTCCCTTCGCGTCCGAAACCCGGATCGACCTTGCCGGTGGTGGCGTTCAACGCGGTCAGATTCCTGCCGTTCGTAAACAAGATGCGAGGCGGATTCCGACGGTCGCCCGGCCAATAGGAGACTCCGCGCGGAGACGCCTGCCCGGTTGCGATTTCATATCGCCAGATCTCCTGGCCGCTTTCGGGATTGAGCGCCATCACGCGATTCTGCGCGGAGATGTACATGACGCCTTTGACAACAATGGGCGTCAGCTCGCTCATTCCGCTGGCCGTAGCGAACCGGAAATTCGCCGGCTGCAGGCGATAGGACCAAGCCTGCTTCAAACGCGCGACGTTGTTGACGCCAATCTGAGTCAGCGGCGAATAGCGCGCGCCGGCGAGGTCGCGATTGAACATCGGCCAGTCGGCGGCGGGGGTTTTGGCGGTCTGCGCCAGCAGCGCCGGGGCCAGCGCAAGAAGAAGTGAGATTCGCATCACTGGTCATGGTATCGGAAATCCTCCGGGCGATACACTGCCCAGTCGAGCCCGTACGGTGGACGCGGCGGCGCTGAACCCCGCCCTGACGGGCGGGGCTGAAGGTGGCATTTTGACTCATTGAGATGTCGAAATTCCAGGCCCCGCCTGACGGGCGGGGCTGCAAACGGCAACACACGTATAATCTAATAAGTAGTATTTATGAAGTTCGCGATCGTTGTCGTTTCGCTTGGCGCTCTCATCGCCGGGGTGTCTTCGATGGCCCAGGCGCCCGCCCCGGCCGCCGCGTCGAATGACGGCAAGCAGGCCCAGGCTCCGGTGGATCTCGTGGACCAGAACCCGATCCGGTTCGACGTCACCCGTGTCAGTCTGCTATTCACCGTGCAAGACAAAAAGGGGCGGTTCATCACCGATCTGACCAAGGAAGAATTCGAGATTACCGAGAATAAGAAGCCTCAGACGATTTCCGAATTCAGCGCCGAAAGCGATCTTCCACTGCGGCTGGCGATTCTGATCGACACCAGCAACAGCATTCGCGAGCGGTTCAAGTTCCAGCAGGAAGCGGCCACCAGCTTCATCGAAACCGTGGTTCGCCATGGCCGCGACAGGGCGATGCTGGTGAGCTTCGATACTTCCGCCGAGTTGGTTTCCGATCTCACCGACGATACGCAGAAGCTGACGGCTTCGGTGCGCGACCTGCGTCCCGGCGGAGGCACCTCGCTATACGATGCAATCTTTTTCTCCTGCCGCGACAAGCTGATGAAGGAGCAGCCGCCCGAGAAGTTCCGGCGCGCCATGGTGATCCTGAGCGACGGCGAGGACAATCAAAGCCACTGGACACGCGATCAGGCGCTGGAAATGGCGCAAAAGGCCGACGTGGTGATTTACACGATTTCCACCAACATCAGCCACATCGATACCGACGGCGATAAAATCCTCCGCTACTTCGCTCAGGAAACCGGAGGGCAGGCGTTCTTCCCGTTCAAGGCGACAGACCTGGCGCAGTCTTTTGAAAATATCGCCAACGAACTGAGGCACCAGTACATTGCTCTGTATCGCCCGGTTCCGCTGAAGGCGGACGGCCTTTATCACAACATTGAAATCAAGGTAAGAAACCGCAAGGACCTGGTGGTGCGCGCGCGTCACGGCTATTACGCGCCGCTCTTGAATCCCTAGCCAGCCGTGCTGCCCCTCGCCGTTTTGCCGGCGGCCATTCTTTCGCTGTTTTCGAAAACGGTTCAGAATCGGCTGCGAGCGGAACTTCATCGCCGTCCAGTTTTGATCTGGGCGGGGCCAGTGCTGCTGACCGCGATTTTCGGCCTTGCGGCCGCGCTGGCGGGAGCCTTCAGCATTCGCCTCGCGCTGCTAGCGCTGGCCTATACCTCGGCGCCGGTGCTATGCGCATTCGCGCAAGGCGTTGGTCCAGCAAAGAAGCCGACGGCGCTCGATTTCGCCACGATTGTTTTGCTCTGGCTGCCGCTGGAGTTCGGAGCGGGCGCCGCGCTTGTGCCTCGCCCGGCGCAGGGAGTTGTGCATAGCGCGGCCTATGGCATCGCGATTCTGTTGGGATTGACGATTTTCATGTGCTTCCGCTCGTTCTCCGGGATGAAGTACGCTCTACCGCGGCGCCCGGCGGATTTTTCGCTGGCCTTCGCCGGATACGTCCTGGTTGCCCCGGTGCTCGCCGCGCTAGGTTACGCGCTCGGTTTCATTCCCCCGCCGCACGCACCCACAGCCACTTTGGGCGGCATGGCGTCAGCGTGGGGAGTTATTTTTCTGAGAACCGCGCTGCCGGAAGAAATTCTTTTCCGCGCCCTGATTCAGAATCTGCTGATGCAGCGACTTGGTTTCACAAACCGTACGCTTTTGGCCGCTTCCGTCGTCTTCGGGTGCGCTCACCTGAACAACGGACCGCAGCCGCCGCCGAATTGGCGTTACGCCATTCTCGCGGCGATCGCCGGCTTCGCATACGGCAAAGTGTTTCAGAAATCGTCCAGCGTTTGCTCTTCGGCGCTGCTCCACATGCTAGTGGATTGGACGAAACACTATTTCTTTTGAGGCACGCCCGCGGCCGATACAAAGCTTTCCCGCTGGAAAATGTTTCCGGCGGGACTGCCCGCCCAAAAGAACCCAGGCGCTCAGAATTTAAAGGATTTCCACAAGTGCGCCCAAACGTGCAAGATAACTGGCGGAGGTCACCATGCTCTATTGGGCCTTGATGTTCTTCATTGTCGCGCTGGTGGCGGCGTTCCTTGGGTTTGGGGGAGTCGCTTTCGCCGCGGCGGGGGTGGCCAAGATTCTATTCTTCATTTTCTTGGTCCTCTTCATTGTGTCCTTGCTGGCCAATGTCGCGCGCCGGGCATGACCCGGCGAGACGAATCGGCTGGGACTCGAGCCGCGGAGCCTAAGCGCTGCGCGGCTCGAGTCCAATTTTAGACGTAGGCTCATCGCAATTCCTTGGGACCAGCTCTCGCTCGACGAAGAGAACAAGCGATTTGTATTGAATGTCGATCGCGCAAAGCTCGAGCGCGCGCCTGGCTTTGACAAGAACAACTGACCCGATATGACCGACCAATCGTGGGGCTCGAGATTGGTGGAGAGGCGGGCGGCCATCCGCGAAATCGGTAGTGGTTCGCCCGTCCAGACTGGAAACTTTCCGAGTTCCCACAGGACGACGCTTCGAGTTAGTAATCGGCTAACGGAGGTAATGGCCGTGATCCAGAGATCCGTAGCCACCGCTTCCTTGTTCGTCGCTTTCACCGTAATACCTCGGTGGACACCTGAGAAACGGCCAACGAAGGCCGAGCCCGGGACAGAGTATTTATACCGCAGCGGAGCCGGGTAGGACAAACGTTTTTCGTGAAGGAAGCCGAAAGGGTTTATGTTCGAGCTTCAATTCACGCGGAGAGGAGGTTTGCGTTTGCAAACCAGGCTAGTTTTCAATCAGCGGTTCTATATGATCGATGACCATCACCGGTACCGGCAATCTCTTCGGTTCTAGCTTGAGGCCGAGTTGTTCCCGGAGGGCCTCGAAAATCGAAGGACCGTTGGGGTCGACGTCGACTCCGGGCGGGAGCGTGCCTCCGCGTTGCGCTAGCGATGCCGCGGAAAAGGCCCGTGGCGTGTATGTCACGTCAATGTCGTAGTGTCCTTTCAATCCCGTTTGATCCACGACGGACATTTGCTGGGAAGGAGCCAGCAGACCCACCAATGTCGCCATGTCGATCCCGGCGGCCCGGATTCGCCCGGCGCCACCGGGCAAAATCCCGCAAGGCGATTGATCGGCGGGCGTTCGAGGGTCAGCTAAGGCGAATAGGGTCACCCCGGTTCCGGCCGTGTCGCACGGACGATCAGCTTGTCTCATCTTAGGTCCGAGGCGTCCATCCTTATTAGCAAGCGTGAGCGCAAGGGCGTTCATTTCGCGTCTTTCCCGGTGAACAGCAAGCCTGAACCTCTCCGCGAGCAAGGGCTGCAACATCCGTTGCAACTGCGCCGCGGACGCGACCGGGCGGCCGGCTTTCGCCTCGATGTCGATCCGTTGGTTCAAAACCGGATTATCCGTGTTGACCAACTCAAAGGACTGAACGCCATAAGCGCCCTGTATTACGTCCTGCACTTTCATTGCCCGGATGACCAGCCGGCCCGATGTGGGAACCGCATCGACTGAACGAGCAGGTCTCTCGTTTGACTTATTCAGTTTGATCGAAGCGACTTCAAATTGAGCTTGAGCGTTAAGTCGAGGCGGGTGAGGTAATAATCCGACCAACAGGATCAGTGCGATCGGCGAGCGGTTTAGCATGCGGCCTTGTTCCTCAAACATCGCGTACAGTCCTTGATCATACCCTCTCGCGCTTTGCAGGCGATGGAGCATCGGCAATGCGGCTTCTGGCCCGGCACTTCGATCAGCCTGGTCAGCATCGCATCCACAGTCTATTCTCTGACGATTTTCCATTTAGTCTATATTGGCGAGACCCGAGCGGAGGATACGGCTCTGCGGGGACGCAACCGGAGCGCCGACTCAGCGGCCGGGATTCCGGAGGGCGAGTCATCAGTCCAGCTCGCTCTCCTGGCCGCAGGAATCCTGGCAAGAAGGCGATAAATCCCAGGAGCGCGAGGGCGGAGCCGTCGCAGTAAGGGAGCCTTTTCCTTACGAGGCCGCGGCGGTTTTAGTGCGCCAGGAGCGCGGTCCACACTTGAGCACATGGCCGTGATGCAGCAAACGGTCGAGCATCGCGCTAACGGCGGCAACATCGCCGAGCAGCTTGCCCCAGTCCTCCACAGCACGGTTGGAAGTCAGCAGTGTGCTGCATCGTTCGTAGCGGGGCAAGATGGTCTCCAGCAGATCCCCGGCGGCAGTTTGCGGGAGCTTGCGCATGCCGAAGTCATCGACGATCAGGAGCGGCGCCTTGCATACCGACTCCACGTACCCCCGGCGACAGCCTCGGCCATCTCGTCGAGCAGCACATGTGCTGTTCTCAACGGCCCTGGGCCTCGCGGCATTCCTAACACGACGACGGCTGCGCCGACTCTAAGCCGTTCAGGTGGACCGGACGCCTTTCCTCGTCCCACAGCGTCTGAGCCGCCCCCGTATCGGGCGTCGTCAGTCCGCCACTTTCGGAACGATCACCAGAATGACGGCGTCGCCCGAGCCTACGCTCGATTTGCCGACGACTGTCTTCTGGCCCTCGCGGATGTCGAGATTGGTGGAGATGCGGGCGACCATATCATTGTAGTCGGTCACTGTCGTGGTTTTCCCATCCGCGGTGACCGTTCCCGAATGGGGCTGGTTGAGGCGGAAGTTCAAACCTTCAATGTGGATGGTTCGCGGCGCTTCGGACGACACGTTCAAGTATTGATAGCTGAGGGCGTAACGGCCGTTCAGGGCGGCGCCGTCCACCTGCGCCCCGCCCCGGTTGTCCACGCCCACCACGGGCCTTCCACGCAACATCACCGAATCGGCCAACTTGTAGGATTTGTAAGCAAACAGCGCATGCAATTGCTTTACGGTGGCGGCGAGCTCCTGTGGCACCTGATCGCCCTGTCCTTGGGCAAGCCCGGAAATCAGGTAGACCGTCAACTCTACATCGGGCTGAGGCGGCGGTGGGACATCGAACCGCTTCACCGCCGCGGTCACCGCCGCGACCGTGTCGGAGCTGCCGGTTACCGTGATCACGTGGAAGGCGGGATTGCCCTGGACACCCTGTCCAAACACGCCCCGGAGCATGTTCGAAAGCTGGTTTACGTCGGCGTATTTCACGTCGATGATCGCCTGCTGCTGCGTCTGAGCCCACGCCATTGCGGCTGCAAACAAGGTCAACAAAATCCGCTTCATTCGGTTCTCTCCTTCGGCTCAACAATCCAATAAACCACGACGTCGGGATCCGGCGTCAACATTTTCACCATGAGTTCCTCTTCAGGGGCAGCCGGTTTGGGTTTCGCGATTTGCCGGCGCTTCTTTCGGACAACGGCGGTCGCGATCGGCGCCGCGATGGCCGGAGCCGGCTCGGGCAAAGCCGCAAGCACGGGAGCCGGAGCCGGTGGCGTCGCGCGCTCGCGATGACGCGGCCATACGAGCGCCAATAAGATCAGGCCCGCGGCCACTGCGGCGGGAATCCAGATGCGCGGGCGAGCACGGCGGCTGAAGCCGCCGTTGCAGGCTAAAGCCTGCTCCACCACCGGGTCTTCCCGCATCGCGGTCAGCGCCACGCTGTTCTCATTCAGATCGCGGGCGAGCGCGCGGCATTCCGCGCATTCGAGAAGGTGCTCTTCGAGAGAAGCGCTCGATTCGCCGCCCGCCAATTGCAGCTCACATTCCCGGCAATTCATGTACGGTTCCTCACAAACTTCGCCAGCTTTACTCGGGCGGCGGAAATCTGGCTCCGCACGGTCACTTCTTCCACACCCATGATCGCGGCGGTCTCCGCCGTCGAAAGGCCTTCGATGTCGCGCAGCACCACGGCCGCCCTTTCCCGCTCCGACAGCTTTTGCAGGCCGCTCATGAGCAGGCGCTTGCGCTCGTCAATCGCCAATGTTCGCTCCGGATCGAGGGCGGCATCTTTTAGATTCGGATGCAGCTCGCCCCAGGGCTTTTGGCGCCGCTGATGATCGCGGCAAACGTTGACGGTCACCCGGTAGAGCCAGGCGCGCGGATCACCCTCGATGCGCCGCAAATTTCGCAGCAGGCGCAGGAATACCTCTTGCGCCGCGTCCTGCGCGTCTTCCATGCGCCCCAGCAGGCGGTAAGCGGTCCGAAGAACCAGCGCCTGGTGGGCCGCCACCAGTTCTTCGAAGACCAGTCCTTCTCCGCGCTCTCCTGGGAAAGTCGCCAGCGTCAATTCTCCGGCTGTCACTACACAAGAGAATACGCGACTCGGAGAGCGTTCGTTGAGAAGGAAATGGGCCGGGGCTAGCATGCGCGCAAAAACCGCTCCTTTGCAGTCGCGGCTCGGAAAATAGCTGTAACTACAAACGCCCATTTCGAGCCGCGACCGCAAGGGAGCGGTGCTGACGAAACGGCTTAGCGCGCCGCGTGAGCTTTCCTGGTAGCCGATTTTTCGGCGGCCGACTTCGGAGGAGGCTCGGGCTTTGGATCGTATCCCAGCCGCCCCCACAATCCGATCCCCCGGCCCCCCAGCGGCGCGGAGATTTCGAACCCCGAGGTGAGGGACAAGATCGTGGACCGGATGCTTTCTTCATCCGATGGCGACTGGAACGGATCGATCTGCCAAAGCCGTCCATTATCCAGAACCACGCGGCGGCCGGTTTTTGCCAGCGCTTCGAGCAGGGGCGCTTTGAGTGCTTCCTCGCCGTCCGGCAGCGCGACGGATCGGATGCCGGCGCACAGCGTCAGTACTTCCTGCAGGCGCGGGCCGAAATCGGGGGGGAGGGATTTCAACCCCAGGGTCAGATCGACGCCATATTGCAGGGCGGTTTGCGAGATCGTCTTTAGCGCGGGAAACGATTCCTTATCCGGAAGACGATCGAATACAAGCTGAAGGCGGTTGAAGCGGTCATGGGCGAGCCCCTCGAGATACGACCGCCAGAATTCTTCCGACCCGAACCATACCGCGCCAGGATCGGCCGCGGCCTTCACTCCGCGCGGGGTCACGAAGGGCGCGCCGCGCGTCTGCTTTAGCCGTCCTTGCGTGCGCATCTGCGCGGCGGCTTCGAGCAATCCGTACATGAGACCGCGCAAATCGCCCCCCGAAATGCGCCCGCCTCCCGCCGCATAAGGCTCGATGCGGAACGTCTCCGGCGGATCGAGATTCAACTCGGTGGCGATCTTCGGCTTATATTTGAAATTGCGCGCGGCGATGGCGGCGTTCAGTTCCGCCATTCCGAAATCCACCGGACTCGCCGCGTAAACCGCGCTCGCCGCCGAAAGGCAAACCGCGAGCCCCGGAACGAATAAAGACCGAGTCCTCACCGTTTCACATACTTCTTTAGAGATTTCGATCCCACTTCCGCGCCGTAGACGTTGCCACCGGCGTCGGCCGCCACGCCTTCCGACGTGCTGGTGGCCGGCAGCGCCTTGCCCTCGGCCGGGACCAGAGGATCGGGAATGAACGCCGTCACCTTGCCGTCTTTCGCGCTCCCGATTCGAATGCCTCGCTTCCAGCCTGGATTGTAGCCGTAGCCTTGCTTGTCAGTCGATTCCGAATCGGTCACGTAGATCGCATCGTTCTTGTCGATATAAATTCCGCTCGGACGCCCGAACTGCTTCCACTGCGCGATGAAATTGCCGTCTTGATCGAAGATCTGGATGCGATTGTTCGCCCGGTCTCCGACAAACAACCGTCCCCGCGAATCGAACGCCAGGGCGTGCGGTACTTCCAACTCGCCCGGACCGGAGCCATGCTTGCCCCATTGCTTGATGAACTTGCCGTCTTTGGTGAATTTCACAATCCGCGCGCTGGCCATATTCGGCGTGTGGCCTTCGGCCACGAAAATATCGCCATTCGAGGCGACGGCGACGTCGTTGGGCTGATTGAACGAGCCGGGATCGTTCGGGTCGCCTCCGGGCTTGCCAAGCGTCATCAGAATTTTTCCGTCTGGCGAAAATTTGAATACTTGAAAGCCTTTTCCATCCCGGGCTTGCCCATCGGTCACCCAAACGTTGCCGTCGCGATCGACGAAGATCCCGTGCGGGAACAGAATCATCCCCGACGCAAAGCTCTTTACCAAGTTTCCCGAGGGATCGAATTTGAGCACCGGATCGTCACTCTTGCCGGCGCAACTGTTCACGCCGCACCGCTCGGCGACCCAGATGCTCCGGCCGTCACGATCGATGTCGACGGCGCTGGTGGAACCCCATGTTCGTCCCACAGGGAGGTTTCCCCAGTTTTCGCCGGCGCGGTAAGGATTGGGCGCGGAGTTTTCCTGCGCGAACACGTTGACGGCGACCGCCGCGGCGAGAGAAATGCCCGCGGCCAAGCAGAGGGGCCGCGCTTGATCTGGGAGTCTCATGGGATCCTCCAGGCAGTCTTACATTAGATCATATGTGCGATAAGCGTCCTTGTCCCCGGGTACGCGACCGGACGACGATAGGCTCCTAATCGTAGATGCGTTGAAGTAAGCGATGGATGCCTGGAAGTGCAAACCCGGGGCAGGAAATTCGGGCCTAGTCCCACGTCCGGGCGCGATCGCGCCGATGGCCTTCGGCCGGCCTCGCGGGGCGGGCAAAACGATCGTCAAGTTTCGACTTGCGGGCGGTCTGGAGGTCTCTATTAAAATTGAAAGAGGACGCTGGCGTAGCTCAGTTGGTAGAGCATCTGATTTGTAATCAGAGGGTCGGGGGTTCAAATCCCTCCGCCAGCTCCAATTCTTTCAATAGCTTGTACGCTACTTCACCCGTACCAAGCGCCGCGAGGGAGCCAATTGGGGAGCCAATTTTGGCGGCTTCGGCGGCGCGAGGATCTTATCCACGCGCCCTATGGCGGCATGCGCGACCTCGCGGTATAAGTGCCCGTACAAATCCTTCGTGAGCCGGCTTTGCGAGTGGCCGAGAATCTTCTGAACCTCGAATTCCGAGGCGCCGCCCGCGAAGAGCAGGGAGGCGGCGGTGTGGCGCAAATCGTGAAACCGGAAGCGTGGCAATTCAGCCGCCTTGAGCAGCGTGTGAAGCCTTTTGAGAACGTTGCGGGGCTCAAGCGGGCCGCCGATGGTGTTGGTGAACAGCAAGCCGCGTTCGGTCCATCTATCGGCGGCGAATTCGCAGTCGCGTTCCCGCCGCTCCAAGTGGCGCTCCAGAATCGGAATGATAAATTCCGGCAGCGGCACGGTTCGGTCGCTGTCATCGTTCTTGGTCTCGGTGATAATCAGACCTTTCCCTTTCACGCGCTGCACTGCCTGGACAATGGTGATCTCGCGTTTGGCGAGGTCCAGGTCCACGAGCCGAATGCCAAGCGCCTCGCCGCGCCGCAGCCCGCAACTCAGCGCCACCGTAAAGAGAGCCTCCAGCCGGTCGTGCCGGGCGGTCGAAAGAAACTTGCCAGCCTCCCCTATCGAAAGCGGCTTGACGTGCTTCCGAAGGTCGCGGCTCCGCTTTTCCTTTCGCGACCGCTTGATCCTTTTGACCGAAAGCGCGGGGTTCTGGCCGATCCGATCCTCGGCCACTGCCTGCGAAAGAGCGCTGGAAATGACGGCCCGGATATACTGCACGGTCCGCTGCGACAACCCTTGTTCGCGTTTCCGCCGCAAAAGGTTCGCAATTGTAGTCGTGTCCAAATTGGCGAGCCGTTCGGTCCCGATCTCTGGCTCGATGTGCTTTTCAAACAACCACCGATAGCTGGCGGCTGTGCTGTCCCGGATCTCCTCGTCGGCAATCATCGTATCCAGCCATGAGCGAAAGAACGCGCCAAACCGAAGCTTGCCGGCGGGAACCTTACCGCCATTCTGCTGCTTGTTCAGCGCGGCCGTCAGGCGCTTCTGGACCGCGGCGCGCGTAGGACCTACGAACTTCCGCCTTACTCTTCTCCGCTTGCCATCCACCACTCGATAGCCCAGGCTGATCGACGCGACCCAACGCCCGGACCGTTCTTCCAAGATGCAGCCTTCGTTATTTCCTCTTCGTTTTTTTGCCATGACGCCTTTCCGGTTCCCAGGCGCGATAGTCCGTCAAAAGGAGACTCGCGACCGATTCCTTCACTCGTTTTTCGTAGTTCGACTCTCGGCTGAATTTGAACCGTGGCCACTTCCGGTTCCACGCGTTCATCTCTTCGCGCCAAACCAGTTGCTTGGGCCGCTGCTGGATGTGAAACAGCACCAATTCAGCCGCCCGCCAGCCAATTGCGCGCGACCGCCTTGGAATGACCCTTGTTCGCTCTCGACGATAGGTGTCCATGACCTCGCGCGGAGGGACAGACGGGTCGATCTCCAGTTTGATCCGCGATAGGCGAGGGAATCCCAGACGCTCGGCATGCGAGACGCGCACCCGCGCCATCGGCGGCGTTTTGCCGCTCAACAGGAAATTGGTCGCGTCATGTGGCTCCCACGCGTAGTGTCTTGCGAGTAGGCCGCTAAGCAGCGCCAGCTTCTCTAGCACCCCGCCGGGCCATGTAGGAAGCACCTGCTTCTTTGCGAAACAGAGCTCGTTGACTACGTCGCCAAGTGCGGGCTTGCGACGTGGCGCCGTCGCCCGGTCTTTCTTGTCGAGTGATTCAACCCAGGAGACAATTTCCGAAACGCGCACCAGCTTGCCGTTGAGAAACCTGTTGCGGAAATCCTGGACCTGAGCCGCCCGGGCCGCGTGGCTTGCCACGAGCTCCTCCAATGCGCGACGGCTGAGCGGCGTATCGAGATCACGCGCCGAATGTTTTCTATATTTAGTGGTCATTAAAAGTAGGCTTAATTCTCCTGGGAAAAGTATACATTATTCCCATGAGCGAAATGAAAACCATAAAGCCGGTTCAGCGCAAGCTACATCGCGTGGCTCGAATCGCCGCCGAGACCGACCTTTCCGTGGGGATGGTCTACAAACTCATCGAGCAAGGCGAGCTGCAGGTGGTGAGAATTGGCCGCGCCCTTCGCGTCACCGACGAAAGCTATCAGCGCTTTCAAAAGTCTCTGGGAAGGGACGCTGCGTAGAGGAAAACCGCGCCGCGTCGAGGGGGAGTGAGGCACGGGCCTCGGCTGCTGTTTCGGCGGCAACCACCGAGGCCCGCAATGCCTAATGACCAAATCCAGAATAAACCCGACCGTCAAGCCCACCGCGGCAGGAAAGCCAATCTATGGAGACCGCCACATCGCCGTCCCACTCTGGCTGTGGGGCTCCGGCAAGCTCACCACCGTCGCGAAGAATCTGCTGGCGCTGCTCGAATTCCACCGCAATGGCAAGACGGACCGCTGCAACCCGCGCATCCGCACGCTGGCCGCTGAATTGGCGGTGAGTCCGAGCACGGTGAAGAACGCTCTCCGCGAATTACGGAAGACGAAGCTCATCACCATCGCTTGGGAGCAGCGTTCCAGCAACTACACCGTCGCGCCGGCCGCGAGGTGGCTGGAAATCCTGATGGACAAAAATTGTCCATCAGAAACCCGTCCTGATGGACAAAAATTGCCCTTCTCGTTGGACAAAAACTGTCCATCAGACCCGCCGCATCTATTACTGAACAGAAATACATCTGAAGCCAGCCAGCCAGCCACGGAGGCCGGACGGCTGGCGGAACTCGCCGCCGTCATCACCGCGGCATGGCCGAAGCTGCCGGGCCGTCCTGGAGCGCGGCTGCTCGCCCGCATCGCGGCGACGGTGCAGGATGACATGCTCGACGAATTCCGCGCGCTCCTGCTATCGAAGGCGCGCAAGGTTGAGAGCTTCGGCCTCGCCGAGTCGCTCGCCCAGGAGCTGCGCGACCGGCGCCGCGCCGATGACGCTGCCCGCGAAAGCAACGCCGCCGACAAAGCCGCCGCCGAGATCAGCCGGGTCGAGGCGATCCTACGCGATCCAAGCCTCACCGACGAGGAACGCCCCGCCTATCAGGAATACCTGGACGCGCTCCGGCGCAAACCGACGACAGAACCCACGCGCGCTCAAAAGGGCGCGGCTTGAAAGGAGAACTCGAAATGACGACACCATACCCAGGAAGCGACGAGCCGGCCGACCGCCTCGCCGAGCTCGAGCGGCGCGTCGCGCAACTGGAAGCGCAGCAGGCGACCCACCACAGCATTTTGCTCGAGTTGAACAAGCAGTGCGGAAGGCTTTTCGGAGCACTGACAGCCTTGCAGAACGCGGTCGATGGGATCTGCTCGCTGATCGACCCGACCCACAAGCCGCAGACGCCGAAACGGGAGCTGATGTGAATGACCATCGACCCCGAATTCCAAGGCCTGATCGCGCCGCTGCAACCCGACGAGCTCGCGCAACTCGAGCAGAACCTAATAGCCGAGGGATGCCGTGATCCGCTGGTGACGTGGCATGGCATTTTGATCGACGGCCACAGCCGCTATGAAATTTGCAAGCGGCGGCGGATCAAATACCGCGTGGTGGACAAGTCGATCCGGGACCTGCCGTCGCGTGAAGACGTAAAGGCGTGGATCGAGGAAAACCAACTCGGGCGGCGCAATCTCACTGACGACCAGCGCGCGGCCATCGGCCTGTCGGTGATCGAGCGGAAGGCGGCGCTGGAGAAAATCGAGCGCGCGCGAAAGGGTCGCGCCCGTGGCGGTGACGCGACCCAGGCGCAAAAGGCCGACCGCTTATCGGCCACATCGACCGCCAAGCGGTCCGAGCCAAAGCACGATTCTCGCGCCACGGTCGCGAAGGCCGCGCGCGTCTCCGAGCGCAAGCTGCGGACGGCGCGCGAAATCAAACAGAAGTCGGCGGCGGCATTCGCCAAAGTGCGGGCCGGTGAAGCGACCTTCGCGCAGGCGAAGCGCGAAGTTCGCCGCATCGAGCGGGAGCATCGCATCGCGGAGGCGCAGGAGATCGCCGCCACCATACCTGTGTCCGAGCGGTGCCAATTATTGCATTGCGACCTCGCAGACGCCGAGATCGCCGCCGAATCCGTTAACCTGATAATCACCGATCCGCCCTACGAGAAAGACGGTCTGGAGTTGTTCCCAAGACTCGCGGTGCTTGCGACACGATGGCTGAAGCCGGGTGGTTCGATGTTGGTGATGAGCGGGGAGTGCCATCTGCCGGAAGTTTTGCGGGCGCTCGACGCCGATGGTTTGCGCTATCAGTGGACACTTGCCTACTTGACGAAGGGTCAAGCCGCGCCGATTCACGCGCGCCGAATCTGCACGATGTGGAAGCCAGTGCTCTGGTTCGTAAAGGGGATCTATACCGGCGAACGGATCGGCTGCGACGTTGTCGAGAGCGACCGCAACGATAAGCGATTCCACGAGTGGGGCCAATCTGCGGTGGGAATGGCCGCGTTGATCGAGCTATTCTCGCTTCCGCCCAACCAAACGATTCTCGATCCGTTCGTCGGCGGCGGTTCCACGGCAGAGGCCGCGCTTCGCCTCGGCCATCGCTTCATCGGCGTGGATATCGACGCCGACCAAATCGCCATGACGCGCGCGCGGGTAGCGGCGCTGAGTAGCCCCGTTCCCTCTGAAAGTGCGGCGCTTCTAATCCGGTCTTTCGGCTTGCAACTGCCGACCAGTTCCCTAAGCTGAGGTCGAGCCGCAAGGCCGACTGAAGGGAAATACCGAAATGAAAAATACAACCAAGACCAAGAAGGCAGCCGCCAAGGCCGCCGCGCCGAAGAAGGCCGCGAAGCCGGCCAAGACCGAATCGACCGACCTCGCCATTCACATCAACCCGAGTGGCCGCATTTGCTTCGGGAAGGCCGCCGCCGAGCGCATCGGCGAGCTCGGCTTCATGGCCGTAAGCCAGACCGATCACACGCTGCGCCTCCAGGCGACCGCGAAGGAGACCGATACCGCGATCCGCCGCGCCAACGGACGGCCCTACATCACCGCCACCCAGGAACTGAAGGCTTCCGGCCTTTTTTCCGGCAAGGCCGTGGATCTCATCGCCAAGCCGGTGAACGGCCACGGCTTCGAACTGACCGCCCGCTAACCAAACGCCCGTCGCTTCACGCGGCGGGCTTCGTTGTCGGCGGCTTCCAACCCATCGCGGCGATATCCTCCACGGTGAGTTCACGCGACGGCGCCGCGCCGCACGCGGCCTGGTGCTCCGCCAAACTCACCCGCCCGATACACGGCGTTTCGCAATAGCGGCAGTTGTAGACGTTTTTCGGCCGTCCGCCGCGCCGCTGCTTCCGCATGCGAACGTGGATGCGCGCCGCTTCGCGCAAGATCGCGGCTTCTTCGATCGTTGCGTGGCACGCCGCGCATTTCACGCGCACGATTTTATCAACTGTTGTTTGACCCCTCCCGGAACGAAACTTGCGCGCGCAAAAATTTGATCGGCGCGCGCATCGCGGGGATTCGTGCGGTGTTTTTTGCTCCCCTATCCCCGCCAGGCCCGGGCCGCCGGGCTCGCGCGCGAGAATCGAATCCTTGGCCGAATGCGCGCGGTAGGGCGGGGCGACCCGGCGCGGCGGCGAGATAGAGCCGCGCGGCCCGGCGCCAATGCCCAAGCGCGCGCTATTAGGCGGCGGCGGCCTCGGCGGCGGACCCGCTTCGGAAACCCCCGGCCTTGAAAAATTCCGGCTTCGTTCGCTCGCGCTGGGTGGTGCGAAGTACAATCGGACTTCGTCCGCATCGCGCTCCGGTGGGAGGCCGTAGCGCGCCGATCAACCCGTCGCCAGTGGGATGCTGCGCGGCCCAGGCCTAT
>DATBIA010000090.1:0-38367 GCA_036557165.1 Bryobacteraceae bacterium
AGCGAACGGGCGGAGCCAGCCGGATGGCAACCGACTGCAACGGATGTACCGGGATCTGGGGCTGGTTCTGATAACGACTGACAATCCGATGGAGTCCGGAATTCTGGAGGTGTGGCAGCGCATGCGATCCGGACGACTGAAGGTATTCGCCTCTCTACCCAAGTTCCTAGAGGAACGCAGACTGTACCGGCGGGATGAACGAGATCAGGTGGTACGGCAGCGCGATCAACTTCAGGACGCCCTGCGGTGTTTGGTGAGCGGCCTCGCTCAGATGCGGACCAAGCCCAAGCCACCTCTGCCTCCGCCTCCCCCAAGAACGCCTTGGCCCAACCATCTTGGAAGCCTAGGCTGGATGGCGAACTGAACCGGTTCGTTCCTGATACGCTCCTGATGCGCGCCTGCTTTGGGGCATCGTCATACACTCTAAATCCAAGCACTGCAAGGAAATCGCCTGTTATTTCCTCCTGTTTTACAGCAGCCCGACCGCACGGATTGCTGGTTCGATTTGTTTCGGAGGTCCCTAACTTAGAGTGAGCACTCGTTGGCGAGCCTCGCTTGCACGATAAGTAACACATTCTAGCTTTATGTGCCCGTTTTGTCTCCAGGATGCGATCGCCGGCGCGGCGCACACTGCCTTCCAGCACCCGCTCACCTTCAGCACCTGTCCGATCTCGCGAACGTCTTGTTGCTTTCCGCGGAAGGCGAAAGAGGAAGTGCGCGCCACTACGTGCTCGGCGCAGACGGTCCCTGCTCCACCCATTAGCAAGATTGGGCTAAGACGATCCTCTCGGTCATTTCAGAGTCAAGAGGAAAGTGCGCATTTCCCGAAGCACTTCTGTTTCGTTGGTGATGTAAATGTAGTGATCGGCGTTTGCAATGAGAACGACATGGGACTGCCGCATCCCCTCTTCGAACGCTTTCAACTGCCTTTCTTTGGCGACGTTGTAGGCCTCGACCGCGCGAACGTTTGTAGCTGTCGTATTGAGGAGGTATGGCCGCGCTAGTCTTTGCGGCATAGCGCACAGCGCCAGCACGGGAACGTCGATTTTGCTGAACCTGTCCGCCCCATCCAGTACTGCCTCTCCAATCCATTCGGGAGTGCGTTGCTTTCCGGGCATTCCGTTGGAGCCGGGTGGGCGGTTTTGCCGAAATACGGCTTCCGGTATTCGGAAGCCCCGTGTCCGCGCCCACCAATCCGCCAATGCGGTATAGCTGGCAAGATCTGAGCCTGAAGGCTGGGGAGCTCCTGGAATTGCGCTGGCCAAGGCGCGCAAGTTCGCCATACTTGTTCCCTTCCCGTTGTCGAATGCGTAGGCATAGGCCGCGTCCAAATAGACCAGGCCGCCAACCCGATCCGGATGGCGGGAGCCAACGGAGCTCAGTTCTTCACCCGCGATAGAATGGCCAGCCAGCACTGGACTTTTCAAACTCAGCGAATCGAGCACCGCAAGAACGTCATCACCGAGCCTGTTGGCGTCGTATCCCGAAGGCGCGATCGTGGATGCGCCGTACCCACGCCGCGTGATCGCCATGACATGGTATTCAGACGTCAGCTTCGGAGCGAAATCATCGAAAACGTGCGCGTTGTCCCCGAGACCGGTCAGAAGGACCAGCGGTCGGCCCGTCCCACCCCAGTCGAGCACTTCCAGGCGAACGTCCTTGTCCACCTGGACAAAAGAAACCTTGTGCGGCGAGGGGTCCTTCCACGTCGCCGGTTCCTGAGCCGTCAGGGGAACGAGCCCGATCATCAAAAGCACTGGAATTGCCATCGAGCGTAACACGGCTGAGGCTCCTATCTTCGGTCCGCGTTCAAGTGCGCGGTCTTTCTCGTTCTCATTGCAGACGTACTCCAGGGTGTCCGAATCCGGCCAAAGCTGTTGCGTAATCTTGATCGTGAACGGCCTCGTATAAAAAGTCGTATCATCGAACGTCATTTCCACATCCATGTGACCGAAATCGCGCGGACGGTAGCGCTCGATCACGCGCAGAGCTTCGCTGTGCGGGTGACCCATTAGATCCAGACAAGATTTGGCTTGCCGTCCGGCGTTCGTAGAATTCCGGGAGTGGCATAATTCAGCCACTGCGCCATCGCGGGCACGACTGCGATTGTCAAGATCGCGGTCACAAACCAACCAGTTCTTGAATGCATCATCGCCTCCCAGCTGAAGCTACCTATCTGTCATGTGCTTCAGATCCTTCTCGTTTTCATTGCAGACGAACTCCAGTAGTTCACTATCTGCAAATAGCAATTGCGGAAGATTCAGCGTCCACGGCTTGGTGTAAGCTTTCGGATCGTCCACGGTGAACTCGATATCAAGGTGTCCGAGGGTCCTCCGCCGAAAGCGCTCAGTTATATGCAAAGCATCAGTAGATGGATGGCCTCCCTGGTCGAGCCATTTCTTGCCGTTGAACCCAGTGGTTTCGACTACCAACGTATCGCCGTCCCAGCGGCCCACCGAATACCCCATCCAAGACGGGTTCGGGTCCTCGGGTAAAGGGCGACCATCCAAAAAGATCTGGCGGAATGCGCCGAAGGATTCGTAAAGAATCACGACCAAGCCAGGCTCCTGGACGATCTTAAAAGGAGCACCGACGTCGTAATACTGAGGAACACCGATGGGAATGCAGTTGGCATCGGGCCGCTCCTTGGCCTGAAATCCTGCCCTCCGCTCCTTCGTGAGCGCCTCCCCCCAAGGCTGTATCGGAAACTCGCCAGGTTTGAAATCGGCGGCTACGTTCCCGAAGTATTTGGTATTCTGCCGATCTCCACGCCAGATGCCCGAGAGATCCGGCTTGCCGTCCTTTCGTGGAGCGGGCGCGGAAAGATTCGGCTTGCCGTCCGGGAGGCGCGGAATGCCGGGAGTTAGGTAATGCAGCCACTGTGCGTGACCGACCCCGGCACCAGTAAGCATCAGGACGATTTTCAAAGTTGTACGCATGTCGCCTCCTTGTTCGCAAATCCGTCAGCGCTGGCGTTCAGCTTTGAAATCGCCTTCGGGGATCGTGGCCGTAAGGTATGAGGCGTCCGTTGCGAACTCGATGTTGCCGAACTGTGCCACAAAGCGCGTTTCTGATAGAGCAGTCATTGGCTGCTTCCCGGTGAGCCTCGTCTCGAACATCAGCCTGCCGTTCTCCAGGCTGATCGTTATGGTTGGGCCGAACGCATTGCGCTGGTTAGGGCCAAAAACATAGGTCCCCGCGTATCGAGCCAGAATCTCGCGAGCGACCGCGACTTCATTCTTCTGGAAATCCGAAACTTTCCCGACGATATGCTGGCGATCCTTCTCGTTCTCGTTGCATACAAATTCGAGCATCTCCGTATCTGCGTCCAATTCGAGTTTGATCTTGACTTCTAGCGGCTCAGTCAGCGTTTTCGGATCGATATAGGTTCTTTCTAGCTCCATGTGGCCGAAATCGGTGCGTCGGAGACGTTCGGTGACATGCAGCGCTTCGGTATGGGGATAGCCAGCTCCCAGCCATGTCCGATCGTTGAAGCCGTTGCTCTCAATCACCAGCGTGTCTCCTTCCCAATGCCCCACAGAATATCCCATGAAGGCAGGATTGGGATCTTGCTCCAACGGCCGACCGTCCAGGAACACTTGGCGATAGATGAGACTGTCATACAGGAGCACGATTAGGCCTGGAGTCTGCACTACCTTGCGCACCGTAAGGCCGACTTGCGGACCGAGCGGCAGACACAATAACTGCGGGCTGTCTTTGGCAAACTCGTCGCGATGCTTGTTAGCAAGATCGTTCGCCCAAGGCTGGGCCTTGATTGCAGCCATCGGATTTCCCCCCGTCGCACTCTCGTCTAGCCGCCATAGGCCTGAGAGGTCTGGCTTCCCATCTGCCGTCCGCGGTGCGGGCGCCGAAAGATCGGGCTTGCCGTCCGGCGTTCGCGGAATGCCAGGAGTCGGATAGTTTAGCCACTGCGGCCGGGCGGGCGCGGCTGCAATCATCAAAACCAGGGCTACCAGCGAACCAGTTCTTCCGTTCATCATTCCCTCCAAAAAATTACCTATCGACTATGTGCTTCAGGTCTTTCTCGTTCTCGTTGCAAATGTACTCTAGGAGCTCTGTATCGGGAAGCAAGTCAAAACGCCTGGTGAAAGACCATGGCTTGGTATAGACCTTCGGATCGTCGATGGTGAAGTGGATTTCCATGTGCCCGAAATCGGTGCGTCTGTATCGCTCGGTAATGTGCAACGCTTCGCTGTAATTGACCCCACCTGGAATGACAGGTTTGTCGTTGAAGCCAGCGGTATCGACGACGAGCTTGTCCCCATCCCATTTCCCAACTGAATATCCCAGCCATGTGGGATTCAGGTCCTTCGGAAGCGGGCGGCCATCCATGAAGATCTGACGAAAAAGATGGTCGTGTTCATGGAGAATCACGATCTCGCCAGCCATCGGAAGGATCTTGAATGGAAAGAGAGCAAAGCCGTCTAGTGTGGGCAGGCTGAAGGGCATGCACGGTCCACCGCCTCTTCGCTGCCCTTGAAGCGCTTGTCCCTCCGGGGTTAGGACTACATCTCCAGGTTTTAGGCCAAGATTGCGCGCAAAGCCAGGCTGATCTCCTTGCCAGATTCCTGACAAATCCGGCCTTCCATCGGCTGTCCGTGGAACGGGGGCGGTTAATTTTGGCTTGCCGTCCGGGGTTCGCGGGATGCCGGGAGTCGGGTAATTCAGCCATTGCGCCATCGCGGGCGCGGTTGCCACTGTCAAGATCGCAGCCACAAACGAACCACGTCTTGTATGCATGTGAAGCTATTTGTCCACCATGTGCTTCAGGTCCCGCTCATTCTCGTCACAGATGTACTCCAGGATCTCTGTATCTGTCAGCAGGTGCATATCTTCCTTGAAAGACCAGGGCTTGACGTAGACCTTCGGATCATCGATGGTGAACTGAATTTCCATATGGCCAAGATCGCGGCGACGGAAGCGCTCGACGATGTGCAGCGACTCGCTACGCGGGTGGCCACCTCCGAGCCCGAGAGCAGTCGCATCGTTGAAACCGGTGGTGTGCACAACGAGGCTGTCACCTTCCCACTTGCCAACCGAGTAACCCACCCATGTAGGATTAGGATCCTCTGGGAGCTGCCGGCCATCCGTAAATACCTGACGAAATCCGCCGAAGCTCTCGTAAAGGATCATAATCACCCCAGTCGAATTGAGGACCTTGAACGGAAACCCCGGGATGCCGGACATTGCTGGCAGACTCATCGGCAAGCATCGCACGCCAGCACCACGAGCTCGCTTTTGGCGTTGCCACAAGACTTCGCCCTCTGGCGTGAGGACGACTTCATCGGGCTTGAGCCCAAGCGACAACGGGTTGAGATAATACTTATCCGCCTCCCAGATCCCGGAAAGGTCCGGCTTTCCATCCGGCAGCTTTGGCGCGGGCGCGGAAAGATTCGGCTTCCCATCCGGCATCCGCGGAATCCCCGCAGTGGGGTAATCCAGCCACTGGCCGAAAGATGCCGAACAAAGGCAAATGAGCAAAGCGATGGCTCGGTTCACTCTTATGGTCATTGTCGGCCTACCCTATGCTGAAAATCCTTCTCGTTCTCTTCACAGATGTACTCCAGTAGCTCAGTGTCCGGGACGAGGCGCACATCTTCCCGGAAGGACCATGGTCTTTCGTAAACCTTTGGATCATCGATCGTGAATTGGACTTCCATGTGCCCAAAATCGCGTCGGCGAAACCGTTCGACGACATGCATCGCGCCGCTATGAGGCCGTGGACCGAGTCGGCCGCTGCCGCTGCGACCACCTATAATCCCCCTTTCGCTGTTAAAACCGTTAGTGTCAACAACGAGTGTGTCGCCATCCCACCTTCCAACTGAATATCCGAGCCACGTCGGATTGGGATCCCTGGGAAGCGGGCGCCCATCCATGAAAATCTGGCGAAAAAGATTGTACTCGGAGAGCATCACTAGGGTCTTCGACAAATGGTAAATCTTGAATGGCGATAGTGGAACACTGGCTATGGCCGGCGGTAAGCACGGCGCACCCGGAGCGCGCGGCTGCAGCATGGCCTTCCCTTCAGAAGTAGGAGAAACGTCCTCCAAGTCTCGAACTGCGGGATTATCTTCGGCGCCATCTGCTTGCCAGATCCCCGACAAATCCGGCTTGCCATCCGGCGTTCGCGGCGCGGGCGCGGTGAGATTCGCCTTGCCGTCTGGGGTTCGCGGAATGCCGGGAGTTGGGTAATGCAGCCACTGGGCGCCGAGTGGCGCCGCCGCAAGGAGAAACGGCGCGAGATACGAACTAGCTTTTATGATCATTTGGCCTCCTCATACGACTACTTTTTCCGATCTGCGATCCACGGCCCACTGCCGTCGATCATGAGGAAATGCGTTACCTCGCCCTTGTCATTCTTGAAGAACTCGTATCGCGTCCCGAAGGCGGTGAAAGTGGTCTCGGAATGCGCCGTCGCGCGCCATGGCGCGTCGCCCGCGAAGCTCAACGTCAACTGGCCTTCCTCCACCGTGACCTTGATCTCCTGGGGACCCTTCGGAATCTGGCGCTCATACGTCCCCACGTACTCGCGGAGGATCTGCAGCGGCACTGTTACCGCGTTCTTTCCGTCGTCGGAGAGCTTCCCCACTAAGTGAACGCGGTCCTTCTCGTTCTCCGCGCATACGTATTCGAGCAGTTCGGTGTCTGGCCTGTATTGCATCTCCCTTTTGGCTGTCCACGGCTTCTCGTAGGCCCCTGGATCGCTGTACGTCACATCCACTGTGATGTGGCCGAAATCGGCGCGACGGATTCGCTCGGTGATTCGCAGGCTTTCGGTGTGGGGATACCCGAACTCAAACCAGGTGCGGTCGTTATAGCCGGCGCTTTCCACCACGAGCGTGTCGCCTTCCCAGCGGCCAACCGAGTAGCCCATCCAGGCGGGGTTCGGGTCTTTGCTGAGTTCACGCCCATCCAGAAAGATCTGCCGGTAGGTGAGATCCTCATGCAGGATGAGGATCAGCGGGGGAGTTTGAACGATTCTGTCGAGGCCGCCCGCGTGGCCCGGTCCATCGGGCAGGCAGTGACCAGCCGGACTGTCCTTCCCGAGCGATTCCTGGCGCTCCTTCGCCAGCTCCAGCGCCCACGGCTTGATCTCCGATGGCTTGAGCTGCCTGACGCCGCTCGCACCTGTGGTCAGGGCCCAAATGCCGGATAGATCCGGTTTTCCGTCGGCAACTTTGGGCGCGGGCGCAGTGAGATTCGGCTTACCGTCCCGTGTCCGCGGAATTCCAGGAGTGGGATAGTTGAGCCATTGCGCTGGTGTGGGCAAGGTTGCGATTGCCAATATGCCAAGCAGAAACGAACCAGTTCTTCCATTCATCGTCGCCTCCAAAGTAGGTTATTTGCCGGGACCTAATCCAGACTCAGGCTTGCGATCGTATTTCGCGTCGCCTTCGGTCTGGCTCAAAATCAAATGCGTCACCGTGCCGTTTGAGTCGACAATGAACTCCGCTGTCGTGCCCGTTGAATCGAATCTCGTCTCCGATTGTGGGACCAGAGGACGGGAGTTCAAGTAAAGTGTGCCGCCGATCACGACAACCTTTTGGGTGCTGTCCATGAAACCGGCGACCCTTGCTGACCCTTCGCGAAACACATAAGTGCCCGCATACCGCGCCAGTTTGGTTGAGTTGAGTTCGAACCCTGAGTTCGCATTGCCAACCAGGTGAGCCGAATCGCGTTCGTTTTCGCAAATAGTCTCTAGCATTTCCGTGTCCGGCGCGTAGTTCAATGCAATCGAGAAGGTGAGAGGCATAGTCAACGTTTGCGGGTCATCGAAGGTGATCTGACGCTGGATGTGTCCGATGTCGATTCGGCGGAATCTCTCGGTGACGTGAAGCTGTTCGGAATGAGGGTGGCCTGCCATATCCAGCCACGAGCGGTCGTTCAAGCCAGCGGTCTCGACCACCAGTGTGTCTCCATCCCAATGGCCCGCTGAGTAGCCCAACCAAGTCGGATTCGGATCTTTGGGCAGTTGGCGCCCGTCCAGAAAAATCTGGCGATAACTGCTGCCGAACTCATAGAGCAGCGCCAGCAGCGTAGGGGACTGCATGATCCGGTGCAACCCGGGCATGAGCATATTCAAAGGCCCACCCGGGAGACAGTGGCTAAAGGGATTGTCCCGCCGGAAATCCGAGAGATGTTTCCTAAAGAGGGCCTCGGCGGCGGGCAGGAAGATGCTCTCGTCCTTCGGGTCTTGTATGACGTCCACTGCGTAGGGAGCGTAGGGATTTGGAGCCGGCCGCCATAGGCCGGAGAACTCGGGCTTCCCATCACCTGTGTGGGGCGCAGGTGCGGTTAGGTTCGGTTTGCCTTCGGCGGTTCGGGGAATGCCGGGTGTCGCGAAGTTCAGCCGTTGAGAGCACAGGGGAAGCCCGCTCTTATCCATGACCTGCCTCCATAAGCCATTTTCGGCGAGCCGGTTGACGAAGGCATCCACAATTCTGACGATGTCGTTGCAAAAATTGCGTAATTTCAAGCATCGGGACTAAAGAAACTGGGCCAGAAACACGATAAGGCTATGCGCCGCGTACCGGAGGCTTAAAGCAGGGCTCGAATCTGGGTGCGAACCGTGCTCAGGCCGACCTGCCGGTCTTGATCGATGCGGCCGGAGTCAGGCCCGCGAGCAAAGAAGCGGCGACCTCGGCTTCCGCCTGCGTGCACTTCAGAAGAATCTGGATTGCAAGGAGATTTTGGAAGACCGCTGGTGGTGCGTTTGGCAAGTATCAGTTCAGAATCCCGAAATCAGGTGGCTGGTATCGCGTTCCAGCAGCATGGCCTGCTGGTCGGAGCTTCAAAACTTTCAAGCACGTTTGAGTACCGCTTCCACTCCGTCTTGATCGATCTCCGCCCTTCACCCAATCATCTGGGAAGAGCTTTGAACGGAGGCTTTTGGCCCCTGGTTGAACGTTGCCATTGGTTGATGCAGACGGAAGAGGCGCCTGAAAGCGGTACGTGAAAAACTCGTGAAAGAGCTACGGTAATTCCAACTCGGACGCCTTATTTGCCGCATCAGGCTTGCCGACACTTTGAAGATGCTCACGGATCGCCGCCGCGTCCGCGGCGTTTGCATCCAGCTCAAGATATTTCGATATATGTTCTCTGGCGGCAGCAGAATCGCCTTTTGCCTCTAGTATCCTGGCCAGAATATATTCCGACCTGGGCATCTTGTGAATCGGATCGACGCGGATGGCTTCGCGGGCGCTGGCTTCCGCTCGGTCGAGGTCCTTCAGTTCGTATCGCGCCACCGCCTGATGGAGGTAGATTTCCGGAAAAATGCGCTTGTCGGCTTTGAGCAAGGAATCGGAGGCCTTGGCTGCCGTATCCCAATCTTTCAATTTGATGGACAGCCGCGCCAGATTCAGATAGGCGGGGAGGAATTTGGGATTGACTTTGATGGCGTGTTCATATGCATCCTTGGCCTGGGTCTGCATATTCAACTTTTCGGAGATCTGACCGAGCGCGTTCCAACCTTGACCGAATTTCGGAGCCGCTTTTACGCTCACCTGCATCTGGCGGCTGGCCTCAGCTAGGTCGCTTTTGTCAATGGCCTTCATGGCCAATTTCCAGGAGGACTGCGCCTTGGACGGAACCTCGCTCTCAAGGACGCTGATGGAATTGGGATCGGCGCCGCGAGCGGTCAGCACCAAAGGAGGAAGGTTAGGGTTCGTATACGAATTAAAAGCGGAGATGTCGATTTCGGTAGAGACGTATCCCGCCAGGGTCGCACGAATTTTGCACACGCGCGTGAGCATGGGATCCACCTCCATGCGCCAGAGGTATTCGCCCTTCTTGTCCGTGACCGGACCGGGCGCGGAGCCCTGAACGTCGGTGCAGACGCGCTCGATTCCAACGCTCTTACCGGGAGGAGTACCGTCTTGCATGACGACTTTGCCGCGCAGGATGAGCTGGTAAGTATCGCCCGCGGCGGGTTGGATGAGGCAAAGCAGACCTCCAGCCAATGAGCCGCTCAAGAACCGAAACAAAAGCATAAATCCTCCTTGAGAGCTGTACGAAAGGCCGGCCGCTGTCATCAGAAAAAACGCTGCTAGATGCGAGCCAGCTCTTTTGATCACTATGCCCTCCTAACAAATCGCCGCTTAGTGTGACGCACGCACATCTCGTCCGCCGCCGTTAGGAGAAACGGAAAGAGATACGAACCAGCTTTCCTGGTCACTACGCCCCCCCAAAACGGTATAGGCGTCAATCGAACCAAAAACTTCCTATCCAAAATATCGGCTGCTCGAGACGAGGGTGATCCCGGCACTCGAATGGCAGCCTCTCGCACCCCGCTGATTCAGCGCAACGCCTCCTCCTCGGGACGCGGAGTCAGGGCGCGTAACGCCCGATCCGCGCCAGGCGCTGTCCGCTGAGGCCAAAACGCATGCACGGACGGACCCATAAGGCGATTGTCGGCCAACCTGACCGGAAAGGCATCCTCAACTTTGATGATGCCGTCGCACAATTGTGAAATTTTGAACATCGTTTCTCTTGGTGGCTTTGTTTGTTAGAGGGATCTGGCCAGTAGGACGATAAGTTCGGTAATGCGGCGCGTACCGGCGGCTTCCAGCAGGGCTCGAATCTGGGTGCGAACTGTGCTCAGGGTGACCCGCCGGTCATGCGCGATGTGCGCCGGAGTCAGGCCCGCAAGCAGGGAAGCGGCGACTTCCGCCTCCGCCTGCGTACACATCAGCAGGATCCGGATTTTTGGAACGTCGATCCAATTGGCAAGTTCCCGCCCGACACCCGCGAATACGGATATGAAAAGCAGGACACAGGAGCCGGGAGGCCGGTATACGGGATTCCCCGTTCTCGCGCCAGCCGGAATTGCCTGGATTAAACACTCCGCCCCCAATTCGTTTCGGATCCGCATCGAGCCCCCGCCTCGTCCGTTCGCAGTTCGCTTGGCCAAGACGTGCAACCGTGTCGTGTCCGCCACCGAGGGGCCTGCCAACCTGCCTCCAGCGCGCAGCTTGAGCCACATCCCCGTCTCCAGCAAAGCGGCTCCAGCGGAGGAGGCATCAAAGAGCCTCGCGCTGGCATCCACCATCAGGCACGCTACCCTTTGGTAATCGACGACGGCTCGGAATAGCTCCCCAGCCTCCAAGCGCTCGGCAAGCCGATCCCTGGGCGGCAGAAGGGGCGCTGAGAACAACGCCGGTTTCATTTGTGAGCTGCTCTCGCTCGCTGGGCGTTTTGACGCGAGGTTGCAAGACAGTGCCGGTTCTAGATGAGGGTCAGCAACAAACATTGATCATCCACGGTTGAACGAACGTGGGATCTCCCGCTAGGCAGGAAAACGCTGGATCTATGAATGCATCCAACTTTCTAAGATGCCCGTCACTCGTATAGTGGCTTTTTCTGAAAAACGTTACGAAGACGCGTCGAAGGAAGAGAGCGATGCTCTTTAAGCCCGTCTAGTTCTTATCAGCGAGCATGCCGATACGGCCCTGAGTGAAGTCGTGACCCGGCTCGGCCCAGTCATCAATGGATAACGAGTAGCCGCCTTCCTCAATGCGAGTTCTGATGTGATTTGGGGTTACTTCCAAGTTTAGCCGGAATGTGTCTCGCGAGTGGTGAAGCTGTACCCTTGTCCGGTCTATGATCTTCCCGTCGGCTACGACCTTGGCCCAGAAGGTTTCCCTATCCATTTCAAAGAGGGCATAATTGTTCGTGTCGATATAATCCGCGGCCCAGCGGAGCTTGCCATCGGCTATTGGGCGTTGAAGTGTCATATCAAACGTGACCATCCAACACTCTTCTTGTCCTGGGCACGATCCGCCCCAGACCGGATTAAAGGCTAAGGGATTCGTGTTTCGCACTTGGAGGAGGACGCTGCGGTCCAACTTGTTGCTAGGTGGAAACAATAATGGTACGAATGTCCATTGGGCGGGGCTTTCGGAGTCTGCGCCGTTGGAGGGAGTAAGCACCAGCTTCAGGTCGTCATAGGAGTTCAAGCTCGAGATGTCGATTTCAGTGGAGGTATAACCACGAAGAGCCGCCCGGACAATGCAGGAAGGCGTCTTCGTGGCGTCGACCTCCATCCGCCACAGCCACTCGCCGTTCTTATCCGTAATAGGTCCCGGCACGGAGTCGGCAGGGTCGCTACAGACGCGCTCGATCCCGGCTGAGCCAGGCGGAGGAGAAGCGTTCTGCATAACGACTTTGCCGTGGAGTATCAGCTGGAGCGAGGGCGTAGGCAGCGGTCGCAGCTGTCCACGAACCTCGGAGCTCGTGGACGCCTGGGGCAAATTCACGGATGGGCCCACCGGCGCATTCACACGAGGCGTCACTTCAGCGACTTCCGGTTTTGGCCCAGGAGGGCGCACATCTATAACCGGACGCTCGACGTGGACCGGTCTCGCACCTGACTGCGCTGCCTTTGCTGGGTCCGATATGAAAGCTTCGCGCTTCGACCGTTCATCGGTCGGATTACTCGTGCGTGCTGGGCCAGCGACCACAGGTCTAGCCACTGGTGGTGGTCCAGCATCCTTCGCGACTCTGACCTGAGGTGCTTTAGTTCCTCCGAAGGGCCGAAGTAGTACGAAGGCGCCCGCCAAGAGAACTGCGGCGGCGCCACCGGCAAGCATGGCATTGCGGAATATGTAAATGGACCTTCCATTTGCTCGTCCGGCGGCGTCCGCGCTGGATTTTGCATAGCTGGCCAGGCTCCGCGCGATTTCGACTTTCTCGCGCCGCTCCGGCGAGCGCAAGAACCATTCCTCGAACAGCTCCCGCCGGTCCGGACGGAGTTCACCGCCGACATAAGAATCGATCAGCTCGTCCTCGACCACCAGCAACCGCTCATGCAGGGCAGCATCGGAAAAGTACTGCTCCTCGACCGCGTTCTCTTCGTCGGGTGTCAGTTGGTGAAGCAGATAACGGACCAGCCGTTCATCGCCTTCAGCCTCCCGTGATATTCGGCGGTGCTGTTTCAATTGCGTCATGTTCCTACCGTCTTATTGGACGCGCGACGACGTCAGGCATTTCTGCACCAATTGCTGGATCTGCTTCCGGACACGATATACCTGTACTCTAAGGGTCTCCACCGACACACCCCGTGCGGCAGCCAATTTGCGTCGGTTTCGTATTTTCTCGCTTTTATCATGCCGGTACCACTGCATTATGAGATCGTGGTCAGCGGCATCGAGTTCCCGCAGGCTCGCCAGAAGACAACCCATGCGGAGATCAAAATCTGATCCGTCCTCCCCTTGCATAATCTCCAGGTGCAAAAGCCCCGGTGCTTCGTTCAATAACGGGACTTCTCTAACGCTGCGATGAGACTCGGCAAGAACATGGCGAGCGACACCGCGCGTAAAGGACATCATGTCTTCAACTCTCGTATCGCTCATTCGGCGTATGACCCTGTCTATGGTCTCGTCCGCAGACTCTTCGGGACTCCAGCAGCCTCTGCATCGTAGGAAAGTAATTAAGGCGCGCCGGATCTGCTCGTACTTTTGGCCTGCTCTTTCCCGGTCCGGATCAAGACAGGCAAGAAACTCCTCGAATGCTTCTCTGGAGAGGCTCCATTTCCCGGTCTGAACCGTTGATCCTTCCATCGGTTTGGTGCCGTATTTCCAAGCCTACGGGGAGTCAAGCTCCGAGTGTGCGTTCTTGCATTAAATGCCTATTGGATAGTACCATCACTGGGATCTCCAACGGCAGCCTCTCCCTCTCCGCCGAATCGGCCCACAACGCCCCCCCCGCGGCGGGAAGTCAGAGCGATGTGTTAACGCCCGATCCGCGCCAGGCGCTGTCCGCTGAAGCCAAAACGATGCGCGGACGGACCTATAAGGCGATTGTCGGCCAACCTGACCGGAACGGCATCCTCAACTTTGATGATGCCGTTGTAAAATTGTGAAATTTTGAACATCGTTTCTCTTGGTGGCTTTGTTTGTTAGAGGGATCGGGCCAGAAGGACGATGAGTTCGGCAACCCGGCACTTACGGGACGCTTCCAGCAGAGCTCGAATCTGGCCGGGAACCGTGCTCAGGCTGACCCGCCGGTCTTGATCGATGCGCAAGGCGCTTTTTAAGCAGCATCTGAGTTTAGTCGTCGCTCGGCTTTCGTTCCAGGCGGTCGAACACGTCTAGGGCCGGGCTGGATCGATACCGACCGCTACGACATTATCGGGCTAGCCCCCGGCGCCGCTAGCGCAGACGACATCACTCCGCGCCTGCAAAGCCTGCTCGCGGACCGGTTCAAGCTTGCAGCGCACATGGAAAAAAGAGATGTGCCGGTCCTCTGGCTGGCGCTTGCTAACAAGGATGGAAGGCTCGGCCCCAAGTTTCGCCCATCGACTGCGGACTGTCCGATCACCCCTCCGCCGGGGATCGCCCGTCCACAGGTATGTATCATGAGGCTCACGTCGGCTTCCCTGGTGACGGCCGGCTCGCCTATGATCGCGTTCGTGAACGTCTTTTCGCAAATCACGGGAAGGACGGTTGTCCAGCAGATCGGACTCGCCCCGGGCGTCGTCTTGCCTGGGCGCGGGACGCTTGTCATCATGGAGGCATGCGCACCGTCTTTGAGGCAGCGGGCGGCATTAACGGCCTGCGCCACCTTGCCGCTGCCTGGCATCGTCGGGTGATGGCCGACGAAGTAGTCGGCCATGCGTTCAGCCACGGTTTCCATCCCCAACATGTCGAGCGTCTCGCCGCGTATTGGGCCGAGGCGCTCGGTGGACCTAGCATGTATTCCGATTCCTATGGCGACGAGACCGCCGTCGTCAGGATCCACAGCGGCAACGGGGTGCACGACGAGATGGATCGCCGCGCCATCGCTTGCTTCGACCAGGCTCTGGTTGACGTCGAACTGGCCGGCGACTCTGCGCTGCGGCAACTGCTGCACGACTACTTCACATGGGCGACAACGACAACCATGGCCCGCTACCACCGGTCCGCCGACGATGTGCCTGAGGGTCTCACGGTTCCGCGCTGGTCATGGGACGGGCTCCAGGAGTGATCGACAAATGCCAGTGTCCGTCAACGTACAAACGGTTCACCCTCGCAAGTTGGCCGCGGTGCGGCGCGAAGTTCTGCCGGGCGCGGTGGCCGCGGCGTGGGGGCCGGCCCTGGGCAAGGTCTGGCCCTTCATTCGCAGCCAGCTAGGCCTATGGACCAACGGCCATAACATTTTTCTCTACCACCACCCGGCTCAGCCGGGTGCGCCGATACTGTGCGACTTCGGTGTCGAGGTCACGCGCACATTTGAAACTGCCGGCGAGGTGTACGCGACCGAAACGCCAGCGGGGGAGGCTGCCGTCGCGGTCCACCGGGGCCCCTACAACCGCATGAACGAGACGCACGACGCGATCCGAAAATGGATAGCGGCGAACGGCAGGGAGTCCGCTGGCCACTCGTGGGAGATATACGGAGATCCGGCACCGGATCCGGCCGACACCGAGACAACGGTCGTGTACCTCCTAAAGTAGCGTTCGTGCGCTTCGGCCGTGATCCAAAGATCACCGCCGCCAATGATTCGTCGGACCGCAAACTGCTTTTTGCTCGGCTGGCAAGCGCGTTGGTCGGTTGTAGACTCTTGGCTACGGTGCAAAGTACCCGAACATATCCAAAATCAGCTGCGTGCTGTTGGTCGCAAACGAGCTGATCTCGGTATCGCTGGTCGGCACAATCGCCATGTTGTTGGTGATCGCTCCATCCAGCGCGTTCAAAGTCGCTACGGTCGGCTGCGTGGTCCCTTGGGGCCATAACGTCAGGAACCCAAGCGCCGCCGGAGGAACCACTGTGGAGTTGAACACATACCCCTGAGCTTGCGGCGTCCCTCCGCACACCGCCCCCAGCACATTGACGTCAAGCTCGCCGCTGAATGGCAACGATCCCGTCAGCTTGCGCGTGTCCAGCACCCGGCAGGGAGGCAGGTTGTACAACGACAATCCCCCCGCCCCCGCCGGAGCGAAGTAGCCATTGATGTCCACCACCAGATCCGTGGCGTTAGAGGCGAACACATCGATGCTGCCATTCGTCCCCGCCGGCACGATCGCCGCATTGGCGATCACCACCGGCGTTGTTTTCAACGGCAGCGGGGGCAGCGCGTTCAGCGTCGCCACCGTGGGCTGCGCCACTCCCGTCGGATAGGCCGTCAGGGATCCAACTTGCCCCGGCGCCACTGCGGTGAAATTCAGCGAATAGGCCTGCGCCGTGGCCGGCACATTGCAACTGCTTGACCGTATCGGCAGAGTGCGGCTGTTTCCTCCCGCAAATGGTCCGCTCAGCAGCGTGCCATGTCGGGTATCCACCAGTCGGCACGGCGTGTGTGTTACTCAGCAAATAGTAGGAGCCCTGATCCACCGTGAGGGTCTGCAACGGATGAGTCTGCGCATAATTCAGCGCGGCCTGAAACAGAGGCCTGGAGTCAAGCAAGGGATTGTTGGGCGCCATGTTCTGGCTAGCGATCCCGAGGGTCGTGAGATCGTGGCTCATGTTCAACACCTGGGCAGCTAGCCCACCCGATCCAAGTGCAAGAAGGTAAAGGAAAGCCGCTTTCCGACTGGCTGCGCGCATACGCATGGGAAACGGGAAATTGTACAATCGGGTCGCGGTTTAGACAATCGGGTTGAGGCTTGATTCGTGTTAGCTACGGTGGCGTTTGTGGGCGAAGAAAGCGAAAGCGGCGCCCGGTTCGCGATGAAGCTGCCTGTGTAGCTGACAAGGTTGGTTGGGCTACGAACCCCCGGCCGATTAGAGACCCCCCACTCGAATTCTGCCCGATAAGGATGAGAGGAATGCTACAAGCGCATGCTTCTCGTCTCCGGTCAAGCTGAGCGGGCGCAGGTCGGAGTCGAGGCCTGGGTTGAGATTGCCGCCCTTATCGTAATAGTCGACGACATCTGCGAGCGTCGCGAGGCTCCCGTCGTGCATGTACGGAGCTGTCCGCGCCACCTCGCGCAGCGTGGGCGTTTTGAAAGCGCCGCGATCTTCTTGCGCATGTGTAACCGTGAAGCGACCCACATCATGAAGCTCGCCGCCCGCCCAAGCGACGCCGGTGTTGTGAAACCGCTCATCTGTCAGATTCGGTCCGGCGTGGCAGTTGATGCAATGGCCTTTGCCGCGGAAGATGTTCAGCCCAAGCTTGGCTTCCGGTGAAAGCGCGCGCGTGTCTCCGTTCATGTAGCGATCGTACGACGAGTCCCCCGATAGAATGGTCCGCACGAAACTCGCTAACGCTCCCGTGATCGTATTTGCGGGGAGCCCGATTCGAGACTCCAATTCAGGCGTCGTCATATCCATCTCTCGGGGATTCAGGATCGGCTCGATGGCCTGCTGCTCCAGCGTGGCCGCGCGGCCATCGAGAAAGAACGCCTTTCCGTAAACCCGGTTCACCAGCGTTGGCACATTTCGCGTGCCTATCTGGCCGCGAATGCCCACAGCTAATTCGCGGCCGTCTGTAAACGCGCGGCGCGGATCGTGGCACGTGGCGCAGGCGATCGCGCCATCGCGCGAAAGCCGTTTGTCGAAGAACAACCGGCGACCGAGCGCAACCTTCTCCCGCGTTAGAGGATTGTCCTCCGGAACGGGGCGGTAAAGATCCAATCCCAGCGGCACAGAGCTCCTGCCCGGCGGCGCAAATAAAAGCAAGAAGAGGAATAACAGCATGCGTTTCAGTTGCTCGCCGGCTGCTCCTCAACGTGATCGATGACGAGGACGGGGAGGGAGCGCTTCTCCGTCTTGAGCCTGAGCCCGAGTTTGTCTAGCGCGTCAAAGAATGAGAGGAGTCCGTTCGGGTCAGACGCGGCGCCACCGCCTGGCGCAGCTTGATTCGCGGATCGGAGCAGGCCGGCTGGACTAAAGCTCAGAGTCAAGTCAAAGTCCCCCTCGATCCCGGTGCCGTCCACAACGGGGCTGTTGACGTAGCCACCCGCCAGGGAAGGGATCTGTTCTGCAAATTGAGCCATTGTCACGTTCTGGCATGTAACTAGCCTCGCGAGCCACGGTGCGGAAACTCTGGGGTCATTTCCGTCGGCGCCAGGACCTTCCTTGCATCTCGTACGGTTCGATGGATCCGCTTTCTGGAGCTTCGGTTTTGCGGCTAACAATCGATAAGCGCTGATAGGACGATCCTCCATGTGGGTCGAGAGTTTGAAGCGCTCGGCCAGCAGCGCCTGTAGCATCGCCCGGAAGTCGTCGATGTCGACGGGCGCGGAATCTGACTGTCCGCCGGAGCCAGTGGGCGCTTCAGCCCTCACGTCGAAACGAACTGCGTCCAGAAAACTCGGCGCCCCAGCAAGCATTTCGTCGTCATTGACATTCCACGCGAAGTTGATCATCATTCTCAGCGTGTTGGCTTCGAGATCGAACCGGCCGCCGGGCTGTGTTCTGCGCCCTGGATTCTCGCCCGGCGCGCTTGGCTTAATAACCGCCACCTCAAACTTGGCCGATGGCGGAGGCGGCAACGTGGTCGCAACGCCGGGAGGATTCTCGGTAGGTCTCCTGGCCACACTGTCTATGACAATGACTGGCCTCGGGACCTTTTGAGTTTGCAGCTTCAGCCCAAGCTGATGATCAATCGCGTCGAAGATCGAAACGTTTTCCGGTCCTCTCCATTTGAGCTCGAAATTCCACGACCCCTTGAGGCCGGTCTGGTTCACCACCGGGCCGTTTAATGCAAACGACATTCCGCGCAATCCTTGCGCGAATGCCTCCATGGTCATGTTCCGGCAGGCATATTCGAAATACTCGGGATCTCCCGAATGCGATTGGCATCCGGCTTCACCCGAGCCGTCTGCTTCCCGAAATTTCGGCTTCCCGGTTCCCATGGAAAGCACAAATCCGGGCAAAGGCTTCGTGTCCGCGTGGACCGCGAGCTTAAAGCGATCGGCAAGCAATGTTCGGAGCATCAGCTTGAGAGCTTCGCGCGACGTACCAGGCAGAGTCTTGGCGATCACATCGAAGCGGTCCAGATCCAGCCAACTCGGCCCCCCCACAATCCTGCTGTCGTCGTCGGCTCCAAACATAGTTCTCTCGTCGATTCCGTAGGCCGTTCGTATCAGCTCCAGCATGCTCGCATGGTGGATCGCATACCGGTCGCCGATGAGCGCGCCGCCCGTCATTCGCTGATTTCCGGGATGGGCGCTTGCGTGGACGTCGGCGATCTCAAATGCGGGCGGGCCGCCGGCCGGCTGCGCGAACAACGGGGCAACGCAAACAGGCGCCAAAATCAGGCATACGAAACGAATCACCGATATGCCTCCGGGGCCTTCGGAAGGAAATTTTCCAACACCCAGAACTGTTGTTTTCCTTCCCCTCCGGACCCGAAGACGACGCGCCGGCCATCCGGATGGATCTGCGGGAAGAACACGCCTCTCATAATCCCGGTTTTCTCAGGTTCACCCCCTGCTAACGGAACCCGGTACAGAGCGGGGCCGGGCTGCTGGAATAACAAATATTTCTGGTCGCGGCTCCACGTCACGGCAAGGGGCCCCATCTTGCCGCGGAACACCTGGCGCGCTTCGCCTCCCGAAGCCGGCATGACTTCAAGCGAACTCATGGCGGCGGCAGTACCGGTCGGATTGTCCATAACGCCATACGCTAACTGCTTGCCGTCGGGTGAGACAGCAACCGGCGTAAAGGACTTTCCCACGGGAATATGTTTCAATTCCGTCTCGCGCTTGGCGTCTAGACTGAAACTCACCAGTCGCATCCCGGATGACGCGCTCCCGGTTCTGTAGAAAATGGTCTTTCCATCCGGCGACAGGTCGGGAGGCCCAGCGTCCGGAACGGTCTCGAGCAGCTTGGCGCTCCCGCTTGCCAGATCCACGCGATAAAATCCGATTCCGGGCCGCTGGCTTGGGTACGAAACCACCATCACGGACCGGCCGTCGGGGAACCATCTCGCGGGCGGCGTATAGATGTAGGGGGGCACGGCGATCTGTGGCATGTGAAGCAGCCGTTCCGCTCCTGTCGCAATGGTGCGGATGACCAAATCAGTGCCGCCTGGAATCGTCTGGCTCGGCGATCGAAACAGGTAGTAGGCAAGCGACTTGCCATCGGGCGACCAGGAACCTCCGCCGGTGGAATCGACGAAGCGCTGGGTGACAGGAGCGGGCGGTTTAAGAATTTCCATGTCGGCATTGAACTGCGCGCCATACACGTCCGTCGCGCAGCAGCCGGTGGAAAAATATAATTCGCCGTTTCGCGTTAAGGGCCGTGGAAGAAAGCGGCCTGAACCGAAATCGGACTTGAGCAATCGAGCTGGGCCGGCCGCCTTTCCATCTCTGACCGCCACCGTCCACATCGATTGAGAAGCTCCGGTACGGTCGCTGAAGAAGACAACCTGCGAGCCGTCGGGAGACCATAGCGGCCAGGAATCGTTTGCCGGTCCCTCGGTCAGCTTGCCTTCGGAGCTGCCATCGGAGGCTAGCGCGAAGATGTCCCAGTCCGTATCGCTCGCCGCACCGCTGTAAGCGATGTGGCGCCCGTCCGGGGAAAGCGTTGCCGAGCCTAGGGTTCGCCAGGCGAAGGACTTCAACATGCGAAGGGAGCCGTCCTCAACCGAGACCATCGCGATCTGGCTGGTCTGGTCTTTTAGCTGACGAATGATAAGAATGCTCTTGCTGTCCGGAGTCCAGCCGCCAAGGAACAGGTATTTTGTGTCGTCACTGTGATGCAGGATTTTGGGATCGCGGATATTCGTTCCGCTGAATGGCGCCAGCCTCAGGTCGTAACGGTCATGCGTCTGATCAACGAAGGGATACGCCACCAGGCGCCCGTCGGGAGAAATCATCGCCGAGTCGGCGTATCCTGACGCCACCCCGACGCCTTCGTCGGTCAACCTGCGCTTGGCGCCCGTGGTCAGATCCCGGACTGCGAGATCGCCGGTCTTCCAGTCCGTAAAAGTTAGGTAACGGCCGTCGGGAGAGGGAGACTCGAGTCCCGATTCGAACGGAATCTGCCGCATCCGCTCGCCCTCCGATTGCTGCGCCGATGCCGGCCGAACGCCGTTTCCAACCATGATCAGGCACAGTAGCGTCGTCGCCCCGACCGCCACGGGCCGCCACCAGGGCCGGCTTGCTGCCGCCGGTTCGGCGACTACCCTCCGCCCCGCCCGCCAGGCGTCTATCTCCTTCGGGTAAGCGTAAACGCTACTCCGGCTCTTATGGCTGTGCCGATGTACCGGTAGCCCTTCGTTCTTCTCCCAATTGCGCGCAGTCTTGGCATCCCGCTGGAGATAGGCGGCAATTTCCTTCCAGGATTCCAACGTCCGCTCGTCCGGTCCGTGGTGGTTCAAGTCCGTTTGCTCCTTTGCCCGACCAGAGTAAGCCTCGCCCGGCTCGGCGAGCAACGGAAATTAGTGGGAAACAGCCGTGCCACCCTCAATTTCTGCTCCTATTTAGCGCTACGTCCTTCGGCAGGAAATTTTCGAGCGCCCACACTTCGTTCGGGCCTTCTTCAGTGGCAGACAGGAAAATCCGCTTGCCGTCCGCCGGCATCGAGAATGCTAGCCGCGCGTTCATTGCGATTCCGATCTTCTCGGCGGCACCCCCGGCAACCGGAACTTTCCAGAGCGCAGTAGAAGTGCCGGCGCCTCCACTTTCCTGCCTCGCGAAAATTATGTACCGCTGATCGGGCGTCCACACCTGATCCGGAGAGCTGTTCTGCCAGGGCGAGGCTCGGTAAATCTCTCTGGCTGCGCCGCCCGCGGCCGGCATTACCGCCAAGAAAGATGCCGGTCCCGGCGTGACGCTGACTCTGTATGAGATCTGCTTGCTGTCCGGAGAAATTCCGACTCCCATGTACCACTCGTCCTTCTTCAATTCCGTCTCGCGGCGGGTATCGAGATCGAAGCGAACCAGGCGGGTGGTGATTGCCGGCGCGGTTTCCGGGTTGTTTTCGGTATAAACGATGAATTTCCCATTGGGGGACAATTGGAAGCTTCGAATCGGCGAGCCGGTGCGATGCAAAAGTTCGGCTTTGCCTGTCTCTAATTCGACGCGATAGAACTCGACCCCGGGTTCGTCCGGACCACGGAACCCCACAAGAACAGATTTTCCATCCGGGAACCAACTGCGAAGGCCAACGGAATCCTGGAGTGGCGGCTTCAGGGGAACAATTCGCTCTTCTCCCGTCTTTATTGTTTTAACCACCAGAGTCGGTTTCGAACCTGTACGCATGGACCGATAGCCTAGATACTCGCCGTCTGGCGAAATCACACCTCCGTTGTTGGAGTTCACAAAGCTATCGACGGCGAGTGCCGGCGCTTTTGAAACCGTCTGTCCGAGACCCAACTCCGCCATATAAATGTTGGATTTAGAGAATCTCGCCACGACACCGCCGACATTGTAGTAGAGGGTCCCATCCCGCGACATCTCCATCCAGGCGATCCTGCCAATATCCGGCTTGACGAGCTCTGGGTTACCCGCCTTTCCTTCGTTTACCGGAACACTCCACAGGGAGGGTTGGCCGGTTCGATCGCTGAGAAATAAAATCCGCTTCCCATCGGGAGTCCACACGGGGAGGGTGTCGTCCGCTGGATTCTGAACCACGGCGCGTTCTTGAGAGCCATCTATAGCCAGGACGAAAATGTCATGACTGAGCGTCTTGTCGCTCGCGTGAGCGTCGTAGGCTACCCACTTCCCATCGGGCGATAGGCTCGCGTTGACGTCCTGCCAGCCGAATGATTTGAGAGGACGTAGGGAGCCGTCTCGAATCGAAAGCATGGCAAGTTGGGTTGTGTTATCGGGAGGATTGTGGCTGATAAGTACCCATTTCTTGTCTGGGGTCCAGCCGAAGGGCGTTACGTAATCGCGGGGCTCACCGCGCCGAATGGTGCGCGGCGTTCCGCCGCTGATGGGAATTACGCGTAATTCGGTGCTCAAGTGCTTATCAATCGACCAGGAATAGGCGATTTCGCTGCCGTCCTGGGAGAGCACCGCGCTATCTACGTATTCCCACCACTGGGGCAAGGTTCCGTAGCTGGTTAGGCGACGGTTGGTTCCGGAGGAAAGATCTCTTACCCAGAGGTCGCCTGTGTTCCAGTCAACGAACGCCAAGTGACGCCCGTCCGGGGATACGGGAGAGGGGGATGGCAGTGCTTGATTCGGCTGGGTCTGCCAGATCTGGCGCGCAGTTTTCGAGTCCTCCGGCTGCTGCGCCGATGCGACAGTCGGACGAACCCCATTGCCAACCAGCACCAGGAACAGCAGTGTCGTGAACCCGACTGCCACAGGCTGCCACCAGGGCCGGGCTGCCGGAACGGGCTCGGCGGCGACCCTTCGGCCGGCGCGCCAAGCGTCGATCTCGCTTGGGTAAGCGTACACGCTACTCCGGCTCTTATGGCTATGCCGGTGGATTGGCAACCCCTCGTCCTTTTCCCATCGCCGGACGGTTCTGGCGTCCCTGGACAAGTACCCCCCGATCTCCTTCCACGAGCTCAGAGGTGTTTCGTTCCGCTGCGCCATGCCGTTTTCCTCACTCTTCATTGTCCGCCTCCGGTTGCCCAGAGTAGACCGGGTTCACGCTTCCGGGCAACGGACATGAGCGGACAAAGCGAAAAAAGTGTGGTTTCTCCTCATTTGACCGCGAAGAAAGGCGTGGCTTCCTGTGGTCTCGGTGCTGTCCAATGCCGTTATCGAGAAGGGGATGGTGGACGCGACACCCGAAAGTCAGTGTGCCAGATCTGTCGATATTGGTCTTTCGGCATATGCGCCATGGACTTGACTCTCAGTTTATCGGCCCCAGCGGTCACGCCTGCTCAGCTTCGATGTTCAGGCCGTTGGCATTGAGATCCATCACTGCCCAGATTTCATTTGGGCGGCAACAATTCCTGCCGCCCGCGCACGCTGATGGGCGGAAAGACGTGGACAACGTGGAGGAGCTTGAGATCCTCACCTTCGACGGCCAGCGGATGCGCCTAGGCGGCACAGGCGAGCAGGAATTGGCACCGGTCCGGCGCGAAGGGCCGACGCGCGCCAAAATCTACTCGGAGCGGTGTTCCAGAGCGAGATTTCAGTGGCAGAAACCAGTATGGAGATGTGGTACGTCCGCTCCCCGGTGGCATTCGTCGCGGATTCGATCTGCTGGCCGCCCTTGGTGCCGGGGATGCTGACGAAGGCCCGGACCTATGCTTCCGCCAGCCCGTGGTTTCCATAATCTCCGCCTGCGTCACGGCCTTGGGCGCTTCATCAGCGCGATCACTTCTGCTTTCTTGTTGGTCCGCGCTTCGTCCTCAACCCTCCACGCCGTGGTGCGTCTCTCGGGTTTGGCCGGGGCGTTTCTCTGTTTTTCTCCCCTAGCAGCTCGTATTTAGCAGCCACCACAGACATCGCTCTTGTGCGGAGGAAAGGTAAGGCGATTCTGCCACAATCATTTTTTTCTGGAGCGGAGAACCGGGGATATGGTCGCCGTGCCCCGAAACCAAAAGGGACGGCTCGGCGTCTCAACAGCGCAACCATCGCGAAAGATCGACGGAGGGTATCGTGAAAGCGAATCGGCGTGCGGTTCTGATGAGTGCGGCGGCGCTTTGCCTCCAGGCTGCAGATATCGGTCTCCCTCCGCGCGGATCGGCCTCTGATTACGCTGTTCATCGGAGCGCTCCGGACGCGGAGATCGCGGCCGAGCGCCTAAACCTGATCGGGTAGCGAAAACCTTCTCGTCCGAAATCGACCGGAACTATTTGGTCATGGAAGTCGCCGTCTATCCTCAAAACGGCGCAATCATTGGTGTAAAGTGGCTCGACTTCGCCATGCGATTTGCCGGGCAGCAGGAAACCCATCCCGACACCCCCGAGGATGCCTCTGCTCCTTGGCGCGAAGGGCCCGGCATAAAAGGTCCGGTGGAAGTTACGAGTAAGGTGGGCGTGATTGTAGCCACACAAAAAGATCCGGCGACGGGGCGCCGCACACCCGGTGTGGGAACTTATGAAGCGACGGGAGTAGCCGTGGGCAACCCGCAGTCCAATCCGCCGCCTCCCGCCCCGCGCGGCCCCGATCCACGGATCGTCCAAGACAGGCTTCAGGCGAAATCGCTGCCACAGGGCAAAACTGGCTCGCCGGTCGCCGGATACCTTCACTTTCCCAAACCTACGCGCAAGCCCTCGAATGATCTCCTGGAGTTGATTTACTCGAAAGGGAACTCTTCGATCGATTTGCCCCTGCCTCGCAAGTAAGCCCTCTCTGGCCACTGAGAGGCGGGAAAACCCCGCGGTAGACATGCGGCTGATTAACGCCATCTCCGAACCGCTCTGCCGCAGGTTGAAGTTAGGGGTGAAGTGGCGAACCATGGACCTTCCTGGCCAGCAGCCATTCGGATGAAGTCAGCCGCGCCCGGTTCAACACCGCGCCCGGTTCAACCTTGACGCCCGGCACGGGCTTGGATATAGTGCTGGACAAGTAGGCACCGTATGAGACTTACAAGGCGCGCACTACTTTTCGCGGCGGGAATAGCAGTCGGGGCCGGAACCGCTCTGGGGCATCATTCGCTGAGCGCGCAGTTCGACTTGATGCAATCTATCACGCTCAAAGGGACCGTCACGAGGGTCGATTGGTCAAATCCTCATGTCCGCCTCTACCTGGACACTAATGGTTCGGGCCACAGCGATGTCATGCACTGGGAACTGGAAATGTCTAGTCCCAATCAATTGCTCTTACAGGGTATAAGAATCGACAACCTCCGGCGCGGCGACTGGATCACGGTGACCGCTCATCCGGCCCTGAATGGATCGAATTTGGGTTACGCCCAGACAATCAGCCGGCCGAGGTCCCTTTCCCAATAGGCCTGTTGGAAGCGGTGAGCGGGGTGTCGTGGGTTTGACGATACCGCCCGCTCGTCGTCAGCGAGCTGCCGGGAGTTCTCTGGGAATATTCCCCCGACGCCATCTCAGTTAGCTCGACTGGACGCCGTAAAGGCGCAATACGTGGTGCAGTGTGACGACACCGGTGAGCCGCTCTGACCCCAACACCTCGGTCCATTCAGCGAACGGCAGGTTGCTGGTCACCAACGTCGAGGCCCGTTCGTAGCGCTGACTGAGCACCTCGAACAACATCTCGGAACCGGTTTTGAATAATGGCACGAAGCCCAACTCGTCGACGATCAGCAGTTCCTGCCAGGCCAGGTTTTTCTGGAATCGTAAGAGGCGCTTTTCATCCCGTGCCTCAATCAGTTCATGCATCAGCGAGGCTGCGGTGGTGAAGCGCACGCGAAAGCCGCTTTGGCACGCAGCCAAACCCAAAGCCATGCTTGGGAATGATGCAAGTTATTGTAAATGCGCTATTTAATACGATTAAACCAGTCCGTAACTTTCCTTCGCACCTAAGTGGGGTTTTCAGCGTCGGAATGATATTTTCTATTTTAGAATGTGCGACTTATCGTGCAAGCGAGGCTCGCCAACGAGTGCTCACTCTAAGTTAGGGACCTCCGAAACAAATCGAACCAGCTTAGAGAAGCAGCTATAAGCCCTTTGTTTTGTGTTAATCGATTTTATCGATTGGGCAAATCCGCAAATTTTTGAACTATTCGTTGTCGGCATGTGCTTGTGGCCCCTGAAATGACGCAAGTCTTTCAAAACGTGCTATTTAAAATTCGCTCCACCACTCCGGACGTGTCGCCAGCCGGACTGCCGCCGTCATGCGCTCCAATCCGTGCCTGTATGACAGATTCAGCGACGGGCACGGGACTGCTGGCGTCATACGGTCCGGATCCGTGCCTGTATGACAGTTTCCGCCTGGTCGGGACAGAGCCAGTTGATCACGGCGTAGAAGAAGCCCTGGGGCTGGGAGTGAGCGATGCAGTAGCGGTCCTGCGCATCCTGCGCTGCCGGACGCCGAGCAGCGCCAGCGCTTAGCTAGCTCCATTGACCTCGCCGAGGAGCTGGCTCACTTCGAGCGGCCGATGCCGAGGGTGGAGGAATACGATCTGCGGCTCAACTCAGCCGCCCCACGCAATTCTGTGCGGCCCCTTTGATCGAGACTTAAGCGTCGAGAACGGGTTCGGGACTGCAACTCCTGATCGCAGTGCGCAGGAAATCCGTGTTGCACCTAATCATCGTTTTTTGTATTCTCGCTTGGAGATGTCGAAAAAGCCTTCGCCAGAGACACTGTTGCAGGAGGGGCTTTCCCTTGAAATATTCGTTTGTGAGGGAGTTTCCGAAAGAAGTGAATGTCTATGATTTCGAGTTCAAACCAGGCTGGAAGATCGACTTCAAGAAGGACGACAAAGGCAAAATTGTTGGCGCGACGTGGACCGTCAAGATCGCCCCTTACGAGTTTGTCGAATTCGGGATGCTCGGATTGAATCCTAAAGAAGGGCAAGGGAAGGAACTTGTCTGGAGATTTGTTCAGTTCTACGAAGATGGATCGAAGGAAGAGTTCACCGGTTCCATCGGTTCGCGGCTGCCGTCCCGGTCGTGACCTTAAAGTAGCGCGAACGGCCAGCTACTGCGCCTGCCATTTCATATCCACGCGCACTGGAATGTCGTTTTTTACGGCCATCCCCAAGAGCGATGGTGGGTCGATCTTGAAATCGGCCAGGGTCGCGGGAATGGTTCCCGAGAGATGGGCTTGGTTTCCTTGAATTGTCAGTTGGAATGGTACCTGCTTATACTGCGCAGTTTGACCGGCGAATTCGATTTCCAGGTCGGCATGGATGGTCGGCGATTTGAACGCCGCCTCGGGCACTCTAGTGCGCACTACTACCAGCGGAAACTGCGCGCCGCGGGTCGCCTGCAGCATGTGGAGGTCGCGGTTGCTGTCGCCGGAATCAAACGATTTAATCGGCACGGCGATCAAGAAATCACATTGCCCGTTGTGACAAACGCCCTTGCCCTTCGCCGCATGGCTGACACCCTCGGTCTGGTGAAGCGGATGGGACACATGGTAGCTGAGAGTAGATTGCTGCAGCACCCACTGAGCGTCCGCTGCATGCCCAAGCGGAGGAAGGAGCAACAGAAGACTCAGCAGTTTCGCGTTCACGTGAATTCTCAAAACTTGAAGGAAACGGAGGCAATCGCCAGCCCGAACGCCCCCGCGGTAACCACAGCTACCGCGCCGTGTGCGCTCGCAATTCCATGAACCTTTTCGCCGCGGCTCTTTTGATCGAAGGCCATCGCTCCCAAAATGGGCGTCAGAATCATTCCAGGCCCATGAATCCACGCCAGGGTCTTATGCAGTCGGATGGGGCCGCGCGCGTGAGTTCCCGGCACTCTGGGCGCAAAGATGGAATAGTAAGCGGTCGTGAAATAAAGACCCGTTGTGACAGAGCCCAAAGCCGCATGCAAGTCGCGCGAACTCGAACTGGTGCTCCTGCCGCCCGCGAAACCTCCGGAGAGAACAGTCGCGAGCATGGGAACGGCCGTGATCAAGCCGAGTCGTTGATGGATTTTGAGCATGTGCGTTCGCCTGTCGAGCCTCGCCTGCTCCTGGGCGTTCCCCTGTGTTTGAGCCGCGGGAAATCCCAAATCCCCGAGCGAAGGCGCGGGCGGATTCGGAGAAGCATTAGACGGGGGGCTCGCCGGCTGTGGCGTTCCCCGAGCCTGAGCCAGAAAAATTGCCGCCTTTTCGAATCGCGCAGGCTCAAACGTTTCCGTGGGCTCCCCGATCGAAAACGGGACTGGGAACGCGAGCGCCACAGCGTTAGCGAAATCTCGTTGAAACGACTCTGTTGCCGCCTTATCCAGGAAGGCCGCGAGCGGACGTACCTCCATCGTATTGCTACTAGCCTGTGCGAAGGACGAGATCGGCGCCGCGACCAAACATGCGCACGCCAAAGCAATTCTTCTCCGGAGAGCCTTTCTCATATTTGATCTCCACCAGGACGACACGAAGTGGGACGGCGAAAAGGAGAACGGGGTTGCGCTGGGGTCGCCTCCTCAGCGGATGAACGCTGCGCCTGTTTCAAAACCAGCATGATCCCTTCTGCCGGAGTGCCGGGCCCTCATCGCAGGCGGCGCACAACCCACCAACCCACCACTTCACCAGGATAGGCCCGCCCCTTGCACATGCCCCAGAACCTTCTTCAGCACGTTTTGTCTGTCATCCAACTCGGGATTGTGCCGCTTAGCGTAAACGTAATCACCGATGAACCACCCCATGGCTCCGCCCGCCACAACGTCACCGGGGAAATGCTGCTTGGCCGCCAGGCGCGCTCCGACGACGCCACCTGCGTAGGTGTAAGCCAGCAACTTGACCCACAATTTGTCGTGGTATTCGTGCGCGAATATCGAGGCTAGCGCAAAGGTTTGCATGGCATGGCCGGAGGGGAAGCTGGAGTTATAGCGAGGGTTGGTGGAAGCGAACAAATGGCCTTCCCCTTGTCCTTCACTGGGGCGCTGGCGGTCCGTAATAGACTTAATGGCCTCTTGGACGATCGTGGCGTCGACTAAGGTTTCAAAAGATAATAGGCCGGTGTCCCGGAATCGTTCTTCGTGGGCAGCGCTTCCGGCTAAGTAGAATGCGCCGGCGATTGGAATGAGCGTGTAGGCGGTCCCGAGATAGGAAACGTCGTTGCCGACATGAACCAGGGTGGAATTACTGGGCGCAGCTTTTTCGATGTGTTGATCGGCGGCGATCAGCCCAGCGGTCGCACCGCCAAAGATCGCCCACCATTTTATGTTCTCGCGGCTGGTGTGAAACGGGCTGGTCCAAATCCTTTTTTGATCCGTCATCACGAACTTGGGTATGCGCCGGAAGGGATGTAGATAGCCGGACTGTTCGTATAAGTCCTTTTCTTTGATGGCCTGAGTTCCGGGCGTGACGCCCAGAGCCGAGTTATTCTGCGGTTGCACGCTGGTTTGCGGTGCTTGAGCGGGGGTTTGGTTGGTTTGCGTTGATACTGGCTCCGGAGAGGGTTGTTGGGTTGCCCGGCCGGCTTGTGGATCGGTCGGCGGCGCTTGGTCCAGCGTCGTCTGACCGTAGGCTGCGATCGCCAGGCACCCCACTAAACCCAGGAAAACCTTCATAAATCTCACCCGAAATTTAAGAGAACTTCGCAATCCAATGTGTTTCGCTACGGTGTCGGCGATTGGGGGCCGACTCATTTCGATCAATGAATAGCGATTGCGGTATACACGGGGTTGGAGCGCAACTTCGAGGACGTGCAAATCGGTCGTTCGGGAAAGCCAATGGCGTCGGCGCGGCGTGCGCCCTATTTGAGACGGCATTGTAACCGGAAAGCGCACGTTCCCAGTGGTGAGATCGAGGTTTTAAAGTGTGGCTCGGAGAACGCTGGGCCGCTAGGCTTTGGTTTCTCCATCGCGAGGGCAGCCCGCGCGTTTTTCCCCAATAGGCATCGCAGGCCTTATCTTCCGCCCAGAGAGCAGCCGTTCCGTGCTTGGGCTACAATGCCAGAAACCCCTTATGTTGTCTGCTTCAGCTCGCTCGGTGAAGAATCGAATTTTTCGCCGCTGCCTCCCGTTTGCCCTTATCTTACTTGCCATCCCATTGGTAGCCACAGGGCAGACGGACGAAATTCAGGTCTACGACGCCGAAATCGCAGAACCAGGCGTGTTCAATTTGATGATCCACACCAATTACACGCCCATCGGCCGCAAGACGCCTGATTTCCCAGGCGCCATCATTGCTAACCAGTCAGTCAACGGCACTGCCGAGTGGGCTTACGGCGTGACGGATTGGTTTGAGCAAGGACTTTATCTTCCCGTATGGACTCCACATTCAGAGAACCGAGGAGGCTCAATCGACGGCTTCAAGCTGAGGGAGTTGTTCGTCCGGCCACATGCAGCGGAACGAAAGTTTTTCTATGGCGTGAATTTCGAGTTCAGCGTCAACTATCTGTATTGGGAACCGAAGCATATTACCTCCGAAATCAGGCCGATAATCGGCACTCATCTGGGTAAGATCGATTTCATTTTCAATCCGATTGTTGACACCGATTACACGGGCGGAGTGAGGAACCTGGAATTCGTTCCGGCCACGCGACTGGCCTACAACCTGAACCCGAAGTGGGCGGTGGCTGTCGAGGAATATTCCGATTTCGGACCGCTGAAGAACTTCCTGCCGGTCAGCGACCAGTTCCATGAGGTCTGGGCGGTTTTCGACCATCCGGGTAAGGGTGTGAATATCGAGGCTGGCGTCGGCGTGGGGGTGACCGGCGGCGCCGACAGGCTGACTTTCAAGCTGATGGTCTCGCGTGATCTTAACCCGAAGAAAGCTATTGCGGCCGCGAGGTCGTTTTTACCCTAGTCGCAAGCTGCCACGCTGCCAGTGGCTCGCATAGCTAGCTAGTCCGCCCGGCCGGACGCTACATTATCGACTCCTCGCCAAAAGGAGCCCTGCTGATGGCTAAAGTGAGCTACCTACCGACCACAATGATCGAGAACGATCCGGGCACGGCCTGCCCCCGGCCACCACCTCGGCCTCCGGGCGCCGCCCCGGGCGCGGGAGTCGGAGCAGGCATGGTTTCGCTCGCCATTGTAATCACACGATTCGTTTTGGGATCCAACGTCGATGTCCGCGCACCCCTCATGGTCTCAACCACCTGTTCCACCGCGAAGCTGGTCGGACTGCTCTCCTTGATTACTACCAGCGTGCCGTCACCGTGAGAACTGAACGCTTCCATCGTATTGGGGTTGAACAAAGCGCCATCGGTTCCTCCGTTGATGGGAATGGTGGTGATGATCTTACCGTCCGTGGCGCTGAGAATCACCATGTTGGCGGGCATCCGGCAGGCCGCGAAGAGAATGTTGTTCTTTGCATCTATCGCGAGACCGGCGCACGTGCCGCCGCTGCCGGTCAAATCGTAGTGCCCAGTGACCATCATGGTCTTGGCGTCCACCACGGCAATGTTGGCTTTGTCTTCGACATCGATATAAATGTGGCCCCTACCGTCGGTGGCGGCTTGCTCAGGCATTCCCCCCAGGTCCATGGTTCCCAGCACGGCCCCATCCGAGGCGTTGATCACGGTGACGTGCGGAGCCTGGTGACTAAGGATATACACGTGATCGTTAAACGCATCGTACAGCATGCCGTCCGGATTGCCCATGACCTCGATGGTCTTGAGCGGCATCAGGGACTTGGAATCGAACATCTGGATCGGTTTGCTGCTGACGAATCCGTGCCCGGACTTAGTGGACACCACGACTCCGTGAGCATTGGCGCTGGGAATGTCGGGTTGCGGCGCCAACGTGTCCAGATCAAAAACAGTCACACGGGCGTTGTCTCTGCCGGTACGCGCAATATACAGGCGTCGTGCATCGGCGTCGGCGTAGATATAATCGGTGCCACCTTCTCCGCCAACTTTGGTTTTGGCGGCCTTATACGGTCCCGCTGTTGGGGCTAACTGGCCTAAGCTAACGCCCGCCAACACGGCGACGGCGATTGCGAGCACGAAGCAGAGTCGTCGCATAGGGTTTCTCCTCAGGAAGGAGTATACACGATTCAATCGTCGAGAGAAGGCTCGTCAATCGCGCAACCCTCGTCGGTCCGCTCAGGAGAGCTTACAGAATTCGCGTCGTTTCGGGGCACATTGGACCTGGCGCTGCCTTGGGCGCGTACGTACCGAACGTGCTCTGCTGGCTGATTTACAACCCCGAGTTCAAGTCAGTCCGATGAATTTCGCCGAAAATGGCAGTTCTGCGGCTTTTGGACGCGATTCATATTCGCCAAATCTAGGGCGACCTTATTGGTGAATCGTTCTTTAGGAGGCTTTGGCTCCCACCCGCCTTGCGCGGCGTCCTCGCAGGCGGTGGAGCGCCACCAGCGCGATTATAGTCCCGAATCCAGCGGCCGTGAGCCAAAGCTCGTCCTTGGGCTTGGCTCGCAGCCAGCCAATGGCCAAGCCCATGAGCCCATGATCGGTCATAGCCTAAGCATAAAGCTCCAGTAGTCGAAGGCCGCGCGCCGAAGTAGACTATTGCTGGGCGTACACCTGAATGCCCTTGCCCGTCACGGGCACGAAAATACGATTGTTGTTCGGATCCACCGCAAGGCTGTGCGTTGAGGCAGGAATGGCGGTCAAAAACTGATTCGTGTTCGCATCTACCACCGAAACGCCAACGCCTACCGTAGTTCCAAATGTGCCCACAAAGAACCCGAAATACGTATTGTTGTCTCCTGGGTTGTACCAGATCTGATCCCCGGCAACCCCCAAGGTTACTCCGATGCTGTTGCCGCTAACTGCGTCGAAAACCTGGCCACAAGAGGTTATCAGGTGCTGGCTCGGGGTCAGGACTAAGCCGGCGGGGCTGCATTGGGCTGCCAGGCTCTTCTCTACCATCATCGTCGTGGGATTGATTACATCGACGCTTCCGGCACTATCTGTGGAGGACAGCACCGAGATGTAAAATCTCTTGGTCTTCGAATTCCACACCGATAGCTCCAGGCCGAAACCGATTTGGCTTGCTGGATAGGTATAGCGGCCCAGGACGGTCTGGGTATCGGTCGAGATGAAGGTCACAAAGGGTGGGCTGTCTTGATTGGGGATTCCGGGCCAAGATGAACGCGATTCCGGGATGATTTCGAACGGCGTTCCGGGATGATCCCGAACAGGATTCCGGGATGAAGGTGAACACCGGTTCCGGGATGAAGCCGAACAGTTTCAACCCGATCCCGGAACTGCGTTCGGCTTCGCCGGAATGATTTCCACAGGCACGTAGTAGCGCTGGACAACACAATGGCAAGCAGCCTCCCCCTCGAAAGGGAGGATCAGCTTGCCAGCCAGGAGATTGTCCGTGCGCAAGATCAAAGAAGTTCTTCGATTGAAGTTTGAAGTGGGCCTGGGGCTGCGAGCGATCGCCCGAAGCTGCTCGATTGGCCTCGGCACTGCCCACGAGTACCTGCAACGGGCCGAAGCTGCCAAGATCACGTGGCCGCTTGCACCCGAGTGGGACGATGACCGGCTTGAGGCCGCGCTGTTCGGCGGCCCGCCGCGCAGCCGCCCGACGGTGCTGCCCATGCCCGACTTCGCCGATCTTCATCGGCAGCGGCAGCAACATTCACACGTGACCCAACAGTTGCGGCAAATCACACGTGCACCGGATGGGACTCGCCTCTCGCTAGCCGATCAGGTGTACTGCGTAAATCAGTCCGCCGATCACCAGCGCGCCCGCCAAGGCATACAGCCCGTATCGCGTCATGCGCCCTTTGCTGGTGCTGACCCGGTCCTCGTTGTGCTTCATCTGCTCTTCGAGGCTGTCGAACATCAGGACCTCCTTGCAATCCAGGGCAATTGGATTATAGTCAAATTGGCTACGGAAGGGAAGCCACGGGCATGGCGCCCATCAGAAGTAACGAGCGGGCTGCGAGCAGCGAAGATTCATCCTGATGTCGCGCATTATCGTAGTCTATTTCAGCGCGTCGATGGCGACCAATTCCTCGAAAATAATGTCCTGGCGGCATACGGGTGCACGGGTGGCGTTTTTCGGGGTGCAGTATTTTTGTGGCGGGCAAATCGATGTAGTTTCGCTAGACTAAGTAGAAAAATGACCACACAAACGAGCGCCAAAGCCGTTGAGAATCCTTCACGGCATACAGGCATGTACGGGATAGCAACCATTGCCGGAGTGCCGTACGATCCCTCGGGAGACGGCGGGCCGGCGACGCACGCCTCCATCAGTTTTAGCGGAGTCGCCTTTCGGGATGGCATGCTCTATCTCACCGACGGAGCGCGCATTCGCAGAATCTCGGCGGAGGGAACCATCACCACCGTCGCGGGGCGGCTTGATCCCGTGTTGCACCAGCCCATACCTGGATTCTCGGGCGACCTTGGTCCCGCGTTGGGAGCGCAACTTCGCGGCGCCTTTGCTCTCGAATTCGATGCCCAAGGCAATCTGTACATCGCGGACCTTGGCAATAACTGCGTCCGCAAGGTAACGGCCCGTGTCGTGGCCGGAATAGCCCAACCGATCGACGGAACGGAAATCATCACCACTATTGCCGGGACAGGCACAATTTCCGGCAACTCGGGCGAGAATGTGCCGGCAACCTCAGCGAAGCTGAGTGCGCCTCGCGGGCTCGCGATCGATCCGGGGAGCGCTTCGCGGCCGGGCGGCGCTCTGTATATTGCCGATCAAGTCAACAGCAATATCCGGAGAGTTGACGCGAACGGAACGATCACCACGGTCGCGGGCAGTGGGACGGCCGGCTTCATGGACGGACCTGCGGCTACCGCGATGTTCAACTTCCCGGCCGGCGTTACGGTCGATCCAGACTCAGGCGATGTCTATATAGCTGACACGCTCAACAGCAGGATACGCAAGCTTACGGGTGGAAATGTCGTGACCATTGCGGGCACCGGCGTTTCATCGGCATCGGGAAACCTTAATGAAGGCGGTCAGGCAACCGCGGCAAACGTTCGGGCCATCAAGGTAAGAATCGTGGATGGAATTCTTTACTTTGTGGATTCCGGCGTGGGCATGGTTCGGCTAATCAACCTCAGTACGGGCATCGTTACCACCCTCGCAGGCACGGGCTTGCCAACCTATACGGGAGCGTTTCCGCCGGTAGGCGATGGAGGGCCCGCGCTCGCCGCCCTTTTTGGGTCCGGCCCGGCCGGCGTGCAGGATTCGGCGTTCGACAACGCCGGCAACCTGTTCGTCGCCGACGGAAGCACGAGAAGAGTTCGGCTCGTGGCAAACGCGTCCGGTCCTGTGACTATATTCGGCCAAACTGTCGCCGCCGGTGCGGTCGGCACCGTCGCCGGTCCTCCCGCCATCATGACCTTCGTTGGTGATGGAGGCCCAGCTACGGAGGCCCGCTTATTTTCTCCGAGTGGCATAGCATTTGATCCGGGCGGAAGCCTTTACATTTCCGATGGCGGCAATAACCGGGTGCGTCAGATCGCTCCGGACGGTTCGTCGCCGAGAACGATTGCCACCGTCGCGGGCAACGGCAACCCCCTATACTCTGGCGTACCCGGACCGGCCTTGGCCGCTCAAATCATGCCCGGCTCTCTCGCCCGCCACGACGGCGATCTTTATGTAGGGAACAACTCCACTCGTATCCTGGAGGTTGCCGCCGGCGCCATCTCGCTCATCGCGAACACAACCGGCGCCTCGACTCCTCCTCCGCCCAATGGCACGCCCGCGGTCGAAGCGCATCTGGGGGCCTCAAGTCTTGTCTTTGATTATCTCGGCAATTTGTATTCGGCGGACAGCCTGAATAATCGCATTTGGAAAATCGATGCCGGCGGGAATGTGACCTGCGTCGTCGGCGGCGGGACTGTTTTCATCGATGGAGTTACAGTTCCGAGCGCCATGGCCACGCAGGTCAAGCTGTTCGGACCCGCAAGCGTTGCTTTTGACCCGCTCGGCAATCTATACACCGTGGATGGCGTAAAAAACCGCATTCTGAAGATCACAGCCCATTCTCCTCTTCAGCCTCTCGACGGCGCCGAGACGGTCACAATTTTCGCTGGAACCGGTCAGCCCGGTTTCGCGGGCGACGGAGAACCGGCAATCGCAGCCCTGCTCAATGGACCATCGGGTCTGGTTTTCGACGCGAGGGGCAGATTGTACTTTAGCGACGGAGTAAATTTTCGAATTCGGCGAATCGACACGAATCAGATCATCACTACGGTCGCGGGCACCGGAACAGCCAGCTACAGCGGCGACGGCGGCCCCGCGCTCGAGGCGCAGATCCGTGGAGGACCGCTCGCCGTTGATTCCCACGGCAACGTCTTCTTTCTGGACTCGGTCAATAATGTGGTCCGCGTGCTGGATGAAGAACCACCCCTTGTTACCTTCGAGGAGCCGCTTCCCGCGCCGAATGAACGCGGCTGGCACAATACGGCCGTGGCCATTCCTTTCATCGCGAGCGATACAGGCGCGGGTGTCGAGTCGACGAACCCGTCCAGTCCACTGGTGCTGACGGAGGAAGGAACCGCGGTTTCAGGGGTGGTTACGGCAACCGATCGCGCAGGGAATACAGCCCGCTTCACCTCTCACGTTGTCAAGATCGATAGGCAGGGCCCGGTCATCTCCGGGATGCCGGAGACGGGATTCTTATTGTGGCCTCCGGACGGCAGAATGGTTCACGTGGCCACGGTGAGGGCGTCAGATGATATGTCGGGCGTGCTTGGGGGGTCTCTCCTTGTAACGGGCTTTAGCAGCGAACCGTCTGGCTCCGGACAGATTTCTATAACTGCGAACGGTTCCGGTGGATCCGACATTTGGCTGGAGGCCGCGCGTTCGGATAGCGGGACTGGAAGGACATACACCCTCACCGCCCTAGCACGTGATCATGCCGACAATATCAGCAGGGTCACCACCGTATGCGTTGTGCCTAAGCAACACGCGTAACAACCTGGAGCCGCTTAAGGGGATTGAGTCATCTGAAGCTGGCGATCCACGCAACTGAATGTGAACGCTGGAATCCGCCGTGCGCAGTACGCTAGCAAACTCCCTGCGACACGTCACTAGACTAGACATGGTTTTGCTCCCTGTTATGTGGTGTTATCGGTAGCTGGCCCGCTACGCGGCTTCCGGCGCGAAAAACTTAAACGGTCGCGTTTGCGGCTGCTCCGCCAATCGTTAAAATGCCGCCAGTATTGGATTCCCGGCAACTCGCTTGGGATCAGATTTTGGATCGGGAGGCTCCGGCCACTGTGGCCGTGGCTTGACGGTCTTGTTTGTCAGGTCAAGTTCTGACTACTACAGTTTAGTCCTTCAGAATCTTGCCACCCTCTGTAAAGATCTCGACTAGATTAGATGGCTAGTGGGTGCTCACTGTGTCCCTACCCCGTTGCTGTAAATCGACGGCGTACACGGCCACCGCGCGGCCCTTCCAAAGCACGTCTACCATCGTGTTCCCGTCGCTTGGCTTCAAAATCATTTTTATGACCTCACCAGCGGGAATGGTCACGGCTACAGGCTTTCCGTTCAGTTCGCCAACCGCCAGTGTCGTTCTTTCCAATCTAAAGTTTCCTGTATGCATGGCGCGTCCTAGGCACACACTATTTGAGATGCCGATGCTTTGGGGATCGCTTCTTGAGTGGAAACGTTTCAGTGAAGCTCGGGCTCCGTGACGGTTTGGCGTGGTGAGTTCAAACTCTGAACCAAAATATACGGCACAGAAGCACGTGAGCGGCATCTTTCATTCTCGTCTTGGTAGGTCTCAGAAACTGAATTCCACAGAGCAAACACTTCAGGCCATGACGCAGCGATGGGGTGGATGTGGGACAGTGAAGTGACTAGTTTGCATCGCTTTCTACCCAACCTCGATCCCCTGCGCCTGCGTGAATTCCGGTTGATCTACATTGGCCAATTTGTTTCCGCGTTCGGATCCGCGATGACCTACGTCGTGCTGCCATTCCAGATGTATTCACTGACGCGATCTGCGTTGGCTGTCGGACTCATCGGGGTTGTCGAGTTTGTGCCCATGTTGACCATGGCGCTCATTGGCGGCGCGTTGGCTGATCATTTCGACCGACGGCGGCTGATCGTTTTCGT
>DATBIA010000091.1:0-8879 GCA_036557165.1 Bryobacteraceae bacterium
CGAAAGACTGCGCGAGCATATCGACCGGCTCACGAACAATCCTTCCGAGCAGGAACTGGAGATCCGGGAGCGGCTGAAACTGGTGCATCCTGGGGAGAAGGTTTACCTTTTCAATGGGAAGTAGACTACGCTGACCGATCCAGTTGTTCGGCCAGTCGGCTTGTTTTCCTCTTTACTTTCAATAAAACGAATCGCTTCCGACCGAACAAGTTGTCCGGTCGCTATTGGCGCCGCCGGCCTCGATCTAACAGCGGGGCAAGATCGACAAGACCAAGCTTACCGGCCAGGCGCACCCAAAAGGAACCGGCTAATTCGCGGCGTCGCTTGCGAAGGGCAGCCCATTGCTCCAAGACATCGCCGGCTGCTTCGCGGGTGAACACGAACGAGCCGCGGCGCGCCGCGATGGGCAAGGACCACGATTCCGCATTCACGACTCCGAAAGCTTCCTCGTTTTCGCTATAGATGCGAATTTCGCGGAAACCTGCCGCTGCCAGGCCGGAGCGGAGGGCGGATTCGGAAAACTCCCGCATTTCGAGGACCGGACCGCTTGATCCGAAGTGGAATACGAGATCCTCATGCACTTCGATTTTGCCGTCAGCGGCGCGATTCACCAGCAGGACACGGTCTCCCACTTGCGCCAGGCCGAACTGGTGTAGCTTGGCGAACCGTTCGGTGGCGCCCGGCGCGAGAGAATAGGGCACCGTGAGCAGCAGCACTCCATGCGGCTTCAGCAGGCTGAAGGCGGCTTCAAAAGCCTTCTCGACCGGAGCAACGATGTGCTCGAAGACTTCGCTCGAAACGATGAAATCGTAAGCGCCGAGTTCGCCTTCAGGCGGAGCTGTAATATCGAGGCGCGGTTCGCGGGTATAAAACGTATTGCGGTAGTCGAAGATTTCAGCCAGGCGGCCGGCGTATTGGGGCGAATCGCCGATTCCGAGCCCGCGAATGCTCTTGACCCGCGGGAAATCGGGCAGGGAGAGATTCGCGCCGAAAACTTCGAGCGATAAGGCGCGAATGAGGCCGCGGGTGCGCACATTCGAGCCGCAGACGGCACAGGTAGGGCTTTCGCGATCCAGCCGTTCGCGCGGCACCCGGCTGAGCAGGCCGCAAAGATTGCAGGTGAACTCGAGGACGGACGTTTTACACTTATATTCGAGCGCTAGCGCTTATGTCAAACGGCAGGGTATTCGGGCGTTGGGGCGCGACATTTCTCGGGGCTGCGGGCGCCCTGGTGGCCGCGGGCGTGCTATATGCCTGGCAGATTCCGTTCCGGGAATATAACGGGGTGGAATACCGCATCGGCGACATTCCGCGGCCGCCCGACTGGAATGAAAGGACAGAGTGGACCTTTGCGCGGCTGATGTATCCTCCTTCCCCGTACGCACGCACCGGTTTCCGGTTCGGCGGCGGCTTGTGGACGCAGGGATTTTCGATTTGGACGCAGGATTATCCCCGGGCGGACCGGCATTTTGTGCAAGCCATGCGGCGGTTAACGCGGATCCATGTTCGCTCTGTAGAGCAGCCCGTAAATCTGGATGAAGGCGGGCAGTACGACTTTCCATGGCTTTACGCTGTCCAAACCGGAAGCTGGCGGCTAACAGATAACCAGGCCCATGCGCTGCGCGAATTCCTGCTGCGCGGCGGCTTTTTCATGGCTGACGATTTCTGGGGGGATGAGGGATGGGAAGTATTTACAGAAAGTATGCAGCGGGTGTTCCCGGACCGGCCGATCGTGGAACTGGATAACTCGGACCAGATCTTTCATACGGTGTACGACCTGGATGACCGCTACCAGGTGGCAAGTGAAGGCAGCGTGATGCGCGGGCGCACGGATAAGTGCGAAGGGTGCCGCGACCACTGGCGCGGCATCTACGACGATAAAGGGCGGGTGATGGTGGCCATGACCTTCAATTCCGACGTGGGCGATTCGTGGGAATGGGCGGACGCGCCGTATTATCCGGAGAAATTCGCCGCCCTGGGGATTCGGATTGGTGTGAACTACGTGGTTTACGCCATGACTCATTGAGGAGGATCGAGGATGTGGAAAGGCTTTCGTGAATTCATTTTTCGCGGAAACGTAGTGGATCTGGCCGTGGCTGTGGTGATCGGCGCGGCTTTTGGCGCGGTGGTGACGGCGCTCGTAAAGGACCTGATTACGCCATTTATTGCGGCGATCGTCGGCAAGCCGGATTTTTCCGGCTTCACATTCACGGTGAACAACAGCAAGTTTCTTTACGGAGAATTCGTGAACGCGGTGGTATCGTTCGTGTTGATCGGAGCGGCAATCTACTTTTTCGTGGTAGCGCCAATGAACGCGATACAAAAGCGGTTTAGGAAGGCAGTCGTGCCCACCACCAAAGAGTGCCCCGAATGCCTCAGCACGATACCTATGGGCGCGCGGCGCTGCGCACACTGCACCGCCGTGCTCGCCAGTTAAGGCAGCACGCTAAGGCTAGCGGTTTGAAAGCGTAGGCGGACGGACTGGCTGCACAATCCGGCCGACGCTTTGCTCGGTTTGGTCCTCGTCGTTATCGTCCTCTTCTCCGTAGAGGTGGACATAGTAGCTGGCGAGGCCGCAGCAGACCAGCAAAACCGCGAGGATGGCGGTCCAGCGGAGGGTGCGGCGGTTCCACGGCTTCTCTCCAGCCATCGACGAGGCGGCGGCTTTCACAACGGAGAAGGCTGCGCCCATGCCGAGAACCAGCTTGATGTACCAGGGCATCAGGTCGAGATGCGTCTGGCCCCCGACTTGGCTCCACAGTTCAAAAACCGCTAACAAAGCGATCAGAAATAACGTCGTATAAGCAAGGCGCAGTATAGGCATCCGAAAGCCGATATTTGTTCTTTAAGGTTATCCTGAAATATGGCGTCTTCTGGCTCCGAGTTCGGCCGGTCGTGGCAGCAGTTCCAAAACGCATTCCGGCTGGCGATGGATTCGATCCGTGCGCACAAGCTGCGCAGTTTCCTGACATTACTGGGGGTGATTATCGGCGTCGCCAGCGTCATTTTGGTGGGCGCGGCGATTGACGGGCTCGACGTCTACGCCAAGGATTCCACGTCGAAGGCATTCGGCGCCGACTCGTTCATCGTGGCGCAGATTGCCAGTGCCGGCCGGATGTCGCGCACTGAGTACTTCCGGCGTATCCGCCGCAACAAGCCCATTCGCGACGGCGACTTTCAGTTCATGGAAGCCATTGCGGGAAGGGATGTGCTGCTCAGCCCCTACCGGAACCACACTTCCGACGTGAAGCGGGACAACCTGACCTGCGACGACACGCAAATCACGGGCGTATCGGCGGACATGGTGGTGATCCGCGATATCGATTTGTCTGACGGACGATTCTTCACGGAAGCCGAGGACCGGGCACGGCTCAACGTGGCGGTAATCGGCGAGACGGTGAAGCAGGCGCTGTTTCCCTATGGCGTATCGCCGCTGGGAAAGACGATTCATATAGAAGGAATCGACTTTAACGTGGTAGGCGTCCTCGAAAAACTCGGCTCTTCGTTTGGTCGCGACCAGGACAAAGAAATTTACATTCCGGCCGGGGCGTACGAACGGCTCTACGGACCGGGAACCGGATACGCGGTGTTCGGGCGGCCGAAGCCGGGGCTGACTCTGAACCAGGCGTTGGACGAAACGCGGGTGGCTCTGCGCACGCGGTTCCATACGCGGCCGGGCCAAGAGGACAATTTCGACTCGATCACGCCGGACGCGGTGCGCGGCTTCATCGACCAGATGCTGGGAATGGTGGCCGTAGTGGTGGTGCCGGTGACCTGCATTTCGTTGGTGGTGGGCGGAATCGTGATCATGAACATCATGCTCGTGAGCGTGACCGAGAGGACTCGCGAAATCGGCTTGCGGAAGTCGCTGGGTGCGCGGCGGGGAGACATCCTGCTGCAAATCCTGATCGAAGCGGTTGCGCTGGCGAGCGTAGGCGGGGGATTGGGCGTGACGGCCGGAGCAATGTTGACGCTGCTGGTGGGACAACTGTTCCACCTGAAGCTGCATATTACGCTGGGCTATGTGGTTCTTTCGATCGCCGTATCCAGCCTGGTCGGGATCGCTTCGGGCTGGTACCCGGCGGCGCGCGCTTCCCGGCTCGATCCGGTGGTGGCGCTTCGGGCAGAGTAGGTCTGCGGAGTAAGCCATGAACATCTCTCCCACCGAAAACGTCAATCTGGCGATCCAACAGGTTTGGGCACACCGGTTCCGCTCGCTGTTAACGGTGCTGGGGATCGTAATCGGGATCACGACCGTAGTTACCGTGGCTTCTCTGCTGACGGGGCTGCGGCAAGGCATCATCACGTACTTTCAACAGTTGGGGCCGGACAGCGTCTTTATTTCCCGGTTTACCGGGGGGCCGGGAGGTAACGGCTTGGTTCCGAAGGAGAGGAAGCGGCGGCCGATTAATCCGGAACTGGCCGATTTCATCAAGCAGTCCTGCACGGATGTCGACGATGTGGGCCTGATGTTGTACATCCCGCCTGTAGTAGACGGGCAGCCGCTCACGGCGCGGGTGCCGGGTTACGAATCGGAGAACCTCTCGATTTCGGGCCTGTCGCCCAATGAGATCGACCTTTCGCCCAGAGACTTGAAAGCGGGCCGCTTCTTCACGCCGGATGAGAACCTGCGCGGGGCGAAGGTGGTAGTCATCGGAACGAACCTGTCAGATGCATTGTTTCCAAATGGCAACGCCGTAGGTAAAACGTTGACGATGGACGGCGCGGAGTTTCTGGTGGTGGGGGTATACGACAAGGCCAAAGGCGGCTTTTTCGGTGAGAACGATCAGGACAACGCCATCGATATGCCACTGCGCACGGCGCAGAGCCGCTATCCGCAGTTGAACGATTACTTCATCACGGCGAAGGCGCGCCTGGGCAAGCGGCAAGAGGCGTTCGGTGAAGCCGAGGCGGCGATGCGGCGGGCACGGCATCTGGCGCCGGATACGGAAGACGACTTCAATATCCAAACGCCCGACCAGATCATTCAGCAGTTTGACCAGATTACCGGGGTGATCGGTCTGGTGGCGATTGCCATGTCGGGGCTCGGGCTGCTGGTGGGCGGCATCGGCGTAATGAATATCATGCTGGTGAGCGTCACCGAGCGCACCCGCGAAATCGGCGTGCGGAAAGCGATCGGCGCGCGGCGCCGCGACATCATCGGCCAGTTCCTGACGGAGGCGGTTGCGCTGACCGGCGCCGGCGGCATGATGGGCATTGCGGTGGCGGTGTTGATCACCCTGATATTAGGCAAACTCGTGCCTTCCCTGCCCTCCGTGGTGCCGGCATGGGCGGTCGGCACCGGATTCGGAGTGTCCGTGGCCGTAGGCGTATTTTTCGGCGTGTGGCCTGCGGTGAAGGCCGCACAACTCGATCCCGTAGAAGCGCTGAGATACGAGTGAGGCCAAGCTGTCAGCGTTCAGCTATCAGCTCTTCAAAGCTGGCTGCTGATTGCTGATAGCCAAATTACGCGAGCGCGCTCTTATATAAGACCGTCAGTTTTGCCCAGGCCTTTTCGGCGTCCGGCTTGTTGTAGATCGGGCCGTTTTGCCCCGCCGGCATATCGGGAACGCACCATCCGTGCTGGCTTTCGTGATAAACCTCGATCTCCGCCGGATTGTGCGCAGCTTCGAATGCTTCTTTCAGTTTGACTTTAGCGTCGGGCTGGCGCATATCGTCGTTGGCGGCGATGCCGAAGTACATCTTCGCCTTGATTTTCGGCGCGAGCAGGTGAGGGCTGTTCGGCTTGTCGGTAACAAGGCCGCCGCCGTGGAACGACGCGCCGGCGCCAACCCGATCCGGCACGGCGGCCGCAGCCCGCACCACCAGCGCTCCGCCCATGCAGTAGCCCTGCGTGCCGATCTTTTTCGACTTATTGACCTGCTTCTGCGCATCCAGGAAAGCGATGAAGGCTGGCGCGTCCTTCTCCACCGCCCCATCGGCGCCGATAGAGGCCATCAGCGGGTTGATCTTGTCGCGTTCCTTGGCGAAATCGACTTTCGAGGCATCCTCGAAGAACGGCGCCTTGCCGACGCGATAGAACGGATTCGGCACGAGCACCGAATAGCCTTGCGCGGCGAGGCGCTTGCCCATTTCGCGGAACGAGGGGCGCAAGCCGAAGGCATCGGTCCAGATGAGCACTCCGGGATGCGAGCCGGAGGCCGGATGGATGAAAGCGGCGTCGCAGGTGCCGTCCGGAGTTTTGATTTCTACATCCGTCATCACCACCTTCAAATCGGCGGCAGAAGCCGAGCCCGCGAGCCCAGCCGCGACCGAGAGCGCGACGAAATCGCGGCGTCCGAGGCCCGCCGCCTGTTCGACGTTACGATCGTTGTTGTTGGAATCGTCCACCATAGGTTTTTCCTCTGTGACAGTGTATCTTTTTCAGACTGTTTGGTTATAATATCGCCATTCTTGTGTTGAGCAAAGCCTGGCTGTTAACGTTTTTCCTGGGCGCGGGTGCTGCCTGTGCGCAACAAGCGCATGTGGCGAGCGACGGCGTTTACAGCGCTGCCGAAGCGATGCGCGGCGAACCTCTCTACCAGCAAAGGTGCGCGAGATGTCATGGCAAAGCTGCCGATGGAGGACTGGCGCCGCCGCTCGCCGGCAGCGGATTTCTGCGAGCGTGGAGCGGGCGCTCCCTTTGGGAATTGGCGAGCAAGATCCGGAACACTATGCCGGCAGACGATCCGGGGAAACTGACGATTTCTCAGTCCGCCGATCTGGTGGCTTTTCTCCTCCAGACCGGAAAATTCCCGGCGGGCCGGACTGAGCTTCCCAGTGACGAAGCGGCCCTGAAGGCGATTGCTCTCCCCGGATCCGAACAGCGGGCCGGCACGGCAGTCGTCACCGGCAACATGCAGCAACTGATGGCCGCAATCTTGTTCCCCAGCTCGAACATCATTTTCAATGTGCAGACGCACGATCCCGGCGAACCGGTAAAGCCGGCTGATGTGAGCAAGGGCGGATTTTCGTGGGTCGATTGGGGCGCCGGAATTTATGGCGGTTGGACCATGATCGACAACGCGGCGATTGCGATTTCTGAATCGGCGCCACTGTTGCTAACTCCGCGCCGGTGCCAAAATGGCCGCCCGGCGCCGGTCGACCGGGCGGACTGGATCAAGTTCACGCAAGATCTCGCGGAAGCGGGCAGGGCAGCCTACCGGGCTTCGCAAACCAGAAAACAGGAAGTGGTCAGCGACGTGACTAACCAACTCGCCGATGCGTGCCAGGCCTGCCACCGCGTATACCGCGACAAGCGCGGCGGCACAAACACCGACCCGTCAAACAAGGCGGCTCGCTGCATGCCCTAAATCGAGCGGACCGCCGCGCCTGATACTAGATCGTGAATCCGGGCATCTCGATTCGACGTATTATCGTTCGATGGCTCGCGTTTTCATGACCGGTTCCACGGGTTTTCTGGGCCGCAATTTGGCTTCGACGCTGCTATTGCGCCGCCACCAGGTTCGTGCCCTGGCCCGAGCGGGTTCTGAAAGTCGTGTGCCCGCCGGCTGCGACACGGTCATCGGCGATCCGATGGACTCCGCGAGTTATCGCCATCTGGTCGGCACTGCGGATGCATTCGTGCAACTCGTAGGTGTCAGCCACCCGAGCCCGGCAAAGGCTCCGCTGTTCCGCAGCGTCGATCTGGCGGCGGCGAAGGCTGCTGTCGATGCGGCGACGCACGCAGGGATTCGCCATTTTATCTATGTCAGTGTGGCTCATCCGGCGCCGATCATGAAAGACTATATCGCCGCCCGGTCCGAGGCAGAGGAATGCCTTCGGATCTCCGGCCTGAACGTTACTATTCTGCGTCCGTGGTATATCCTGGGTCCCGGGCGCCGGTGGCCGTTATTGTTGATGCCACTGTACTGGACTCTGGGAGCCTGGCCACCGACACGTGATTCGGCGCGTCGGCTCGGATTGGTGACCGTCTCGCAGATGGTTGAAATTATGGCACTCTCCGTGGAGCAGCCACCCACGGGCATTCGCGTTCTGGAGGTTCCACAAATCCGTGCGGCCTCCTTGGAGGGCCATTCGCGGCAGTTCGTTTCAGCCCAGTAACGGTGTGTCGCGCCCATTTACCGGCCGGCGCAAAAGAACCAGCGGTTTTTGAAGGAGACAACAATCATGAAATTCGTTATCGCGTGGACAATTCGGCCCGGAAGCACCCAGGAAGCTGTGGAGCGTTTCCTGAGAACAGGCGATCCGCTGCCCGAAGGGGTCAAGACGATTGGCCGTTGGCATCGGATCGATTTGCAATCGGGTATCCATCTCGTGGAGTCAAACGATTCGCGTGCCCTGGCGCAGTACGCGGCTCAATGGACGGATGTGCTGGAGCTTGAAACATACGCTGTCGTGGAGGACGCAGACGCCATCGACGCTTACAGGAAGATTACCGGAGTTGAGGCCCTCGCAAACGCGAAGGCAGGCCAGCGCATATAATGGCTGGCCTATGAGATTTGCAGTCTGTTCGGTCTTCTGCCTGACCAGTACCCTCGCGCTCGATGCCGGCGAATTCACCTTGAAAGCAACCCCGTCCACTGTAGTTTGGGGATATTATTCCGCCGCATCCAAACCGGTGCTGACCGTAAAATCGGGCGATACAGTCCGCATGCAAACACTCTCAACCTGCAATCCCGCGCAAATGGCCGCGGCGGGCGTTCCGGTCCCACAATACGACCGCGACATCCACGAGCGGGTCACGGACAAAGGCCCCGGCCCCCACATTCTGACGGGACCGGTCGCGATCGAAGAGGCGGAACCGGGAGATGTTCTGGAAGTACAGATTCTGAGAATCGATATCGACGTGCCGTTCGCCTGTAACAGTTTCGGTCCCGGGCGCGGCTTCTTGCCGAACGATTTTCCCTATGGCAACA
>DATBIA010000092.1:0-4451 GCA_036557165.1 Bryobacteraceae bacterium
GGCGTTACTAATCCCGATCTCCGATGATACCGATCTCGAAACATTGATTCTTTCCAATAGCCGGCGCTTTTGGAAACTGTTTGACCAAGCCGCCGCAGGCAGGCGAACCTCGCTCGAAGCTTTGCCCGAACCGGATAACGAGAGCGCTTGGAAAAAACTGGGAGCCAGAAAGCGAAAATAAACTCGCTCGCGCTCGGAATCACCACCTATCTGAACCTCGTGACACGTGTCTAATTCCTTTGGTATTATCACCACGACACAGATGAGAGCTGTCGATAATAACCGTACACGCCGATCGCTCTTTCGAATTGCGGCTGGAGGCGCGGTAGCCGCCACTCACTCCTTCGCGCAGATCAGAGGGCCGTCCGAAGGAGCCGCTTCCGGGGACGAGCGTGAGCTTTCCGGGATCAAACTTTGCTGGTGCCCGCGGGGCGCTTCGTGATGGGAAGTCCTCGCAGCGAGCCTGAACGGCGACCTGGGGAAGATCAGGTTGAAGTCGGGATTACCAAGGCTTTTGGACGGCGAAGTACGAAGCGACGCAAGGTCGATGGAAACGCGTTGTAGGTGAACTTCCCGGACCTCTGACTGCCGAACTCCTCGCGGGAGACGATTTCCCCGTCGGAAATGTCAATTTCATGAAGGCCGAAGACTTCTGCCGGCGGCTCACAGAGCGCGGCCATCAGTCTGACGAGCTTCCTAAGAATTGGGAGTTTCGCCCGCCCGCCGAGGCACAATGGGAATACGCGTGCCGTGCCGGCACGACGACCGCCACCGCATTTGGCGCCGGCCTCAGCAGTAAGCAGGCGAACTTTGCGGGAGTGCCCTACAACGGAGGTGAGCCAGGACGTCCTGTATCGCCGTGCCCAGCAAGCAACAGCAAGGGCTCACCCGAGCCGCCCCAATCGAGCACTTCCAGCCTGGTGCCAAGATCCACTTGAACAAAGCGAATGATGTGCTTCGACGCATCCTTCCACTCTGCCGCTACTCCGGGGCCGCCCGAAGTGATCAGCAGAACGGTGATGGCGATTAGTGAAGATTGGGAGATGCGATTCAAATTCGGCCCACAGGTCAGTATACTTTGCAAATGCTCTCTGACTGCATAAGGGTTCACACTCTCGTGAACCGCTCGCTCTTTTGGCCGCTGGGCAGCTACGCTAATCCTCAGTGCAAGGCCGAAGCGCTGTTCGCGCTCCGGGTCTCTGCGTGCTGAGGCGGGGCAAGGGACTGCTGCCCCTTGCCCTACCCCATCCTCGCCACGAGCATTCAGCCTCCGCTGCGCTCCGGACAGGTTTCTCTTGACGAAGGCGAACACTTACCGCACAATCGAGTGGCCAGCGTCGCTACGCTCCGATGGTGTTCGGGATCATCCCGTCCGGCTTCCTTTCGGATTGAGCGTTCAGCTTCGCCGGATCCCCATCGATCGAAAGATTCGAGGTTCTAAAGGGCCGTTTGATGGCGTTACGGCCGCTCTACCTCGGTGACGCCAGCGCCGCCAGTACCCGCTCCGGCGTGAACGGATATTCACGCATCCGCACGCTCGTCGCATCGAAGAACGCATTGGCGATCGCGGCAGCCGCCGCGGCCATGACTTCCTCGCCCGCTCCCGACGACCGCTGCTCCAACCGTTGCACCACCACCGGCGTAACCTCGGGGCACTCGTCGAAGCGCAGAATCGGATAGCTCGACCAATCCAGACTCGTCACGTTCGCTGTGTCGAATTTCACTTCTTCTTTAAACATCCGGCTCGCCGTCTGCACTAATTGCCCCGAGATCTGCGCTTCCACATTCCCGGGATTCACCGTTTGTCCGGCGTCAATCGCTCCGTACAAATGCTTCGCCACCACGCGCCCCGTTTGCTTGTCCACTTCGATCTCGGCCACTGCCGCGCCGTACGACGCCAAGTGCGTGCCGAGCCCAATTCCCCGCCCCGCTACGACGGTCGTGTTCCCCGCCGCGGGCGCCGCGCGCCGCGGACCCCACGTCGCCGCTTTGGCGACCGCGTCCAGAACGCCCCGCCAGCGCACGTCTTTTATATTCCGCTGCCGAAACTCATACGGGTCCATGGACAACAGATAGGCAAGCTGATCGATCGCCTGCTCCGACGCGAACGAAAACGACAAATCGAGCGGCGAGCGCAGCCAGCCGCCTTTCAGATACTCCGCGACCGGAAGCTTATGGTTCACTAGTCGCAAATTCGGAATGTCGTACATGCCGCCGCAGTTCAGAGGACTCACTTGTTGCGACGCTCCGCCGGGCCAATCCGCCGCGGGCCGCCCAAGCGCCAATTGCTCGGCGGTTTCCACATTGCTCCAGCCGTGCTGCCAGCCTTGATATTCGTACGCCAAAAGCTTCCCGTTCGCATCGGCAGCCGCGCGAACTTCACCCACATGCGCCGGCCCGAAGTTGTCCCATCCATGCTCATCCCAGCGCATGAACTGGAGACGCACTGGCTTTCCAGCCAATTGAGAGAGAATCGCGGCCGATTGCGCAACGTCGTCGTAACAGCTATGGCCGTAAGTGCCCGACCCCTCGTAGTATTGGACGCGAACCTTATCCGCGGCGAGGCCAAGCACGCGCGCCAGGCTGTTGCGAGTGCCGTAGACGTCCTGTGTCGAGCACATCACCAGCGCCGAATTGGGTTTCACGTCGGCAAGGGCGCAGTTGGGCGCGAAAGGCGCGTGCGCCTGATATGGCCCGAAACAGGTCTGAGAAACTACGTGCGCGGCCTGCGTGATCGCTCCCGCGAAATCTCCACGCTCCTGTACCACCCGGTCTTCGGTTTTCGCCGAGCGCATGTGCTGGTGCACCGAGGCGCTTGCGGGGATGGCGGGCGGCGCCTCCCAAGCGACTTTCAATTGCCGGGCCGCGCGCACGGCGTCCCATTCGTTCTCCGCAACCACTCCAATGAAATCGCCTTTGCGCAGAATTTTCGCTCCGGGAATATCGCGGATCGACTCCGCGTCTACGCTCAGCGCCCTGGCTCCCGCGCCATACATGCGTTGGCCTCGCGGGCGCACGACCCGTCCGTGCAGCATGCCCTCCACGCGCACGTGCTGCATGTAGACATATTTGCCCGCCACCTTGTCCGCCATATCCCGGCGAGGAACGGACGTGCCGACTACTCTGTAGGCGGTCGGCGGCTTCACCGGCGCCGACCCGCTCACCGCCAGATCGAATTGTTTGTCTCCGATAAGCTCTCCGTAGCTGACAGACAGAAGCAGGCTCCGGTTCGCAGTCACAATTCCCTTCGCCACGCTAAGCCGATCCACGGGCGCTTGCAGCTTTTGGGAAGCCATCTGGAGCAGAGCCGCGCGAGCCTCCGCCGCCGCCGCGCGAAGCTGCGGACCGCCTCGAGCGATCGCCGCGCTCGAATAGGTGCCGCCCTGGTTCGGCGTCACATTCGTGTCCAGACGAACGGTCTTGATCTGGCTCATATCCAGATCGAGTTCCTCGGCTGCAATCTGAAGCAGCCCTGTCGACGCGCCTTGCCCGAGCTCCGCAAAGCCGATATAGACGGTCGCTGTGTTGTCGGAATGGATCGCAAGCCACGTATCCACCTGCTTGGCGTCGGGCGGTCCGGCCTTGTCGCTGCTTTCCAGCTTTTCCGGTTGCTGCGCTCGCAAGGTGAATCCGACGACTAAAGCGCCACCAGTTTTCAAAAAATCGCGGCGGATCATTCGGCGCCTCATCACACAACCCCCGCCATCGCTCGCGACGCCCGCTCAATGGCCCGGACAATGCGCCGGTACGTCCCGCATCGGCACAGATGGCCGTTCATCGCCGATCGAATCTGCGCCTCGTTCGGTCGCGGCGTCTTCGACAATAGCTCGGAAGCCTTCACGATCATGCCGTTGTAGCAGTAGCCGCATTGCAATGCTTGTTCATCCAGCATGGCTTGCTGCACCGGATGCAGCGCGGGGACGCTAGCGAGCTTTTTTTGCGCGGCATACCACGCCGGAAGTCCTTCCAGCGTGACGATCTGTTTGCCTTCCACGCGCGATACCGGCGTCACGCAGGACCGCGTCTCGACGCCATCGACCAGCACCGAGCACGATCCGCACTGCGCAAGCCCGCACCCAAACCGCGGCCCCTGCAACCGCAGCTCGTTCGACAAGACGTACAGCAGCGGAGTATCCGGAGCGGAAGCTACCGTCCACTTTCGCCCGTTAACTCGGATTGCGATTTCGCGCGGCATGCTTTCAGCCAACATATCACCGCGAATGTCGCGGAGTCCAACTTACATAGCCCGTAATCCGTCGATAGGTATTCAACCGGCGCTTGTCCCCGGCCTTACGGCCGGGGCTGGGTGCGGTACAGACCGGAGACATGGGTAACACTTTGGTCCGAAGACATGGGTGACAGTTTGTTGCAGATCAGGTTCTGAGATCCGAGAACGGCAAGATGCCGTGGAAGGAAAACAGAATCGTGGACCAGCGTGTTCAGCTCATTCA
>DATBIA010000093.1:0-64475 GCA_036557165.1 Bryobacteraceae bacterium
CACGCCGCCGGCGTTTCGGACAGGACATTGATGCGAGATCGGACGTTCTCGCCGCGCTTAGTGTCGTGCGTGGACGTGGCGAGAAGAGTGAACGGCTCCCGCGATTGCGTATCCGAGCACCATTTGTGGAAATCTTCCACGGGAACTCCGAACCGCGCCGGACTGCCGCCCACCTCATTCAAGGAAACCAGCCGCAGGTAGCTGTAAAAAGCCGTGTCTTCGACGCCCTTGGCCATGGCCGCGGCCGTGACCTGCTGGAACCGCATCACGAACTCGCTCTCCTGCGGTCCGCGAATCTGCAGCGTGAGAATGCCGTGTAGAAAATCGAACAACCTCTCGTCCAGATCGGTGCGCAAACCGCGGGCGGCTTCGACGGCGTGGGAAATCGCTTGCGAATCGTTTTCCGATATTTCTCCCGCTTCAGCTCGAACGTAGGTCCGGTATACCGGAAAACACGCGATCACCTCCCGGGCGGCCTCATGCAGCTCATGGCGCGTATAGTCGCGATAATTGCGATGTTCCTCGCAGACTTGCACCAGCAGCGCTGTCAGCCGGTTGACGTCACTGCCGAGAATATCGCGCAAGACCGCGTTTTTTTTCTCGCGCATGAGCGCGCAAAAGTCGACGGGCTCTCCGGTGAACTCGCGGTACAGCTCGTTCAGGGGCGCCTCGCCGTGCGGATCGACAAAGAGCCCGCCCACGAGATTGAGAAAATCGTATCCGGTAGTTCCCGCGACGGGCCAGTTTTCCGGAAGGCGCTCTTCGGGTTGAAGAATCTTTTCCGCCACAATCCACGCTTCCGGCGCCGCCGCGCGCAATCGCTGAAAATACTCGCCGGGGTCCCGCAGTCCATCCGGATGATCCACGCGCAACCCGTCCAATTGCCCCGTCCGCAGCCATTCCAGGATCGACTCGTGCGTATCTTCGAACACCTGCTGGTCTTCCACGCGAATGCCCACCAGCGTGTTGACGTCGAAAAAGCGGCGGTAAGCCAGCTCGCGGCCGGCCGTCTGCCAGCGCGAGAGCCGGTAATTTTGCCGCATGACGAGGCCGTCCAGCCGGTCCGGATCGGCATTCATGGCCGCTACCGCCGAGTCGATCGCTTCCCCGATGTCGGGACGCTCGGAGCAGAGCCGCGCCAACAGCTCGCGGATCTCTTCCTTATTGCGATGATGAGCTTTCAAGCCCGCCCAACCGCCCTCGGCCCCGGTCTCCGGCAAACGCGCCAGCACGTCGGCAAAAAAACTCAATTCCGCGCTACCCGTGCGGGCCGCCACGCTCTGGAGCAGTTCCGCCACGGATTCCGGCGCTACGGGAAACGTATGTTCGTAATAGCGCAGCACGAACCCGCCGCCGCATCGTTCGAGCTTCAGCTTGCCCGCTTCAATCACGCGGCCCGAGTGATCCTCCAGCACGGGAAGCAGGATCTTGTTACGGAGCCTTTCTTCCGGCGCGTTCCACTCGATGTCGAAATAAGGCGCGTAGCGGCTGAAGGTGCCGTTTTCCAGAGTGTCCCACCACCAGGCGTTTCGCGATCCCGTGATCGCCATGTGGTTGGGCACGATGTCCAGCACTTGGCCAAGTCCCATTTCGCGCAGCTTATTTAGGAACCGGGCGCGCGCCTGTTCGCCTCCCAACTCGTCGTTCACGCGATGGTAATCCACAACGTCGTAGCCATGCCGGCTTCCCGGCGCCGCTTGCAGGACAGGCGAACAGTAAATATGCGAAATTCCCAGATCGCGCAGATAATCGAGAATTCCGCACGCGGCGTCGAAGTTGAATTCCGCATGAAGCTGAAGGCGGTAGGTGGATCGAGGATTCATTTCCGGGTTTCAACCTCGGGCGTTAATCGCTGCGCATGAACGGGCTATGGGCGCAAAAAAAGTGCAGCCCGACGGACCTTAACGCGTAAGTTGTTCGTGTTTCCGGGGCAAACTCCATCCCTTAGGCCACGTAAGCACGATGTTTGCCAATCGGCGGCGGTTGGAAAAACGTTACTTTTTGGGCGCGGCCGGCGCGCGGCCCATAGTTAGATTGAGGAATTGCCCCACGAGTTCCTCGGGTTGCTCAATATACAGCTTGACGGTGCGATCCTGCTGCGTGACGCGGATGCCATCCCAAACACGCTGCAACTCGGGCCGATTATTGGGCGTCGAGAGCCGCCCAAGTCCGACGAGTGCCTTAAGGCCGCTTTCGAGATCCTGGGAGTCCTTCTCCGTTCGAGAGTTTCCTATGCCGGCGCCCACCAATCCCGTGCGCAAATCGAGATAGAAAGTTCCGGTTTGAATTGCATTCGCGATATTGTTGAGATTAGACAAGTTGCCAGTCGTAGGAATAGGCAGGTGAACGGGTCCGCCGCTATAAGCCGCCCAGACTTGGGACTCACTCGGGATGTCTTTCATTAACGCGGCTAACGCCGCCGGAGGACCCGGCGATTTGTCCCGCGCGTCCACCATCGCTTTCAATTCCGGCGTATCGCCGATGGCAGCCGACGTAGGACTGATGAGCAGCACCGCCCTATTGTCGTCTCCCACGAAATTGAAGCCACCATAGCCGAACCGGCGACCGGGGATGCGAGGCTCGGACTCGTCGGAAAACATGCCTCGGCCCAGAACCGCGTTCTGTGTCCCGTTTGATACATACAACAGTTCCCAAAGATCCTTGCGCGGATCGATCTTCATCCGCTCGGCGAACTGGTCGATAGCGGGGAGGCTGCGCCCGGCCAAGTTCTTTTGATAGATGGGCGTTTTCTTTATCGCTTCGATGCGCGCACCCGCGAGCAGGATAGTATCGGCTGGGATCATCCCGGCGAGCGCGGGATCGATTTTGGGGCCGGGAGGCGGTGGATGAGAGCACCCCGTCAGCAGCACGGCGGCGGCGATAAGGGGAGCTTTGTTCATTTCCCCGCCGCCATCTCGACCGCGCGCATCACGCGCAAAAAGTTTCCGCCGTAGATCTTGCGAATGTCCTCCGCCGAATAGCCTTTTTCTAAAAGCGCGCGGGTCAGATTTGGAAATTTGGAAACGTCGTCCAGTCCCTCGGGCGTGCATTCGACTCCGTCGAAATCGCTGCCGATGCCGACCGCGTCGATCCCGGCGATCTTGCGGATGTGATCGATATGCGCCACGACGTCGGCGAGCGTGGCGCGCGGCGTTTTTTCCTTACGCGCCTCCGCGTCCGCGGATTTCTGCGAAACGAAGCCGCAATTAAAGTTCACGTCCACCACGCCGCCCTTCTTCGCCAAGGCGACGATCATCTCGTCGGTCATGTTGCGAGGCACGTTCGTGATCGCGCGGGCGCTGGAATGCGATGCGAAAATCGGAGCTTTGCTCACCGCCAGCGCGTCCCAAAAAGTTTTGTCGGCGACATGCGAAATATCCACCATCATTCCGAGCCGGTTCATTTCCCGCACCACGTCCTTGCCGAAATCGGTGAGACCGTCGTGGTGTTTCACCGCCGGATTGGAGATATCGCCCGAGGAATCCGCCCAATTGTTGGTATTGGTGTGCGTCAGCGTCATGTAGCGGACGCCGAGGTCGTAATAATCGCGCAACAGGCGAAGGCTGTCCTCGATCGCGTGACCTCCTTCGATCCCGATCAAAGCTGCAATCTTGCCCCGTCGATGCGCTTCTTCGATATCTTTTACGCTGGTGGCCAGCATGAAATCGTTGGGATAGCGGGCGACGATGTCATGGCGCACCGTATCGATCATTTGCAGCGCCCGGTTGGCCGAATGGTTTCCTTCCACATACCGCGACGCCACATAGGCCGCGAAGAACGCGCCTCCAACCCCTCCCTGTCTAAGACGCGCGATGTCGATGTGGCCGGTTCCCGTGTGCGATCCCACGTCGAAACCGTCCACGGTGCGCGTGGGAAGATCGGTGTGCGTATCGATCAACAGCGCCGAGCGGTGGACCCGCATCACCTCGTCGTCGGTTACGGCGCGATTTTGCGAATAGGACATGGCGGCGAGCGCGATCAGTGAAATGCAAAACTTCATTAACTTCCATTGTGCTATACTCCTCGCTTCGGCCCACGGATGTAGGACAAGCTTCAGCTTGTCCTGTCCAACCTGTGGGCCTTCGCTGTTTAGCGCGCGGCGTCCGGCGCGGGACCGCATGCCCTTATGTTTGCGTTACTCCCGCCAAGCCGGTCTGCGTTGTGCGCCAAGTCAGGGAAGAAAGAGGACTGCCATGATTATCTCGATGAAGCTACACGCCACGAAAGAGGAGATTGCGGAAGTGAAGGCGCGCATCGAGGAGTTTGGATACAAAGTCCACTCGATCGAGGGCGAGCAACGCGTGGTGATCGGCGCGGTGGGAGTCGGTGATGTGACGGCGTGCCTGGAGTCGCTGGAAGCCATGCCGCAGGTGGAAAGGGCCGTTCGGATTTCCGCGCCCTACAAATTCGTCAGCCGTGAATTTCGCCAGGCCAAGACGGAAATTACGGTAGGCAACGCGACCATCGGCGGCGACGAATTCGTGGTGATGGCGGGCCCGTGCTCGGTGGAGAGCGAGAAACAGATTCTGGAGTCGGCGGAAATCGCCGCCCGGGCGGGAGCGAAGATCCTGCGGGGCGGCGCGTTCAAGCCGCGGACTTCGCCTTACGATTTTCAGGGCCTCGAAGAAGAAGGGCTCAAGCTGCTGGATAAGGCCCGCCGTGCCACCGGCCTCCGCATCATTACCGAGGTGATGAGCGATATGGACGTTCGCCTCGTATCGGATTATGCGGATATTTTGCAGATCGGGGCGCGCAACATGCAGAATTTCGCGCTGCTGAAAAATCTGGGACAGTGTGGACGCCCGATTCTGCTGAAACGCGGCATGAGCTCGACTATCAAAGAACTCCTGATGTCGGCCGAGTACATCGTCGCTCACGGCAACCCTCGTATTATTTTGTGCGAGCGCGGCATCCGCACGTTTGAAACCGCCACGCGCAACACTTGCGACATCACCGCCGTCGCCGTGCTCAACGAGCTCACTCATCTTCCGGTGGTGCTCGATCCCAGCCACGCGACCGGCAAACGCAGCCTGGTTCCGGCGCTGGCGCGGGCCGCGGTCGCCATCGGCGCGGACGGACTCCTGGTAGAGATGCACCCGCACCCGGAGAAAGCGATCAGCGACGGCGCCCAATCGCTCGACCCGAAGCAGTTCGTTGGCATGATGGACAATCTTAAGCCGTATATCGAGTTGTGGAAAAAATCGCGGCTCTCGGAAGCGGTAACCGCGGTGTAAGGGCGGCCATTCAGCGAGCCGTCGGTTCTTCGATAGACTCGCCACCGCCGCATGTTTGATTTACACTGCCGCCGCGCGCTTCGTGTGGGATAATACTCAGCTTGTGCGGTCCAAAAAGGCTCGGTGCATTTCTTTTGTCTGCCCCGCAAAGGGTTTTTGTAACTTTCGAGGGCGGTGAGACGCCATAGCACAAGGGCCTTATTCGGTCTGGTACATTTCCAAAAGGGAGGGTTTTGCCATGTCAAAAGCTAAAATGGCTGGGGTGTTGGTAGGAGGTCTGGGTTTGTTGCTGGCGGCGATGCCGGCGCTGGCGCATCATTCGTTCGCGGCGGAATACGATGCCGCCAAGCCCGTGACGTTGAAAGGAACGGTGACGAAAGTCGAGTGGATGAATCCGCATGCCCGCTTCTATATCGACGTGAAGGACGATGCGGGTGCAGTCACCAATTGGGAATTCGAACTCGGCAGCCCGAACGGCTTGATGCGAGCCGGATGGACCAGAAATTCGCTTAAACAAGGCGATGAAGTGAGCGTGAGCGGCTCGCTAGCGAAGGACGGTTCGCACTTGGCCAACGCCCGCAGCGTAGTGCTTGCCGATGGCAAGAGAGTATTCGCCGCTTCCTCGGAGAACGAAAACAAGCAATAAGCAACCGTATTGCGCACTTGGAGGTTGAGTTGAAGAAAATCCATTCGTTTGTGACCGGCGTGGCCCTTTTCGGCAGCCTGTCGTTACTGTCCGTTCCGGCCGCGGCGCAAGGCCGCGGCGCGCAACGGGGCGGCCCGGATTATCTGGGCGGGTGCGTGGCCGGAACTCCCGATCCTCCGCCTGCCAATGCGGGCGCTGGGCGTGGTGGCGCCGGTCGCGGAGGCGCTCAAGCCGCGGGACGCGGACGCGCGGGACGAGGCGGCCGTGGTGCACAAGCAGAGCCGGCGGCGGCCCCCAGGCTTCCCGATAACAAAGAAGCCTACGGCGTGAACGCGGGCAAGCCCGATTTTGGCGGCTTGGCGAAAGGCATGTGGAACGTCCCCTACATCGTCAATATGGCGACCCAGGGAACGAACCCCGACGGCACCTCTCCTATCGCAGTCCCTTGTAACGCACAAGCCGTGAAGATCTTTCAGCAGCGCCAGGACAGCAAGATGAAGGACGACCCGGAAGGGTTCTGTCTTCCTCCCGGCGTGCCGCGCATGATGTACACGCCTTACCCGGCCGAGATTTTTCAGATGCCGGATCGCATTCTCTTCATCTACGAGGGCGGTGCGCATGTATGGCGCATCATTTGGATGGACGGACGCGAGTTGCCCAAAGATCCCAATCCCGATTTTCTCGGGTATTCGGTGGGACACTGGGAGGGGGACACGCTGGTTGTAAATTCAGTCGGGTTTAATACGGAGACCTGGCTGGACGCCGCGGGCCATCCGCACGGCGAAAACATGAAGGTCACCGAGAAGTACACCCGGCCCAACATGAATACGCTGAGGCTGGAAGCCACCATCGACGACTCCGAATATTACACCAAGCCCTGGACGGTGGTGACTACGGCGACCTGGCGCCAAGGCCAGGAGCTGATGGAATACATCTGCCAGGAAAACAACCGCGATCTGAGCCACATCGGCGCGGAGCGCGGGAAATAGTACAGTTCAAACCCAAAGGCAGGCCATAATCCATCGTGGCCTGCCTTTTTTCTATTCCGCCTGCCTTTCTCTATTCCGTAAGATGCTTATCGCACTCCGCGATCTCCGCATCGGCCTCCTTCAGCCGGCGCGCGGTTTCCTCCGTCTGCGGATTCCAGTGCTTCCACCGAGCCACGTTCTTCTGAAAGAACAGACGCGCCCAACCGTAGTGATGATTCGACAGGAGCATGCGGCCGTACAGATCGTCCAGATCCGAGACGGCTTCCATCGCCTCTAAGGTGGGCCGGTTAACAGACAGCAGTCGGCTCTGAAGAGGCTGGCCTTTCTGAATCAGGGCCGCGGCCTGATCGGGCTGGCCGTTTCGAAACGAGCTTTCCGCCTGGCGATTGATGGCCGCCAGTTGCGCGACCGTTTGGCCGTACCAGGATTGTTTGGTCTCGTCCCCCTCTCCGGGCGCGGGGGCCGATCCGCAACCGCTAAGAAGAACGATGGCTGCCACCGGCAGAATCCGCATGTCACTTCAGATCGTTGCGGAAGACCACGCCGCCCTTCATCACGAATTTCACGCGCTCCATTTCAGTGATATCCATCAAGGGATCGCCTGCCACGGCGACGACATCGGCGAATTTGCCCTTTTCGACAGTCCCGACCTGCTTTCCCAGATCGAAATTCAAGCTTTCGGCGGCGGAGGTGGTCGCCATGCGCAAAGCCTGCGCGGGCGTCATTCCCCATTTGACGTAGTAGGCGAACTGAAACGCCTGCGCGCCGTGTCCGACGGTGTAGGCGCCGCTGCCGAAGACCTCAGTTACGCCTTCCTTCACCAATCTCTTGAAGCTCTTTTCGGTGAGCTGGAAGCGAGTGACTTTGCCGCCCGTCGCTTTCAGATCGCGCGCCTCCAGATCGCCGATCAGGTCCCAGAGCGTCTGGATCACCGGCCGCATTTTGCCGTCGGCCAGAGGCTGCTTGAACAAGCGGATGGTTTCGTCGTCGAGGCCGGGCGCGCCTGTGACCCCGACGATGACATGCATGGGAATGTCCACGCCGGATTCAAGGCAATTCCGCAGGCCCTCGCCGCCATAGGCGTGGCAGGCGACCTTCAGCCCCCGCCGGTGCGCCTCGTCCACGATGGCCCGATCTTCATCCAGCGTGAGCGAAGGCACGTTGATCATTTTGCCGTCGGGCGTGAAAGCGCCGGACCCAGGCGGATACGGATAACCGCCGCCCTCGTAGTCTTCGGTGTCGTAGATTTTGATCCAATCGACGCCGTAATGCGAGTGCTCGCGAACCGCGGCGCGCGCAAGCCACGGAGAGTTCACGTCCCCGCTCAGTTGCCAAACGGGGGCGCCCGGACCAAACCCAAACTGCGTTGGCGAAGAGGGCGCGGCGTAATACCCCGCGGCGCGAGGATTGATCTGCGGCCCAGCCACTTGCAGGCGAGGCCCTGGGACAAGGCCTTTTGCGATGGCGTCGCGGAGTTCGACAATTGCATAGGTGAAGGGCGATCCCATGTCCTGAAGAGTGGTGAAGCCCGCGTTCAGATCCTGAAGCGCGTAGTGCAGCCCGATGAAGGCTGCGCGGCCGTCGTTGGGCTGCTGATCCTGCATCAGGTGGACGTGCCGGTCGATCAAGCCAGGAAGCACCGTGGCGCCGCGAAGATCGATGACGCGCGCGCCTTGCGGAATTTGAACGCGATCCGCCGGACCTACCTCGGCGATCCTGTCGCCTTTGACGATAATGGTTTGATTCGAGAGGTTGGTTCCGGACTTCGGATCGAACAGGCGGCCCGCGCGGATCGCCACGCCTTCTGGCGGCGGCGCTTCCATGTGAAGCTGGGACGCATCGAACGGCGGTGCCTGCGGGCGCGTTCCTTGCGCGTGCAAGGCGCTGGCGATCAACCCGGCTGCGGCGGCGAGTAGGAATCTCATGCAGCAACCCCCCTGAGAAGCGAATATGCTTCTTCCTGGCCCTGCGATGCCGCCACATCCGCTGCCGTCTGGCTTGCGTGCGCGCCCATGCCTTCGTAGCCGCGTAGCGCCGGATCGGCGCCGCGATCGAGCAGCACCGTGATGACCCGGAGATGACCGCGATAGGCCGCGCTGTGCAGTGCGGTTAGGCCATCGCGGCGGCGCCCATTCACGCCGGCGCCGCGCGCCAAAAGCATTCCGACTAGTTCCAGCACCACCTCTTCGCGATCGCTGGGGTTGGGAATATTTGGCGTCGCCACCGCGCATCCGAGCGGCCGGATTTGCAGAAAGCCGTCGCAAGTCGCGGCATCCGCATCGGCGCCCTGGTCAAGCAAGTATCGGGCGACCTCCGTTTGGCCCCAGTAGCAGGCGCGATGGAGAAGCGCGCTTCCCACCGGGCTCAAAGCATGGACGACCTGAGGATCGGCGGCGACGGCTTGCCGGACGCGATTGAGCATACCCAACTCGGCTGCCAGAAACGCGTCCAAAACGACGCCGCGGCTCAAAAGCAAATCGACTGCCGAGGCGTGCCCGCCGAAATGGGCCGCGTGGATGGCTTGAACGCCCAACATGTTCGAAGCCGTGGCCAAGGAAGGATTCGCATCCAGCAGGCTCGCCAAGCGCTCCATCTCGCCGCTTTGAGCCGCGGCGATTACGTCTTCCACTCCGCTCATTTCCCGATGAACCTCCTGAACTCCGCAAACGAGACGGCCCCGCGGCCGTGGATCGGCGCGATGGTCGAGACATTCAATCCGAGCCGTTGAATATTGTCGTATAAAACTACGGCATTGGGTGGTGGGGGCGAGGGTGGCGGAGCCTTAAGAGCCGGCGGGCTGTAGCTATCGGCCTCCACCAGGATTTTCGACTGCGGAAGATACGCCACCAATAGCTCATCGGAATGCGTGTCGCCCTGAGTCGCATAGACTTCGATCGTCTGCGCGCCATCGGTCAGAACGTATTTGTCCGCCACGGGCTGCACCATGGGCGGTTTGGGAGTTTTGGCCAGCAAATCCGGCGTCAGCGTGGCGGGCCGCTGGAGAATGTTCTCGAAATACTCTTTGTTCGATTCGTGAGTAATCACCGCCGCGCCCTGAGCCACGTAGCTGCGCAAGCCGCCGATGTGATCGAAATGATGATGCGTGACGACGACATACTTCACGGGTTTGTCCGGAAGCAGCTTCTTTGCCTCCGCCAGCACCGCGGCTGAGCGTTCTTCGTTCAGAGGCGCCTCCACGACAGCGGCGTAGTCCTTGAACTCCACCAGCACGCTGTGGTGAGTTCCACCCGTCAGCAGCCACACTCCGTTGTCGAGCTTTGTGGTCTGCACGATTTCCCGCGGAGCAGGCGCGTTCTTCACCGCGTCGGGGATCGGTAGATCGGCGGGCGCGTTCGGCTGCACGTCAGAAATCGTCAGATCCCATACCGGCGATCCGCCCTGGTTCTCGCGAATCTTCGTCGGAAACTGAACCCCGTTAAAATCGCGGTAGCCCGAATAAACCGCCGTTACCGGCATATCGCCCAATACCGGATTGTCGATTCGCGCCTCCGACCGTACGAGCGTATGGGCATCGCTAAACCAGCCCGAGATCCTGTATTTCCCTAAGGCGGTGAAACTCACGGCGTTTCGAGCGGAATCGTAAATTGCGTTGCCCGAGTCCAGAGCCGCTTTCACGAAACCCTGCGGAGTCATCCAGATTTGAAGCTGCCTTTCGTCGGCCGTGGCGGGCTGCGGAACCGGTCCGGTGGGGCCAACGTTCCATGCCTTGTCGCCGCTGGATTCCGCGTTCTGCCGTTGCCCTCCGAACACGGGCTGCGCAAAAACGATTTCCTCGCGGGAAGATTTTCGATCATAGTCGACAGTGCGCGTGTAGCTGGTCACTTCGCGCAGCGGCCAATCCTTCGCCGCCGAAAGCGCTTGCCCGAAAAAACCATTCCTGCCCGAGCCGGAGTACCGGATCGACTTGACGTTGCCGAGGCTTTTCTGGGCTTCGAGCAGGTAAGTCTTGACACCCGAGCGCGAGGAACAGGAAGAGAGCGCCAGGAAAACGCAGGCGGCGACGAGTGGATGGAGGGTGGGCTTCAGCCCGCGCGGAGCTTCAGCTCCGCTGGCAGTCAGCGAGGCTAAAGCCTCGCGCGGGCTAAAGCCCACCCTCCTTGAAATTTTCGAAGCTGACTTTGCAGGAGGAACGGAAGGCAGGTCGCAAAAACCCATCACCCGCCCCACGAGGCTCTGGCGCATACCCTTAGATCATATACGCGCCGAACGCTGGGACCGATGCGGATGTTAAAATGAAGCTGCATCCGGGCTGCCTTAAGTTGCGCTGCCCCGAATGCAGGGAGCTAGAACAGGCAAAAGAGCATGCCAACAGCCACAGGCAGTGGTTTAGAAGGCGTTATCGCGGCGGAATCGCGACTCTGCTTCATCGACGGCGAAGCGGGAATTCTCAGTTATCAGGGCTACGACATTCGGACGTTGGGGGAAAGGGCGACTTTTGAAGAAGTCGTGTTCCTTCTCTGGAACGGCCGTCTGCCGAAACAGTCCGAGTTAGACGAGCTGAAGGCCGGCTTGGTCGCTCATCGGGAGATCCCCACGCCGGTGGAATCGTTCTTGAAGACGGCGCCGAAGGGCGCTGTCCCGATGGCGGTGCTGCGCACGGCCGTTTCGATGCTCGCATTGTACGATCCGCAGGCTCAGGACATGTCGGAGGAGGCGAATCAAGCCAAAGCCCTGAGGCTGATGGCGCAGACCGCAACCATCGTGAGTTCCTTCGACCGTTTGCGCAACGGCAAATCGGTGGTCCCTGGCGATCCGAAGCTCGGAATCGCGGCCAACTTCCTCTATGCGCTGACCGGCAACAGGCCCGACCACGTGATGGAGCGCGCCTTCGACGTGGCGCTGGTCCTGCACGCCGAGCACGAGTTGAACGCGTCCACGTTCGCGGCTCGCGTCACCGCCGCGACGCTCTCCGACATGTATTCCGCCGTTACGTCCGCCATCGGAGCGCTCAAGGGTCCTCTGCATGGCGGCGCCAACGAAGACGTGATCAAACTATTGCTCACGATCAAGACGCCCGAAGAAGCGGTGGAGCGCGCGAAGTCGATGCTGGCCAACAAGGTCAAAATTCCGGGCTTGGGTCATCGTGTATATCACACGCTGGACCCTCGCGCGGCGTTCCTGAAGAACATGGCGAAAGAACTGGGCGAGCGAACCGGACACGTGAACCTGTACGAAATCTCCAACGCGATTCAGCAGTACGCCAAGCAAGCCAAGAATCTCAACGCCAATGTCGATTTCTTCTCCGCGAGTACGTACTATTCGCTCGGGATTCCGGTGGATCTTTTCACGCCGATTTTCGCGGTGAGCCGTATGTCGGGTTGGACGGCGCACATTCTGGAGCAATACCACAACAACCGCCTGATCCGGCCGCGCGCCGAATACAAGGGCGAAGAGCCTGGCAAGGCGTGGGTGGACATCGCCGACAGGCGCTAGCGCCTCGGGGCCAGCCGCCGTGTACGATCTTTCCTCCTTTCGAAATAATCTCGACGCGATCGCGAAGCGTCTAAGCGATCGTGGTTTCACACTCGACGTGGAGGCATTCCGGAAACTGGACGCGGAGCGCCGCGCCGCCCTTTCGGAAGCCGAATCTCTGAAAGCGCAGCGCAACGCCGAGACGCAAGAAATCGGTAAGCTCAAGCGGGCCGGGCAGGACACCAGCGAGCGCCAGCAGAGAATTCGCGAAATGGCGGATCAAATGGCCGGCCTGGACAAAAGAGCGGAGGAGCTGGACGCGGAATTCCGGAAAATGCTGGCAGGGGTTCCGAACACGCCGCACGAATCGGTTCCCACTGGCAAGAGCTCCGAAGACAACGTGGAAGTCCGGCGCTGCGGCGAGCCGCCCAGCTTCTCGTTCACGCCCAAAGCGCATTGGGACCTCGGGCCGGAACTGGGCATTCTCGATTTCGATCGCGCCGCGAAAATCACCGGCGCGCGCTTCGCCGTCTATTGGGGTTTGGGCGCCAAGATGGAGCGCGCGCTGATCAATTTCATGCTTGATGTCCACACCCAGCACCACGGCTATACCGAAGTGCTGCCGCCGTTCATGGTCAACTCCGACAGCATGTACGGCACCGGCCAATTGCCCAAATTCGCGGCGGACCTTTTCAAGCTCGAAAACACCGATTTCTGGCTAGTGCCGACGGCGGAGGTTCCCGTGACGAATCTCCACCGCGACGAAACGCTGGACACCGATAAGCTGCCGCTGAAATATTGCGCCTACACGCCCTGCTTCCGCAGCGAAGCGGGATCTTATGGCCGCGACGTGCGCGGAATCATCCGGCAACACCAATTTCAAAAAGTCGAGCTAGTGAAGTTCGCGCGCCCCGACAACAGCTACGACGAGCTCGAATCTCTCACGCGGGACGCAGAGGATATTCTTCAACGGCTGGGCCTCGCCTATCGCACCGTGGTGCTTTGCACCGGCGACATGGGCGCTAGCTCCGCGAAAACATACGACATCGAGGTCTGGCTTCCCGGCTTGAACGAGTACAAGGAGATTTCCTCGTGCTCGAACTTTGAGGCCTATCAGGCGCGCCGTGCGTCCATTCGCGGGAAATCCGGCAAGGGCAAGGGCGATTACGTACACACTTTGAACGGGAGCGGACTGGCGGTCGGACGCACGTGGCTCGCGATTTTGGAGAATTATCAGCAGGCCGATGGGAGCGTGATCGTGCCCGAGGCGCTGCGGCCCTACATGGGCGTGGAAACGATTCGCAAGAGCGCCAGCCTATAATAGTCGTTTATGTTCTTTCGCCGCGAAAAGCCGCACCAGTGGACGTTTGACGAGCGAATCGCTGGCTTGAGCCAGTTCAACTTTGAATCGCAGCGTTTGGGCGCCGGCAAGGCGCGAATGACGCGCGGCGGCTATGGAGCCATCGTCGAAGAGATCGCCCCCGGCAACCTCAAGGTCGACAAAGCGGGGCTGCTTGTGGGCGATGAAATTGCCGAACTGGTGAATGCGGGGTATCAACAATTCCTGGTCACGCCGTCCGGGCGAGAATTTCCCGCGCTCGCCTCGCAGCTCAAGGCGCTCCACAATTTCGACGAGGATCTGCGGGAAGGGCTCGGCCTCACAAGTCTGTACAACCTCTCGCTCGGTACGGTTTCCGACGAGCACCTCTATGACCGGGTGGAGGATCGCGATGAGCGCAAACGCGTGCGGCCCTGGGAGGCAAAGGCGGCCCAGCGTCACGAGCGTGTGAACGGCTGAGTTTCCAGCCTACGCCAGATTCAAAACCTTCGCCAGCGTGTGCTTATCCTGCTCGATTTTCTTCTGAAGCAGCGTGATGGAATAGATTAACTGCTCGGGCCTCGGAGGACAGCCGGGCACGTACACATCCACCGGAATCACTTGATTTACGGGCACCAGCGCATAATTCGAAAAAACGCCTGTGGAGGTAGCGCAGGCGCCCATGGAAATGACCCATTTCGGCTCGGGCATCTGCTCATACAGCCGGCGGATTACCGGCGCCATTTTGTTCGAGACCCGTCCCGCGATAATCATCAGGTCGCTTTGCCGCGGAGAGCCGCGCATCACTTCCGCGCCGAATCGCGAAATGTCGTAGCGGGACGCGATCATCGACATCATTTCTATGGCGCAGCACGCCAATCCGAAACTCATCGGCCAAATGGAGTTTTTTCGGCCCCAGTTGATCGCCTTATCGAGGGTCGTGGTGATTACGCTCTCGTCCAGCAGGTCCTCGTCGGGCTCGTGATCGATCCGCGCAAACAATTCCGCCGGCTGGCTCAGATGAAATGTTGTATCTCCCACGGCTGTATTATCGCATGCAGCCCGGAAGTTGAATTCGGGCGCTCCGCATAGCACAATTGTCAACTGACGGGAGGGAGCATGTCCTACGTGAAGACTCTGGCGGCCATCGCGATTGCCGCCACTTGCACGGTGAGAGCCGGGGCGCAAGGGCTCGTTACGGAGCACAATCTATCGCTCGGCCTGGCGAAGATCATCGCCGAAGCCGCGCTCGGGGAATGTCAGTCGAAAGGATTCCATACGTCCGTCGCGGTGGTGGACCGCGCCGGGCAGGTTATGGTGATCCTCCGCGATGAACAGGCTAGCGCTCAGACTTCCGAAATGGCGCGACGCAAAGCGTTCACCGCGCGCATGTTCCGCACCACAACACTGGAGTTTCAGAAACGCACCAACGATCCGGCCTATGCGGCCCAACGCCAGGTGGCCGATATTTTGGCGCTTGGCGGCGGAGTTCCTATTCAGGCGGGCAAAGAAATCATCGGCGGCGTCGGCAGTTCTGGATCCAGTCAGGAGCAGGACGACGCCTGCGCGAAAGCGGGCGTGGCTAAGGTGGCGAATATCTTGAAGAGCAATTGACTTCTAACCTTACTGAGCTACGGAATGGAATCGGCGCCGTCGTAGAATCGAACTTTGATCGATATTCACAGCCACGTCTTATACGGGCTCGACGACGGCGCCCGCACTTTGGAAGATTCTCTGGCGATGCTCCGCCTGGCGGCCGAACACGGCACCACGGATCTTGTCGCGACGCCCCACGCCAGTCCCGAATTCAGTTTCGAGCCCGACCGGATCGCCGAGCGCCTGGAAGAGTTGTCGTCGGCATCCGGCGGCGCGCCACGGCTCCATCCCGGCTGCGATTTTCATCTGAGCTACGAAAACATCCAGGACGCCATTGAGCAGCCGGCTAAATACGCGATCGGTCATAAGAATTACCTGCTCGTGGAGTTTTCGGATTTGCTGATTTTTCATAACACCGCCGAGATATTCGCGCGGCTCGGCGAGGCGGGATTGATTCCGGTGATCACGCACCCGGAGCGCAATGCGCTGCTGCGCCAGCGCGCCGACGAGATCGCCCAGTGGGTGGAGGCCGGGGCTTGCGTTCAGCTTACCGGGCAAAGCCTTACCGGCAAATTCGGCCGCAAAGCCCAGGAATTTTGCCGCTGTTTGCTCGATCGGGGTCTGGTGCATTTCGCCGCCAGCGACGGGCACGACTGCGAGCACCGGCCGCCCCGGCTGGACCAGGCTCGCGACTGGCTGGCCGCGAACTACGGCGAAGGCGCTGCCGAGCTACTGTGCGCCGCAAATCCTCGCGCGGCGCTCGCCGGGGTCCCCGTGGAAAGTCTCAAGCCGGAAGGGATAATCCGGCGGCGAAAGTGGTACAGGTTCTGGGCTTAACGAAGATGTAACGCCGGAGAAGCCGGCTGGCTCTGATTATGAGGGGCTAGCCATGAATCGTGCAAAAAGCGTTGCCGCCGGACTTGCGGCGGGCAGCATGCTGATGTATTTCGCGGACCCGGATCGCGGCAAGCGGCGCCGGGCCTTAGCGTCCGATAAGGCTGGGCGGGCATGGCGAGGGTTTTCCGCGCTGCTGGACAAGGCCCGAAGAGACGTCGCTCACCGCGCTGCCGGCGCTTTCTTCGGCGCGAAAGCGGCTTTTCAGGACCACGCCGCCGACGGCGACATCGTCGTTCAGCGGGTCCGATCGAAAATCGGCCGGCTGGTCAGCCATCCTCATGCCATCGACGTGAGCGCCCAGGGGGATGCGATCGTGCTTACGGGAGCGGTGCTGGTGGACGAAATCGACCGGCTATTGCGCCGCGCCCGAGCCGTCCCGGGCGTGAAGAATGTCGTCAATAGGCTGAAGATCTACGAGAATGGCGCGCAGATTTCGAGCCAAGGCGGTCCGGCGCGCGCGAGCCGGCACGAATGGATCCGGCAACGCTGGACGCCTTCCCTACGGGTGGGCGCGGGCGCGGCTGGAGCGGCCCTGCTGGCTTACGGAACGCGCGAGGGCGGGCCGCGTGGGTTCGCTTCGAATTTAGCCGGGGCGGCTCTGCTGGCTCGGGCGATCTCCAATCGCGACCTTCGCGACGTGGTGGGATTAGGAGATCACCGCCGGGGAATCGAGTTCGAGAAGACGGTCCATATTCAAGCTCCACTTGAAGAAGTGTTCGGTTTCTGGTCCGATTACTCGAAATTTCCACGTTTCATGAGTCACTTGAAGGAAGTCCGGGAAGTTGGCGACGGAAAATGGCATTGGGTGGCTGAAGGGCCGGCTGGAATACCGGTCTCATGGGACGCGGAAGTCACCCAGTACATCCCCAGGAAATTGCTGGCCTGGCGCAGCGTGCCGGGCTCGCCGGTGGAGACCGAGGGCACAGTCCGGTTCGAGGAAAACTCGCACCGGGGCTGCCGGGTCACCATCCATCTTTCCTATAAACCTCCCGCGGGAGTGCTGGGTCATCTGATTGCTGCGCTGTTCGGCGCCGATCCCAAACGGGAGATGGACGACGACTTGGTGCGCCTGAAATCTTTGCTCGAATTGGGGCGCACGCGGGCTCATGGCGCAAGGATTACCCGGGATGAACTTTCGGGGGGCATCCTGCACTGAAATCGGGGTTTATTGGAGCGGCGGAAGGCCGGGCACGCCGTTGGTGGGGCCGATATTAGGCTGGCCGTTCGCGCCGGGGCCTATGCCAGGCTGGCCGAAGCCTCCAGGTTGCCCAATGCCAGGCTGACCAATTCCTGTCGAGCCGATGCCTGGCTGCCCGATGCCGCCGGTCCCTGGGCCAATAGTTCCCGGTCCGGTGGGGCTGTTGCCATTCGCGCCTGGCGCGCCTAGAGGATTGGCGGCGGCCCCCGCTTGTCCCGGCAAACCCTGCTGTTGAACCTGGAAAATAAATTCCCACTCCTGATACTGCGAATGGTCCAGGTATGTTTTGATGGTGGGCCCGGTAAACGTGCTGGCTACTCCCGCGATTCCGCCGCCGATGGTCTGATTGTTATTTGCGGTTGTGGCGGTGGCTGGACCAATGCCGGGGGGAGGCTGGCGCGGCGTGGTGAGGAGTTGATTGATCAGATTCAACGCCTGATTTGCCGGCGGGGCGGCTCCAGCGCTCGCCTGCTGAGCCGGGAACGAAGGCACCCCAGGAAATCCCGGTTGATTTTGTCCCGGTTGGCCGAACCCGGGCTGGCCCGGATTGAATCCCGGATTCTGCACTGGATTCGGAGGGTTACCGTTATTGAAGCCATTATTCGGATCCACAGGGGTATTGACCGGCTGCGGAGGCGCCGTCACGGGATTGTAGCCGGTGGGAGCGCCCGGTATGCTCGGCTGAGGCACGCCCGGCAGAAACCCCTGGCTGATGGGAGTGGGTAGGGAATTGGTGGGGAAGGGTTGTGTGTTTATGGGTAAAGGCTGCGTGACGGGAAATGGCTGGCCAGGATTAATCCCCGTTGGGTTCTGAAATGCCGCGTTCGGATTCGCCGGCGCGGCGCCGGGCGGCACGAATTGTCCCGGCGGTCCGGGTTGGAACTGGCCGTTCGGGGCGATGCCAGGCTGTTGAATGATCCCCGGCTGTGAAATCCCCGGCGGGATGCCGGGTTGAAATCCGCCGGGTTGAAATCCGCCCGGTTGGACGATGCCAGGCTGCGCCGCCACCCCGGCCGCACCCGGCTGCGCTCCGGTCGGGGGAGCGTTGTAGCCGTTCGGAAAGAGCGTGATCGGCGGATATGAAGCGGGATCGACATAACCCGTGTTCGACGGGGCATTGTTTAGCGTGTTGGCAGCCGTTTGAAACGCTCCTTGAAATCCGCCGGCGGGGGTGAGCGGACGGTCGCTAGGGCGAGCCAACACGGCTGCGTTTACCTGGGGCGGAGTGTTTGGAGGGTTTGTCGTCGTGGGCGAGGCCGTGGCGGACGGGCTTGGCTGAGCGCCGGCGAGCGTCCCCCCAGGCGTGGAACCGAATCCCGCCGGAAGTCCGGCGGTGGCTGTTTGCGCCTGCGAAGAACCGGTGGGCGAGTTTGCCGGATTCGCCGGCGGCTTTTGCACCAGCGAGTCGGTCAGAAACATTCCGTTGGTGTGGACTAGGCGCCATTCGTCCTTTCCCGTGTAAGGATCCACATACCGGCGCCGGAGATAACGATGATTGTTGGTGCTTTCCAGGTCTTCGATTTTTCCCGGGAAGCGTTTGTAATCGTTGTAATAGAGCAGGATGGCGCGCTTGTATTGTTCGCCGCGGTCGATGAGGAGTTGCTCTTTATCGCGCTCGCTCTCGAAAGCCACCCGCGGCATCTGGGTATAGAGCATCAGGGCGATGGCCGCGGCCATGAAGAAGATCAGGAGGAGAGCAAACCCTCGTTCGCCGTGGAGGGTGGGCTTTAGCCCGCGCGAGGCTTTAGCCTCGCTCCGGGATAGCGGCGCTGAAGCGCCGCGCGGGCTAAAGCCCACCCTCCGGCTCATGCGCCTAACTCCTCCACCAGCGGCAATGTCTGCTGGTTCTTATTCGTGGTGTCTTCCACTACCGCCGAGTTTACTCCAATGCGGATAATCTTGTAGCGGCCCTTCACCGTCTCGTTCTCGGCCGGAGTATAGATGTCGTCGCCGTCCAGGAAGAACGCGCGGCGCAGGCCGTCCCGAGTGGTTCCAGCGTAGCCATAAAACTTGAGCGGAATCGGCGGAGGAGGCGGCGGCGTGGGCGGGCCAGACTCCACAGGCTTGGGCGGCGGAGCGGCCTTCTCCGCGGTGGCGGCGGGCCCCGGCTTAATGGTCACTTTTGGCGGAGGCGGGGGCGGAGGCTGGTAAAACTCGAACAAGTTTCGCGATCCGCCTTCCATCGGAACCTGCTGCACTTTCGCGAGCAGTTCCAGCCGCAACGTGGGATCGATCTTGCTGACGTCCGTGCCTTCCTCCAGCGTCAGAGTCGGATGGAAATCGGCGATTCCCGACGCGGTATCGCCCTTGCGGGAAACCCGATGGGCAGGCATCGGCGTGCCGCTGGAAGCCGGCGCCGGCGCGCGTTTGATCGAAGGCTCGGCGGCGGGCTCTTGCTTCACCGGGGCGGGCGACGACCCCTCGGGCGGCGCGGACGCAGATCCGCTGGAGAGCTCGTAGGCTCCTACCACGGCGACAAGACACACGCCGAGAATGATCAGCTTCTTCGGCTCCGCTCCGACGCCGGTGGGCATCCACTTCATTGGACCGGGCTCCTGGAATCGGCGACCGTTTTCGCCTCGGGTGACGGCGCGGAAACCGGCGGCCCGCCTTCGTCGCGCACGAACGTGTCGATTTTCATGCTGACGCTCAGAACGTTCGACCCTTGCTGCGGCGCCGCGGTCAGCGACTCAATGATCATCAGACGCGGCGAGCGGTCCAACTCGTGAACGAAGCTCAGCACATCGCGATAGACGCCGTCGAAGTTCGCTGTGATGGTCAGCATATTCAAGTTGTCGGAGCCGTCGATCGGCTCGGTGGAATAGGAAAAATCGCGCGCCTTGATCTTCGACCGCGTCTCCGCGTCGGAAAGCTCGCTCAGCAGCGTCGCGTAAGCCGTGCGGCTGGAAAGGAAATAGCCGGAAAGGAAGCCGTTACCCGAATCGCGAGCCTTTTCTACCGAGGCCAGATGCTGGCGCGTGCGATCGAGGAGCTGTTGATTCGCCGCCACCTGCGACTGGAGCGCGCTTGCCTGCCGCTGAAGCGACTCCGTCGACCCGCCCGGCGGAAACAGCACCAGGCCCGCCGCGACCAGGTTCGCGCCCACGAGCACGCCCAGCACGGTCCGAGCGATCGGCTTGGGATCGCGCGGTCCCCTTGCCCCCTGTCCCCTAGAGCTTTTGGCCATAATTCACGCTCACGCGATATTGATACAGCGGTTGGTTTTGCGTTGGTGGGACGGAACTGTGCATCGTCACTGGGCCGAATAAAGGCGAGGCCTGTAGGCGCTTCAAAAACTCGATCACGGGAAGCGATTCCTTCGAGCCGACCGTCATATCGAGCAATACTTCCTGGCGGGAAGTGATTTGGGGCAGCCGGATCTGGATTAGGCGCACATTGTCGGGCGTCACGCTTTCCAGATCGGCGAAAATTTTGGTCCAGCTTATGGATTTGCGCTCCACCAGCGTGTTCAGCAGAACGCTGCGCTCCAGCACAACGGCGTTTTCAGGCTGCCGTAGCGCCTGCTCGGCGCGCCCTTGTTCGCCCTCGATCGATTGCAGCCGACGATTCAGCTTTTCCACGCTGGCCCGGGCGTCGTGGGCGCTATCGCGCGCGCCCAGGATCAGGAAGGTCTGGACGCCCAGCAGCAGGAGCAAAACCACCGCGCAGGCTCCCGATGCGACCAGCATTGGCCGGTCGCGGCGGAATGGCTCGGAGGCGAGATTGATGGGGACGCGCATTTCAGATGCCCACGCTCTCCATATAGCCGAATAAACCCGCGTTGAATGGCGTGGGGGCGCCGAAGCGGCTGCGCAACGGTTCGCCCTCACAGGGAAGGCCGCGCGGAGCGCTTTCGAATCCGCACAAGATCAGCCGTTTGATGGAAGATCCCAACTCGTCCTCCGCGTAGGCAAACGTGGGATGCAGCACACTCATGATCTCTTCTTCGTCGCGTTCGTTTTCAAGCTGTACGCACCGGAACAGCCTGAGCCGCCCATTGGCCACCACCATCACCGTCAGCGCGCTTCCGGCCAGCTTGGCGATTGCCGCCGGCTCGTCGCCGTTATAAAGGTTCAGCGCCGCCAGCGCCGACACCGTCACGTCACCCGGGTGAAATCCCGCGCCACGGAACAACGCCTCGTAACGCGCGAGCACCTCCAGCGCCACCGTCACGGCGACCACTTCTATTTTGCCTTTTCGATTCGCACCTGGCTGCCGGTAATAATTCACCGCCGCCGCGTCGATATCGAAGGGAATCGTTTTCTTAACTCGAAAGCGGACGAGGGACAGCTGTTCCTCGACGGAATCGGGGAAGGAATCGAAATCGAGAACGCTGATTCGCGCGGACGCGTCGGGCAGCAGAACGGCCGCGCCTCGGCGCTTCTTGCCCCCGTTGGGAGGAGCAAGCCGGGAGATCGCGGCGGCCGCCGCGTCGGCCCGCAAAAGATTGTCTTCGGAGGGAGACGCCTTCAGCACCCCCGAGGGAAGTTCGCCGAAGCCGGAGCGCGAACCTTGCGCGTGTGCGATTCCCGCTTCCGATAACTCGAATACGAAATCCGGGGGCGGATCTTTTACCAGTCGCGAGATTGAGTTGAGGAATGACATCGCGGAGGTTAACCCTCGATAAACGTGACCTTGTTAATCTCCTTCAGGGTTGTGACGCCGGAGCGGGCTTTTTCGAGCGCGGATTCCCGTAGAAATGTCATGCCCTCCTCTCGCGCCACGCGGCGAATTTCGGAGCTGGGCCGCTTATCCAAGATCATTTCGCGGATTCTTTCGCTCAAATCGAGTAGCTCGTGAATGGCGCTGCGTCCGCGGAACCCGGTGCCGCCGCATTCAAAACATCCCGCGCCTTCGTACCACGCCGCCTCGCGCCAGGCATCCGGATCCAGACCGCTCTCGCGCAGGTAGTCCTCGGGATATTTCACTTCGTGTTTGCAATGCGGGCAAATCACGCGGACCAGCCTCTGCGCCAAGATGCAGTTCAGCGCCGACACGAAGTTATACGCCTCCACGCCCATGTTCAGGAATCGGCCGAGCACATCCAGAACGTTATTTGCGTGCACGGTGGTGAAAACCAGGTGGCCGGTGAGCGCGGCGTTGATGGCGATTTGGGCCGTTTCCTGGTCGCGGATTTCGCCCACCAGGATCTTATCGGGATCGTGGCGCAGAATGGAGCGCAGCCCGCGCGCAAACGTCAGACCTTTTTTTTCGTTTACCGGAATCTGGGTGATGCCCTTGATCTGGTACTCGACGGGATCCTCGATCGTGACGATTTTGTCCTCGTCGTTTTTGATTTCGCTGAGCGCCGCGTAGAGAGTCGTGGTTTTTCCCGAGCCGGTGGGGCCGGTGACCAGCACCATCCCGTAAGGCTCCTTGATGAAGCGCCGGAATTTGGCAAGATCCGCGTCGGCGAAGCCCACCACGTCGAGCGTCAGCTTCGAAAACTTTTCGCTCATCGATTCCTTGTCCAGCACGCGCAGCACGGCGTCTTCGCCATAGATGGTGGGCATGATGGAAACGCGGAAATCGATCAGCCGGTTCTTATAGCGCACTCGGAAGCGGCCGTCCTGGGGGATGCGGCGCTCGGCGATATCGAGCTCGCTCATCACCTTGATGCGCGAAATGATGGTGGAATGCCAATCCTTGGCGATGGGCGGCATGGCGTAGTGCAGCACGCCGTCGATGCGGTACTTAATGGCCACTTCCTGGTCGCGTGTCTCGATATGGATATCGCTCGCGCGCCTTTCCAGCGCATTAAAGATGGTGGTGTCCACCAGCTTGATCACCGGGGCGATATTGGAATCGGCCGCCGCCAGCCGGTCGATGGAAAGGGTTTCCTCAGAATTCTCCTCGTCCCCAACCACGTCCAGCGTGAAGCCCTCGGTGACTTCTTCAAGCACGCGCTGCGATTGCTCGGTCTTTTTAAGCAGATCGGAGATCTGCGAACTGGTGGCGACCTTGACCCGCAGGCGTTTGCCCAAAAGCGAGCCGAGTTCGTCGATCTGGCTGGGATTGCGCGGGTCGGCGAGAGCGATTTCGAGCGTGCCGTTGTAGCCTTGAATCGGCACGAAATTGTAGCGGAACATCAGGTCCACGGGGATCGCGTGGAACAAATCGTGATCGATGCGGACCTCGCGGAGATCGACGAATTCCTGGTAATACCGGGCGGCCAGAGAGCGCGCTTTCGCGGCCTCTTGCGCGGGGTCCTCGGGAAGAATTCGGTCTCCGGCAGCCATTCGTTTTGCTTAAACCGCGCACAACGCATTCGCTGTGCGCTCCTTTTCAGGGTAACGCGCTAAGGCGGCGCAGGTTAAGGCACACCGCCTGGAAGGTATGACGCTGGCGGGGTGGCGAGTGTGGAAGGGCAGCCCGGGATTCGCTCAGATTTGTGAAAAACCCAGGCGTGTGTTGGTTTTATGATCGGCGGATACGATTTTGCGCGGGGTCAGGAAACCGCGCCGGTCCTCGCTCATGGCGGGCCGCGGCTCAGAGTGGGCGGCCAGAAAGAGAATAAGGGCGACTCCGATGGCACGACGTACAGACGGCGTAGAAGCAGGCAGAGGGCAGGTTCGGCTTCCGGCTGGTGTTGTGCCTAGACCTCCCGTTAGCATGGAAGACCTGAAGATCGACACCGAAAACGATCCGGAAGCGCTAGCGGCCACATGGGCGCACATCAAGAGCAGCTGTGAAAAGAAAGGCCGTCCGATTACGTTCGCGGACGCGTGGATTGCAGCAGCCGCAATTCAGCTCAACGTGCCTTTGGTAGCGCACAACGCCGGCGACTCTAGCGCCATCAATGAGCTAACGATCCCGACTGCGCCGGCAGGGAACTAAGGCCGACCGTCCGTCGGCCGCCGGCCCACGCATTCACTCCGCCTCGCGTCCGCCTATTGGAGCAACGGAAGCTCAAGGACTCCTTATTGGAAGAGCGATCCAGATCTTGAGCTAATCCCGGCGCCCGACAGCCGTCCATCGCAGAAGCCACGCGAGTCGCCGAACGGCGGCCCAACATTTGACATTCTAATGGACATGGACTATGCTTCATTAGGATGGCCAATGGAACTGCCAAAACGGAGGTCCTGCAAGGAACGCTGGACCTGATTGTGCTGCAAACGCTCGCCGCGATGGGACCGCAGCACGGCTATGCGATCGCGGCGCGCCTGGAGCAGGTTTCGGCTGGATCGATCCGCCTAAATATGGGCACGCTCTATCCCGGCCTGATGCGGCTGGAGCAGCAGGGCCTGGTGAGCGCAGAGTGGCGTCTTACCGATACAAATCGAAGGGCCCGGTTCTACAGCGTCACCCGCTCCGGCCGCAGGCGTCTGGAGGCGGAAAAGGCGGACTGGGATCGCATGGTCGCCATCATGCACGCGCTTTTTCATCCGCAAGCGTGAGTAGGAGGAGGCAATGAGAACGTTGCGCGAATGGATGCGCCGTCTGTGGGGAACGATCCAGCGGAATTCGAGGGATCGGGAAATAGAGGAAGAACTTCGCGCACATCTGGAGATGGCCGTGGACCAAATGCAAGCGCGCGGCGGCTCGGCCCCAATCTCTCAAGATGCCGCCCGGCGCGCGGCGACACTTGAGCAGGGGGGAATCGCCCAGGCCCAGGAGTCGATGCGAGATCAACGAGGATTTCCGTGGATGGCCGATCTAATATCCGATACAAGATATGCGCTCCGAATGCTTCAGCGGAGTCCTGGCTTTGCGGGCCTCGCCATCGCAATCATGGCCTTGGGCATCGGCGCTAACACAGCAGTTTTCAGTGTGGTCAACGCGGTGCTCTTGAGGCCGCTCGCCTATCGCGATCCGGATCGCATCGTCACACTCACCAACCCTTTGGCCGCCGGCGAGGATTCCAGTCCGCTCGCCGCGAAGCTGGTTTCGATTCCAAACTTCCAGGATTGGCGCGATCGCAGTTCGTCGTTCGAGGCAATGGCCTTCTACTATCCGTGGGAAAACCCGGTGATGGCGGGTCCGACGGCTGAATATGCGCGAGTCACCAAGGTAAGTCGGGACTTCTTTCGCGTGTTTGCCGTTGAGCCGATCCTCGGGCGCTTGTTCAACGCCGACGAAGCGAAGCCCGGCGGCAATGGCGCGGTCCTGATTGGTTATGCATACTGGCAAAGCCACTTTGGCGGCGACCCGCATGTGCTCGGGCGTACCATTCGCAGATACAGCGCCCCCCAATCGATCGTCGGCGTTCTTCCGCCTTCCTTCCGCTTTCCGGATGCTACCGAGATTTGGGTTCCAGACACGGACAACGGCCCGGGCACGCGGGACCGCGATGCGCAGAACCACTACATAGTGGGGAGGCTGAAGCCAGGCGTGCCGCTCGAAAAAGCTCAAGCCGAAATGGCTCTCATCGGCCGGCGGCTCGCACAAGAATATCCGGACACGAATAAGAACCGGACCGTCGCCGTGACATCCATCCGCGATGAATTGGTGGGCGACATTCGGCTTACTCTTTATCTCTTGTTGGGGGCGGTGGGATTGGTGCTCCTCATCGCGTGCGCCAACACAGCCACGCTCCTGCTTGGCAGGGCGACCGCCAGAACGCGCGAAGTCGCGGTTCGCGCCGCGCTGGGAGCGGGCCGTCGGCGCATCGCGAGGCAATTGCTCACCGAAAGCTTGTTGCTGGCGCTCCTCGCGAGTGTCGCCGGGCTTTTGCTCGCCTATTGGGGATCGAAAGCGCTAATTGCGCTGGCTCCTTCCGGCGTCCCTCGGCTCGGCGAAACCGGGGTGGACCGCTGGGTGCTTGCATTCACCCTGGGAGCGTCGGTCGTGACGAGTTTGATGTCCGGTCTGGCGCCTGCGCTGTACGCATCTAAGGTCGATATAAACGACGCTCTCAAGCAGGCGGCGGCGCGGTCTGTGATCGGAGGAGGAATCGCGCGAGTGCGCGCGCCGCTTGTTGTCGTGGAAATCGCTCTGGCCGTCGTCCTTGTTTCCTCGGCGGGCTTGCTGGTCAAAAGTCTCGTCGCTTTGCAGAAGGTGGAACTGGGATTCCGTCCCCAAAATGTCCTGGTCATGAGGGCGACTGGGCCCGGGTCGATCAGGGATACCAATCTCTTTTTCAAAGATGTTCTCTCCCGGATCGCTGCCGTTCCCGGAGTGGTCGCGACCGGCGCCACCATGGCGCTCCCTGGGCACGTCGGTTCGTCGGGGATTTATTATTTCGATCATCTGCCGGAACGGCCCGACCTCAACGGCCCAACCGCCGTGAATTCCGTGATAACGCCGGGCGTATTCGCGGCCCTGGGAATCCCATTGAAAAGCGGACGCGACTTCAATGACGGGGATATCCTTGGCAATCCTTTTGTGGCGATTGTGAACGAAGCGCTGATTCGGAGATCGCTTCCGGGCGAGAATCCCATCGGCAGGACGATCTTCTGCCCCTTCGATTCGCATCGCCCCATGACTATCGTCGGCGTCGTGGGAGACGTCCGGGAGCTTGGCCCGGCGCGCGGACCGATTCCGGAGTGCTATATGCCCAACCGCCAGCACGTGTATAACAACGGGAGCTTGAGCGTGGTCACCCGGACCACGGGAGATCCGGCGGCGATTGAGGGAACATTGCGGCGATTCGCGCACGACAGGGCTCCGGATATTCCTGTAACGTTTACGACGCTGGAAGAGGACGCCTCCGGCAACGTAGCCGCGCCTCGCTTCCGAACTCTCTTGTTAGCGTTGTTCGCGGCGCTGGCGATATGCCTCGCCACGGCTGGCGTTTATGGCGTGATGGCTTACAGCGTCGGGCAGCGCTCGAATGAAATCGGCTTGCGGATCGCCTTGGGGGCCAGCCCAGGATCCGTGCTGCGGCAAGTGCTCAGACAAGGATTGGTTCTGGCGAGCGTAGGGCTGATATTTGGACTCGCGGGAGCGGCGGTCGTGACTCGCGTGTTGGGCTCAATGCTGTTCGAAGTGAAAGCCAGCGATCCCTCGACTTACCTGGCAGTCGCGGTTCTGCTCGGAGCGGTAACGCTGCTTGCCAGCTTCGTTCCGGCCCGGCGCGCGTCACGAATCGACCCTCTGGAGGCGCTACGTCAAGAATAAATGCTATCGCGGGGGGGAACAAATAGTCGCGGATTTTGAAATATGCCTCGGTCGGCGCGCCGTCCGACAGCGAACCGTCGCAGAAAGCGCGTAACTTGCTTCGGTCTGCGCCCGAGAGGCGAGCCGCCATGGCTCCGTCTTGCACCGCGTTACGGAATCGCAGCGAGGAAATGGCATTGCCGACGGAGGGTCTTTGCACGGGGCAAACGGTGGTGATCGAGTCGACGCGTGGAACACTCGCATTCAGCGCGCGCGCATCCATCTGAAAGATCACCCGAAGCCCACCACGTCGAGCGTCAGCTTCGAAAACTTTTCGCTCATCGACGCTTTGTCCAGCACGCGCTAGGCGGCGCAAGGTTAAAGGAGACCGCTTGGAAGGTATGACGTCGACGTGGAGGAGGGCGTGGAGGGAAAGATTTGGCGAATTCGGACGGCGATTCCCTGCGAATTGTGGACAATGAACCGCGCTGGTCGAAACACGCCTCGCCGGTCTGAAGCGGAGCTACGTTAGTGTATTCTATTTGATTGAGGCCGCTTCCTCACCGAAATCGACCTTGCCTGGAGGGTTAAAACCTATGCAATCGAAGTTGCGCAAATTGCTCATTGCCGCCCCCCTCACGATCCTGTTCTCGTCGGCCGCCTGGGCCCAGACCGGCGCGATCGAAGGAGACGTGAAGGGCGAAGACGGAAAGCCTCTCGCCGGCGCCGTCATCAAAATCGAGCGGAAAGACATCAAGGGAAACTACAACACGAAGACCGACAAGAAGGGCCACTATTACTACGGGGGCCTGGGCTTGGGAGTATACGACGTCTCCATTGAGGTCAACGGCAAGCCGGTGGATGCGATGCGGGGCGTGCGCGCGCAAGGCGCGCCCGCCGAAGTGAATTTCGATCTCAAACAAGCCGCCGCCCGGGCCGCCGCAGCCGCTGGAGCGGGGGGCGCCGGAGCCGCCGCGCCACCGCCCGAGGAAAATCGCAGCCTCAGTCCAGCGCAGAAAGCCGAGCTCGAAAAGCAGCGAAAAGAGCAGGAAGAGCGGATGGCGAAGAGCAAAGAGCTGAATGACGCCTTCAACGCCGGACGCGATGCGGAAACCGCCAAGAATTGGGACGTTGCGATCCAGCAGTATGACAAGGCGGCTCAGCTCGATCCCAAGCAGCACGTCGTCTGGAGCCATCTGGCCGATAGTTACATCGGCCGGGCCGGGAGCAAAACCGGAGCCGACCAGCAGGCCGATTACGCCAAAGGCATCGAAAATTACCAAAAGGCAATCGAGCTGAAACCGGACGATCCCGCCTACCACAACAACTATGCGCTCGTGCTGGCCAAGGCAAAGAACCTGGATACGGCCCGGGCGGAGTTGACGAAGGCGGCGAGCCTCGACGCGCCGAACGCCGGAAAATACTACTATAATTTCGGCGCCATTCTGGTCAATGCCGGCCAGAACGACGCGGCGGGCGACGCGTTTAAGAAAGCGATCGAAGTGGATCCCAACTACGCGGACGCCTATTACCAGTTGGGGATCGTGATGATCGGCAAGGCAACCACCACGCCCGAGGGCAAGGTGGTGCCGCCCGCGGGGACTCAGGAGCAGTTCCAGAAATATCTCTCGCTGCAGCCCAATGGCCCGAACGCCGACGCGGCGAAGGCGATGTTGGCTTCGATGGGCGCTTCCGTCGAGACGACTTTCCAAAAGCCGGGAAGCAAAAACGCCAAGAAGAAGTAAGTTATGCGGTTCATCCTGGAAGCGCTCGTAGCGGTGCTGGTGATCACCGTTCTGCGATCCGTTATCGGGATTGTTCTAAAGGGATTTTCGGACCTTTTCCATCCTTCCGATTCCACGTCCTCCGGAGGCGCTAAGGCAAGGACGCCTCCGAAGCCCATTGCCGACGAGCTTAAAAGAGACCCGGTTTGCGGTACGTTTATCGCCGCGTCCAGTTCACTCCATAAAGACATCGGCGGGGAGACATACTACTTTTGTTCGGCTGCCTGCCGCGACAAGTTCCGCGGGCCGGAAGTACGCAAGGCGGTGTGAGATATCTCCGAATCGCTTTCCATCGTTCACGTCGATACCGAGCGCGCGTTTCGCGGCGGTCAGCAGGCTCTCATAACGCTGGCGCGCGGGCTCAGGGCTCGCGGGCATGCGCAACGCATGGCGTGTCCGGCGGATTCCGCGCTGATGCGGCGCGCGAGCCAGGAAGGCTTCGCAACGATTCCGCTGGGGAGCGCCTTTCATCTTCGCGGCGCTCTGCACGGCGCCCAAATCGTCCACGCGCATACCGGGCGGGCGCAGAATCTCGCCTTCCTGGCGGCGATGCGGCTTTCCATTGCGCGGGTGGCGACCCGTCACGTGGCGTTCGAGCCGCGCCGGCCCCGCATTCATGCTTTGAAGTACACGATGGCTTGCGACGGCATCATCGCCGTATCTCAAGCAGTCCGAAGCATTCTGGTGAAGGCAGGCGTGCCCGCAAGCAAAGTTGTGGTGATTCCGAACGCTGTAGAAACGCCGGTTGTGTCCGCGAGCGCCGGTGAGCGCCGCGCCGCCCGCCTAAAATACGGATTGGCCGAACGCGATTTTGCCGCTGGCCACCTGGGCGCATTTACGCCGGAGAAGGGACAGGATGTGGCGATTGAGGCCGCCATGCTTCTGTCCGAGCGCATGCCGCATTTAAGAGTGATCCTGGCAGGCGAAGGCTCCCCTGCGGCGCCGCCGGATGCGCGAGTGCTGTTTCCGGGATTCGTCGCCGATCGCAATGAGTTCTTCGCCGCGCTCGATTTGTTCATCATGCCCTCGCGATCGGAAGGGTGGGGATTAGCCGCGGCGGAAGCCTTGGCGCACGGCATCCCCGTGGTGGCTTCCCACACGGGAGGTCTGCCGGAAATCGTCGAACATGGGGAAACGGGATGGCTGGTTCAGCCAAACGATCCGCGGGCGCTGGCGAGCGCAATCGCGGATGCGGCATCGGACGCCCATCGCCTCCAGGGAATGGCCGCTAAAGCGCGAAGCCGCGGTTTTGAGTACTCCGTGGAGAGAACGGCCGGTCTCACGGAAAAATTCTACCGCCGCTTGCATACGAGCGGGCTCTGAGTCATTCGGTTCTTAATCGCAGGTAGCATCACAATTTGTATTCACCAACCCGGGGCCCGCTTGCCATTTGGAGCAAGTCCAAATATATTAAGCGAAGTCAAACGCGTCGACGTTATAGCGGGGCGGGGTGACCGATCGAGGTTAGCGCCCGCGTCGCGGACGGGACGCAAAACGAGGGGAGAATCCATGACGAAAACTTCCGGATCGTTCCCAGGCGGATGGTTGCCGGTCGTGTTCGCGGCCAGTGTTCTGGCCGGCGGGCTTGCTTCCGGGCAGGCCGTTTCTCAAATCAGCGGCTCGACTCGAGATCCGTCCGGCGCGGTGGTGCCGGGCGTCGAGATCACCGCGATTCAGACCGATACCGGCGTCAGGCGCACAGCCGTGACCAACGATACCGGCGATTTCGTGATTCCGAACCTGCAGATCGGTCCCTACCGGATCGAAGCGGCCAAAGCGGGATTCAAGACCTACGTTCAGGCCGGCATCCAGCTTCAGGTGGATAGCAATCCCGTGATTCCGATCACGTTGGGACTCGGCCAGGTTAACCAGACGGTGCAAGTGGAAGCCAACGCCGCGCAGGTGGAAACGCAGAAGCTCGGAGTGGGCACGGTGATGGAGACGCAGCGCATCCTGGAGTTGCCGCTAAACGGCCGCACGCCTACCGATCTGGTTCCGCTGCTGGGCGCGGCCGTGACGACGGGTTCGTCGGTCCCGTGGAGCATGCAAACTGGCGTGACGATCTCGGTGGCGGGCGGCGTTTCCTTCGGCGTGTACTATGCGCTTGACGGCGCGCCGCACCTGAATATGTACGACTCGACCAATCTGCCCCTGCCGTTTTCCCGACGCTCTGGAAGAATTCAACGTGGACACCAGCGCGCAGAACGCGTCGTCGGGGACGCACTCGGGCGCGCAGATCAATTCAGTAACCAAATCAGGTACGAATTCGTTTCATGGCGACGCATTCGAATTCGTCCGCAACGGCGACATGAACGCGCGTAACTTCTTTTCGCCCGCGCAGGACACGCTGAAGCGCAATCAATTTGGGGGAGTGATCGGCGGGCCGATCAAGAAGAACACGCTGTTCTTCTTCTTCGGCTACCAGGGCACCGTGCTGCGGCAGACCCCTTCGCCCACCATTGCGTTCGTTCCCACGGCTCAAATGCTGGCGGGCGATTTCAGCACCTTCGCGTCCGCGCAATGCCAAACCAGAAATATCACTTTGGGAGCGCCGTTCACCACCATTAACGGCAAGCCGAATCAGCTTCCAGCCTCCTCTATCAGTCCCGTTGCGTTGAAGATCGCCACGTATCTTCCCACCCCGATCAACGCTTGCGGCCAATTTCCGACCTCGACCCTGATTTCCCAATATTATTGGCAGGTTCCGTTCCGAGTCGATTATCACCTGAGCGATAAACAAACGATCTTCGGCCGCTACATCGCGACGAAGCAGAATCAGGCATTGCCATATTCACTGACGCCGAACAACCTGCTGACGGCCAGCGGCAATCTCTCCGACGATCTGGCTCAATCGTTCACGTTGGGCCACACCTGGCTGATCAGCGGCGAAAAGATTAATTCCATTCGCCTGTCGATTAACCGCATCGGAATGCTCCACGACGCGGGCCGGTTTTTTGGTCCTACGGACGTGGGCATCGACGCGTTCACCTATTTGCCCAAAGTGATGACTCTGGCGATCACCGGAGGGCCGGCGATTGGATCGGGTGTGGCCGAAAAGGTATGGAACGCGCATACGTTCGCCACCGCCAACGACGATTTCAGCTTGATTCACGGCTCGCATCAGTTCTCCTTCGGCGTCAGCGAAACGCGCGCTATCGCGCTCGACCTCGCCAATGTCCGCTCGATCGGCAACTACACGATCAACGGCCAGACCACAGGGCTTGGTCTGGCGGATTTTACGGCCGGCATACTGTCGCAAATGCGGCAGTCGATTCCCAACGATCTCGATGTGCGCCAGTGGTACTTCGGAGCATACGGCCAAGATACGTGGAAGATCACGCCGCGGCTGACCCTAAACTACGGCCTGCGTTGGGAGCCGTTCTTCCCCATGCAGGTGGGCGACGAACGCGTTTATACCTTCAGTCTGGCGCGATTCTACGCGGGCACGACGAGCAACATCTGGACCAATGCGCCGCCGGGATTCTACTATCCTGGCGATCCCGGATTCAACGGCAAGGCGGGCATGAATGGATCGTGGTCCAATTTCGAGCCGCGCGTGGGATTTGCTTTCGATCCATTCGGCGACGGCAAAACCGCGATCCGCGCGGGAGCCGGAATCAATTACGACTTCGTCAATCTACAGTCGTATCAAAATGAGGACAACGTGGCGCCGTTCGCCGGCGACACTACCGTCAACGGACCGATTCCGCTGGCCGCCCCCTGGAGCACGACGCCGGGCGGCGATCCCTTTCCCTACGTCTCCAATCCGCCGATCGGCAAATTTCCCGTAGGGTCGGTCTTCGTGCCGGTGCCTGCGAATATCAGGACGACCAGAGTGTATAGCTGGAACGCCGCGCTGGAGCGGCAATTCACGCCGAGGTGGTTCGCCTCCGCAAGCTACGTGGGAAGCCACACGGTTCATTTGTGGGACAACGTCGAGTACAATCCGCCGGTTTACATCCCCGGCACGTGCGCGGCGGGACAATATGGGCTGACGGCGCCGGGGCCCTGCTCGACGGTAGGCAACGTGAACGCGCGGCGAATTCTTTATCTTGCCAATCCCGTGGCCGCGCGGGGGTTCTCCAACCTGACGGCTTACGACGATGGAGGAACGGCGGGCTACAACGGCATGCTTTTGAAGACTACGTGGCGCGCCAGCGGCAACGTGAATATCGCGGCGAATTACACGTGGTCGCATTGCATCGGGCTCCCTAATAACGGGACCACCACGCCCAATCCGGCATCGAATTACGTACACCTGAACAACCGCAACCTGGACGTGGGCAATTGCTCCCAGGACCGGCGCCAACTGTTCAATCTCACCGTGGTCGCGCGGACGCCGAAGTTTTCGAACCGCGTTTTAAACATGACGGCTTCGGGCTGGCAGACTTCGGCGATTTACGCTTACCGCTCGGGCGCGCCGTTAAGCATCGCGTCCGGATTGGACCAGGCTCTGCTGGGCTTCAGCACCGCGAATGAGCGCCCCAACCAGGTCCTTCCCAACACGGCTTCCGCGCACCAAACCTCCGCCTGCGCGAATATCACGCCGTGCGTCACGTGGCTGAATCTGGGAGCGTTCGCTCAGCCAACGTTAGGCACGCTGGGCAATATGGGCGTGTTCAACGTACTGGGGCCGAGCTTCTTCCAGTTCGACATGGCTTTGGTGAGGGAATTCCCGGTGCGCGAGCGCGAAAACCTTCAGTTCCGCGCCGAGGCGTTCAACGTGTTCAATAACGTGCGCTTCAATAATCCTTCGGTGACGCTCAGCAACCCGGGAACCTTTGGCAATATCACCAGCGCGCAAGATCCGAGGATTCTTCAACTCGCGATGAAGTTCAATTTTTGACAGGTGGAGTCAGAAGGCCGCGAACTCGCGATTCGATCATTGTGCGCACCTTCTGCTCGGGAAACACTCTGTTGAGCAGGCCGAGATCGGCATCGATGGTGAAATCGCGGTCCGTGACCTCGACGGTCCCGCAGATCGTGTTTCTTAAGAAGCCCATCTGCGCGACCAGCGAGAACGTCATCACCGGCCCATTCCAGGTCTTCTGCGGATGTGAAATCGTGAGAGGCGGAATAGCCATGCTTTGAAACACATCTTGCATGGCCCGATCCACGGCCTGAATAACTTCGGCCTTGTTCTTCGAGTGAGGGATTGTCACCCGCACACCTGTTCCCTCCGCAGCCTGAACACTCGCCCTAATTAGAGCACGTTACGCACCAATGCATTTGACAGATCCTCGCGATTCCACCGGTAACGATCCGCTCCCGAGGCGGCTCCTACAGGCATTATGGAGACTCAAAAGCTACAAAAATGCGCGCATCCGGGCTGCCATTGCTCCTCGCGAGCGGATAGCCCTTATTGCAGCCAAATATGCGAAAACCAAGCCGCGACGTCGGGCGCTACTTGCAATTGCGGACATCCGGACTGCGCGTCCCATTCAGCGCGGTAGCGAAAGCAAACGCATCTCTAGAGCCGCGGACGGCGTGTGTGCCATTCGGTCGCCTGCTCGAAGGCATGAGCGAGATCGAAGACATTCCCCTCGGCCCAAGGCGCGCCGGCGATCTGTTGCCCTTTGTCCCGGGACCAAACGATCAATTAACGCTTCTGCCAGGCCGCAGCGTGATATTGTCCCTCACAGTCGGATATTCGCCGAGGCGATAGATCTCTGAAGCTCTTCGGGCGGCACGATGTTCGTGGAAGGCAGTGTAACTCGGAAAGTCGATCCGCGATTCAGTTCACTTTCGATCGCGATCGCTCCGCCATGAGCCTCCACCGCCCATTTGGCGATCGATAGCCCCAGGCCGGCGCCGGCAGATTCCCGCCATCTGGCTCTATCGACACGATAGAAGCGATCGAAAACCTTGGACTGATCTTCGACGCGAATACCGGGACCGTTATCCTTAACCTCAATGGTGACGTGAGAGGCGTTGCCATTATGAACGAAGATCGATACGACATCTCCCGCGGCCGAATACTTGACGGCATTGTGGATGATGTTGACTAGCGCCTGCCGCAAAAAGATCGGGTCTCCCTCCACCTGAAGGGATTCGTCCCCACGCAGATTCAGGCTCAGCGATTTTTCTTCCATCAGAATCTCGAAATGCCCGGCAGCCTCGCGGGCCACCCCATGACTGGAATCGCCGTCCGATGAAGTTGGATGTGACCGGAATCCGCGCAGCGACCAGCGGAATGGTCACCGGATTCCTGCCTACGCAGCACTACAGTAACTACTATCTATACGTCGAGCACGAGGGTGGCAAGAACGTCACGCTTATCGACGTCACCAAGGCCGCCCAGCCTGTGGTGCTGAGCGATGTCGCGTATTCGTCCAATGGAGCAGCCGGCGGAGAAAGTCTTGTCGCGGTCGCGGGAACCGCCGCCATCCTCACTGAGCAGCCAGGCGCGACTACTCCGGCACCGGCCGCCCAAACGGTCCGGATCATGGATTTCTCAGATCCGCTGCACCCCAAAATCGCGCGCGAGTTCTCAGGCGTGACAACCATGAGCCGCGACGAGCGCCGGGGCCTGATCTTCTTGGCCAACCCCGAAGGTATATGGATTTTGCATCAGAGCTTCGCGGAGGATCCGGAAGTCGAAAAAGATTACGCGCGCCGCATACTCTACGATCACTGACGAAATCATCCCACCAACTTCATCGCCAGTCCTAGCACCGCCGCGCCCAACATCAGCCACGCCGATTCGAGCCGAGTGAAGCTTAGCAGCAGAAAGCTGGCAATCACCACTGTCAGCGTAAACGGCCCAGTAATGGCGTCCCTTGCGAGAGGCACCGAGGCCGCGAGCAGCAGGCCCGCGCTTCCCAGCAGTACGCCGCGAATCGCATCGCGGATCAAGGGGGCGTCCGCGCGCCGCCCCAGCCAGTGCATCAACGGAAGAACCAGAAAAGCGGGCGTGACCATCGCGAGAAACGCGGCCACCGCGCCCGGTGTTCCTTTGACGTAATAGCCGATGCAGACCAGGTAAAGCCCGAACGGTCCGGGGCCGGTGCGGCCCGCCACCACAGCGGTGTTCACCTGCCGGTCCGTCAGCAGATGCCGCTGAACCACGAAATCGTCGCGAATGATGGGAAGGGAGCCCAGGCCGCTGAAGGACAGCACCGACGCTTTCAGCAGCAGCAGATAAAGCACCAAGATATTCATTTCGCTACGCTCCCGCTGACTTTGGCCGGCTCCGGGGCTGTTGCGCCGTCGCGCCATAAGAGCGAAATAATCGTCGCGACCAACAGTATCGGAACAGGAGTGATATCGAACCGCCAGGAGGCCAGGAACGCTCCCCCCGCAATCGCCACCGTCCGCGAAAATTTGTTCACGCCGCCCTTTAAGAACGGGCGAAGCAGCCAGAGCACGATTGACCACATCGTCCCCGAGACCGCGGCCACGGTCCCCGCCAACGCTCCCATTACCAAAGGATGTCCGCTGCCGGATTCGATCCCCTGAAGGATCAGTACCGCGAAGGCAGCGCTCGGGGCGCACGATGCGAACACGGCCGCGATCGCTCCGCCGACGCCCAGCACCAGCCAGCCCATCGCCGCGCAAAACGCGATCACGTTGGTGCCGGGCGTGACCCGCGCCAGCGCGAAGGCGAGCGCATAATCCTCGGATGTGATCCATTGGCGCAAATCCACCAGCTCGCGTCCCAGGATCGCCATGGTGACGTAGCCGCCGCCAAACGTGGTGTTGCCGATGCGCAGAAAGATGCCGGTGAGCTTGCGAAGCGAGCGGTCGGACATGTTGGAGATTCTAACAGGCGGCCCGGCATGTAAAATCGATAGCATGAGCACTAAGACGCTCCTCACCGCGGACGAGCTGGAGCAGATGCCCGACGACGATTCGACGCAAATCGAGCTCGACGAGGGAGAACTGATCACGATGCCGCCCGCGGGCGAAGAACACAGCGATATTGAAGCCGAAATCGTAATGGTCTTGCGAACCTTCACTAAGAAACACAATTTGGGACGCATATACACCGGAGACGTGGGTTTTCGCCTCAGCGACGACACCGTTCGGGCGCCCGATGTCTCTTTTGTGCGCAGGGAGCGGCTTGATGCCGTCCGAAGCAAGAGCTATATCAAAGGCGCGCCGGACCTCGCCATCGAGATCCGTTCTCCCTATGAATCCTTCCGCCAGCTCATGCGCAAGGTGAAACAATATCTTGCCGCGGGAGCGCATACGGTGTGGGTGTTCGATCCGGACCGCCGCGAAGTGGACGTTTTCGAGGCATCCGGCGCCGAACGCACATTAACCGCGAAGCAGGTGCTGAAAGCTCCCGGCCTCCTGCCGGGATTCTCCATCAAAGTCGCGGAATTGTTCGAGTAGCTATCGCGCCCACCCCGGCATCACATACGCATAGAAAAGCGTCACCAGTCCGGCCATAGCGGCCAGAAAGATACTGTGCTTCACTGTGAAGCGCATAAGCTGCGCTTCTTCCTGGCGCGTCAGCCCCGTCGCCGCTCCGGCGACGGCGATGCTCTGAAGGCTGATCATCTTGCCCATTACGCCGCCGGCGGAATTGGACGAGGCCATCAACACCGGATTAAAGCCCAACCTATTGGCAGTCACCACTTGCAAGTTGCCGAAGAGCGCGTTGGCGGAGGTATCGCTGCCGGTCAAAAATACGCCGATCCAGCCTAGCAGAGCGCTGAAAAATGGAAACGAAGGACCGGTGGCGGCCAGCGTCAAACCCAGCGTCGCCGTCGCTCCGGAGTAGTTCATCAAATACGCCAGGGCCAAGACGCTCGCGATGGTAAGGGTCGGCAGCGCAAGCTGCTTCATCGTGAGCCAGAAGCAATTCGCAAGTTTTCGCGGGGGAACGCGCAACAAAATGGCTGAGGCGAATACCGCATACAGCGCGGCCGTCCCGCTGGTGGTGAGTGGATTGAACGTGTAACTGGCCCCGTAGGGCGACTGCGCCTTCACCACTGGCGGCATCTTCTGCACCAGATTGTGCAGGCCGGGCCATCCGAAAACGAACGTCGCGTGATTCAGAAAAGCCTTCAGAGCGGCAAATTTCGCCGTGGGCCACAGAACGTCGAACGGTTTCGGCAGCACGATCTGGTCGCCGTTCAGCACCAGCACGAAGATCACCAGGAAAATATACGGCGACCACGCGAGCAAGATTTTTCCCGCGGAATGGTGCGCGCCGTTGGACCCTTGATCGCCGGGGTTGCGCCGGAAGATGCAGACCACCACCATTGCGCCCATCGCCGCGAGCGAGCTCAGGATCGCGGTGAGATAGGGATTGACGAAGCTTGAAACCAGAAACTGCACGACCGCAAAAACGGCTCCGCAAATCAAGGCGGCGCCGCCCGCCCTCGCGAGCCCTTTTTTTCCGCCCATCACCCCGATGACATACGGCGGGACGAATAAAGCGAGGGGCGCGCACAGGCGGCCCACATCGGCCGAAAGGTCGAGAATGGGGAGATTGGTGACGCTCTGCAACCCCACAATGGGCGTTCCAATGGCGCCGAACGCGACGGGCGCGGTGTTGGCCAGCAGACAGATTGCAGCGGCTTCAAAAGGCGCCATGCCCAGCCCCGCAAGCATCGCCGACGCCACGGCCACCGGAGTGCCAAACCCGGAGGCGCCTTCAATGAAAGCGCCAAACGCAAACGCGATCACCAACGCCTGCATGTACGGATCGCTGGTCAGGTGGCCGATGGAATCTTTGATGATCTGAAACTGCCCCGTATCCACCGCCAGCCTGTATAAAAGCAAAGCCGTGAACACGATCCAGCCGATCGGCAGCAGGCCGTAGGCCGCGCCGTAAAGCAATGAGCTCGCGGCGAGACTCCAGGGCATCCGGTACGCGAAGAGCGCGATCAGGAGAGCGCTCGCGCATCCCATAAGCCCGGCCACCCAAGCCCGTTTTCGGGCGATGCCCAGCAGGTAGAGCATCACCGCCACGGGTACGGCGGAAAGGAGAGCGGATACCCCAAGGCTTCCGAGCGGCTGGTAATTCTGGGACCACATGGAGTACTATCTTACCCGACCGACCCGCCGGGAACTTGCTTTGAGAACTTTCCCGCGCCCGCCGCACTAATTTGCAAATCCGATAATGTCCTCCGAGCAGTGAACGAGGGCGCTCCCTGGCTTAGGCAAGTAACAGAAAACCGGCTTAGCCCAGGCGAGCGCCTTCTTCCCAAATCTCACCTGCCTACTTTGCTCCCGAAATAGCTTAAGCTGCTGGTGTGTGGCAACGGACGCTTAATACTCCGATTCTCCGGGAGGATCAATAGTGCGGGTAGACGAATTGGCGGCATGGCTCGGCGGGGGCTGGGAGGGCGACGGCGAGCGGGAAATCGAAGGAGTCGCCGCGCTCGAAGACGCCAGCCGGCGCGACCTGGCCTTCGTGGGGCGCGGCCGCGCGGCGCGCCAGGCCGATGCCTCGGCGGCTGGATGCCTGCTTGTTCCCGAAGACTACGCGAACTCGGCCCAAAGAACCCTCATTCGTGTCCGCGATCCCAGAGGCGCGATGGCCAAAGCGATCTCACGCTTACATCCACCGATGAGTCCGCCGGCCGGGATTCATCCGACAGCCGTGATCGGCTCGGACGTTCGCATCGGCGCGACTTCCTCCGTTGGACCCGGCTGCTCGATCGGCGACCACGTCCAAATCGGCGAGGGCTGCATTCTTCATCCTCGCGTCGTCATCTATCGCGACGTCCGCATCGGCAATGATGTAATTCTCCATTCCGGCTGCGTCGTCGGCGCCGATGGCTTCGGCTTCGTGCTTACGAACGGAGCCTACGAGAAATTCCCCCAAATAGGGAGCGTGGAAATCGGAGATCGCGTCGAGATCGGAGCGAATTCGTGCGTAGATCGCGCCGCTCTCGGAGTTACCTCGATTGGCGAGGGCACGAAACTCGACAATCTGGTGCACGTCGGACACAACTGCCGGATCGGGCGTCACGTCGTGGTGGCGGCGCAGACCGGATTTTCCGGCGGAGTCGTGGTGGAGGATTACGCGGTGATCGGCGGGCAGGTGGGAATCGGCGACAAGGCTCGCATCGAAGCGAAAGCCGTTCTGGGCTCGGGCAGCGGCGTGCTGACTTCCAAGATCGTGCGCGGCGGCCAGGTGATGTGGGGCACGCCCGCCCGGCCATTGAAAGAGCATCTGGCGCAGCTTGCCGTGTTGTCGCGATTGGCTAAGAAACGCCGGGACTAAACCGGCGCCGTTTCGTGAATCCGGTCGACGTCCAGCACCAGATGCCCCGCCGGCGACACATCGAAAGCCGGCACGAACCGGACGGACCAATTGATTTCGTCCCAGCGGTAGGAGTAGCGCGTATGCACTACCTGCGAAAACGAGTCATCGTAGCCTTTGATCAGAATCAGCACCTCCGCCTGCCACCGCTCCAAGTCCTCGGTCGTCTTGCCCCACAGCGGACTGGCGTCGTCGATGGGATGAACGATCGTCCAGGTGAGCGCCAGAAAGAATATGCGGCGCCGCTCCAGCGCCAGCTCCACAAAATTGCGCTTCAGATTTCCGTCCTTATCTTTCTCCACGGTCATGAGCATCACCTCGGCCTCTACTTCCATCAACACGTTGCTGCGCTGGTTGGCGATGCGGAATTGCAGACTGGTCTGCGGACCGTACGGCGCCACAACGAGCTGCCGGCTGAATACCAGCCTCGCGCTCGGGCGGGAAAAGCGGGCAAACATCAAACTGGTCGCCAGAGCGAAGCCCGCCAGACCCACGGTCACTTCGAGCGCCGCGATCAGATCCGCTGCGACTCCGTAGGGATAAAGCGCGCCGTAGCCGACGGTGGTCAGGGTTTGCGCGCTGAAGAAAAAAGCCTGCGCCGCGTGAGTTAATCCCAGGTCGCGCTCGCTCGCATGCAGCGCTCCGGGTCCGAGCATCAGATAGATCGCCGTAAAAATTCCGTTCACAGCCAAATAACCAACTAAAATGATGCCCAGAAAGCGCGGCCATGTCGTATGGATAAGCCGGACGTATGCACCCCCGGCGGCGCGCCGGAACCCACGCCTCCGAACGTTGAAAGAGCCGTCTTTATTGATGGTGCGGATCAGCGATCCGGTATATTGCCGTGTGAGGCCGGGATCAAACGAGGGCGTCATGTTTCTGAGAGTAGCAACGGGGACCGATGGGGCCGATGAGCGATGGTCTAATTCGCCGCGCGCGGCAATTCACGGAGGGGATGAGACGCGATATTGGCTGGAACCAGTCGCAACGTGACCGCCTCAGTCAATCCATCGCGCACCTCCGCATGCCCCGCAAATTGTCGCAGCGCATCGAGGACGTCGGGATTCCTGTACTCGACGGGCGTGGAGGGAGGTAAGGCGTATAGATCGTAATCTCCCGGAGCCAGCCCGGACGCTAGAAAACGCCCCCGCTCGGCGCTCACGAGAGTGACGGACCGCGTTGTCCCGCTCTTTCGCGCAACCACGATCGGGACTGCGTCGCTTCTTTCCGCGCCTTCCACCGTGCCATCGATTTCGCCGCCGCCGCGCCGGATCGCGATCTTCAGCTCCGGAGGCCGGCCTGGCCCGATCACGAGCCCGTCCTGTTGGATATCCGCAGTCGCGCCTCCCGGCGACGATGCGATCATGCTCTCGATGTACGATCCCGGCAGCAGGCGTACGGAAAGCTCATACTTTCCTGGCAGCAGATTCCTCAATAGGAAACTTCCATCCGCGATCATCATGGCTCGCGAAATTGGAGGGATTCGCAGGGGCGGAAAAGAAGTCAGGGGAGTCGCGCTCACGTAAACGAATCGCGCGGGTCGCCTCCCTCCCACTACTTCGATTCGCCCTCGCACATCCACGGCCGAATTGAGCGCGATCTGCACCGCCGCCGGATCTCGATCCCCCACTGTCACCGCCGCCTCTCCGAACTCGGTAGGAATCGTATCGGGAGTGAACGCCTGAACGACGTAAGAACCGGGAGGTACGCTTTCAATCTCGAATGACTTGTTTCCCGCGCCGACATGAGTCGCATTGCTCAAGGGTTCGTCGCCTCGGAGAAGCCGAAGCACGACATGGCGCATGGGCGGGACGTTGTTCAGGGCGCCGCGAATCTTATACAACGGATGCGGCGAGAGTTCGAAGTCGGCGGCAATTGTCTCCCCAGCCCTCGCCTGAAGCGCGTGCGCCGCGGATTGCTCCACCGTTCCGGGAAAATAGAGCGGACCGTATCCGCGCCCGTCCGCTCCGGCGCCGGAAGCCTCGAGATAGTACGACCCCGGCGCAAGCGGGGCCAGACGATACGTTCCGTCAGCCCCCGAGACCGCGGCGCCATAGTTGTGGCGCAACAGGCGGCGGCCGTCTTGAACCTCAATGCGAATTGCCCTCACCACAACTCCCTTCAGAGGGATGCCTTCGCCATCCGCCACCTGCCCCTGAATCGCGCTCTGCGGCACCAGCGCGACGCTGACGTTTCGTCCTCCGGCGGAGAGCAGCGGGACCGTCACAATTTCGCGGTTGTCTGCCGATCGGAAGCCTTCGTGCGAGACGAAAAGGCGAGTAGCCGGCAAGGCGGGATCGAATTGGATGGTGAAGTTGCCGGACTCGTCTGTCACGGCGCGCGCCATGTCCCCCGGCGAAGGGCGATCTCCAGCGCGGTCGCGGAAGCCGTAACTTGCGTAGCTGACGCGCAGCACCACCAGGGCGCCGGCGAGCGGCTCGCCGTTCGCCGCGTTAACCACAGTGCCGGAAACGACCCCATTCGGCGTAGTCTGCGCAGCAACCTGAAGAGCGGTGTGGAGAAGAACTAAAGTGGCCCACCGCAACATCCTCCAAATAATATACCGCCGGGGTGCGGCCGGCATCGCCCCCTGCGACCCGAGCCGATTTCCGTAATCCGTCCGTAAGCTTGCCCCCGCCCTCACGGGCGGGGCTGAAAGTGGGCACGACGGTGTTCCAGCGTTCGTACCCAGCCCCGGCCGTAAGGCCGGGGACAAGCGCCGGTTGAATACCTATCGGCGGATTACGGCCGATTTCTTTCAAAATTGCTCCCGGGAAGGGAAACCATATAGCATGGAATTTCCATGAAACTCCAGAGCCACACCATCACCCAAGGCCGCGACCGGGCCCCCGCGCGCGCCATGCTCAAAGCCATCGGCTTTACCGACGACGATCTTAAGAAGCCCATCATCGGCGTCGCCAACACGTGGATCGAGACCATGCCGTGCAACTACAATCTGCGCGAGCTGGCCCAGCACGTGAAGGCGGGCATCCGCGCCGCGGGCGGCACCCCGATGGAATTCAACACCATCGCGATCAGCGACGGCGTCACCATGGGGACCGAGGGCATGAAGGCGTCGCTGGTCAGCCGCGATCTGATTGCGGATTCGATCGAGTTGGTGGGCCGCGGTCATATGTTCGATGGGATTGTCGCTCTGGTGGCGTGCGACAAAACCATTCCCGGCGCCGCGATGGCGCTGCTGCGGCTGAACGTTCCGAGCGTGCTGCTCTACGGCGGCTCGATTCTGCCCGGCCATTATCAGGGCCGCGATCTGACGATTCAAGACGTTTTTGAAGCGGTGGGGGCCAATGCCGCGGGGCGCATCACAAACTCTGAGCTTTTGGCGATCGAGAACGCGGCTTGCCCCGGAGCCGGAGCCTGCGGCGGCCAATTCACCGCCAACACCATGGCCACGGTGATGGAGATGATCGGGCTTTCGCCTATGAATTCGGCGGCCGTTCCGCAGGTGGATCCGCGCAAGGAAAATGTTGCGTACCGGTGTGGACAGATCGTGCTGGACGCGGTCAAAGCCAATCGTCGGCCCCGCGATATCGTCACTCGCAAAGCTTGCGAAAACGCCATCGCCGCGGTGGCGGCTACTGGAGGCTCGACCAATTCCGTGCTGCACCTGCTGGCCATCGCGCATGAAGCGGGCGTCGATCTCTGCATAGACGATTTCCAGACGATCAGCGCCCGAACTCCGCTGCTGGTGAGTCTGAAGCCGGCGGGCCGTTTCGTCGCCGTGGACGTGGATCGGGCGGGCGGATGGGGCGTGGTCGCGCAGCGGCTGGCCGAAGGCGGCTTCGCCCACAAGGATGCGCTTACGGTTACGGGCCGGACTTTCGGCGAAGAGGCCGCGGATGCGCGCGAAGCCCCGGGGCAGGAAGTCGTGCAACCTCTGGCGAGCCCGATCAAAGCCACGGGCGGCTTGGTGATTCTCAAAGGGAATCTCGCGCCCGAGGGCGCCGTAATCAAAGTGACGGGCATCGAGCGGAAATCGCAGCGCGGACCCGCGCGTGTTTTCGGCGCCGAAGAGGAGGCGATGCGCGCCGTGACCGAGGGCCAAATCAAACCCGGCGACATTCTGGTGATTCGATACGAAGGCCCCCGCGGTGGCCCTGGGATGCGCGAAATGCTCGGGGTGACGGGCGCCATCGCGGGCAGCGGCTTATCCGACAGCGTCGCTCTGCTCACCGATGGCCGGTTCAGCGGCGCTACGCGCGGCTTCATGGTGGGACACGTCGCGCCCGAGGCGGCCGTTGGCGGACCGATCGCCGCGGTCCGGGAAGGCGACTCGATTCTGCTCGATATTGAGAATCGCAAGATCGAGCTGGAAATTCCCGCCGCCGAGCTTGAGGCGCGGCTCAAAGATTGGAAGGCGCCTGGAGCGAAATACACGTCCGGCGTCTTCCAGAAGTACGTCAAACTAGTCGGCTCCGCCGCGCAGGGCGCGGTGACCGGGTAGGGGCCAGCGCGTCAGTTTTCCGAGGGCTTCTTGTCGGCGTGATCGACAACCAGGACCTCAACAGGCTCTTTCCGCCGCTCAAGAGCAAGCCCAAGTTGGTCGCGAAGACCGGAGCTCATGACGCTCAGCAGATCGGGCTGTTCATCGGGTTTAGTCTCAGCGAAGTAGGAACTAAGGTCGACGGTGAAATCATATCGCCCGGTGAGGCCGGTCTTATCGATAACGGGCGTCCTCAAGGGGCCGGAGAGGGAGCCGATGAACTCCTGCATGGATGCGTGTTGCGCCACCATCGCCCCCCGGCTGGGCCGTAAAATGCCAGGCGCCTCTACCTGAGAGCTGCGAAGGTTGGGCTTCGGCCCTCCTCGCGCCACAACAAGATCTAACGCTGAAAGATCCTTGCCTTCCCGGTGAAATGCGAGCTTGAATCGCTCGGCGAGAAGCGCTCCCAGCATCGCGCGTAGAGCTGGAACGGTCGCGGGCGCTGGCGCCTTTGCGGCGATATCGAATCGATCGACTCCAAGATCGCCGGCGATTTGGAAATCCTGCACGCGGTAGGCCCAGCCAATACAGGTGCGGAGCGTTACGTTACGCATTGTCAGCCCGGCGGGAGACGTTTCGATGCTTTCGCTTCCATTGCTCTCACCATCGGCGCTTTGAAACTGGCTAGCCCGGATGGAGGCAACTTCGAAAGTTTGCGCGGAGCAGAGATGAGCGAACACCGCCGTAAATAGCAAGAGCCGAGTGATCATGCGTGCCTCCCGTCGCCCGAAAACGCTCAACTATAAGGGTACGTCCAAATGCGGTCTTCGTGGCATCATCGAGATATGCAATCGAGGCTCGCGTTCCTTCTGTGCTCGTGTGTATTCGCCGCGGCGGCTTGGGGACAATCCTCCACGGTGATCCACATCATCAACGTGAAATGGAAGGTGGAGGCGACTCCCGAACAAATCAAGGCCGCTGTCGACCGCGTTCAGCAGCTCCCCGCGAAATTTCCGGGGCTGAAGCGAGTCTGGACCAAGAACCTCAAGTACGAAGGTCAGGAAGGATTCAAGCAGGCGATCGTGATGGAGTTCGAAAGCCTCGACGCGCTGAAAAAATACGAAAACAGCGTGGCGCAGAAGTGGTGGTACGAGGTATACCTTCCCGTCCGCGACGATAGCCGTACAGACGATATTACGAATTGATTTTGTTTTGTTCTCAGAAACGCTGCTGGTATCGGGCGCTAATCCGCGATAGCGCGGCTGCGTAGTCCAAGCGTGTCTCGTTGTAATCGGCCCATTCGAACGGAAATGGCGCGGCGTTGGCCGCCCTGAACCTTAGGACGAGAAATTCGTCGAACTCTCCCGCGGCTTCGGCTCTTAAACGCCGCTCGGCTTCGGAAGCCTCCTGGAATGGGTGAAGGAAGCCGTGCCTTCCTGTCGTTGGGAAAGGGCGATCTCCTTCAAAGCCGACGGTGCTTTGCGCCTGATTGATTCCTATCGCGGCAATGCAAATCGGATCGCCTCCGCCGCGCCGGAACTGGACCACTTGGTTGCGAAGGTCGTTAATGACGCGATCGATCTGCTTGATCATGGCTTTCGCCAGGATCTTAACCTCCACTCCGATTTCAACCGTGGCGATCGCGCCTCGACCGACGAGATATCCGCTATCCACGATCGGCGTCTCGCCTGGAATGATTTCGCCGAACGTCCCGTCGCCTCGCCTTGCGGTCACGCCGCGGCGCTTATTCTGGACGTTGAGAACCCGGTCCTTGCGCGTAATCGCCGCCTCAATCAGTTTTGGAGATCTTTTGAGATTGAGAAGGTCCTCATACAGGTGCATCGCGACGAAATCGCCCTGACTTGAATCGCGATGCTTGTAGATCTTGCCTTCAAAGAGCCGCCGGAATTCCGTCAGCAGCCGGTATTCCGGCGGCGGCGCTTGTGTCAATAATTACCTCGGCTTTCGTCGCGCCCACCAGACGGCGTTCGCGGGCGATCTTCGAGATGCGCCGCTGGGCGATATCGAAATAGACCGGCTCAATCTCGTTAGCGATCGAGTTTCTGCCGGATACGATAGCAGCCTGCGATGTGGATCCGGCGCCTGCGAAAGGATCCAAAATCGTGTCCCCCGCAAAGGAAAACATCCTGATGAGGCGCTCCGCCAACTCGGCTGGATAAGGCGCTGGGTGGCCTTCGCGAGTGGAGGCGCCCCGAAGGTCCGGCCAAACGGATCGGAACCAGGTTTTCATTTCCGGCTTGGTTAACATGGAAAGCGCCTTCTGAAGAGTCGGCGTCGTGCGATATTCGCCGCCTTTTCGCAGAAAAAGAATGTACTCGATGTCGTTCTTGATAATGCCTCCCGGCTGGTAGGGCTTCCCATAGAAACCCGCGCCGTTGCCTTTGGCCTCCGTCGCGCCGTTTGCAATCTTGTTCCACAGGATCGGCTGAAGGCAATCGAGACCGAGCGTGCGCGCGCGGACCTGAATATCCGAGTGAAGAGGCACGAGGTGGTGCCGCCCGCCACGCTTGCGCGGGACGCATACATCGCCCACCACGCAGCAAATCCGGCCGCCCCCCACCAGCACGCGCGCGCACTCCCGCCAGACTCGGTCCAGTTCGGAAAGGAAATAGTCGTAGTCGGCGAAGTGCCCCATCTGGCCGTTATTGCCAGGCGCGTATTCCTTTAGCGTCCAATAGGGGGGCGATGTAACGACCAGATGAACGGAGCCGTCGGGAATCCAGCCCAGATCGCGCGCATCGCCTAAATGCAAGCGATGACTGGTGCGGTCGTAGGGCTCGGGCCACGGAACCCGGCGGTAGTGGGCATTGGCCGTGAGAAGGGACTGCAGCCCTTCAGGCGTATTATCTTCGGCCGGAAGCGCCGGCGGCCCGCGCCGGACCGGCCTCGCCATTCCGTTTGAAGTCTTGGAAAACAGCGTTCCCTGAAGTTCATGGCTGTTCGAATTCGCCTTGCGCCTTCGCGCCTCGCCCCGGGCCGCCGTTCCGAAGACCAATTTAGCTCCGATGGAAGTCATTGTAGCGTTACCGCTGGGTTCGCCGCTCATCTTCTTCTCATCGGCGCATTGCGCCAATCCGTCGGCTCTATTCGTTGCGAAGAGTTTCCATCGGATTCACGCGCGAAGCCCGCCAGGCAGGCAGGAACCCCGCCATCAATCCTGCGAGCGCCAGTGTCGCGGTGGCCCAAATCACTGTCGCGGTATCCATGGGCGTGACTCCAAACAGCATGGACGAGATAAACCGCGATGCGGCCCACGCCGCTGGCAATCCGATCGCGATGCCGATTGCGACCAATCGCGCCGCATCCCGGACGATCATGCCCAGCACTTGGCCCTGCCGGGCGCCTAGCGCGAATCGAATGCCGATCTCGTTCCTCCGCCGAGCCACCGCGTAGGCCAGCACTCCATAAAGACCCACGGCCGCCAAAGCCAGCGCCAGCACGCCAAAAGCGCTCGCAAGCATTGCCATCAGGCGTTCCTGCAACAACGTCCCTTCCACCTGTTCGCTCAGCCCGTGAATATCGAGAGGGATTTTCGGAAGCCGCGGCTGCAGTTGTGCGCGGATGGCTCGCTCGGCATCGGCAAAGTTTCCGGTTACGCGAATATTCAACATTGTCGGGGCCAATTGCGATCGCTGGAAGTAGGAGACGTATACGGCGGGCGGCGGCGCCGATCGCAGGCCGTCCAGCGCCATATTTTTCGCGACGCCGACGATCTGGAGATCCACGGGCGGCCGGCTCACGGTGGCCGTAATGTAACTCCCCACCGGGTCGCGTCCCGGAAAGTATCTCCGCGCGAAAGCTTCATTGACGATCGCCACCATGGGGGACGCCGCGCCGTCGCGCTCCGTGAACTCGCGGCCCGATACGAGCGGCGTCCGCATCGTCTCGAAGTAACGGGGTCCGATGGCGATGAAATTCGCGCTATCGTGATCCGGAAGGGGTTGCCCTTTTGGAACGGCGGCCTCGGACCACGTGCCGCCACTCATCGGAGTGTTGTCGGAGACGCTGGCGGATAGTACGCCCGGCACTTGCTCAATGCGATCGACCAGATCGTTGAAAAGCGCCGTTAATTGAGGCGGACGATTCTCCGCGCGCTGCTCGTTGATCCCCGCCAATAGCACTCCTTCGCTCTCGAAGCCTGGATCGAGCGTGCGCAGGTTTTGCAACGTTCGAAGAAACAGCCCGGAGCCGATCGTGAGCACCAGGGACAGAGCCACTTGAAGACTCACCAGCGACGAACGTAACCTCGAGCCTGAATGGCTCATCCGCGCGTCCTCTTTCAGCGCGGCCGGCGCTTCTCCTTCTGTGGCTTCGAGGGCGGGCGCAAGTCCGAAAAGAATCGCGCACGCAAGCGCAACGGCGCCCGTGAACGCGAGCAGGTGGAGGTTCGGAGTCAGGTCGAAGGCGATCTTGAACGGACCGCTGGAAAGCACGCTCAGCAGCGCCCGGCTGCCGGACACGGCCAAGGCCACACCGAGCAGCCCGCCGCAAAGAGAGATCAAAGCGCTTTCGATCAGGAACTGGCGAGCGATGCGCCATCGTCCCGCCCCGATCGCCAGCCGGATTCCCACTTCATGCCGGCGCGCCGCCCCGCGAGCCAGCGACAGATTCGCCACGTTCGCGCAGGCAATCAGCAGCACCAGCGCGACAATCGTCATCAAAACCAACAGTGGCTTTTCGAATCTGGCGCGAAGCAAGGTCCAGCCCGTTCCGCCCGGCGTCAGTTCCAGCCGCGCGCCTCGAATTTGTTCTTGCAGCCATCGGGGCATTCCAGGAGAAATCGCTGCCGCGGAGATCGCCGGCCAAGCTGCGTTTAGACGAGCCTTGGCCTCCGCGACGGAAACACCCATGCGCGGGCGCGCCAGCACGCGCAGCCAGTAGTTGCCGGGACCGAGCAACACCCCGCCGTTGATGTTCATGGGAACCATTGCCGCGAGAGGCAGCGTGATGTCCGCCACAGATCCCACGTTGGCGCCGTTGAATCCCGGAGGACTGACTCCGGCGATCGTCACCGGATAGCCGTTGATCAGGATGGATTGTCCGACCGCCGCCGGGCTCGCCGCGAACTGCCGTTGCCAGTAGTTGTAGCTGAGCACGGCCACGACTGGAGAGCTCGTTTCATCGTCCTGGCGCGTCAACAGCCGGCCGGCTTCCGGTTTGAGGCCGAGCGTTTCATAGAACGCGCCGGACACCCACGCGCCCGGCGTCCTTATCAAAGCGCCGGGCCGCCCCACGCTGAAATTCGCGCCGCTGAAGCCAGCCGCGCCCGCCAAAACATCCTCCTGGTCCGCGAAGGCACGGACCAATGGATAGTTGAAGTTTTCGCGCGGGTCGGCCACGCCCTTGGCTCGAAGGGTCACCTGAACCAATTCCTGCGGATTGTGGACCGGCAGCCATCGCAGCATCAGAGCGTCGATCAAAGTGAAGATCGCCGTGTTGGCGCCGATCCCAAGACCCAGCGAGACGACGGCGGCGGCCGTGAACGCTGGACTCTTTCGCAGCGACCGCGCGGCGTAACGCACATCGCGCGCCAGTTGTTCGAGCCGGGTCCAGCCCCATGCTTCGCGCCTCCGCTCGGCCGCGCGGGTCAGGTTGCCGAGCTCGCCTTCGCTGGACATCGCAGCGAGCGAATCCAATTCCTCCTGCATGTCCCGCTCTTCGGCGCGTCGAAATGTGGGAATCAGATACTTCCAACGCCTAAAGAAGATCATGTTCAAGTCCTCATTGGGCCGGGCCCATCACACCTGAAATTGCCGCTACCAGTTCAGTCCATTTCGAGTGCTCTTCGTGAAGGCGCTTGCGCCCCGCCGGAGTCAGGCGGTAGTATTTGGCGCGGCGATTGTGCTCCGAGGTTTCCCATTTGGAGGCGATCCAACCTTTCAGCTCGAGCCGCTTCAACGCCGGATAAAGCGATCCGAATTCGATATCCAGAGCCTCGCTGGATGAGGCTCGAATCGCCTTCGCAACGCCATATCCGTGAAGCGGCTCCCGAACAAGGGTTTTCAACACAAGCATGTCGAGGGTTCCTTGCAGAACATCCATATGGAGACATTCTATATGAAGATGAGTTATATAACAAGCGGTTTTCAAAAGGAAGGCGCGCCATCCCCTCGCGTTTCTGGCGCCGCGATTGCTCGGTTCAAGGTAGGATGCGAAACCGGAGCCGGATATTCCTCTGTGCCGGAGCGCTTTTTTCATTTGCGGCGTTCTCTCCCGAGCCGCCGGTTTGCAACACCGATCTTTGCCGGCTTATCTCCGGGGGCAGCCTGCCCGAACTCGCACGGCCGGACTTCTCCGACCGGCGTCAGGATCTCGTTCGGCTGTACGAACTCTCCGAATCCCGGCCGTTATGGGTTCAAGGACCCAACCTTACTTCCCAAGCGGTAAAGATTATCGATGTTTTGAAGAATGCCGGCTCGGAAGGTCTCGATCCGCAAGACTATGACGGGCCTCGATGGGACGGCCGCATTGCGGCGCTGCGAAACGGCTCGATCTCGCCCGAGAGATTCGATCTGGCGCTGAGCGTGTCGGCGATGCGATACGCATCCGGCTTGCGCTTTGGACGGGCGAACCCTAACGGGACGCAAGGCGCGTTCCGCGTGGGCGACCACGACGCCGATATCTCGACATGGGTTTTTCAGCGCATGGTCTCGTCAAGCGACCCAAAGGCCGCGTTCGAGGATCTCGATCCGCCCTTCGATAGCTATCGCAGATTGCGGACGATTCTGGCGAATTATGAGCGGATCGCTTGGCCAGACGACGGCAACAAACTTCCCGTTCCCGGTAAGCCGGTGGATCCGGGGCAACCGTATGAAGGCATTTCTCGCCTCACGGCGTTGTTGCAACGCATCGGCGATCTTGCTCCTTCCGCCGGCGCGCCCAATTCGACCGTTTACGGCGGCGCGTTGGTGAACGCCGTCAAGCGCTTCCAACTCCGGCATGGCCTGGATCCGGACGGCCGCTTGGGCGCCAAGACTGTCGAAGAATTGAACACGCCCCTGGTGCATCGTGTGCGCCAATTGCAGCTTGCCTTAGAGCGAATGCGTTGGCTTCCACGCGACTCTTCGCAGCCTTTCATTATCGTGAACATTCCCGAATTCCGCCTGAGGGCGTTATCCGCTTCCGGTAAAACCGAACTTGAGATGAAAGTCGTCGTGGGAAAGGCCCAGCGACTTCAGACGCCGAGCTTCCGCGCCGACATGAAGTACGTGATCTTCCGTCCCTACTGGAACGTTCCCCCCAGCATTCAACGCAAAGAGCTGGTTCCAGACATCGAAAAAGATCATTCGTATCTTGCGAAGAACGGATATGAAGTGATCGATCCCAGCGGCCGCGTCGTCTCGGCTGGGGCTATTTCAAGTGGAGTCCTTGCGGGCCTTCAGGATGGCAAGTTTCAAATCCGCCAACGCCCTGGCGCGAAGAACGCGCTCGGCGGCGTGAAATTCATGCTGCCGAACCCCAACGACGTCTATTTGCACGACACGCCCTCCCGGCAGCTCTTCTCCCGTACCCGGCGTGATTTCAGCCATGGCTGCATTCGTCTGGAAAGGGCTGTTGACCTGGCGGTTTGGGTTCTCCGTGACCGTCCCGCGTGGACTCGCGGCCGGATTCAGGCGGCGATGACCGCGGGCGGCCCGCCCTTACAAGTGAACCTGTCTCATCCCATCCCGGTGCTTATTGTCTACCAAACGGCGGTGGCCGGCGACGACGGCTTGGCGTATTTCTTCGACGATATTTATGGCCAGGACGACGTTCTTGACCAGCAGCTCATTAGTCCCGGATCCGGCCGGCTCACGAGTTGATAGCCAACAAAGAGTGCGGCAGCGCCCTCTTTTTGCAGCATAGTAACGATGCCGCCGCACTCCATTGCGGGCGAATCACTTAGACGAGCCGGTCTGTCTGAGCGCCGCTTTGGGCGCTATCAGCGTCCTCTCGGACCCAACGGGGCCGAGGATACTGGCGCGGCTAACGCGGGGATCGTCGAAGCGGCGCCTTTCACGGTGCTGCACCCCGTATTCCCCGGGCCGCCGGCGCATCCGAAGAAGTTCAAGGTCCCGTTGACTACGCCTTTGCCGAGGTTAGCCACGCCAATTCCCTTACCTAGCAGGTTGTTAAGGTGCAGCTCCATGGCGCCTGGATTGTTCATCACCACATCCACCGCCTCGTTCTGAATCGTGTTCTCCAGAATCGACATGGCATAGACTGGCGCGACGCTGTAGATGTTGATGCCGGTTGTCCCCGGCGTCGCCGAGTCTTGCACGTCGGCGCCGTTACCGGAGATGAAGTTGCCCTGGATCACGGTGTCGTTCATGTCGATTCCAGGGGCTCCGGGAGGCGCTGCGTGGTTGTGCATGGTGACGCCCGGAAGACCATTGTTCTGGATGATGTTTCCGATGATGTGATTGCCAAAAGCCAGATTTCCGGGCCCCGGCGCGAAGATTCCAATTCCCGCGCCCTCGCCCGCCAGTCCATTGCTGGAAACGTGGTTGCCAATCATGTTGTTGTTGAACACTCCGAACGGCTTCGTGGAGGAGGCTTGCGGAGCCGGCGCATGAGAGGCAAGCGTGATGCCGCAGTCGAACGCGTTATCGTGCACGGAGTTGCCGGTGATCTCGTTTGCGTATGTCATGCCGGTTTCGTCGCTCAATAGGATTCCACCCGAGTTGAGATCCACGTCGTTGTTCGACACGGTCGTGTGATGCACGCCCACCAGGTGAATTCCTTCGCCGCAGTCCTCCCCTTCGTTCGTCTCGAACACGGGCAGGCCGGCGCAGGTCCCGGCGGCGAAGTTAAGGCTCTGATCGTTGTTGACGACATGGTTGTTTGCTATCAGGCTGTAAGACGTGTTGGTCAGCAGAATGCCTTCGTAGTTGGCATTCAGGACCGTGAAGCCGGTAATCGTCACGCCTGATAGGCCGCCATTGTCCAGCCCGTTCACGTAGATCCCGTTCGCCAGCCCTTTCGCGTTGATGACGGTCGCGTTCGCGCCGCTGCCTACAAGCGTCAGCGCCTTTGTCACTACCACGTCCTCCGTATACTGCCCCGGTCCGACATTGATGGTGTCGTTCGCGGCGGCCGCGGAAATCGCCGCCCCGATTGTCGTGTAGCAGCCCGATGTGCCGCCCGGATTGACGCACAAGGTTGCCGCCGCGGCGGAATGAGCTAAACCTAAGCTCAACACACCGAAAGACGTCGCCGCGCTGAATGTTATATTTCGTCGCAGTCTCGAAAAAGACACAGTTCCTCCACAGATTTGAGATTTGGGTATTGCGGGGGCCCCCCGACAGCTTATGAGCCCTACAGCTTATATGTTACGCCTGCGTGCCGCGTCCGCTGGTGGCGCTATGCTTCACCAATGCCTGACTCGGCCCACATCGACGTGAATGAAGTTGGACGATGCGTAATATCCGACCCCGCCTCGGTGTAGCGCCAGGGCAGCGTCGCGCAACACGGAGGTTTTCTCGCCTGGCAGGCGGATATCGATGGCTTCGGCCTGCATGTGGAGGCTGTTTTTAGCCACTCCGGTTGTGGTCCGCCTGAGAAATTCATTGCTCCCGGGCGAACGGTAACCACAAATTACGTCGATTTCGGCGTTCAGCCGTCCGACGGCGCCCGTCAGATCGGAAAGCAGGTCGAACAGCCGGGGATCGTAATGATGGACGTCGCCGGTGCGGTGATCGCGCAGGAAATGATCGAGTTTGGCGAGCGCCTCGGGGACGTAATGATCGCCATGCCGATAAACCACATCCAGGTGCTCGCCTGTGTGAGTGTGATAAAGGCGCAGCCGGTGCTCCACCGGAAGCGAAGCTGGAAAAGCTGTCGCTGCAATTAAAAAGAATGGAAGAAGGTACTGCAATCGCATAAGAACACGGAATTTCCAGGGTAGCAGCGTCGGGTGTAACGCTAGTACCGAACAAAATCCCCGCGCTGCGTTTTGTGGTCTCCCGGAGCCATACGAGCGTATTTTGGGGTGATTCTCGCCGCGGCCTCGGGATTTGGAAGCGCGCCCATGGAGGGCCTGGGGCGGGGCATTGTTCATCCTGTCATTAATGGCGGTCGCCCGGGATGGCGGTCGCCCTGGCCTGAGCAGCGTGGTCTGGCGGCCGCTGACCAGGGTGCTGAACGTGATGTTGGGCTGTGCGCCATGGCCCGAGTCCACGCTTTGGACGTCAGGCGCGTCAAAACTGGTTGAGCCGTGCTCTCTCTAAGCTCGTGATCCTATTGGCGGCGGGAGTCCTCTGCGCGGCCGCCGATACGGCCTCCAATTTGTATAAAGAGGCCGAGAAGGCGGAGCGGGCGGGCGACAGCTTTCATGCCTACCTGCTATATGCGCAGGCGGCCGATTTGGATCCATCTAATGTCAAATTCCAGACGCGCCGGGACGCCTTTGCCGCTAAAGCCGCTCAATCGGCGGCGGCGGATACCGTCGCCGGGAAAACAGGCGGCAAGGACAGCGTCACCCGACAGCTCGCCGCGGGCGAACTGAGTCCCGGCGAGATCGACGACACCCCGGAGGCGCTTCCTCCGCCGGAGCTTAAGCCGTCTCCCGTCAAAGCCAAATTCGATCTGCGTGGAATGGCGCAGGATATCGTGGAAAAAGTCGCCACCGCATATGGAATCTCCGTGGATGTAGAAGCCGATTACCAGTCGCCGCCCAATTTGCTGTTCCGGACGGGCGAAATGGACCGGGACGAAGCCTTTCGGGCGCTCGAAAGCGCGGCGAATTCCCTGATTATCCCCGTTGACGACCACACTGTGCTGCTGATGCGCGACGTTCCCCAGCACCGCGCCGATTCCGAGTCGGTGATGTCCATGGCCATTCCTATCCCCGAGCGAATTTCCGTGCAAGAAGCGCAGGAACTCGTCACGGCCGTGCAACAAACCCTCGAGATCCGCCGTATCGCGACCGACCCAGGAAGGCACATGGTCTTCCTGCGCGATCTTGTCTCCAAAGTCGTCGCCGCGCGCCAACTGTTCTTCGATCTCTGCCGCCTGCGAGGCCAAGTGGCTGTCGAGGTGGAACTTATCGGCGTGGACAAGAACTCCTCGCTGAATATCGGCCTGAATCTTCCGGCTTCCACGCAAATCGTGAACTTCGGCAACTTCTTACACAATGTGCCTTCGGTGAGCGGCTTCACGAATTTTCTAACGTTCGGAGCGGGAAAAACGCTCTTTGGCATGGGCATCGCCGACGCGACGGCATTCGCCACGTTGCAGCGCAGCTCCACTCAAACCTTGCTCCAGGCCGAGATCGTCGCGCTCGACGGGCAACCGGGCTCGCTGCACGTCGGAGACAACTATCCGATCATCACCAACGGATACTATGGCCCGACTACCGGGACGGGGACTGTCTTCACGCCGCCTCCCACCGTCAGCTTCGTCGACCTGGGCCTAGTGCTCAAAATCACGCCGTCGATGCATGATGGCGGGGAGATCACGTTGGATGTAGACGCCGAATACAACGTCCTGGGGACGCTAGCCGCGAATAATATTCCGAGCGTCGGGCAGCGAAAATTCACGGGCAAGGTGCGGCTGGCAAAAGACCAATGGGCGGTCATCGCGGGGCTGACGCAGGACAACAGATCCTTGACAAGCAACGGCATCGCGGGCTTGGCAAGACTTCCACTGGTGGGACATCTGTTCCGCCAGGACACGCACAGCAAAGACCACACGGAATTTCTTCTCCTTCTCAAACCGCGCGTAGTAGACCTGCCGCCGTGGGATTTTGTAACGCGGCCGTTGTGGGTCGGCACCGAGGGAAAACCCCTGCCGGTGTACTGAGCGCGAAGGGAATCCGGAAAAACCAGCGCGCATCCAGCTTTGTGATTCGGCTGCGCCGGATGCCGGGCGGCCACCCGCTCATTGCGCTGGCACCGCCTCCGACCCCACGCCGGCCTCTGATTGCCCCGGCGCAACCCGCGCAGAACGATATTCTCGCCGAATTCCAAAAACATAAGAACGGCTTCACTTTCAGCACGTACCAACCTGCTTTGGCGCCTATTGCGTCGCATATCTTAACGTCGGCCAATGCGAAGACCAGCCCAGGCCGGCAACTGGTCATTTTTCAGCGGCAAAGGTGCTAATGGTCAATCTCTTGCCAGAGCACTCGCCGGTCTAAGTCTTCAGCAGGATCAAGATCTGATGATAATCTACGAATTTGTGCACCAACTGGGTCTCATTGGGCTAGACAACGCCGACCAGAGATATACACTTTCGAACGGACAAACGGTGATCGGAAGCGACGATCTTTCGCACGCTATACGCGATCACTGCATGAAGAACATATGAAAAGGGCCTGAGGAATGTTAAGATCGGTTCGATTTTTGTGCTGCCTTCTCCTTACATTAGGCGGCTTTCAGCACGCCGTTGCCTCATCCATTTGTGCGACAGTGACGACCAGCGATCCTTACAACGAGCCGTTGAGCCGCGCGACCTTACAGGCGGTCAGCCTCGCGGACCCGGCAGTTCGGTTTGAATCAGAGACTGACCGAAATGGTCACGCATGCCTGGACCACTTGCCGGAGGGATTTTTTTGGGTGGAAGCGACACGCAGCGGCTTTCTCCATATGCGTTACTACCCAGTGCGGGTAGAGTTTCCAAAGAATACGACCCTCACGTTCCGGCTGCCGTTAGGGGAGATAACCGAGGGCATGGGCTTGACGGATGCCACGCTTAGTGGAACGTTGAGCGATCGGGGCAAACCCGCGGACGGTGTAACGATATGCTTACTCACGCCGGCCGGACTAATGCCAATTGCCTGCACGGTTACGAATGAACTGGGACAATACGCGCTGGAAAAAATTCAGCCGGGCAATTATAGAATTGAACTCAGTCGGAGTCAGGAGAGGTTGAGTCTCTCGACGATCGATCTCTCTCATCCTGGCGTCTACCGAGATCGGGTGAAGATTGAGAAGTAGTCGGCGTCCTTCGCCGCGGGATGCCAGCGTGTCCTGGACGGAAACGCCTCCATTCCGCACTGTCAATAGCAAAATCGCCTATGACGCCCCATAGCGGGATCGCAATGATGATGGGTCGGAAGCTGGGCAAGGCGATAGTGAACCCTTTGATGATATTCGTTCTACTGGCGATCGGCTGGGGACCGGCGCTCTTTGTAGAGGTCTTCACGGCGTTCCGCCCCGATCTCAACGGCTGGGGCGTCGGAGTGGCCATGGTTTGGGTGCCTGTCACGTTTCGCTGTACGATCCTGGTTGTCGCTTACGTTGTTGGACACGCGACCTGGCTGGTGTTCAAATTCGCTAGGGACTCGCTGGACCGGAGGCACCGACGAAACACCCCACGACTGGACCAATGAAGACAGCGGTCCACGCGGCCCTTTGGGCTGGTTTGTTGGTCCTCGGCGCCTGCCGCTCGGGCTCCAAGCCCGAGCTCTGGATTATTCCCAAGGATTACGTTGGCTGGCTTCGGCTGGATTATTCTGTGCCAGGCGAGCCACCGCTTCCCATTGAAAATGGACGCAATCTTGTGAGGGTGCCTGTATCAGGCCGCTTGCAAACTTCGTCTCCGAATACTACGTTCGCTTCCCCAGACGAGTATGCGGTTGAGGACTTCACAGGCTTACACCGCGTGGAATCCCTCACGGAGTCGGTGCATCCACCATACCACCCGCCGTACGGCGTCCAGGACGCGTACTTGAGCGTCGGTTACGTAGGCAAAAAGCCAGTGGCTCGATTCCGGTGCGTTTTCGTCGGCACCCCCGCTGATTTTAGAACCAACAGTCAGGCTTGTGATAAGTGGCAACTGGGTGAGCCTGCGCCGCCGAAACGTTTGCGGCGTTAGCTCAGACTGAAACCGAATGGAGGTTCTCGGCTCGCGGAGTTGACGAGGTGATGGGTGAGCCACCGTGGGCAGAAAGCGGGCGTTGCGTGGTTCGCTATGAGCACCCCTTCAGGGTGGTTCCAGCGGTTGTCGGTTGTACTGAACGGTCCGCGGCCCATTTGGCCTCGGTGGCGCAGAACGGGAGGCTGCGCGAGGCAAGCAGACCGCGCCCTCCGTTCTGCGGGCTGTAGCTCAGAAGCATAATGGCTGCCCCAGAGATGCGCCAGCGGAAGGCCCGCAACAATTACCAGTAAAAGCAGTAATTTTTCGGATACATTCACTGCCCAGTGTGGGATAACGTATGCCATCCGGACAATGCAGACTGTCCGTGAGACGTAGGCAGTCCCACTTCAGCTACAGGAGAATTCCATGCAGAACCTTCGCAATAAGCTTCTGGTCGGCGGCGCCGTCTTGACTTTGGCGGCCATCGGCACGGTGATGAACTCGCACCCAGCCCTCGGACAAGGGGTCGGTGGACCCACAGTAACGATTAATGCCGGCCAACTGCCCCTTCCGGTCACCGGAACTTTGGGTGTCATGGGAACGCCGAATGTAAAGGTCACGAACACTATTACGGCTCCCGTGCCGGTCCTGGATATTTCCCACTCCGCGTCGCAGCATGTGGCTCTAGATTGCTTTGGCGCTGGTCAAATGCCGATATGCGTGGCCCAGGGCGCTTCTTCTTCTAGTACCCCATACGCGGTCCCTGCGGGGCAAAATCTCGTGCTGACCTCGGTCGATATTTCTGCTGATAGCACGTCCGGCGGCAGCGGCCTACTTTTGGTCCTGCCACCTTCACCTGGCGCCGTCGTTGGCGTGGCGGCTGGACGATGGAACGTTCCGAGTGACGGCTTTATTCATTCGTTCCAGTATCCGGGCGGAATCGTGCTCCCGGCAGGATTCGTGTTCGGCCTGTCGAACAGCCAGGGGAACGTTAACCTGATAAGCGCCACCGCAATCCTGCAGGGCTTTCTGACGGCGGACTAAAAGCGTCGGGTCCGCTCTCCGTGTGCCCAGGCCGCTTTCTTGCGCTGCCCGTCGATCCGCAAGCTTCAAAACCACATCGGGGATTGACACGCGAATATCTGACGGCGTTTGACCGCCGCTGGGAAGGACCGCGCTGGCCGGGCGTTGGAATGGACGCGCCCGGCTTACCTCGCTTTCCTCGCTTATCTCGCACCACAAGAGAGCCTCAGGCAAGCTTCGCGGAGGTTGGCGAACTGCAAAAGTAAAACCGGCCTGGGTGAGGCCCACAAACCGGTTTTGATAGCAACTTGATGCTATCGCTGGCGGGCTCATCATCACTCGGTGAGCCGATTGGGATCAGCCGCGTGCCGCTTTGCGTGTACAACATCGGCGGCTCGGTGGCGACCGCCAGCGGATTGCTGTTCATCGGTGCGACGGACGATCAGCGCTTCCACGCGTACGAATCGAAGACGGGTAAGTTGCTATGGGAAACGCAGCTTCCCGCGGATGGTTTCGCGAACCCGATTACCTATCTGGGCAAGGATGGGAAACAGTACGTCGTCATTGCGGCGCAAGAAACGATCGTCGCGTTCCGGCTGCCGTGATGGATTGAGCGTTCTAGGTGGGGCGGGCAATCCTGCCCGCCCCATCAGGGTTTCGTTAATTGTACGGCGGGGCGCTCCCGTTCACTGTCACTGTCACCGATTGCGACACCGTCTGGCCGTTTTGGCCGGTGGCGGTGCAAGTGTAGGTGGTTGTTGTGTTCGGGGTCACCACGAACGAAGCGTTGTTGCCGTTGAATAGCGCCGTGCCTATGCTGAGGCTCACAGCGTTGTTCGCGCCGCAAGTTAGCGTCACGGGCGAGTTAGGCGCCGGCGATGGATTCGGACTCGCCGTGAAGCCGGTGATGGTCGGCGGCGGAATTACGATGACGTTCACCGTCGCCGTGGCGGTCGCCGAACCCTGGCTGTTGGTCGCCGTCAAGGTGTACGTCGTGGTCGCGGCCGGCGAGACGTTCTGCGTGCCGCCCAAGCCGACGTTGCCCACTCCGCTGATGCTCACTGTCGTCGCGTTCTCCACGACCCACAGAAGGGTCGCGCTTTGACCGCCATTGATCGACGGAGGCGTCGCGGCGAACTGAATAATTCGCGGAAGCGAGCCGGCCGTCACCGTTACCGCCACGCTGCACGTGGTCGTGGCTCCGCCGGTTCCGTTCGCCGTGATGGTATAGGTGGTGCTGGTAGTCGGGGTCACCACCTGGCTGCCGCTCAGCGCGACCGATCCGATTCCCGAAATGCTCACGCTGGTGGCGTTGGTGGACGTCCAGTTCAAAGTCGACGATTCGCCCGCCGAGATGTTGGTCGGGCTCGCGAAGCAACTGGTGAGCTGCACGCCTGGTGAGTTCACCACCACGACCACCGTCGCGGTGTCCTGGCTAGTGGCGTTTTTCGCGGTCAGCGTATAGGTGGTTGTTGTCGTGGGAGCCACCTGGGTCGAGCCCTGGGCCTGCACCGTTCCCACTCCGCTGAGCGTGATGGTATCGGCGTTTATCACCTGCCAGGACAACGTGGAAGTCTGACCGGAGCTTGTGGCATCGCCGTTCGCCGAAGCCCGGCTAGAGCCTATAGAGGCCGGGTTCGCCGTGAAGAACACGATGTGCACCGCGTTCGCCGCGGCCGTCGTGACGAACGTGCGGGCGATTCCTTGCCCGCCGTAAGGATCGCGAACTACCAGGCGGAAGGTGTATGTCGCTCCCGCCACGGCCGTGAAGGTGGTGATGGCGGCATTGGGATTGGAAAGCGAGACAACCGGACCGGCTTCCTGAATCCACTGGAAAGTGATCGGGTCGCCGTCGGGATCGTAGGAGGCCGACCCGTTGAGGGTAATGGTTCCGGGGGCTACGCCATTTTGCGGCGGGCCGGCGTCGGCCACCGGCGCAGAATTGCCCACGCGAACGCGCCTGGTGACAACATCGTAGCGAATACGCGGCACGTCGACCGGAACGGGATGATTGGCGGCCTTAAAGTCCTGGGGCCGCAGCATGTTCCCGAATTGCAAGCCTATCAGGGCCGTTCCGCTGTTATGGGCGGCAAGTAGCGTCGGATTGATGTTACCCTCCAAAGTCAGCGCGACCTTGGAGTTGAACGGGAAGACAAACCGGCCCGTGGCTCCGAAACGGTTGCCCCAGGCAACGCTGTTCAAGTAGGCTGCGTTACCTTCGAAATAGCTCTTTTCGAGAATCCCAATCGTGGCGCTTACACCCGCCTGATTCACAACATCCAGGTAGCTGTTCAGCAATACGTTATTCAGCAGCGCGCCGGTCACCGGGTCGGTGGCATGGACGGAGTTGATCAGCCCGCTGTTCATAAATCCGTAAGTGCCTAAGAATCCGACCTTTCCGCGATTGAAGATGTAGTCGATCGTGACAGCCGCCTGGCCCAGGGTTCCGCCGTTTTGATCGCCCACCAGGGTGACGTGCTTGAAGCTGGCGAATAGAGCGGCCTGCACCGGCCCCATGCGATCCACCAAGCCAAGATCGATCTGGCCTTCACGCTGGTTCTTGTAATAGAGGTATTCGGCCTGAGCCTCAAATGCGAAACGCTCGTTGAACGGCGCGAAATAGCGGGCCCTGCCGGTGAAGGTGGTGTTGCCGGTATCGTCGGCTCCCACGTTGATTCCCAAAAGCTGGAAGCGCGGCATCTTGGCGGCGTTAATCGAGTTCTGCACCGCTTGCGCGACTTCGGCCGCGCTAGGAGGCGGAGGAGGAGGCGGCTGGTTGACTTTGGACTCGAGCGTCTGCTGGGCGGTCCTCAAATCCGCGACCTGCTTGCGCAGATCGGCGTTTGCGTCGGCCAGATCCTTCAGCATCTTAGCGATGTCGTCGAGCTTATCCAGCCTTTTGAGCACCTCATTGCAGCAATCCGGGTTGGCTGCTTCCTTGGGCGCCTCGATCGCGCGAATGGCTTCCCCGGCGCCGCCCGCGCTCACCTGATTGCCGTTGGCGTCGGTGACCGTCAGCGAGACGCGCCGGTTCATGTATCGGGCTTCGTCCGTACGGCTGAAGACAGGCCGCTGGCCGGGATATCTCGGGTTCTGTTTGCCTTCGGAAGCGGTGGTAATTTGATTCGGCTGAGCGCCGTATTTCACCAGAAAATCCCTAACGGCGTTGGCTCGAGCCAAGCCTAATCGGTCGTTAAATTGAGCGCCGCCAATGACATCGGTGTGGCCTTCCACCCGAACTTTGTAGCCGGTATTCTTTTGCAGTAATTCCGCCAGCCGAAGCAAACTGGGAAATCCGTCCACCAGCACCGAGGAATTGAATTCGAAATTAATCTCTTCCCAGTCGTCTTTCGTCACACCCGGGGGCACATTCAGTCCCTGGGCCCATACGCCGGAAGCGGCCAGCGTTGTAAACATCAACAAAGCCGCGCATCTACGCAACATTCGTTTTGATCTCCTAAGGCTTTTTCGCTCGCCCTAAAGCATTTAAATTGAGTTAAATCGCCCGGAGGATTTGTCCGTCCGTAGCGCGTGCGCCCCCGGGCCCCCCACTGCCTGGCCACGCGCCCTACGAGAACATTTAGGAATAGCTGTTCGAAGGTACTGCAAGCCTTCGACTTACAGGATACACGACCAAAACGGAGATGCACCATCCCCTGAAAACGTTACACTATTTAACTTTGCGCGGAAACCCCAAGGTTTGCGCCCGCTACAGCCTGGATCTTTGGCGGAAATCGTGACGGGCGGCTTTGGGACTAGGGTGCGATTTGCTTCTGGGTCGCCAGGTCGATTGTAACCGTCTCAAAAATATCGGTGTTGTCGTTCTGGACGCGCGCAAAGGAGACCTGAAGCTGGGCGGCGGTGGCCGCTACTCGCACGAATCCGAAGTTCTTATCGCGGTTCTGGAAAGTCACGGTGCTATTGGAGAGCCCCGGCACGGGTTTCTCCTTGACGCTTGCCCCCACCGGCGACGGCGGCGCCTGCAAGGCTATGCCGCCTGTTCCGACGACGAAATAAGCTGTGTCGAATTGTTGCCCGTTTGCGGCCTGACAGGTGCGCTTATAACGTTGATAATTGTGCGAATGGCCGGAAAGCACCGCGTCTGGCCAGATACCCGCCGCCGCGCAGGCGGAATCGAGCTGCGCCTGCATTTGCGGACTGCCGGCATGCCCAAACAATGGCTGGACCTGAAGCGCCGAAGCGTAAGGCGGATGATGCATCGCGAGGATCAGTGCCTTCCTTGTGCCGCCCGCGCCCGTTCGCGAGGCCGCGATCGCCATGAGCGTGGTTTGCAGCCAGGTGAGCTGATGCGTGTCGGCGGCGTTAGCGCCTAATAGCCCAAAATCCTCTCCGGCATTGGAATCCAGCCCGATCAAATCGAGGAACGGCGCATCCAAATGGAAGTAAACGCCGGGCTGATTTGGCATCTTCACTCCGAAGCTAACCGCCATCGGAGGCTGCTGGCCGAGGGGAGAGACGAAGTTTGCGGTGAAGGCGCTGAGGCTGGGGGAGTCCCTGGGGTCGCGTACTTCGCAATCGTGATTGCCGGGAATCGCCAGGATAATTCCGTCGAATCCAGGGGCGGGGTGTAAATAGGGGGAATTCGGCCGGTAAAAGTTATTCGCGTAAAGCGCCTGCTTCCCATTCCCATAAATCACGTCGCCCAAGTTCAGAAAGAAGGTGGGACCGTTGGCGGGATTCGCGGTGTCGATCTCTTTCGCCATCGCCAGGGCAACCATGGGCTGCGAGGAATTCAGGCCGACGCCGGTATCGCCCGTCGCCTGAAATCGCATAGCGCCGGCGCCGGCGATGGCGGCCATCTGTTCGGGTCCAATCAATTCCTCCAGGCCC
>DATBIA010000094.1:0-17008 GCA_036557165.1 Bryobacteraceae bacterium
CTCCGTTCCCCCCAATCCAAACGCCCGGCACGCCGAACTGGAGTTGGGGTCGTACCAGGCTTCCAGCGTGACCCGGTCGGGCGGAGCCTTGCTCGAAGACGCCTGCACGTAGTCGCTGGTCCCGTTGAACGTGAGCGCCCCACCAATTTTACCCGTCGCGTGCTTGGCGCTGGTGTTCGCCTGGCTGGTCCCATTCAACTGATTCGCGGCATCCGTCACCGTGGTGTTGGCCGCGTTGTCGGCCAGATGATAAACGAGCTGGTAGTTGGCGTCCCAAACCCCAAGGGCGTTCTGCTGGCTGCCGGCCGAGCCGTTGCCGTAGTACATGAAAACCACGGTGTCGCTGCTGTTGGACAGCGATGGAATCTGCACCCACGCGGCCAGTTGCCCCGTAGTGTAGGTGTATTGCTCGATTTCGTGGCTGAGCTTCGTCGTGCCGTCGGCGGCGGTGAACAGAATGTCGTTGCCGTTCTGCTGGGCCGCGGAGGCGAGGTTGGAATCCGAGGCCAGCGAGATCAGCGCCGGAAATCCGCTCAGACTCGATGAGCCGGAGACCTTGGTGTGGTCGATGGTAATCTGCTTGCGCCGCGTCCAGGAGCTGTTATACCAGGCGGGGCCGCCGCCGCCCGCTGGATTGGGTTCGTTCACCTGCACGAGGTTGCCCAGCGCGTCGCTGGTGAACTTCTTCCATGCGCCCGCTGGATCGGTCGCCGTGACCGTGTTGCCCTGATACAGATACGTCGTCGTGGAAGCGCCGTCGGGCGCCCGCACGCTCACCGTGCGCCCCAGGCCGTCATAGCTATAGGCGGTATACGCCGGCTGCGCCCCCGGCGCGTGCGGCACAGCCTGCTTTATCATCTTCCCCACGGGCGAGCATCCGCAGGGGCCGTAAACGGTTTCCGCCTGGCTCTTGGTTCCATTGGCGTCGCCGGTTTCGGTGAGGATCGTGCGCCCCAGCCCGTCCAGCGTCTGCTTCGTCCAGCGCCCGTTCACGCTGGTGACGACGGTCGGCGGCGAAGCGGTGTCGTTGTAGGTCGTCGTAGTCATGGCCCCAAAGGGCGACGTCGCCGAAGTGGGCCGCGCATTCGCGTCATAGCCCAGCGACACGCCCGCCCCGTTCGGCCCCGTTTCGTTGGTCAGCCCGAGAAACGAGCTATAACTCATCGTCTCGGACAAGCTCCCCACGGTCATCTGCGAGGGCGCGGCGTAGTTGGTTGTGCTGGTGGTGCTCACCGAAGTGATCACGCCATTGACAGTCGTGCTCGTCGGCGCGCCCGCCACGTTATAGCCGGCCATGGTGGTCCCTGAAGGCCCCGTGATCGTGGTGGGATTGCCGCGCGCGGTCACGTTCTGTACCCCGGAATCCCACTCCCGCATCCCGCTCACATTAGCCAGAAACCCCTGGTCGTACTGGATCGTCGTCGTGGGCGAAGACGTCAGCCGATTAAAGATATACCGCGACGTGTAGGCCGGCGAATTCAGGTAGGTGAAGTTATCGGTCCGCATTGGCGTCGAAAGATTGCCCCAGTTGTAATATGCCACTTGCGTCACGTTGCCGTAGCCATCCACGGCTTGATTGGTCTGCTTCTGAGCCTGATACGGCTGCCCGGGATCGGCGGTGGTGATGGTGGATGAGAGATAACTATTGCCCGCTCCGTCCTGGGCCCAGGTGAGATCGTTCCGGATGCGCTGGGTATAGGAAGGGTAGTCCCGCCCGACATACGCCTGGACAAGGCCTGCGCTGGAGCCGGTCGTATTGAAAGCCCAGACTTTGTCCCCGCCTCCGTCGGAATCGAGGATCTCTCCAAGCTGAGCAAAATCCATCCCCGAGGGAACACTACGCCCCACCGCATAGGTATGCGTCGCGGAACCGTCGTTCAACGTCCGGCTCGCAATCTCCCGGTAGCTTGTTCCACTCGAGTAAGCCCGGGTGAAATAGGTATAGCCCAGCGCCCCCTTGTACGGAAGCTGAACATTGGTCATTTCCGCCGAGCTGTCGTAAGTAAACTGATGATACGTTCCGATGTTCGACACCGTCGCGCGAGAGAGCAGCGCCGTCACCCGGGGATAGAGGCCGTCGAACGGCGAAACCACCGTCTGGTTTTCCGCATAGGTGAAGCTGTAGCTTTCGCCCGTGTTGATCGTGTTGGTAATCGAAGTCAGATGCGGCGGCGAATCGCTGTTGTACGTGAAAACGTAGGTGTGATACAGCGTCTGGCCCTGGTAATAGGGCGTGCCCCGGACGTCTTCGATTTCCGCGATGCGCGCGCTGGAATTGATCCAGCCCACCCCCGGCGCGGAGTTGTAGCGGATCGCGATCTGGTTCCCGTTCGCGTCCTCCATCAGCGTCGGGTACATCACGCCCGAGTCGCTTTCCGTCGCGGCCGAGACGCAGCCCATATACCAGAAGCTTCCATCGCGAAAGTGCAGAATGTTCGTATTAGCGTCGAACCAAACATAGATCGATTCCTTCGAACCCCAGACGTTGCCCGAGTTCTGGTCGAGCCGGTACTCCGCTCCGGAAGAATCGGTGTAGAGGAAGTGATCGATGCTCTGGCCATTCAGCTCCATCGTGAGCGAACCCGCCATCAGCCGCCAGCCGAAGCCGTACGGGAAAAAACTTGTAGGATTTTTCTAGGATCTAGGGGGGATAGACCGCGGGCGCATCACGCGCTGCCGGCCGAAATAGACCGATGAATCTAAGAGCCCTGCAGGCTCAATTCGGCAGGCTGTTGCTGATCTCCGATTTCACGCGGTTCGCCGCCCGTACCACCATGCGCCTGGGATCCAGCAGATGCTGCGGGCGGAAGCTGCGGGGCGACCAGCGGGCGCCGGGCTCGAACTCCACTCCCAGAAAGTAGCCGATCTCGCGGAAAACGCAGTATCTTACTTTGCCGGTGAGCTCGCCGTTGGGATACGAGATGCGAACCGGAGAGCCCAGCGCAATGGGCTTCTCCACCTGGATGCAGGCGCCGGAAAGCGAGATGTCTTCAAGATTGGCGACGCCCCGGCGCTGTTTGCCGTTCTGGTCCCGCCATTGGATATCCACCAGGTCGGCGCAGAGCATTCGGGTCTCGATGCGGCGTTCCATCATAGATTGCATGCCACCTTATCGGCCATCGGCATGGGTTAGTTTAGCACCGGGTACGGACCGCTTAGCCGCGAGACGATGGTTCCGAGCCACGACCGCAAGGGAGTGGTCCAAACTACTTGTGCATTACGGGCAAATCGCCAAGGTGATGGCGAGATTTTCGAATTGCAGGTAGGGTTTCGGCATTGCGCAGCCGCGGTCGGTCAGGCGGTCGCGCCAGACGTTCGATTCGTCCAAGCCCACCCAATCCCAATGCGTCGGACGAATCGTGTAGAGCAGCCAGGCGCGGCCCGAATATCCGGGAGGGATCATCCGGTCCAGGTCGGCATTGACGGCCTCGCGCGTGGAAATTCCCGGACGGGCCGGCTTCTGCCGCGGGCAGCACGGCCAGCCGGTGTCGCCGTAGACCACCGGCGGCGAGGTCCAGCCATGCATGGCCGTATATAGACGGAAACTCTCCGCCACCGAAGGATGAACCACAAGAATGTCGTGCGGCGCGACCGTACGCTGCAGAAAGCGGACTGCTCCGTCCACATCTTCTTTGGGAAGGTCGGGATGCGAGCGAAACTCGGTCCGTATGCCGAGCACAACGGCAACCGCGACCGCGGTCCAGGCAGCGGCGCTCACAATCCTGCGGTCTTTCACGATCCAATGGGCGAGGTCCTCGACGCCCATCAGAGCCACCAGGAGAAAACAAGGGAACACAAACAGGCGAGTGCGATAGCTCATCGGATACCATCCGAGGGCGCCGGCGGCGGCTAGCAGGACGCACGGCAGCACGCACACAATCTGCGTCCATTCGCGCCAGCCCGGTTTTCCACGCGCCCGCGCCAGGCCGGCGATCGTCACCGCAATCGTCGCCATCAGAGCCGTCACCACGCCACGGCTCAAGCCGCTCTCCAGTTCCGAAGCCCAGTAGGTGCGCAACTGATCCCCGAGATTCGGCCGAATGAAAAAGACGTACACCAGCGCCAGCACCACCCCGGCAACGCAAGCCAATCCGAACGCCCGGCGCAGGCTCGTATAAGCTACGGCCAACAGGATGCCTGGCAGAAGAAATACCGCCGCATAGGAGAGCGGCAAGAGCCCGGCGAACGCCGCCGCCAGCCAGTAAAAACGCGCACGATCCGGAGTGCGCAAGTAGACCACGGCCGCCAGCATGATGAGCGTCGTGGCCGCGACCTCTCCGCTGTACTGCTTGGCGGAATGCGAGTACTCGATTTCCGCCGTGTAGAACACCAGTACCGCGCAGCCGAGCAGCGCGAAGCCGGGGGAAAGCACGCTCCTACCGGCGAGGAACATCCCCGCGGCGGCCACTAAGGCCATCAGCAACGGCTCGATTCGCAAGGAGGCGTTCGATAAGCCCAGCGCGCTCACGGCGGCACGCGAACCCAACAAAAATAGCGGCGGACTGCTTTGCAGCCAATCGGGATAATAGAACATTCCCCGAAGCGAAGGCGCCGTGATCGAATTCGCGACCCACGCCTCGTCCAGCCATAGGCTTCGGTGGATTCCGGCCCAGCCAAGCAGTAGCGAAGCTGCCAACAAGCCGCACGCGGCAATAGTGGATAACGATGAATGGCGCGACAGGCGCACATTCTAGAATAGTGCCCCCATGGGCTATAATCCGATCTGGGAGGAGAATGAGCAAAGAAGATAGCATTGAAGTCACAGGCACCGTAGTTGAGAAATTCCCCAGCGGTCTATTCAGCGTTCAGCTCGATCAGGACCGCACCGTACTCGCCCATTTGGCCGGGAAGCTCCGGCGCAACCGCATCCGCGTTTTAGCGGGCGACCGCGTCACCCTGGAGCTTTCGCCCTACGACCTCACTAAAGGGCGGATCACCTACCGGCACAAGTAACCATTGCCGCGCGTTCTGCTGATTTTCGGAACCCGGCCCGAAGCGATCAAGCTTGCTCCGGTGTACCGCCGGCTCCGTGAATGGCCGGACCAATTCGAAACCCGCATCGCCGCCACCGCCCAGCATCGCGGAATGCTGGATCAGGTTCTCGATGCGTTTTCCATCCAGCCCGATTACGATCTCGACCTGATGAGGCCGGGTCAAAATCTTTTCCAATCCACCTCGCGGATTCTTTCGGCGCTCGAGACGGTATTCGAGAAGGAGCGGCCGGATTGCGTGCTGGTGCAAGGCGACACCACCACGGCATTCTGCGGCGCCCTCGCCGCGTTTTACAACAACGTTTCGGTGGGACATGTCGAAGCCGGACTGCGCACCGGCGACATGCGCCAGCCGTTTCCCGAAGAGATGAATCGCGTGCTGGTGGGGCGGTTGGCGGCGCTGCATTTCGCGCCCACAGATTCCGCCGCGGAAAATCTCCGTCGCGAGGGAGTAGACCCTGAAGACATTTTCGTCACGGGAAACACTGGGATCGACGCGGTGTTGGAGATTCGGAATGCCCTGGATTCAGGCGCCCTCGCCGCGCCGACGTCTCCGGTTTTAGATGCCCGCAAAAAACTGATCCTGGTGACCGCGCACCGCCGCGAGAGCTTCGGCGACGGCTTCGTGAGCATCTGCCGCGCCCTCGCCCGGCTTGCGGCGCGCGGCGACGCCGAGATCGTTTATCCGGTGCATCCAAATCCCAACGTTCAGGATCCGGTGAACCGGCTGCTGCGAGGGGTCCCCGGCATTCACTTGATCGAGCCCCTGCCCTACGTGCCGTTTGTCGATTTGATGCGGAGGGCGCATATTTTGCTGACCGATTCCGGCGGCGTTCAGGAAGAGGGGCCATCGCTGGGGAAACCGGTGCTGGTGATGCGCGAGAAAACCGAGCGGCCGGAGGCTGTCACGGCCGGAACGGCGCGTTTAGTGGGCGTTTCTGAGCAAAAAATCGTCGAAGAATGCGCTTTTTTGCTCGAAAATACCCCCGAATACGAGCGCCGTTCGCGCATTCACAACCCCTACGGCGACGGGCATGCGGCGGAGAGGATCCGTAAAATCCTGGCTACCCGTTTCTGTTCCCGCGCTGGCGGAACTCGCGTGGCTTCAATCCCTTAGGCTCCCCGCTTGGCCTCCGTACCGGGAATCGGGCATTCATAATCGGGTCTGAGAGGAGGCTCTTTTGCCCGGTCCACCCATTCCTATCCGTCCGCCGAGGCGGCCCGGATCTTCGAACCTTATGAGCGAACTGGCAAACCGGGTGGTCGGCCAGCCTCAGGCGATGGAGCAAATCGTTCCGTACGTACAGATGCATCGCGCGGGGCTTGCGCCCGAAGGCCGTCCCGTAGGCGTGTTTCTGTTGCTGGGACCGACCGGTACAGGCAAAACCCGCACCGTGGAGGCGCTGGCCGAGGTCCTGCACGGGAGCGAAAAATCGCTTTTGAAGGTCGATTGCGGCGAGTTCCAGATGGAGCACGAGGTCGCCAAGCTGATCGGCGCTCCGCCCGGATACCTGGGCCATCGCGAGACCCAGCCAATGCTGACGCAGCAAAAGCTTACGGGAGTAACGAGCGAGAATTGCAATCTGTCGCTGGTGCTGTTCGATGAGATCGAAAAGGCCGCGCCCAGCATGACCCGGCTATTACTCGGCGTGCTGGATAAGGCGGCGCTGAGGCTGGGAGACAACAGCTCTGTAAATTTCGAGCGCACGCTGATTTTCCTCACCAGCAACCTGGGGGCGGCGGCGATGCGGAAGGAAATCCACCCCGATTTCGGCTTTGAGGGGATCGCGACGGGCGAGCGCAGCGTGGGCGCCAGGAAGATTCACAACATCGGAATGGGCGAAGTGCGGCGGAGATTTTCACCCGAGTTCGTGAACCGCATCGACGCGGTGATTGCATATCAGCCGCTGGGGCGGGAATCGCTGGCGGCAATTCTCGACCAGCAGATCGAGGGATTGGAGCGCCACATACAAAACCGATTGGAAGAGCGCGCCTTCGATCTCGATGTCCAGGGCGACGCGCACTCCTGGCTGTTGCGGAAGGGAACCAGCTCGGAGTACGGCGCTCGCGAGCTGAAGCGGACAATTCTCCGCAGCCTGACGCAGCCGTTGGCGGCGATGGTGGAGAGCGGAAGGGTCGCGCCGGGCGCGCTGGTGAGGGTCGAGGTGGCGGAGGACGGCGAGTCGCTTTCGCTCACACCTGCGGGCAGTCCCGCACCCAGGCATCGCGCGGCGTAGGATCGCCGCGCGGGCTGACGCGCAGGTTCGCAGCTAAACGCTTTTTCTCCGAACGAATTTAGAAACAGATCGAGAATTTGGAGCCCTAGCGGCTCACTCTTGCGCTTTGGCTTTCCGGTACGCTTCCCACCGCTTTCGTTGAGCTTCGGCCATTTTCTTCCGGGTGGCTGCGCTAAAAATCCTTTTCGATGCCGCTCCCCCCTCGCTCACCCCCGATAACCATCCCGGCGGTCTACCCCTGCCGCGCGGGCCCGAACGGGCGATCCGCTCGAGAACGGCGATCGCCTCATCTAAGGCCGCGCGCTCGTCTCTCAATTGCGAGATGATTTGAGTCACATTCATAGAACCTCCCCCGTAAACGATCGGCTGTCACGGATTTCCTTACTACGGATTTGGCTCGTGCTATCCGACTATAATTGTAGACGCATGCGCAGAGTTTTGGAAATACTTGTCGCGATGTCACTCAGTGCTTTTACCGCCTGGGGCGATGGCGGGGTACACCAATTCACGCTGAGAGCGATCAATGGCAAGGCCGTCCCGCTCTCGATCTTTAAAGGCCAAGTCATGCTGATCGTCAACGTGGCGAGTCAGTGTGGATATACTCCGCAGTACGAGGGGCTCGAAAAGCTCTACGAGCGTTACAAATCGCGGGGATTTTTAATTGCGGGTTTTCCCGCGAATAATTTCGGAGGGCAAGAGCCGGGGACCGACGGCGAGATCCAGACATTCTGCAAAAGCAAATACGGCGTGACATTTCCGATGTTCTCAAAGATCTCGGTGGCCGGCGCCGACCAATCGCCGTTATACCGTTTTTTGACGGATCGGTCGGCCAACCCGAAAACGGGAGGCGAAATCCAGTGGAACTTCACCAAATTCCTTGTGGATCGCACCGGCAGAGTCATACAGCGGTTCGAGCCGCCGGTGGAGCCGCTCTCGCGCGAACTGGTTTCCGCGGTCGAATCCGCGCTCAAATAGACAGACGCATAGCCCGAACGGGTCATATCCGCTAACTCTCGCCATGTCCCTTTCGGAATAGATAGACGGGAAAATGGACAAGCTGACGCTTGTCCCACTAGCCGGTTTAGGCCGCCGCTTTTGCGATTGGCTCGGGCTTTACGCGAGCCAGACCGCAGCGCTCGAGCAGACGAATTACAGTCCAGGCGGGGTCGAACTCTTTTTTGGTCAGCTTACGCGAAAATTTGGCCGAAGAGGGGTGTTCATGATGATTGTTGTGGAGTCCCTCGCCACCCGTCAGCCATGCCACCAGCCGGAGGTTGGTCGCCAGATTGTCGTAATTCCGGTATCCGATCATATGACACAAGCTGTTAATGGACGAATTTAACAGGATGTATGCAACCACATGGAAGCTCCAGGCCGCCAAACCCCACTTCCAGCCAAACATGGCCATAAAAATCATGAGGCCGCCAAAAACTCCGTAACGGATGAACGGAATCCGATCCACGAGGTCCGGCCGGTAGTCCGGCGTGTACTTTCGAACCGTGGTCCGGTTACGAATCTCCTGCTTATAGTAAAAATAATTGCCGAAAAACACCTTCCAGAGGCCGAGCAAATAAGGGCTGTGCGGATCTCCCTCGCGATCCGAGAAGTGATGGTGCTTGCGGTGAACGGCCACCCACTCTCTGGGCACGATACCGGTAAAGAGACTCAGTTCCAAATGCATCAGATTGCCGATCGCCGGGTGCAGATCCAGACCGCGATGGCACTGGGAGCGGTGCAAATAAATAGTGGTGAAAAGGACAGATACCTGAAGAATTGCTACAGTGATCGACAGCACCCAGAATAAGTTCATTCACACTCCACAAGTTAAAGTCTTGCCGGCCGGAAGGACTGCGCCGGTTTGCTGCGCGCCGACCCGCCGTTCCGCAGTCAGGCCCCCGGGGCGCGCTATGCACCAGCCATCCAGGAAGAGGATCGTCAAGCGCGCGCAGTTTCTTGATAATAGCAGATTATGGGCGCAAAGCGAGTTGGCAACGAGGCAGTGCTCCCAGCCATGAAGTGATAAGAGAATAAAAATTAATTATCCCACTCGCCCCTTGCATAGGCCGTGCTTCTGCTGTATTCTGTTTACCAAGAGACTTCGATGACGCACTCGGAACCCAACCAGGCAATCCGCACGAAAGTGGTCGGGCTCTCTTTTGGGATCGCGCACAGCGGGACGCGGCGGCCGTCGCGTCCGGTGCGCTCTTCGGAAATCATACCTACGGGTCTTCTCAGGACTGTAGTACTTATTATTGGGGCCGTAACCGGCCCCGCCTGAAGGCCCGATTCAGCCATATTTTGGTTAACTGACGGGCCACTGGCGGGGGCAAGAAACCCCCGGACAGTGGCCTTTCTGCTTTAGGGGAGGATTTGGATGTCGGCAATCGTAAGCGGCAAGACGGCGGCGACGGCGGCCACAGCGGCGCCCGCAGCCACAGCAAAGACGGGAACGCTAATGTCAGGCGCGAGGATGCTCCTTGAATGTCTCGCGCGCGAGAAAGTAGACTGCATTTTCGGCTACCCGGGCGGGGTTACGCTGCCGTTCTACGACGCTCTGTACGATCATCCGATCAAGCACATCCTGGTGCGGCATGAACAAAACGCGTGCTTTGCGGCGGAGGGATATGCGCGCGCGACCGGAAAGGTGGGCGTCTGCTGTGCGACCTCGGGGCCGGGCGCGACTAATCTGGTCACGGGACTGGTGGACGCGATGATGGATTCGATTCCGGTGGTGGCCATCACCGGGCAAGTTTCCACCAAGCTCATCGGCAGCGACGCTTTTCAGGAAGCCGATACATTCGGCATCACGCGCTCCTGCACCAAGCACAATTTCCTGGTGAAAAAACTCTCGGACCTGCCTCAAGCCGTGCACGAGGCATTTCACATCGCCGCGACGGGCCGCCCCGGCCCGGTGCTGGTGGATATTCCGAAGGACGTCTTCCAGGCGCAGGCGCATTACGCGCCCGTTTCCGCGATCCATCTTCCGGGCTACAAGATTTACGTGGAAGGACATGCCGGACAAATTCGCCGCGCGGCTCAGATGATTTGGGACGCAAGGCGGCCCATGGTTTACGCGGGCGGAGGAATTCTGGCGGCGGGCGCGGCCGACGATTTGCGCGAGTTCGTCGAGCGGGTGAATGCTCCGGCCGTCTGCACGCTGATGGGCCTGGGCGCGCTTTCGAGCGAGCACCCGAATTTCATCAGCCTGCCCGGGATGCACGGCAGCTACGCCGCCAATATGGGCATGACCGAGACCGATCTGATCGTCGCGCTGGGCGTGCGGTTCGACGACCGCGTCACAGGAAGGCTGGCCGCTTTCGCGCCCCACGCGAAAGTGATTCACGTCGACATCGATCCGGCCGAGATCGGCAAGAATCGCGCGGCCGACGTGCCGATCGTGGGCGACGTCAAGCGGGTGCTCGAAAAATTGAATCAGACGCTGGCCGAGACGGCGGAAGACATGAAGCCGAAAAATGCCGCGGCGCGCGCTGCATGGCGGGAACGCATCGGCGAATGGCGCAAGGAGCATCCGTTGGAGCCGGAAAGCTCCACGGATCAGATTAAGCCGCAGCATCTGATGGCGGAGATCGATCGGCTTTCCGGCGGGGAAGCGATTGTTTCAAGCGACGTCGGCCAGCACCAGATGTGGGCGGCGCAGTTCATCCGCTTTCAGCATCCCCGGCTGTGGATCAACTCGGGCGGCTTAGGGGCCATGGGATTTGGCTTGCCCGCGGCCATCGGCGCGCAGTTCGCGCGGCCGGACAAGCTGGTGTTCGCGCTAGTGGGCGACGGCGGGTTCCAAATGTCGATTCCGGAGTTGGCCACCATCGCGAATCACGCTTTGCCGGTGAAGATTATCGTGATGAACAACGGTTATTTGGGAATGGTCCGGCAGTGGCAGGAGCTGTTCTATAACAACCGGCTGAGCGCGGTGCAGCTAGACGGGTTCCCCGATCCGGAGAAACTGGCGGGCGCGTATGGATTCAAGGGAAGCACGGTGGAGAACCCCGCCGAGTTGCGGGGCGCGCTGGAAGCGGCCGTTCGCGAGCCCGGTCCGTATCTTTTGAACGTCCGCGTGGCCTCGTATGAGAATGTCTATCCGATGGTGCCCGCGGGCGGAGCGATTAACGAGATGGTGCTCGGGCCGCCTCAGCCGGTGGAGGGGTAACAGATGCTTCAGCTAATTTCATTGCTGGTCGAGAACAAACCCGGCGCCTTGATGCGCGTCACCGGAGTGCTTTCGGCGCGCGGATATAACATCGAAAGCCTGACGGTGGCGCGGACGCTCGATCCGGAGCTTTCCCGCATGAGCATCGTGGTGGACATCGAGCCGGTGCAGCGCGGACAGCTCATCAAGCAGATCAACAAGCTGATCAACGTGCTGCAGGCGGCGGATTTAACGGAAGCTCCGGCGGTGCGCCGCGAGCTGGTGCTGCTGCGCGTGCGGGCGAACATGCAGGATCGCGCCGCGATCCTGAAGGAAGCCGAAATTTTCGGCGCGCGGGCGGTGGATAGCTCGGTCGAGGGCTTTGCGCTCGAAGCCACGGGCGATCCCGAGAAGCTGGACGAATTCATCGACGTGATGAAGAGCTACGGAGAAATCGAAGTAACCCGGTCGGGTCTGGTGGCGGTGTCGCTGGAAGCCAAGCGGCTGCGGCTCGCTCCGCCGATCCGGAAGGATTTGGAAATGGAGACCGAAACGGAGTCAGTGAAATAAATGGCAAAGCGCTATTACGAACAAGATGGCAATATAAGCCTGCTAAAAGGGAAGACGGTTGGAATTATCGGCTACGGCAGCCAGGGGCACGCGCACGCGCTGAATTTGCGCGATTCGGGCCTGGAAGTTGTGGTGGGCCTGCCCGCGTCGAGCAAGAGCCGCGCCAAGGCCGAATCGGCCGGGCTGCGCGTGCTTTCCCCCGCCGACGCCGCCAAGGCCGCGAGCACCATGATGATTCTGGTGCCCGATCATATTCAGGGCGATCTTTACAAGACCGACATCGAGCCGAACCTTACGGCGGGCAAGACCTTGATGTTCGCCCACGGGTTCAGCATTCACTTCAAGCAAATCGTACCGCCCGCAAACGTGGACGTTTCGATGATCGCGCCCAAGGCGCCGGGCCATCGCGTGCGCGAGCTGTTCACGGAAGGCGTGGGCGTGCCGGCGCTGGTGGCCGTACACCAGAACGCATCGGGGAAGGCGCTGGAAAACGCGCTCGCCTATGCGATGGCATTGGGGTGCCTGAAGGCGGGCGTAATCGAGACGACGTTCCGCGAAGAGACCGAAAGCGACCTGTTCGGCGAGCAGAGCGTGCTGTGCGGCGGGGTCAGTGAATTGATCCGCGCAGGATTCGAAACGCTGGTCGAAGCCGGCTATGCGCCCGAAATTGCGTACTTCGAGTGCCTACACGAACTGAAGCTGATTGTCGATCTTATTTATGAGGGCGGGCTCGGCTACATGCGCTATTCGGTCTCCGACACGGCCGAATACGGGGATTACACGCGTGGTCCGCGGATTGTGAACGCGCAGACGCGGGCGGAGATGAAAAAGATTCTTTCCGAGATTCAGTCGGGCGAGTTCGCCAAGGCCTGGATCGAGGAAAACAAGACCGGGCGGAAGAAGTTTCTGGCCATGCGGGAAGCGGCGCAGAATCAGCCCGTGGAACAAGTGGGAGCGGAGTTGAGAAAGATGATGACGTTCCTGAAGAGAAAAAAGGAGGTCGGCGTACCCGCCGCCCAGTAGGACAAGCTTCCGCTTGTCCCGCCGAGGCGGCCCGCCGAGAATTATGCGAGTCTTCACGTTCGATACCACGCTGCGCGATGGCACACAGGGGGAAGCCGTCAGCTTTTCGGCCGACGACAAGATCCTGGTTCTGCAAAAGCTGGACGAGCTCGGCATCGACTACGTCGAAGGCGGCTGGCCCGGCTCCAATCCGAAAGATAAGGAGTTTTTTGCGCGGGCGAAGGACCTGCCGCTGAAACACACGCGTCTTGCCGCTTTCGGCGCCACTCGCCTGGCGCGCAACAGCGTGGAGGAAGACGCGAGCGTGAAGGCCCTTGCGGCGGCGGGCACTTCCGTGGTGACCATTTTCGGCAAGAGCTGGGACCTTCACGTCCATAGGGCGCTGAATATCTCCGAAGAGGATAACCTCCGACTGATCTCCGACACCGTGAAATATCTGAAAGTTCACGGCAAAGAAGTGATCTACGACGCCGAGCACTTCTTCGACGGCTATAAGGCAAACCGTGATTTCGCGTTGCGTACTCTGGAAGCGGCCAAATCCGCGGGCGCGGACGTTTTGGTTTTGTGCGATACCAACGGCGGCATGATGACCGGCCAACTCGCGCAGATTTGCGCCGACGTCCGTAGGCGGATGGACGGCGTGCTCGGAATCCATACGCATAACGATTCGGATCTGGGCGTGGCGAATGCGCTGTCCGCGATCGAGCAGGGGTTCGCACACGTGCAGGGCTGCATGAACGGCTACGGAGAGCGCTGCGGAAACGCCAACCTGACGTCGATCATCGCCAATCTCGAATTGAAGATGGAGCACACCACCATCGGCAAAGAGCGCATGGCGAATTTAACCGCCGCCGCCAGGTTTATCGCCGAGCTGGCGAATCTGCCGATGCGCGGGGATCAACCCTACGTAGGCCATAGCGCCTTTGCCCACAAAGGCGGCGTACACGTCAGCGCGGTGCTGAAGGATTCGGCGACCTACGAGCACATCAATCCCAAGCAGGTCGGCAATCGCCAGCGCGTGCTGCTGAGCGATCTTTCCGGCCGGGGCAGCGTGCTTTACAAGCTGAAACAGCATGGCCTGGAAGACCGCCTGGACGACGCCGCGCGGCGCGAGCTGCTCGATCGGATGAAACAGATGGAGTTCCAGGGTTACGAGATCGAGGCCGCCGAAGGTACTTTCGAGCTGCTGGTCCGGGAGGCGCTGCATCCGGGCGTGCAGCTTTTCGAGGTGGTGAGCTATGAGGTGGTCACCAAATCGAACGGTTCCTCCACCGCTACGGTGACTTTGAAGGCTCAGGATGGGGTGCATTCGGCCACGGCCACCGGCAACGGGCCGGTGAACGCCCTGGACGTGGCGCTCCGGCAAGCTCTGTCAGCGCTCTATCCGGCTATCGCCGAAGTCCGGCTCACCGATTACAAAGTCCGCGTGCTGGATTTCAAAAAAGGCACCGCCGCGCGCGTGCGGGTGCTGATCGAATGGTCCGATCACCGAAGAAGCTGGTCCACGGTCGGCGTTTCCGAAAACGTCATCGAGGCGAGCTGGTTCGCTCTGGTCGACGCTCTGCGCCTGGAGCTGATGCGGCTGGGCGAGGAAGACTCGAGCATCGAGCGCGCCGTCGAAGACTACTGCTGGGGCGTCTGAGCCGCTAACATCGAAGTATGCCGACCGCGTTCCTGGAACACGTCGCTCGCCCGCCGCTGGAATCCCTTCCGCGCAAGAAGTGGACCGTGTGCGAAATCGAAGATCTCATCTCGAAGGGCTGTTCCTTCAAGCGCTACGAATTAATCGACGGGGAGTTGATCGACAGGCAAATGGGAATGAACCTGCCTCACATGCTGGCGGCGATGTGGATCCAGGAATGGCTGATTGGGCTCTTCGGCCTTCGACGGATTCATAGGGAATACCCAATCGTGGTGGCATTGCAGGACAGCGAACGCAATGAGCCTGAGCCCGACTTCGCCGTGCTTCGCGCGCCGCTCAATGAGCTGGGGAGGAAGCCCCAGGCGGAAGATATCCTGCTGGCGATTGAAGTCGCCGCTTCTACTTTGGCGATGGATCTCTCCACCAAAGCCGAACTTTACGCCCGCGCCGCCTTTCCCGATTATTGGGTGCTCGATGTTAAGCAGCGCCGCATGATCGTCCATCGCGAGCCGGTCGAAGGCAAATACACTTCGGTTGTCGTTTACCGCGAAGACGAGGCCGTAGCGCCATTGGCCGCGCCGGATTCCGCCTTCCGCGTCGCCGCCGCGTTCGAGGAATAACTTCGAGTTATGCCGACCGCATTCCTGGAACCCGTCGCTCCCCCGCCGCTTGAATCCCTTCCCCGCAAGAAATGGACCGTCTGCGAAATCGAAGATCTCATCTCGAAAGGCTGTTCCTTCAAGCGCTACGAACTCATCGACGGAGAGATTATCGACAAAAAGCCGGGGAAGACCGCCCCTCACGTACTCGCCGCTATGTTGCTACAGGAATGGCTGATCGGGATTTTCGGATTCATGCGAGTGCTTAAGGGAGATCCTGTCCATATCGATCAATGCAATGAGCCGGAACCCGACCTGAGCGTGCTGCGCGCGCCGCTCCCTGAACTTGGGAGGAAACCGCGGCCCGAGGATACCCTGCTCGTGGTGGAGGTTGCGGCTTCTACCTTGTCCTTCGATCTCTCTACCAAATCGGAACTCTACGGCCGCGCCGGCATCGCCGACTATTGGGTTCTGGACGTCAATCAACGCCGCATGATCGTCCACCGGGAGCCGGTCGGAGGCAAGTACACTTCGGTTGTCGTCTACCGCGAAGACGAAGCCGTAGCGCCCTTGGCCGGGCCCGATTCCGCCTTTCGCGTAGCCGCCGCGTTCGGGGGATAGTCACCGCATCGAATCGGCGAGCGAGAAAATCGGCAAATACAGCGATACCAATACGAAGCCCACGAAGCAGCCCATGCAGATTAGAATCGCGGGTTCGATCAGGCTCAGCGCGGCCGTTACGCGCGTGGAGACGTCGTCTTCGTAGAACTCGGCGACGCTTGAAAGCATCGCCGGAAGCGCGCCGGTGGATTCGCCCACTTCGATCATGTCGATGGAAAGTCCAGGGAATAGTTTGGTGCTACGCAACGCTTGCGACAAGGCCTGCCCTTCGCGCACCAGCTTCACCGCGCGTTCCAGCACCTTCTTGAGCACCTGCGTGCCGAGCGAGTCCGCAGCGGTGTCCAGCGCGCCCAACAGAGGGATTCCGCCCAAAAGCAGAGTGCCCATCACGCGCGAGAACTGCGCCACTTGAAATTTGATCCAAACTTCGCCCGCGATGGGCGTTTTCAGCACCACGCGATCCACGGCCTCCTTGCCGGAAGGCGTGCGCGCCCAGTAGCGGAAGGCCAGCAACCCCACAACCAGGCAGATGAATCCGAACACGACGTAGCTTCGCGCGGTGGTCCCGACGGCGATCAGAATCTGCGTCGGAGCGGGCAGCCGCGAACCCATACTGCTGTAAAGCTGCGCGAAGTTGGGCACCACATAGGTGACGAGAAACACCACCAGGCCAAAGGCGAGGCAAACCAGCACCGCAGGGTATAGCATCGATACGATCAGTTTCTTCCGTACCGAAAGCGCGAGCTTTTGATATGTAATGAAGCGCTCCAGGACCTCGGCAAGCGAGCCGCTGCGCTCCCCGGCGAGCACGGTGGTGACGTAGATCGGCGGAAACACTCCCTGGCGCGCGAAGGCGTCGGAGAGCAGCGCGCCATTGCGGACTTCTTCGCGCACGTTTTTGATGTGGCGCCCGAGCTTGGGCTCGGTGAGGCGCTCGGCTAACAAATCCAGGGACTTCAGAATCGGCAGGCCGGCGCGGATCAAGGTGACGAACTGCTGGTTGAAGATGAGAAATTTCTCAAGGTTGAGCTTGCCGCGGCCGCCGCCCAGCTTCGCCGCCTCCGAACGGGGCTTGATCGAGTAGATCAGGAAGCCTTGCTGGGTGAGGCGGTCGCGCAGCTCACGCTCGGATTCGGCTTCGGCCACCTGCTGGTGCATTTCGCCCCGCGCGTCGGCGT